>CAXTNK010000068.1:0-1903 GCA_964245665.1 uncultured Acidobacteriaceae bacterium
ATCCACGGAATCTTCGTGCGATCTATGCCCTTGCCTCAGAGATCGATCGCCAGGGTGATCCCGGCAGTGATGAGCATTTCCAGCAATTGATGCAGCAGATTCTGGCAGTCGATCCGGGCAACCTGGCCGCGCTCCTTGAAGTGTCCCGCGTGGCTGCCAAGCGAGGGGATGCGCATGCCTTGCAACAGGCGGTGGCATTGATTGGGAAGCATGCAGCAGAATGGCCACCCGAGGCGAAGCAGCAGCTGGTTCAACTGCAGGCGGCCGCTGCGAATGCCGATCCTCGTCCAGCCGCTACGCGTTCTATTTTTTTGCGGAATGTACTGATGCGGGTGCCGGCATTTCGCGATGATCTTTCCGACTTGAAGTCGCAGCCGGGTGAGGGTGCTCAACCAATGACGCAGCTGCTTCGAGTTGCCAACCCATCTGCTCGTCCTGCGCCTGCGGATGCCGGCATCAGCTTTGCTTCCACCAGTCTAAGCAGCGCTAACAACGAAGTGTGGAGCTGGGCCGGCGCACTGCAGCTTAACGGCGATGGTCCGCCCGTAACTGCCCAGGCGAATGATGCTCACCTGTTACTGGCGGATGGTGCAAGCCTGCCTTTTCCATCGGGCAGCGGAAAAGCGCAACCTTCTCCCGAGGGCATCTTACCCGTTGATTTTAACTATGACTTCAAGACCGATCTCGTACTGGCAGGTGCAGGGGGCGTTCGATTTTATCGGCAGGATTCGCCTGCACAATTCAGCGATGTATCGAGTGCGACCAAACTGCCTGCGGCAATATTGAATGCGAACTACTCCGGCGCGTGGGCGCTTGATATCGAAGCCGATGGTGACCTGGATATCCTGCTGAGCGTACCATCCGGCTCACCGCTCCTTCTCCGGAATAACGGCGACGGCACTTTCACGACAATGCATCCCTTCGAGGAGGTCACAGGCGTTCAGCAGTTGGTCTGGATCGATCTGAATGGAGATGGCAATCCTGATGCTGCCATGATCGATAGCTCCGGCCTTCTGCATATCTTTATCAACCAGCGATCCGGCACATTCATGGAGTTGTCTCCTACTAACATTCAGGCGGTGAAAGCAATTACCGCCGCTGATGTTGGCGATGCAGGCGTGATTGATCTGATTGCTGCAAAAGCAGATGGCACGATCTTGAGTGTCTTCACCAGGGACGATGGAAAGAATTGGTCGACGCGTCAGCTTGTGCAGGTTCCTGGTAGGGAGGGCCAGCTTGAAGGGGAACTACGTCTGTACGCAGCAGACATCGATAACAATGGCGCGGTCGACCTTTTGCTTACGTCGGCTGGTACAGAGCGAAACTCGTTGATCTGGCTGCAGGATGACCACGGCAATTTTGAGCTTCTGCCGCAGACGGTTTCAGGACGCGATATTTCGCTCGCAGATTTAAAGAACGACGGCAGGCTTGCCATGGTCGGACTTACAAAAGACGGCAAACTCTTCTCTGCGGCCAATCATGGAACCAAGAATTATCACTGGCAGACCATTCGTCCTCGTGCAAAGGTGGCGACGGGGGACCAGCGAATTAATTCATTCGGGATTGGTGGTGAGATAGAGATTCGCGCTGGACTGCTGACACAAAAGCAGCCGATCGATGGGCCCGTATTGCACTTCGGGTTGGGAGAGGCAAAAGAGGCTGATGTAGCGCGCATCTTGTGGCCCAATGGTTCAGTGCGGGCAGAGTTTAATCTCAAAGCGGACCAACAGATTGTCACGGAGCAGAGACTTAAAGGTTCCTGTCCATTTCTATTTGCGTGGGATGGTCACCGGATGAGCTTCGTCAAGGATTCTGTGCCATGGGGATCTGCGATCGGTTTGCGCATCAATGCGCTGGGTTCCGCAAAGATAGCGGCGACAGAAGAGTGGTATAAGATCAGCCG
>CAXTNK010000068.1:1913-12075 GCA_964245665.1 uncultured Acidobacteriaceae bacterium
CTACTACGACCTGCGGATCACCGGCGAGTTATGGGAGACGTACTACTACGATTCCATTGCATTGATGACCGTTGACCATGCTGCCGCGACGGAGGTCTTCACCGATGAACGCTTTGATGTGCCATCGGTGAAGCTTACGGTTACGGAGGTGGCCACGCCTCAGCCAATCCTTCGGGCAATAGATGACAATGGCGACGATGTTACTTCCATTGTGACTAAGTTGGATGGGAACTATCTCGATAACTTCGGACGAGGTCAATATCAAGGTGTGACTCGCGATCACTATGTAGAAATAGAACTACCGGAGAACTTGCCAACAGCTTCGCCGGTCTATCTCATCGCAAAGGGCTGGCTTCATCCGTCGGATTCATCAGTAAATATTGCGATGAGCCAAGGGAGCGCCCCGAAGCCGAAATGGCTCAGCCTGGAAGTATCTGATGGACATGGTGGCTGGCGAGTGGCGAAACCGAACCTCGGATTTCCGGCGGGTCGCAACAAGATATGCCTCGTCGATCTTAGTGGTGTGTTCTTGCCTGGCATACCTCATCGCGTGCGTCTGCGCACCAATCTTGAAGTCTACTGGGATCAGATTGAGTGGGCGCAGGGTAAGTCTGATTTGCCAATGAAGATCCAGCGCTTATCGGCCGCAATTGCGGATCTTCACTATCGCGGCTTCTCGACAATTCACCAGGCCAATGAATCGTCGCCGGAAATTCCGGACTATAACAACTTAGCTGGAACAGCCCAGCGCTGGCGCGATCTCGAAGGCTACTACACGCGTTTTGGAGATGTGCGCGAGTTGCTGGCCGGCATCGACGATCGCTACGTAATTATGAATGCCGGCGACGAAATGTCATTGCGCTTTGCAGTTCCTCCACCACCGCCTGAAGGCTGGGTGCGAGATTTTGTTATCGCGGGAGACGGTTGGATCAAGGACGGCGACTATAACTCATCCTATTCGCAGACAGTGCTGCCATATCCGCATCATGCGCGTCGGGATTATGATGCGCCGCCGGGACGCTTCGAAGAGGACTGGGTCTATCAGCATCACCCGGAAGACTGGAAAACCTATCAGACAAGATACATTACTCCGCATACTTTTAAAGACGCGTTAGATCGCTTGTCTCAAGCCAGGAACAGGGCCGGCCAGTGAAATACAAAAGTCTATTGCGTCTACTGTTGGCAATTGTATTTGTCGGCTTACTCGCGATACCTCTTTTCATCAATCGAAAAAATGCCAGGCGCCACCAGGCCAACGCCGTCGCTCTGGACGAGAACGCATCCCTGGCGCGCCACGGCTTCTATCTCCAGGAAGTCTCCCATGCCGCGGGTATTGACTTTGTGCATCAGGCGCCTGTTCTGGATGCAAAACTAAATCCGATCATGCCGGAGGTTGCATCGATGGGTGCATCCGCATCGGTCGTGGATTTCGACAAAGATGGATGGCCCGATATCTATGTCACAGACAGTGCCTATGGTACGAATAATAGGCTGTACCGTAATATGCACGACGGAACATTTCGCGACGTGGCGCCGCGGCTTGGCATTGCGGATGTGAATCAACCTGGCACCGGTGTGTCGATGGGTGCGGTGTGGGGAGACTACGATAACGACGGCTATGAAGATCTTTTCCTGATCAAGTGGGGCAGGCCGGAATTGTTCCACAATGACCATGGCCACGGATTTACCCGCGTGAGTGATCAGGCTGGTCTGCCGCCGTGGATAAATGCAAACACTGCAGTCTGGTTCGACTACGACGGAGATGGTCTGCTTGATCTTTTTGTTGGCGGCTACTATGCGGAGAATGTCGACCTGTGGCATCTCAAGTCGACCAGGATGATGCCGGACAGTTTTGAATATGCCAAAAACGGCGGCCGAAAATATCTATTTCATAACCTGGGGAATGGTCACTTTGAAGAGGTAAGTGAGAAGGTGGGTATTAGCAGTCGTCGCTGGGCGCTCGCTTCGGCCGCTGCTGACCTTCGCGGGACTGGACATCCTGATCTATTCATCGCCAACGACTATGGTGTTTCCGAGCTATATCTAAATGATGGTAAGCGCTTCCATGAGGCGGGCTCGAAAAGTGGCGTAGGTTTTGCTCCCAAGAGCGGCATGAATGTTGCGGTGGGAGACATCTTCAACCAGGGTAAGTACGCCGTGTATGTCTCTAATATCTCTGAAGATGGATTCCTAATTCAAGGCAACAATCTATGGGTGCCGAAAGAGGGATCGGAAGACACTAGCGTGCACTACGAGAACATGGCTCGCGATCTCGGTGTAGAACTCGGGGGATGGAGCTTTGGTGCGCAGTTCGGTGACTTGAACAACGATGGTAATTTAGATCTCTATCTGACGAATGGCTACGTCTCTCTTGATCGCAAGAAGAGCTACTGGTACGACTTTGCTAAAGTAGCCGGCGGCAATGCCAGCATCATCTCAGACGCCGATCATTGGCCGGCTGTCGACAATCGCAGCCATTCCGGCTACCAGCAAAAACACCTCTGGCTCAACGATGGGGCTGGTAAGTTTGTAGATGTCGCGCAGGCAGTTGGCGTGAGCGATACCTACGACGGACGCGCTGTCGCCATGGCCGATTTTTTCAATACTGGTGCGCTCGATATAGTTGTCGCCAACCAGCGAGGGCCAGTGCTGCTTTATAAGAATACGGTGACATCCAAGAATAAGTGGATCGAGTTTTCGCTTGAAGGCACGAAGAGTAATCGCAGCGCAATCGGCGCGCAAGTGACCATTCATTGGAATAGTCAGGAACAGGTGCAGCAGATTGCAGGCGGCTGTGGCTTCGCCGCACAGAACGATAGTCGGATTCATTTTGGTCTCGGCGCTAAACCCCAAATTGAGCAGATCGATGTCCGCTGGCCATCTGGTAAGATTCAGTCGCTAGGGAATTGGAAGATTGGACAGGTCAACTTTGTGAAGGAGCCGGAATGAGCGCCCAGGCAATCGCGATAACTTCAAATGCGTCACCGGTTGGAATGCCACCCACAAGATGGCGAAAGATCTTCAGTCTCGAGAACCGTTTTGTTCCTCCTGTCTTCATTACAGTCATCCTTCTGATTGGTCATTTTTCGTTCGGGATTCTTGAGAGCTTCGAACGGACGTTGCTTGCGATCTGTACCAGCATCGTCCTCGAACTGATGCTGGGAAAGATATTTGTCGGCAAGTGGCCGAACGTTGCCAGCGCGTATATTAGTGGCATTAGTGTTGGTATACTTCTTCGTTCGCCGGCATTCTGGCCGTATGCTCTCTGCGCCGCAATTGCAATCACCTCGAAGTATGTTATCCGTATCAAGAATCGGCACATCTTCAACCCATCAAATTTTGCCATCTGCGTCATTCTTGTCCTGGCCTCGGAACAGGTGACGACGCTGAGCATTCAATGGGGCAATAACCTCGGCGCCATGGCCGTGATCTGGTGCCTTGGTTCTGCCATTATCTGGAGGCTTCGCCGCTTTCATATTTGCGCCACTTATGTATTATCTTTCTTTGCCTTCGCGGTCCTGCGTGCGCATATCGTTGGCGATCCAGTCCTATCAGAACTTTCACCGATTACCGGACCCGAGTATCAACTTTTCATATTTTTTATGATTACGGATCCAAAGACGACGGTACGATCCAAAGCAGGTCAATGTTCGGTTGTTTTTTGCGTAGCTGCAGTGGAAATGATACTTAGACTTCATAGCAACATATATGCGCCGCTCTATGCTTTGTTCCTGGTCGGGCCGCCTGCGTTGCTGCTTGAGATGTGGATGAGTTCACGCAAGGGACGCGTTGAGAGAGGCATGCAGCAAAGCATGCTAGTGGATAGCTCCGCTCGTTAGCCACTTTCCCGAGGCGCTCTCCCGTCGACCCAAGTTATTGCTTAGTAATGTTCTTGCTTAACGCTTTGAAGGGGCTCCCTTGTTGAATCGCACATTCTGTCTGTTCTACGTTGCCGTGCTTGGCAGCTTATTAATTTCTGGCTGCAGCAAATTACGGACAGCAGGGCCTCAGGTTGAGTCGGTCCAATCGGGCCCGGTAGCAGCACCGGTTGCAGGCGCGCCTGGTAAGAAAACATCTGACGTTCAGATGGATAGACCGTCGGGTCCAGTGCACTTTACGGACGTGTCACAGCTAGCGGGAATCCGTTTCAAACATAACAGCGGAGCTTTTGGTAAGAAGTATCTTCCAGAGACTATGGGAAGTGGTGTTTGTGCTATCGATTACGATGGCGATGGCTGGCAGGACATACTTTTCGTCAACTCTATGGACTGGCCTGATCACAAGAAGAATAGATCTACTGCCGCTCTCTATCACAACAATCATGACGGTACCTTTACCGATATAACACGCGACTCCGGCATTGCGACAGAAATATATGGCATGGGATGCGCAATTGGTGATTTTGATAATGACGGACGAGACGATATCTACGTAACCGCAATCGATGGCAATCATCTTTACCGCAATCTTGGCGGGGGTAAGTTTCGGGATGTAACAGTCAAAAGTGGCGTGAAAGATGCCGGATTCTCAACTGGAGCTATCTGGTTTGACTATGACCGTGATGGCAAATTGGATCTATATGTAGCCCACTATGTAGATTGGTCTATAAGCAAAGATCAGTTTTGCACAATGGACGGTAAGAGTAAGTCTTATTGCACTCCAGAACTATACAAGGGCCAGAGCGGCAGATTATTTCACAATAAGGGTAACGGCTTGTTTGAAGATGTCACAGCAAAGGCCGGGTTGTTGGACGCGAGCAGCAAGTCTCTCGGTGTTGCGATGCTCGACTACGATAATGATGGCTGGCCTGATCTGTTGGTCACCAATGATACGCAGGCAAACAAGCTCTACAGAAACAATCACGACGGGACATTCAGTGAAAATGCTTTTGCCGCAGGAGTCGCATTCAGCGATGCTGGCAAGGCACGTGCAGGTATGGGTGCGGATGCCGGAGACTACGACCTGTCCGGACGACAAAGTCTGATCATAGGCAACTTCACCAACGAGAGTCTCGCTCTTTATCACAATGAAGGCGGTGGTCTGTTCACGGACAAGGCGCCGGAGGCTGGCTTGGGCACTCCGTCCGCCAAATCACTTACGTTCAGCACTTTCTTTTTCGACTACAACCTGGACGGCTTTCCTGACGTTCTAGCTCTGAATGGTCACGTGGCGGATGATATCAGTGTCCTTCAACCCTCCGTCAAGTATGCAGAGCAACCATTGCTTTTTCGCAACAAAGGTAATGATAGGTTCGAGGATGTTTCCGACAAGGTCGGTGCTTCCTTCCGGCAGCCTGTTGTAGGTCGAGGGGCCGCTTATCTCGACTTCGATAATGATGGCGATCTTGACTTAGTCATAACAACTTCTAACGGGCCCGCGAAACTTCTCCGCAATGATAACGGGAACAGCAATGACATGTTGCGAGTTAAAACAATCGGGACGCGATCCAATCGTGACGGCATCGGGGCCAAGGTGTCGATCAGGCTACCGAATGGATCGCACCAGTTGCAAATGGTAAAGTCGGGCTCGAGTTATCTATCACAGAGCGAACTTCCACTCACCTTTGGACTTGGAAAACCGCAGCCGGGCAGAGTACTCAGCCTTGAGATCATCTGGCCGAATGGTCGCAAAGAATCGATCCGAGATGTTAAACCCAACCAGTCAATCTTAGTAGAGGAAGGTAAAGGCCTGACGTCTTCCGTGCCAATTATCTGGACGCGAATTCCATCTTCGCACTAGCGGGCAGCGAATCCACTTTGGAAGAGAAGTCGTTCGATTTCTGCGGGCGTCGCCCCAAGTTTGTGAGCTGAATCGTAGAGGTCGTCTGCGAGCACCGGATAGCAATTATCTTTAGGGCGCTTACATAGACCAGCGACATCATATGTTTCGATCAACTTATAGATAGCTTCTTCCATTTCGGCTTGCTGCAATTCATTCAATTGTTGCCGAGCGAGACTCAGCAGGCGCATGAACTCTGGTGCAAAAACGCGATCATTGCTTAATAGAAATGAATCCGCCAGTTCCGGCTTTCCAAGCCGTCGTGCGGTTTCAGAGTAGCTGGCTGCAGCAAAGTAAAGCAGGGAAATGGTTCGGAAAAAGGAAAAATTGTCCATGTTGCTGTAGAGGCTTCCAATGAGATTCGCGGTGGCCTGGAGCTCTCTCCTTATTTGGTTTGCATAAGTTTCAAGCCGGCCACTCAAACTCGACACTGAACCTGCTTCCCCCATAGCGATTGCCAGCCGCTGGATACCAAGCAACGTCAAGGAAAAACCTGTAGACAGCAAAGGATCGATGAAACCGGCGGCTGCTGGAAGCAATGTCCATCCGTCGCCATTGATTGAATCGGTGTTGGAAGAAAGCCTTGGTAGGTAAGTGAATGAAGTTACCGGTTGTGCATTTATGAATTGCTGTTTTACGAGCGGAAGTTTATCGAGCATACGGCGCCACGCCGCTTCGCCGTGGTGTAGTTCTAAGCGGGTGGCTAATTCTGCGGTTGCAGCTATGCCTGCGCTGGTCCACCCATTGTTGAAGCGAAGCACCCATAGCCAACCACCATCAAAGATATGGTGAACGGCAGCGTCATCGATAGGAAAGGGTGTACCTGTAAAGTCGCGTCCACATAACTTCCCAAACCCTTCAACGCCTGAGAAGTGGCAGTAGAGCGAAGAAGTCGCGGGGTACTCGTGTATGGGAACCTCGCCTAATCGAAGCATGCGATAGAGAAGGCCCCGTGAGCCGCTCGCATCGATGATAAAGCTGGCGTCGATTGAAAGCGGCGTTAAAGCTTTCCTGCCGGAGATGGTCCATAGCCCTTTCTCTCTCAAACACCCTTCGACGGTGAACTCATCGAAGTAGATCACGTCTAGCGATTGTGCCTGCTCTACTAGAAATTGATCCACATCCGAGCGGAACCAGTGTGTGTCAGCTATCTGATCATGTGGACTTGCTGCAACGAAGAACTGGTTCTCGATGTCCAGTGCCTGGTTACCGGGATTGTCTAAGTCATGATGAAAGAAAGAGAAGCCTCTTTTCAGGCCGCAGCTTATTGCCGGATAAGTCTTTTGCCAGGTACCCCACTTGGCGAGCGGCTTCAACATGGGTAGGTCATAGGCATCGGCTAGTTCTTCAAGAAGAAGGTTCGATAATGGTGTTGAGGATTCACCAATAACTACTCGCGGATGCTTGTCTTTTTCGATCAGCGCGACTGAGTAGCCCAATCGCTTTGCAATCATGGCCATCAGTGAACCGGCAAATCCTGAGCCGATGACGGCGATGTCGAAGGTCTCATTCATGCGCGGTGGCTACAAGTGATACGATCAGCGATTTGCTGGGAGAGATTTATCTGCCGGATCCGTTGAATACGTTCTATATGGCAGCAGCTTTCGCATGCAACTCGGTCTAATCCCCACAGATCGACGAATACTCGACCGGCGTGCAGTGATAAACCATAATCCAGTGCGTCTTCAATGACGGCTAACTCAGGAGGTGAAAAGTCTTTGCTCGAAACAAGAAGTTCCATTGTGCCATTACCTTCGCGGGTAGGAATAAGGGAAATAGCTGTGGCATCGCAAGCTACAGCAAAGTCAACAGACCGGCATGCCCATTGTAAGGATTCGCCTGGAGCCATAAAGGGTGGTTGCACCAGGATAAAGGATCGTAAGTCGATGCCGTTCGCATGAAGCTCGTGAGCAGCATTCTGGTACTGATCGAGCGTCATTCTCTTATTCAACTTCGCAAGAGTTACCGGGTGAACCGTCTCAAGACCCATGGCAACTTCTAGCTTTGCGCTCAACATACCTCCAAAGGCAAAACAATGTTTTCGGATGAGCGCCGGATGGCTTTCGACGATGACTCGCTCGAAATCTATGACTAACGAAGCTATTGCCGAATAATCCGACACTGGAATGGCGAGCGGGTCGAAGAAACTTCCGCTGTTATACAACTTTATCTGACGGGCAGCGGGCAGACGTGACAAAGCATATTCAATCTGTCGCGGAATGGATCCGGAAGGAACCGTCTGCACGGTGGTGTTCTTCCAGAGATCGCACATCGCGCAATGCCATGGGCATTCGCGGTTGGTGAGAAAGATGGTGGCGATCGGGCCGACCTCTCCATCATGAAGACACTCGTCTTCCACGAAAAATGCATACGGCAGGGATGGGTCAACAGGATTCCGCGGACCGCGATTCTCGATAATCCATCGGTCGCGTAGCTGCGAGCTATCGGGATAAGTTGCCGGTAGTTTCACTGGTAGATAGAAAGAAAATGCTTGCGATACTCTGCTTCCCTGAATGGCAAGTGCTGCCGCAGTGAGGCTTCGGGCAGGGCACCGTGTTGAAAACGGCGTTTGGCAAAGACCTTCATCTTCATGCCGGTAAGTGCCTCGATACCTCTCGAAACGATCTTGCCCTTTAGATCGTACAGATAAGTCACGTTGTAATTGGTCAGCTTGATAAAAGGTATAGCTTCCGCGACCGCAATGACCGAAGGCCGGGTGAAGGGACTGAAGCCGCGAAAACCGAAACGATGAGCAGGGGCATAAGTGCGCGTATAGGAACGACTAAGACCGCCGCTATAGGTCAGCGAGTGTTTGATCTTGCCGACGCCCCAGCCCTCCTGGTAAAGCATGGAGTTATTGACTACGCTCCGAATCGTCAACTCCGGGTTTTCTTCGATCGGATAATCCTTTAAATTTTCGTCGCCGCCATCTCCATCCAGCAGGTAGCGCCAATCCGGATAACGCCTGCGGATACCTTTGCATAGAGCAAGGGCCATGCTTGCAGATTCAATATCGAGTGCCTTGTAGTCCTCTACGAGCGCAATAGTTTCTCGTGAATTGACTTGAGACGCGTCAGCTTCAATGGTTTCAAGGAACAGACCGAGATGGACTGCATCCAGCGCAGCGCGGGCTTGTTCCACGTCGGGCCCTTGTCCAAGGTCAAGGACGAAAGCCTTCAGGCGGCCAAGATTCAGACCGCGCTGCTTCATGACATGGTAAGTAGTCAGGAAGACGCTTGCACTATCAATGCCTCCGGAAAAACATACGCCGATCGGTTCGGTTGAAGGAACGCGATCAATCCACTGAGCAATCTCTTCGGCAAGGGCTGCGATGTATTGCTTTCCGATCAGGTCCACATCCGGTGGCAGCGTCCCCATGGCAGGGGTAAAGAAGCGGGTATAGACAGGGTCCGGATCGGGGCAGCCAATAAGCTGAAGCTCGGTAACATGATGTGCCGGAACCATGCGTGTGTAGTTGGGGTGGAACTGTCCCTGCAGTCCTTCTGATTTAAGCCAAGCATGAATTTCGTCGATGCGTGCCGCAACGATCAAGACTGGACCATCTCTACGTTTTGCGAGGAAATACCGCATGGGCCGATCGAGAGACCGCGCCATCCGAACTGTCTTTCCGCTCTGAGCGAGCACAGCAAATGATCCCCGAACTTCCCCGACGGCAGGTGCAGCTGAATGCAAGAGAATTGACCGCAGGTCTTCAACGGTCAAGTTATAAAGATCGTTGTCCGCGGGGTCGGTCAGGTCCACAACTCGCTCAATATACTGGTCCACGTTCTACTCCTCTGCACGATCGGTTCATGCAATAGATTAACGCGTGCGGGCCTACGGAACGCATGGTCTGTGCTTGAATTGGGAGCATAGATTGTGTGTCGACCCAAAATGCCCGTTATGCTCAACCTTTAGATGGAGAGCGGAGTGCCGCCAGCCTGCGTTACCATCCGAGCGTGACGAATAACCGCCTTTTGCAATTTACGATTCTAGCCTTGTCTCTCATTCCGTTCGGAGGGAGACTGTCTATCGCTGAGCCTTCTGGCAGCGTGCAGGCGGCAGCGAGCCTGAACAATGTGGGCGTCGCGTATATGAACCAGCAGTTTCCAGAAAAGGCGCGTCATCAATTTGAGCAGGCGTACCTCAAGGATTCGGCTTCAGTATTACCGCTGGTCAATGAAGGAATCGCATACCTGTACTTACGCAAATTGACGGAAGCAGAAGAGACTTTAAAGAAGGCAGTAAGTCTCGATCCTGCCAGTCTCCGTGGGTGGTACAGTCTCGGTGTCACGCACCTGAGCAGTGGCAACCAGGACGCGGCTTTCACTGATTTCCAGCATGCCCTGGCGATCGATCCGGAAGACCCGGACATCCACTATTT
>CAXTNK010000068.1:12085-18643 GCA_964245665.1 uncultured Acidobacteriaceae bacterium
CTATTTTATCGGCAACATCGACCTCAGCCTGAAAAAGTATGATGAAGCAATCGTTGAATTCAATCGTGCGATTCAGGTGGCGCCGCTTCACGCATCTGCGCAGTTTGGCCTGGCTCGCGCATTGCAGCGTGAGGGGAAGCTGGATGAATCCCGTGAACACTTGAAGCGTTTTCAGGACATTACCCAGGCGAAGATTGGCACGCTGATGAGTTCGACCTATGGCGAGCAGGGACGCTATGCGACCGTGCAGGATATGCTCGCGCCGCCTCCTGCTCCCGGCGAGATGATACCAGTCAGCTTTGTGCCTGTAGCGGCGAATGCTTTGGCGTCCGACAAGAATAAGCAGGCGAGCGGTGGGACCTGCATTGTTGATCTTGAGGGTGACGGCAGCAAGGACATTCTAGCAATGGCACATGCTGACGGTGTGCACGCTTTCCATCTGACCGCGAATGGAAACCTCGAAGCGATTCCGGCAGAGAAGTCTGGTCTGAAGATGCAGGGAGATGGCGTGTCGTGCGCAGTGGGAGACTTTGATAATGACGGTTCGCCTGACCTGGTTTTTGCGCTTGCGGACAAGGTGATATTGTTCCGCAATCTAGGCCATGGCAAGTTTGAAGATGTTACGAACACTGTCGGCATTCACTCGCTGAATCGCCCGGCCGGTGTCATGTTCATTGACTTCGATCATGACGGCGACCTTGACCTTTTTGTAGCTGGATCAGCGTCGGCTTCCGGATCGACCCCCAGCATCCTATGGCGCAATAATGGCAATTCGACATTCACGGAATGGACGCAGCCTACCGGACTTGGCGGAACCACTTCCACGCGGGGAGCTGTACTCTCCGATATCAATAACGACCGCGCGGTTGACTTGCTTGTTGCGACCAGCCAGGGAGTTCCTCAGCTTTACGAGAACCAGCGTGAAGGTGCTTTCCGGAAGCTGAGTCTCTACGCCGATCCAACTCTCGCGGCCTCGCGCGGCCTGACGATTGCCGACTTCAACAAGGATGGATGGATGGACGTCGCCGTCACGCATGACGGTGCGCCCGGCATTTCGTTTTGGAGAAATGTCGAAGGGAAAAGCTTCGAGCGCATTCCTGTTTCCCTGACCGGAGTGACGGCAGCCTGGGGACTGACGCCCATTGATTTCGACAATGACGGCTGGATTGATCTTGCAGTGATTGTTGAAACTGCCAAGGGAACTGAACTTCGCATTCTGCGTAATTGCGGACCAAACGGGTTTGTCGACGTCAGCGATGCTCTTGGTCTGGGTAAACTCGATCTCGCGGGAGCGCGTTCCGTTATTACTGCGGACTATGACAATGATGGAGCTTCTGATCTTATTGTTACGAAGACCGATGGTCAGCCTGTCATCCTGCATAACAGCGGTGGCAATAAAAATCATTCATTGCGCATTGATCTTGCCGGATTGGCAGATAACAAGAGCGGCATCGGCACAAAGGTTGAAGTCTTTTCAGACGGTGACTGGCAGAAGTATGAAGTTACCGGCGCCTCGGGCTACATGGGTCAGGGCTCGATGGAGATACTCGCAGGGCTGGGTCAGGGTGATCGCGCGGATGTAGTTCGTCTTCTATGGCCGACGGGCGTTCCGCAGGACGAACTCGACGTAGCGTCAAACAAGCCTGCTGCGCTTAAGGAACTCGATCGAAGAGGCAGTTCGTGTCCCGTATTGTTCGCCTGGGACGGAACAAAGTACACCTTCATCTCAGATGTTATCGGAGCCGCGGTGGTCGGGCACTGGATTTCGCCTGTATCTCGCAACAACTCTGACACGGATGAGTGGACGAAGATTGATGGCGACAAACTGCGATCACGCAACGGTCTGCTCAGTGTGCGGTTTGGAGAGCCGATGGAAGAAATTAACTACATCGATCAATTGAAGATGGTCGCTGTCGATCATCCGATTGGTACCGAGGCTTTTCCAGATGAGCGCTTTTTGAACGATCGCCCGTTTGCATCGGGAAAGACGATCGTTGCTTCCGCGAACACACACCTGCCCGCAGCCGCGTGGGACGATCATGGTCGCAATGTTCTCGACATACTTTCAAAGCAGGACCACCAGTACGTGCGCGACTTCACAAACCTCTCCTATGCGGGCTTTGCTGATCGGCATACCCTGACACTAGATCTGGGACCATGGTCGTCGGAAAGACCACTGCGTTTGTTCATGCGCGGCTACATTGAATACTTCAGTGCCAGCTCAATGTATGCAGCCTGGCAGGCTGGCATCACGCCGCAATCGCCCACTGTCGAAGAACAATTGCCGGACGGAAGCTGGAAACGCGTGGTTGACGATATGGGCTTTCCCGCTGGTCTGCCGCGCACTATCGTCGTTGATCTAACGGGTAAATTATCAGCGAAGACGCGCCGTATTCGTATGACAACCAACCTGCAGATCTACTGGGACCAGGTGTTGATTGACAATGAAGCTGCGACCACCAAGCAGTTCCGCGAGACACCACTGCCCTTGTCTACGGCACATTTAGCATTCCGGGGATATCCGAAGCAAATCGAGGGCGCAACCCCGGGCGATCTTACCTACGACTATCAAAGCATCAGTGCTACCGGACCATTCCAATGGCAGCGCGGCGCCTATACAAAATACGGTGAAGTTACTTCACTACTGACTGGCAAAGATAATCACTACGCGATCTTCGGCAGTGGAGAAGATATCGATGCAGAATTCAGTGACGCGTCTCTTCCGCCCTTACCTGCCGGTTGGAAGAGAGATTATTTCTTCTATGCTGATGGATTCGTGAAGGATATGGATTTCTACGAAGCGCTGCCATTCACCGTTGCCGAAATGCCTTTTCACGGGATGACGGCGTATCCATATCCCTTGCGTGAACATTTCCCAGATGATCCTGCTACCTTACGTTATCGGCTGGATTGGAACGATCGAATGGAGTCGGGCGATCGCACGCAAAGCTATCGATTCGACTACGAACGAGTGCTCTCTTCACCCATGACAAAAGACTGATCCGCTATCAGGAAAGAGCTATAGGGGGCACTCGATAGCCGAAGGTTTCGTCGATCACACTCGAGATTCGCAGTACATATTCATCTTCGCAGGGACGCCCGGCGACCTGTACACCTATCGGTAATCCGTCAGAAGACAGATTGATCGGCACGACGGCCGCCGGCGATGCAAGCAGGTTGAACCATTGCGTAAATCTCATGATCTCCAGGTAATCGACGCGCTGGCCTTCGATGAGCCAACCTCTTTCGCCATGCTTGAATGCTGGGATCGAACATACTGGCGTGATCAGAATTGGAATGCTTTCCATCTGGCGCAGGATTTTGCTTCGCAGCAGATCTGCGTCAGCCCATGCACGCAGTAATGCTGTCGCGGTCAATGGAGTCTCTGCTTCTGCGCGGCGTAGAAAGTCTGCGAAAGTCGGACTTAGCTTTTCGCGCTGACCAGCAATCGTTTCCTCGTAGAACATAGCGCCGCACTGTACGAAGAAGATGTGCCAGAGCCGCCGTGCCTCGTCAAGGCCCTCGGGACAGAAGCGCTTCACGTTGAACCCTGCGGCCTCAAGCGCAACAGCCGTGTCCTGTACGGCTTGGCGCGTCTCCTGTGTCACCGGGCTGGCACCATCCTCGTCCAACCAGCCGATCGTCATCGAACGTGCGTCTGACAGCCCCACAGGTCTGTACTCTACGGGTGCACTTGAACCATCGATGCGATGTTGACCGCTCATGACTGCAAACATCAACTCGACATCTGCGATCGTTCGCGCCATCGGACCGAGTGCTCCGAGGGATGAAAACGGGCCGACACATGGCGGCATGTGACCGATAGAAGGAACGCGGCCGGGGGTCGGCTTCAATGCGCATATGCCAGTGAAGTGTGCCGGCTCTCGGACTGATCCGCCGCTATCGCTTCCGACGCCAGCAGGCGAAAGTCCGGCCGCAATCGCCGCGGATTCGCCACCACTCGATCCGCCTGCACTGCGCTCCAGGTCCCATGGATTATTTGTCTTGCCATCGAGCAGGTTGTCAGTCTCGTAGGCCATCAGAAACTCGGGGCAATTTGTCGTGCCTAGAAAGACGGCACCATCGTTGCGCAATCGCTGCACGACCTCTGCGTCGCCGCTAGCCATGGTCCCTCGGCGTAAGGTGCTGCCGATCTCGCAGCGGTGGCCTGCTACCTCGATCGAGGACTTGATGGACACAGGCAGGCCGGCCAGTCGCCCATTGGTAGGCTGTCGTGCCTGCTTGCGTACTCGCTCTGCATCGAAATCGACGAACGCATTCAAAGCAGGATTCAGTCGTTCGATCCGGCTGATGTGCTCTTCGGCAAGTTCGCTCGCAGAGATTTTTCGCGCTCGAAGCATCGCCAGTTGATGGACCGCAGATTCGAGGGCGATGCTCATCTTCACATCATAAATCGAGCACCAATATTTTCTCGAGCCATCAGGCAGTCTTGCTTGAACATAAGCAGTGCTATCCACAACTGTCCGTCATGAGATCTGCAATGCCATCTACAATGAGACAGTCGGAATTATGGCTTTCTCTTCAAATTTAAAAGACCCTGAAGCGTGGGACGGTTTTCTACAGGAGCCAGCAATTGAGGCGGACGGAAAGTCTCCCCTGACCTTTGCCGGCAAACGCATTCTTGTCACCGGCGCGGGCGGCTATATAGGCTCCGCGCTTGTGCGCTCCTTGGCTCACCTTCCAATTGAACAATTGTTTCTTTTTGACAACGCCGAGCATGGCCTTTATCTGCTGGAAAATGATCTCTCTGCAAAGGCTGCGTCTTTCGATTACAAGATGATCATTGGCAGCATCTGCGACCAGCCTCTTGTTCAGGAAGTATTCGCTCATCACCAGCCGCATATCGTCTTCCATGCTGCCGCGTTCAAGCACGTGCAGTTGATGGAAGCAAATCCGTTCGCGGCAGTGGAAACGAATGTATTGGGCACCGAAGCAATAGCGCAAATGGCAGCACGTTATCATGCTGAGCAACTTATCCTCGTCTCGACGGATAAAGCAGTTGACCCCATCAGTATTATGGGTGCATCGAAGCGGCTCGCAGAACTTGTCATTCTCTCGAATCAGTCATCGACAAATATGAAAGCTGTCCGGCTCTGTAATGTTCTTGGCTCTACCGGCAGCGTCGCGCCGCTCTTCCAGCATCAAGTTAGCCAAGGCGCCCCGGTGACGGTTACGCACCACGATGCGACCAGGTTCTTCCTGTCCATCCTGCGCACTGTCGAATGCCTTCTCAGCACGGCTTCCGATAACGGTACAGGGCTGTTCATCGCGCAGACAGGCTCAGCGTATCGCATAGAAGAACTGGCGCGTTTCCTAGCTGCAAAGAATTCAGTTGACGAGATACAGTTCGTCTACACGGGACTTCGTATTGCAGATAAATTGCACGAGAAGATGATTTCCGACCGCGAGCAATTGTCACTTGCAGTTATGAATAAACCAATCATTGCGTGCAAGAGCGAACCGGTTGAGGCAAAGTTATTTGTTTTCGAGCTCGAAGAACTAAGGCAGGCAGTATCGAGCCGCAATCTTCTGCGCTTAATGCAAGCCTTGAAGCGACTCGTGCCGGAATACCTCGCGAGCAAAGGGCTGGCTGGCATTCACGATGAGCCAGTGACGGATGGACAATGAAAAGAATCGCTGTCGTAACCACATCCAGGGCGGACTACAGTCATCTCTACTGGCCTCTCAAAGCGATGGAAGTACATCCCGAAATCGACCTGCAGCTCATCGTCATGGCGTCCCATCTTTCGCCTGAGTTCGGCGCAACTGTGAAAGAGATTGAGGCAGATGGTCTGCCGATCGCGTCTCGTCTTGAATGCCTGCTGAGTTCTGACAGCGACGTTGGCATGGCAAAGAGTATTGGCGTCGGCGTGCTGTCGCTTGCGGATACGCTCGGTGTCATTCGCCCTGATCTTGTGCTGCTAATTGCGGATCGTTATGAAATGCTTGCGCCCGCGGCGGTTGCTCTCGCGCTTCGTATTCCAATCGCACATATCGAAGGCGGCGAGTTGAGTGAAGGCGCCATTGATGACGCCGTGCGCAACGCGCTGACCAAGCTGAGCCATATCCATTTCACCTCGACATATGTTGCTCGCGAACGTGTCATCAGCATGGGAGAAGAGCCATGGCGTGTTCACCGCGCCGGTGCTCCGTCTCTCGATCATTTGCAGAAGAGTGCACTGCTTGATCGTTCAGTACTCGAAAACTATCTGCGCCTTGACCTGAGTGTCGATACTGCGGTTGTAGCCTATCATCCCGTAACGCTTCTAAGCGATACGATAGCAGAGGCAGATGCACTGTTCGCGGCCTTGGGGAGAATTCCGCAGCAGTTAATTTTCTGCTATCCGAACGCCGACGCGGGCAGTCGTTCTCTGGTCGAGCGGTCACAACAGTTTCTTGCCCGCAGAAATAATGGTTGCATGTTCGTCAACCTTCCTGCGATCACTTACTGGAGTCTTCTGCGACAGGTCCAGTTAATGATTGGCAATTCGAGCAGCGGCATTATGGAAACAGCTTCCTTCGCTCTGCCGACCGTCA
>CAXTNK010000068.1:18653-25708 GCA_964245665.1 uncultured Acidobacteriaceae bacterium
GAAGGGCAGAGAGCGCCCAATGAACGTCATTGATGCCGCACCTGTCGAGGATAGTATCTTCGCGGCGATTCAGCAGGCGAGCAGCAACGCGTTTGTTGATTCATTGCGCGGGATGCGCAATCCATACGGCGATGGCGTGGCAACAGAACGGATTATCGAAGTGCTTTCAAACCTGCCCGAACGGGATGTCCTG
The DNA here is from genome assembly GCA_964245665.1 of uncultured Acidobacteriaceae bacterium. GTDB lineage: Bacteria > Acidobacteriota > Terriglobia > Terriglobales > Acidobacteriaceae. The sequence continues at coordinate 18,847 of CAXTNK010000068.1, forward strand.
CTTATGAAGCACACAGTAACGAGCGTGGATGAATCGCAGTGAAGATTCCTCTTTCGCGACCAGACATTACAGACCTCGAAATCGAGGCAGTGACTTCAGTTCTGAAGAGTTCGCAGCTCAGTCTCGGCCCGAAGCTTGAGGAGTTCGAAGAAAGTGTCGCAAGCTACGTCGGCCTTCCGCACGCAATTGCTGTAAGCTCTGGCACCGCAGGCTTGCATCTGTGTGTTCGTGCGCTGGGAATTCAGGAAGGTGATGAAGTTATCGTCCCTTCGTTCACGTTTATTGCGGCTGCTAATGTCATCCGCTATGAGCGTGCTGTTCCGGTCTTCATCGATATCGAATCTTCAACGCTCAATCTTGATCCCGCCTGCATTGAGGCCGCAATTACCCCGCGGACGCGAGCTATCATGGCGGTCCACACTTTTGGACGGCCCGCAGATATGCCCGCGATCCTGAATATCGCTCAGCGTCATAATTTGTTCGTGATTGAAGACGCCTGCGAGGCCATAGGAGCAAAAATTCTCGAGCAGAAGGCTGGCAGCTTTGGCGATGCTGCTGTCTTCGCGTTCTATCCAAATAAACAAATTACTACAGGGGAAGGCGGCATGGTTGTCACACGGAATGAGATCCTTGCGCGCGAGGTAAGAGCTATGCGCAACCATGGCCGTTATCCCTCCGACGCCTGGCTTCAGCATTCCATCCTGGGATTTAATTATCGATTGTCTGAGATGAACTGTGCGCTCGGATGCGCGCAAATGCAGAGACTGGATGAGATTTTAGGCAAGCGCGAGGTCGCAGCCGGGCTGTATCAAAGAGCACTGGCTGAATTGCCGGAGGTGATCACGCCGGCTCAGTCGACAGAAGCTGAACGGATAAGCTGGTTTGTTTATGTGATCCGCATTGCCGGCGGACAGTCCGGTTTGCGTGACCGAGTCATTGATTATCTACGGCAAGACGGAATTCAATGCGGCCGCTACTTCGCTCCGGTCCATCAGCAACCAGCCTATGCAGGCTGGCGTATGCCGCATGCTTTACCCGTCACCGAAGCTGAAAGTCTGCGGACAATCGCTCTACCGTTCTTCAGTAACATTTCAGGCGAGCAGGTCACATTTATCGCACAGGCACTACGTCGCGCGCTGACGGCATAGGTCACTCGCGTCGGGGATCAACCCTGTTGTTCTGCGATAAATCCCAGGTCTGCTATGGCATTTCTCAGCGCTTGATCGTTGGTCAGATCGGGGTGAAAACAAACATGAGTCGTTGCGTCTTTGTAGCTGGACTGCGACCAGACCACGCCCTTTTCACGCTGCAGCATTGCGTCGAGGCCAACGGCGCAGGTGACGCAACTGAAGCCAGTTATTTTGTAATGAAGCACAGCTTCTTTACTCTTCGTCACCGCTTGCACGTCGGTAAGACTGCTCGCTCCAGCCAGGGTCATCAGTCGGATAAAGTGTCTGCGAATCATTTCGTCTCCAATGCGACTATTTGGCGACTGCCAGGCCGGGCTGGTATTTCCACGACGTCTGGATCGCAGCATTGTCTGAAAATCTGGTATCGACATAATCGTTGAAGTCAATTTTCTTATCGAGCACCTTTGTCTCGATCATCATGTCGCGGACCATGTCGAAGTCGGGCTTACGGGGTGCCAGTGGTGCATACATCACGCGATCCAGCGGCCTGGTCAGGGCCCACCGCAATAGTGCCGGCTTTTGGTTGTAATAGAAGCGGCCGACAAAATCTGCAGCATCTTCACGGTTGGGTCTGCCTTTATCGAGCCACAGGCCTGAACGCGCAATGCCATCCACCAGCACCTGTACCACATCAGGGCGAGTGTCGATCAGATCCTGTCGCACAACCAGGATGCACGACATATAATCCGGCCAGTAATCGCGCGCCTGAAAGAGTACTCGACCGAAGCCGCCGATTTCGGCTTGGGAGGGGAAGGGTTCGCCCATCGAGAATCCATCGATCGCACCAGCAGCCAGCGCACCGGAAACGTCTGGGGGCGCCATCTCGACCATCTTGATGTCACCCGCCTTCATTCCCCAGATTTTCATTGCTTTGAAGAGCAGCAGGCGTTCATCTGAAAATCGACTGGGTATGGCAATGGTTCGGCCTCGAAGGTCTCCAACCGTCTTTACCGGCCCATTTTTGCGCACGACTACTGCGCTGCCATAGCGATGCCCCAGGTAAACCACCTTGATCGGCACGCCCTGCGCCCTGAGGGCAATGGCCATTGGCGCGACAATAAACGCGGCCTGCACTTTTCCTGAGATCAAAGCTTCCTTCATCTCCGGAAAACCCTGAAACATACGCGGCAGGAATAATTCGCCATTGTCAGAAAATCTGGAGATGTAGTCAGTCACCGGACATGTCAGCTGGCAGGTGACAGGCAGATAGGCAACAGTGATCTTGCGTTCTGCGAGGGGACGATACTCATTCAACACCGCTGGCCAGTTCACATTCAGATAAGCGTGCAGCGTCGAGATGAGGATCAGCCATCCGCCGGCAAATAGAAGGAGTCCGCGCTTAAAATTCATGTCGAAATCCCCAACGGACTGATTGGATATGTTCCAGACGGCGCATCAGCGTGTCGAGGCCCAGGCCAATGACTCCGATCATCAGCATGGCGGCTACTACCAGGTCGTAGCGCTTGCCTGAGTTGCGCGCGTCGAGCACAAGGTAGCCCAGTCCGGAATCGACAGCGACCATTTCAGCCGCCACCACGACCAGCCAGGCGATACCGAGCGCAATGCGTAGTCCGACAATGATATTCGGGAGCGCAGCAGGGAAGACCACGCGCGATAGAAGCTGTGTCGGGCTCAATCCAAAGTTGCGTCCTGCACGTCGGTAGATCAGCGGGACGTTCGATACTCCATCGATTGAAGAGACGATAATCGGGAAAATGGCGCCGAGGAAGATCAAGGAAGTTGCCGCGTTATCACCGATGCCAAACACAATAATGGCGATAGGTATCCACGCAATCGGACTGATCGGCCTGAGCAGTTGTAGTAACGGGTTGAGGATATGGTTGGCTGTGGGATACCAGCCCAGCATCAATCCGAGCGGTATACCGACCAGTGCCGCGCATCCGAAGCCTATGGCGACCCGGCGGAGTGAATCAGCTACGTCGCGCCACAGAAGTTGCTTGTGCGCCAGTTCGAAAATTCCTTTCCTGACCTCGTACGGCGAAGGGAAGATACGCGTTCCACTCCATGTAACTGCGAAATGCCAGGCGACGACAAACATGGTGACCGCAGCCAGGGGCCAGAAGATTCGTTCCCATCGTGCCGGTCGTGCGAGGGTGTTCATGGCCGGTGCGCCAATCCAATCTGCTCAAAGATGCCGTCGCGCAACGCAAGATACTGCTGTGAACTAATATCGCGCGGATGCGGAATGTCGATGCTGACGATCTGCTGCACCGTACCTGGACGATCGCTCATCACGACGACCCGATCGGCAAGTTGAACGGCCTCATCGATGTCATGCGTGACAAAGACGATTGTCTTCTTCTCTGTTGTCCAGATCCGCAGCAACTCTGCCCGCATGGTCAGGCGGGTGATCGAATCAAGCGCGCCAAACGGCTCATCCAGAAACAGGACATCCGGTTTTACCGCAAGCGCCCGCGCCACCTCCAGCCGTTGCTTCATGCCTCCGGAGAGCGCAGATGGGTAGGACTTCTCAAATCCGTTCAGCCCAACCATCGAAATGTAATGCGCTATTCGCTGCTCCCGCTCCTCTCGTGACAGTTTGAACAGGCCAAAGCCGATGTTGCCTTCGACGGTAAGCCAGGGAAAAACTCCGCGTTCCTGAAAAACAAAGATGCGGCGTGGATCAGGGCCATTCACTGACTCTCCATCAATCCGCACCTGTCCGGTAGTGGGCAGAAGGAATCCAGCCATGGTGCTGAGCAGCGTCGACTTCCCGCAGCCTGAAGGACCGAGCAGGCAGATGAATTCGCCATCCCCCACCGTGAGGTTGATGTCGCGGAGCACAGGCAGGTCTTCGCCGTCTCTTTTGAACACGGTGCCGACGCCGACGACCTCGAGCTTGGTCCTGACGGAACGGGATGTTGCCAGCGTTTCCTCCTGCAATTGTTTTGCCAAAGGGGTCAAGCTTTCTCCGAGTAATTCCAATAAAGGGAGGGAGCCCTTTCAAACAACCGCATGCCCGTATCGAGCAGCAGGCCGATAATCCCGATAATGACCATGCCCGCGACCACAAGATCGTACCGATTGCCGGCATTGCGCGCGTCGACAATCAGAAAGCCCAGACCGGAATTGACGGCGATCATTTCTGCCGCTACCACGACAAGCCACGCGATGCCCAGGGTGATTCGCATTCCGACCAGTAATTGCGGCAGAATCGCGGGCAACAGGACGCGTTTATAGAGCAGCAGGGGACTGAGACCGAAGTTGCGGCCGGCGTCCACGTGAACGCGAGGGATGCCTTTGACTGCGTTGATCGTTGTCAAAAGCAACGGGAAGAAGCAACCCAGAAAAATCAAAAAGACAGCCGAGAGATCTCCGACGCCGAACCAGAGGATAGCAATCGGAATCCAGGCGAGCGGCGAGATGGGCCTCAAAATCTGCAAGAGAGGATTAAGCGCCATATCCAGCCTTGCATGCCAGCCCGTCATAATGCCCAACGGTATGGCGAAAAACAGCGCCAGGAGAAATCCCCATGTGACGCGAAATAATGACGCCACAATGTACTTGAATAACAGGCCATGCCGGGTAAGGTCAGCGAGGCCCTTGAGAACTCCCCACGGACTGGGAAGCAGGTTGCCCGGGTGCCGGAGGATGGCCACCTGCCAGATCGCGAGCAGACCTGCAATCAGGGCGAGAGGTCGGAGACGGGCGGCGAGCGTCAGACAGTTGTCCTTCATCCGGGTGTGATCCGGGAATATTTATCGAGAGTGATAGCAGCTGAAGTCTACTGCCGACTGGCGCTCTGCGCGTGCATCGAAGGGTGGAAATCATGCTCCACTGACCGATCTTGGCAAAGCCTCCTGCCCTGTCGGCACTGCGTTTGAATTCAAAGACGATCACCTGCTCCCGGCCGTGCAAGGCGACGGAAAAGCGGTGCACCCCACGTGCCAATCGCCAGCAGTGCGCCGAACAGCACGACAGCATCGATACTTTCGCGGCCTTCTTTGGACCAGTACGCCATCGCATCCAGGTTGAGCCAGAGAGCAAATTCGTCAAGTGTCAGTGCTGCTCCTATGCCATAGCTAAGAGAGAACACCCGGCTTATCAGGATGGAAAGGGAACTGTCTCCGGTGCCCAGCTCCGCGAGCGTCCCATAGCCTGATAGCAGCAAAAGAAGAATGCCCCACACCAGATGATGAATGTGCCGCCCACCCATTTCTACATAACCGAATGGGCCGATATGGTGCGTGATGCATGCAACAAGCAATCGTACGGCCAGGAAAGTGATAAAGAAGCTGATCGAGGCGAGAAACATCCGCCGGTGAGGACGGTCCGGGATCTGCTGATGAATCAGCCCTCCCAGTTTGGTCAAATGCAGCGCCAGTAGAATGAGCGCTGTCATGACGCAGACGAAGATCAGAAGAATCCATGAACCGGCCACATGAGTATGCATTGCTAAAGCATTATCACCCGGCAAGGCGCGAAGGTAGAGAGCGTTGGGTGTGAAACAGGCGTCAAATGTAGTTGGCTATTTCGATCAGATTGTGGTCAGGATCGCGAATATAGATTGAGCGGATCTGGCTCATGGCACCTGTGCGCTCTACCGGACCTTCCTCGATATGCACGCGAATTTCTCCCAGATACGCGATGACCTCGTCGAGTGGCGTAGATGTGATGAAGCACAGATCGCCTGCGCCTGGCGTTGGATGAGCTGCCTTCGGATTGAACTCGTGGCCTCGCTGATGCAGATTGATCCGTTGTTCGCCAAACGCCAGTGCCTTGCGGCCGTCGTGCGTGATGACGTCCATGCCGAGAACTTCACTGTAGAAGTCAGTCGTTGCATCCAGTTTCGCTACTGTCAGGACCAGGTGGTCCAATGTTTCGATCGTAAAAGCCATGCTCGCAATTATGAACCTGTCGAGGCTCTTCTGGCTTCATGCTCACGGCAAATTGGTTCGCGGACCAGGCTGCGTCACCCGGGTAACCGCGAGTTGCGACTGTTGCAGTGCTTAAGGATGCTGAAAATCATATCCACAGCAAGCAATCATCCGGCCGTTTTGGTAAACGTGGCCCTTGACCATGTACCATTCAACAAATCCCATGTCTTCTGAGCGCGCCCATCGACTTCGCTGTATTCTCTGCAATTCCCTCGTTCAAGGCCAGACGCCTAGCGATTTTCGCTGCGTAAGCTGCGGCGAACTGTTCGAGGTGGAATATCCCTCATGGTCAGTTCTGCCGTCGAGTGCTGCCGACGACCGGCTCGCCCCCCATTCTTGGCGCCCAAATGCGGGTGCGCTACGCTGGCTCTGGAAAGATCGCCGATCGTCAACCAGTGCGATCGATCAGAGCGGCGTCTGGCGCTTTCGCGATCTCCTTCCTATCCTCGACGACCCGCAGCATGCCGTTACCCTTCGGGAGGGAAATACTCCTCTCTATTCCATGCCGCGCGCCGGCCGCGCCTTCGGTATACGAGATATCTATGCAAAACACCAGGGCATGAATCCCACAGGCTCCTTCAAAGATACGGGGATGACAGCGGCGCTGTCGGTCGCAGCTGAACGAGGATTTTCGTGGGTCGCGTGTGCCTCGACCGGCAACACATCCGCCGCTATGGCTGCCTACGCAGCCCGGGCCGGTATGCGCTCTCTGGTCCTCATCCCGGAAGGCAAAATCTCCTGGGGCAAGCTGTCGCAATCGATGGACTATGGGGC
>CAXTNK010000069.1:0-12788 GCA_964245665.1 uncultured Acidobacteriaceae bacterium
AGGCCGATGATCTCCAGCAAACGCAGCGCCATCGTGCCGAGCAGAATGCGCAGCTTGACCTACGCGCCAAAGCCTTCATCGCGGGAATTGCGATACATCGCAGAGAGTGTCGACGCATACGGCGACCGGTAGCCATAACGAACGCCGTCAAAACGCGCCAGATTGGAGCTCGCCTCGGCCGTGGCCAGCAGGTAGTAAGCGGGCACAGCGTAGCGGGTGTGCGGCAGAGAAACCGGCTGCACTTTACAACCCTGCGCGCGGAGTTTCTCGAGCGCATCCTCAACCGCTGCACGTACTTCGGGATCGAGGCCATCGCCGAAATACTCGGGCGGCACACCGATACGCAGCCCCTCGACCGGCTTCTCGAACCCGGCCTCATAGTCCGGTACAGGCTCCTCCGACGAAGTGGCATCCAGGGGATCGTGTCCGGCAAGCGTCTGCAACAGAACCGCAGCATCCTCGACTGTATGTGTCAGCGGTCCGACGCGGTCCAGCGAAGATGCAAATGCAATCAGCCCGTAGCGGGAGATTCTGCCGTAGGTCGGCAGCAGGCCGACTACCCCACAATAAGACGCAGGCTGCCGAATGGAACCACCAGTATCCGTGCCTAGAGTGGCCGCAGCCATGTTCGCCGCAACAGCAGCGGCAGAGCCTCCACTTGAACCGCCCGGCACACGATCGAGAGCCACCGGATTACGAACGACCCCGTAGGCAGAGTTCTCATTCGAGGACCCCATCGCGAACTCATCACAATTCAGTTTGCCGAGCACAATAGCGCCCGCCGCTTCCAGTCGAGCGACCGAGGTCGACGTATACGGCGGCAGATAATCCTTGAGAATCCTTGATCCCGCGGTGGCCGGAAGGCCCTTCACCGTCAGGACGTCCTTGATACCGATCGGCACTCCGGCAAGCGCCGGCAGTTTCTCCCCTCGGCGTACCGCTTCATCAATCGACGACGCCTTGGCCAGCGCTGCCTCGCGGTTCAATGAAAGATAGGCGTTGATTTCCCCGTTCTTCTCATCAATTTTCGCCAGATAATCTTCAACGACAGTGACCGCTTTCACGGTTCCCGCAGCCACAGCATCGCGCACAGCGACCAGGGATTTGACATTGCCGTTCGCAGGAGTCATCCCGGTTTTGAAGTGCTTTTCCTGCACAGCAGGCGTCTCGAACGTCATCGCTCGATCACCTTCGGAACCTTGAAGAAAATTCCGTCTGTTTCAGGCGCGCTGCTCATCACGGCCTCTCGATTGAGAGATGGCGCCGGCAGATCCTGACGCAGGAAGCGGCGCGAATCCCCGTCCCGTTGCGCCAGCATCTCTCCAACCTGTGCCATCGGAATGACCGCCGCCGTATGCAGTTCGTTCAACTCAGCTACATAATCGAGAATTGCGTTCAAATCGCGCTGCATAGAAGCTTCTTCCTGCGGCGTCAGGTGCAGATTGCTCAAGGCAGCGATGTGCCGCACTTCTTCTACAGATACATTTTCCCTGGGGATCAACGACATCGGCTTTCCTGCTTCTTCGATCTAGGACGCGTCCCCAGTATACGTTTCAAGATCGAGGCATGCACAGAGCCGAGGGCATTGACTGGCTGACAAAATAAACTTCGCGCAGCCCTACTCAGCAGATCTTCGAGATATCGACCGGGGGGTCTTTGCGGCCAGAAGCGCAGGCGCTGGCAGTACGCATCAGCAGCTTCAAATCACTGAGAAAAGTCGCCGACTGCATATATTCCGAGTCCAGCTTTGCCTTGCAGGGAGCCAGGCGCTTTACACAGAAAACTTCCAGTTCATCCTCGGGAATCTCGCGAAGCATTTCTTCTTCGCATCGGAAAATCAAGGTTGCCGCCCCGGTCAGGCCAGGACGGAAAGGCATCTCCAGGGTTTCATGATGGGGCAACTTGGGACGCGGTCCGATCAAACTCATATCGCCCAGCAGGACATTCCAGAGCTGCGGCAGTTCATCCAGCTTGAACTTCCTGAGCCTCGTCCCTACGCGGGTGACGCGCCGGTCACCGTGCCTGGTGACTGTAAAATTCTGATGTTTGCTTTTGACATCCATCGTGCGGAACTTATAGATAGTGAACAGGTTGCCATAGCGACCCATCCGGCGCTGACGGAAGATTACCGGGCCCCGCGAATCCACGCGCACCCAGATTGCAATGAGCAGAAGCAACGGCCAGAGGATCATCAGAGCCAGCGCGGCCGCGGAAACATCCATGACACGACGGCCCTTTGACAAGGTCCATGGACTCGCTGCCGCTACCTTTAGATCAAGGTCGGCGTCCAACAGATACGGAAGTGTGAGCGTCGCGGGCCGACGCGTCGCATCCTGACGCGACTCTGGTTGCACCTCGTTCCAGAGACTTTGCGTCGCTAGGGTTCTGCCCGGTTCGAAAAGACTCATCCGCCGCCTATTACCGAAAACGTCTCGGCTCTGATTCGATCCCAAGTTCAATGGCAACAAGCAGCGCAAGTTGCAGTCAGCGTGGCACTTGTAGACGCACCTGCCGCACAGGTCAGGGTCTGTCACCACGCTCTACTGGCAAAGTGCCGATCACCCAGTCTATTGTACGATGCAGTTTCGATTCTCATCCTTAGACTCTTTAAACACAAAGCGACAAAGGAAGTTCTGCAACACAAAGCAGGAATTCGTATTTCTTTTGATACTTGTGACGTAACTTTCGCTGGTCAGGGCTCTTACAACCTGAGCACGGCCGCAACATCTGGGACCCAGGCCCATTCTAATTGCCAGCTACGTTGGATGCTCCAGAATTTGCAAGAGTGTCTGTATACTCAATAGCTTATCCGACATGTAATCCATCTGCAGATGGCTAGCATCGCCAGAGAACACAGCTGATCATCACGAATCCCGGAAGGCTAAGCAGGTTGAAGCCAAAACGCGCAACAACCCTCCCTGCAGTGCGCTTCTCCGATACAGACGCCCCGACAATCTTTGTCTTTTATCATTACCTCTTCCCTGACAATGTTGTAAGTGCCGTTCATATCGACGAACTCTGCCAGGGTTTGCAGTACCGCGGATGGCACGTAACTGCCTTCCCTGCGAATCGGGGTTGTCGCGATGAGAACCTCACCTATGCACCGTATTCAATGCATAAAGGGGTGAGGCTTGAACGCATCTGGCGACCACCCTTTCGCCAGTCATCTTCTTCAGGACGCCTTCTCAATGCCCTGTGGATGCTGTCACGATGGAGCCTGCTCGCGTTCCGACCAGATCCTCCCGATGCCGTCGTTGTCGGAACAGATCCAATTCTAAGCGTCGCCGTGGCAATTCTATGGAAACTCGTTCGGCCACGGACGCGCGTTATCCACTGGGTTTTCGATCTCTACCCGGAAGCTGCCTATGCCGATGGACTGCTGGCTCCTGACGGATTTATGGCGTCCCTCCTTGAAAAAGTTCTTCGGCGCGCCTATGGAGTATGTGACGCGGTCATCGACATTGGTCCCTGCATGCGCAGGCGCCTGGCTCGCTACCAATCCCCCGCACGCCAGGAAACGATTGTTCCCTGGGCACTTGAAGAACCGTCAGCAGCCCTGTCAGTCGCACTGGAAGAGCGCCAGCAAATCTTCGGCAGCACGCGCATGGCCATGCTTTACTCCGGAAACTTTGGCCGCGCTCACAGTTTCCGGGAGTTCCTTACGCTCGCGCGTGCACTTCGAAATGAAGACGCGATCCTGGCTTTCAGCGTCCGAGGTAATCGAGAAGAAGAGTTGCGCTCTGCCATCGCCGGTATAAAGAGTGAAAGTTCGTGCCCGGTCACGCTCGTCCCGTTCGCGCCCCAGGAGAAGCTGCTTGATCGCCTCGCCGCGCCAGACATCCACCTTTTGAGTCTTACCCCCGCGTGGACCGGTCTCGTGGTCCCATCAAAGTTTTTTGGCGCGCTCGCGTCTGGCCGGCCCGTGCTGTTCAGCGGCAGTCCGGATTCTTCCATCGCCCAGTGGATCACGACATTCAATGTGGGATGGGTCCTGACGCCGCAGAATGTTGAGGAGATCGCCTCAAGGCTTCTGAGTTACATGACTGACCAGGATGGAATCAAGGCCATGAACCAGCGCTGCCGGGATGTATACCAGGAGCATTTTTCACGAGAGGCCAGTCTCGACCGTATGCACACCCTGCTATTGGAACTGTCGACGATGGACGGTCAGTCCCTCTAGCTCTATCTGCCGAGTGCTGCGCCGTAAGCGCCCAGTGTTGCCGATGCCGCTTTCTGCCACGTGTAGCGCTTCACCTGCGCCAAACCCAACTGGTGCTTGGAACGCCGGAAGGTTTCGTCGTCCAGTAATCGTGCCAGTGAGGCCGAAAGGTCGTCCATGCTGGCCGGATTGAAATAGAAGGCAGCTTCGCCGCAAATCTCTGGCAGAGCGGACGTACGACTGACAAGCGCGGGACAGCCAACACTCATTGCTTCGAGCGGCGGAAAACCAAAGCCTTCATACAAGCTGGGATAAACGAAAATAGCCGCATTTCGGTAAAGCGCCGCAAGCTGCTCGTCGCTCACGCGCGGCAGTTCATGCACGCGCCCGGTCAATTGCAGTCGGGAGATTTCGATCATCTCATCCAGGCTGAATGCGCCGCCTCCCGCTACCACCAGGTGAAGATCCTTGTGAAGCTGCTGAGAGACTGCCTGCAGCACCATAGGGAAATTCTTATAGGCTGCTCGCGAACCAACATACAAAACAAACGGCTGGGTGCATGGCAGATTGCCACGCTCATCGCTCCGTTCCGGTGGCAGGGCAGAAAATCCATGATGAATCCTGATTGTCTTTTCCGGATTGACATCGAAAAAGCGCAGCAGATCGTGGCGGCATGATTCTGAAATACAGATAATCCGGTCAGCCCGCGCATACACCTTTTTCAAGCGCTCATGAATTGCCGCAGCGTTGGGGAACAAGTCTGGAAAATGATCCGGGGTACTATCGTGATGAGTAACAACGATTGCGCGCTTCCGGACGGACGGCAGCACCCGCTGATAGGTCGCGTGGTAAATATCGAATCTGCCGCGTAACGGTGCAGCGAAGGAAGTAAGTGCCTCGTTCAACGCATAGCGAGCCGCGCCCGGCGCCATGGAAGTTGCTATCGATGAGACACGCGCCCGAGGCCGCAGTGAGGAAAATGGCACAACGGAGCGGTTGAAACCTAACAGCAGTTCAGGCTGGAATGCATCCCCCGGCGCACATGCATCGAGCATGGCCCGCGCCAACTCAAAGTAGTAGCGCGAGATACCGCCGGCATCCTGCAGCGACGTCACCTGATGGTCGTAAAAGACACGCATGGTTAGCGCGTCCGCCCCGCAACGTTTGTAAGACCAGGATTCCGTCGTTCGTCTGCGCGCCGTTTCCAGCTCCTCATTCTTCCAGCTTTCGTGGTCCGCAACCGGTTTAGAAGAAACCGCAAAGTCATCTTCGAGTAAATCTTGTTGTGATATCGGCGATATTGCCGGAAGACGCGGATCAGCAGGCGCAATACCTGCACTGCATTCTCCGTGCTGCCTTTGTACAGGTCGAAGAACGCCTGCTCGGTTACCAGAAAATTCCCATAACGCGCAGGCGACATGCTCCCGTCATAATCCAGCATCGTCATACTGTGCTGCAAGGAAAGATCACTCGCAAAAAAAATACGCCGGTGTCGTAGATAAAACTGGTGGAACACATACATATCCGAATGATCAAGCCAGAAATCCCGGCTATATCCTCCGATGTCACGGAGAGCCGAGACGCGCAGCATTACCCCGCTGTTCGCAGCGAAGACTTCGCCATCAAGAATTCCTGGCGCGGTCGGCAGAATCGGCTGGTCTCGAAAACGCAGAACACGTTTCGGCGAGAGTTGAAAGTCCTTATCAAGCAGCAGCGGCACGATCGCCGCGACATCGGCCATGTCGTGGACCATCTGCCGGTATTCCAGCATTCCTTCAAGATAAGGACGGGTTACGATCGTGTCCTGGTCCAGCAGCAACATCCATTCGCATCCTCTATGGATACATATGCGCATCGCTGCATTGCAGGCCCCCGCGACGCCGTCGTTGACCGGAGCCTGCCGATAGCTGAATGACAAATCGGGAATCGGGCCCGGCTGGTCTGCAGGTAAATCGTGGCTGGGCGTATTGTCCCACAGCAGCACCTCGCAGTTTTCGCGCAGGTGACGGTCGTTCTGCATAGCATCCACGATGCCTCGCACCGTCGTCGAATCATGCGCGGATAGCCGGTAAAGTACAACGACGACCAGGCAGCGTCCTGGCCCGCTCATCGCGGCGCCGGCTCGCTGCTGCTAATCGTATCAGACTCTGATATATTTACCGGTGACCGTGCGGCCCATGATTCCGCAGTCCAGGGCATCTCGCTTTGCAGTTTCTCTCGCCACTCCGTAATACGTTGCAGGCGGGACAGTCGCAATCGCCGGCCGAGCAATATCCATGTCTGGCGGATGAAATGAGCGGGATCATTTCGTCTTCGCTGGTTAACAAGACGTCCGACAAGGCGCAGAGTATGCAGCCATCCTTCGGTCCGCGTACCGTACAGGTCAAGCGACGCAGCCTCTGCTTCAAGAAAGTTCTGGAATCGCGCTTTGCTCATCGAGGAGCGGTCTTCTGCCAGGGAAAGATGATGCTCAACCCGGATATCGCCTGCAATCCATACCCGCTCCCCGGACTTTCCCACTGCCCGAAAGATCGCGTGATCGAGAAAATCGAGCCAGAAAAAGGAATTGTAACCACCATTGTTATTTAGCCAGTTTACCCGTATAAGGGCGCCCGAATTGAAGGCGCGTACATCACCACGTGCAACACCTTTGAAGCCTGCGGGCAATGCACTTTCATAACCTGTCTTCGCGAGAAACGGGGAGTACACCTCGCCATTCACACTCACCAGTTCAGGTACGATTGCAGCAATCTCCTGGCGCTCATGCAGCGCGGCGACACGCGCGAACATCTGGCGCACGAAGTCAACAGGCAGTACTGTGTCCTGATCGAGAGTCAGGAGCCACGTCGCGCCGTTTTTCAGAGCTCTGTCGAGACCGGCATTGTAGGCCCAGGCCAGGCCGGCATTTTCCACTCTTGGCAGATACTCGACCCACTGCGGTAGATGCAGTTCACGGCCTGCGCCAGCTTCGTTCTCGCAGAGCAAAAGGTTGAACTGCAATCCGTGCGGCAACTCGTTTACCTGCATCTGGAGACTTTTCCAACAGGCTGAATCTTCCGGAGCGCAGCGATACAGCACCAGTACCGCCATCATGTGCGCTGCAGCGGAAGGCCTTTCGCGGGCTACCGATGTTCCATTTGCGTATGCAGTGGAAGGAGGTGGCTCGACTGCACTATGGGACGCATACGCAGATTCCGGCATCGCGGAATCCGTTTCTTCCCGACTCAAGGATGCTGGCCGCGCAGTGCAGCTTTGACCGCCCACATTTTGAGATTAAGCCGCGGATCTTCATCGATATAGTCGTAGAGGTACAGGACCACACAACGGATACAGCCCAGGATAAATCCCCCGACTCCACCTAAAATCGTGAACAATGTGGTCTTCGGAAAATAGGGAAGACCGGGCTTCTCGGCCGGATCGACTACCTGCACGACCGGGGCGGATTTAGCTTCATCTATGCGCGCTGCTTCCAGTTGTTTGGCCAGCAGTTCGTAAAGGGTGGTGTGGTACTGTACGTCGCGCTCTTTGCGGATGTATTCGAGAGACAGCCCCGGTACCTGCGAAGACGGGATACCGAGATCGTCGTTACCCTCTGCGCCCGCCTTTCCACGCATGGCAACAAGCTGTTTGCGCAGCCCTGCCAGCTCTGATTCTGTGCGGATCACTTCAGGATTCTCATCTGTTGATGACGACCGCAGGGCGGCGAGCTGTACTTCGCGGCTCGTAATATCCGCCTGCAGCTGCGAGATGCGGCTGATCGTCACAGACGTCTGGCCCTGCAATTGAATGACGCCTGTCTTTTCCTCAACCTCCTTGAGCGCTACTTCAGCATCAGCAAGTTTGTCTTTTTCCTCTGCCAGTTGCTGGTCAAAAAACAGCCGCCGTTGCGCAGCCTGACCGATGGCAAGTGAAGTATTCAGGGCATGGAGGCCATTGGAATAGGCATTCGCCAGGTCTTTCGCACGGGCGGGGTTCTCGTCGGAGACAGTTACAGTAATCAGCCCGTCGCTGGCGGACGCGATTTTAGTGCGTGAGGCGAGCAGACCGGCCGCACCAGGCACAGAATTGATGTTGTAGGCTTTTGTAAGGTCGAAGTCCTTTACGATTTTCTGCGCGACCGTCCGGCTCTCCAACAGACCGATATAAAGGTCGGAAGGGCTCTTGGCGCCGCCGCCTCCCAAACCACTCAAGGCACCGAGAGCACTTAACTGGCCCAGAAGTGCAGAACTGCTCTGCTGCTCCTGCGGCGGCATCATTACCGCATCCGCACGGTACAACTTCTTCTGCGCGAGCGACCAGCAAAACAGTGAGAGAGCGCCGACCAGTGCGAAAGTCAGCAGCAGCCACTTGCGTCGGGCGAAGATGAACAGGACGTCGAATATATCGAGGCCCCGCTGCACTTCGACCTGCGGCGGAACGATCTCGCTTTGATACGTCGGTGGATACATGCTTCCCATAAGTTCTCCTACTGGATCGCCGAGAAGTACGCTATGCCCAGCGCAACGGACGAGAACAGCTGCGCATAGTTGGAGAAGGCACGGAGACTTGAACCCTTATAAACCTTCTCCGGTACTACGATCGTGTCACCAGGGTTGATTCCCTCATCCTTGAAGGTATTACCCCAGAAGGACGTCGACGCTTCCTTGCTCAGGACTGCACCATCCGCCCGCACGATAAATACATGCTTCCGGTCCGCGTCACGATTAGGACCACCCGCCTGCTGCAGATATGCCATCACACGGCCTTTTTCGTTGTACAGGAACGAGCTCGGATCGTACACCGCACCGACTACGTTCACGCTCGGCGGCACTGCCGGAATCACAAGGCGATCGCCGTCCTGCAGGGTGAGTGGCGGCAGTTCCGATACCTGGCTTGCCGTAGGTTTCAGGTTCAGAACAATACGGCCACTGGCACGCAGCAGCTTCAGCCGCGAAACCAGGAGCTGCGTAGTCGACAGGGTCGCCTGCGAACTGGCCGTGTCCTGCGCGCTCAGAGCATTGGCCGAGGAGGCGACCGCCGCACGATCCATCTCAATTTCCAGAGTAGACACATAATCATCCAGCCGGGCCTGCTGTGCGACTCGAGTTGATGCTCTGGTGAATTCTGCTCCAAACAGGTATGCATTCGGGGTCAAACCACCCGCGCGCTCGACAACGTCACGCAATGTCTCGCCCGGTTTCACACTGTAGATACCGGCATGCACAACCTCACCCTCCAGTCGGATGATCTTGGTCTGCTGCATGAGCGGTACATGGATATCGGCCTCGGAGAAGATGGTGATAATGTCGCCAGGTTCGAGCGCCAGATCCTGCGAAGGATCATGCGTCAGGACCAGCTTACCCAGGTCGAAGGGGATGAGCGTCGTCCTGAAAGTCTTCGGATCGAGTCGCTCGATCACAGCGTACGACCAGTCGATATCTGGAGCGGGCAGATGTACATCGTTGATGCGGTCAGCTCCGGCCGTGTTCTCGGTGTAGGTCCTGCCCTGCTGATCAGCAAGCGTGGTACCACCCAGCACAGAAGTGCGGATATTACAGGTGACTCCCGGAATTTGCTGAGCGGTCGATGTAGTTATCTGTCCCGTCACGATTTCCGGAGAAGCAACACTCGCCGGGCAATCTGGAAGATTCGAGTTCGTGGCTGCTGTGTTGCTCGATCCCATCTGCGATGCGTACTGCTGAAACTGGTCATTCTGACCCGATGCCCCGTTGCTGCTCCGGTTATTGCTGTTCGCGGACTGGTTGTTATAGTTCGAAGAGCCTGAAGCATTTCCCGGCTGCTGGTAGTTATTTCCGCCTTGGTTATACCCGTTCTGCTGATAGTTATTGCTGTAGTTTGCTGTCTGTGCAGCGTAACGCTGCGTCGGATCCGGCTCAAAGTCGGGACTTGGAATGCCAGCACGGTTGCGTTTTTGCCAGTAGTTCCGGGTAACCAGCGCAGCGCTGTCCGGAATCAGGTCGCTCAGCTTCATCCCTTCATGCCAGCCGAAACGACCCGGGTCTGCTAGGTTGCCGCGCATGGTAATGGTCTGCGAAAAGCGCGGCGTGATCGGCATAATGCGCAGAATATCCCCATCATGCATTGTGGTTGAGGCCATGGACGGTCGGCTCATGGAGAGGGAAACAGTCGTGCGCTCGTGCTTCTCGCTGATCCGCTCGATCACCGCATTTGAAAGAGAAGCCAGGATCGAAAGACCGCCCGCATCCTTGACGATCTCAGCTACCGTTGTGTCATCCTTCAGTTCGTAGATCGCCGAATTCCGAACGCTGCCGAAGACTGCTGCCTGCGGACCAACCGGCGGAATGTAGATCACATCGCCGGGAAGCAGGCCGACGTCCTTGGATTTGTCTCCATAAATGAGCAGATCGTAGAGATCGAAATCGGTGACGACCTTTCCAGCCCGTCGCAGCTGAATATGCCGGAAAGAGCCCTGGGGCGCTGGACCGCCCGTCACGAAGAGCGCATTTACCAGGGTGCTAAGTGAACTCACGGTAAACGATCCGGGCTGGCGTGCCTCACCTGACACGTAAATGCGGATCGAATGCAGCTGGCCCATGCTGACCGAAACATTGAAGTTACGGTAGATCTTGGCAATCTTGCCTTGCAGCGTCGTCTGCAACTGCGAGAACGGAATGCCTGCAACCGCCACCGGACCGACCTGCGGCAGATACACCATGCCCGTGCGATCGACCGTTACTGTCGCGTTCACGCTCACCTGGCCCCATACGTGGACGACCAGTTCGTCGCCCGGACCAACCACGTAGTCCGCCGTGACCGGAACCTGTTCGACTGGCGCAAATGTGGAAGGCGAGCCCCAGAAAAGGTCCGCTCCATATAACGGCAGCGTCCGGCCTGTGGAGGAGAGCACCATCTTCTGAAACTCGGTTTGTTGCGCCAGGCGCAGCGCGCGATCAGGGTTGAACCGGTACTGCTGCCACCAGTCATTGGCATTGTTCTGGTTCTGTTTATCTGTGTAGCTGGGACTGGCCGCAAAACCCGTCGCAGGATTAAAGCCCTGGCTACCCTGGGGACCACCCAGGCTCACGCTGCCCGCCCCGGCTGAACCGCCGCCCTGGCTGCCATAACTGGCGCCTGCCTGCCCGCCAGCGCCTTGGGTGGTCGGCATCGTCAACGTCGAATCCGTCCCGCAGGTAGAGGGATCACTGGGATCGCATCCCGAGTCCTGCGCTCTTAGAGCAACCGGCGCCATCAGGACAACAGCCGCGCAAACAGCAGCGGCAACTCGAAAGCGACTCAGTCTTCCTCGTGTCTTCGGGTGAGTCGAAACCGCTTGCATTTCTTCTGTCCGGGTCGAAGACGAAATTGCGCGCCGCGGTGAATTTGAAGATGTCAGGGCTCGAGCTGGCTTCATGAACATCATGAAGCTGAGAGGGCTCGTATGCGACCAGCTGTCAAAGCGGGTCACAAGATGTCGGCGGAATACGTCAGGCAGATTTGAGACCCGGTCCAGTGTCCTAACTCGATTGTTCATACACATACATGGCGCGGAAACCGCTCGTGAAAGGTTCACTTTCACGCGGAGGTTCATAGTTGAACCCCTACCATCTTCAACTCCTTGACTACCAGAAAAGCGCGCTGTTTAGACTGTTATCCAGTTTAGAGCCTGCGAGCCCTTCGGCAAAGTGTCCTTGCATGCACCCGTCACTATGCTTACGGCGCAACGTGAATGACCAGGTGCATGTCACGGTGGCCCGTGCCACAGAACTTAGTGCATTTCCCTGGAAAGTCACCTGCTTCCGCTGGTATGACCATCAAGGAAACCGGATGCCCCTTCACCACTTCCGCATGAATCGCAAGCCCTTCAACTGCAAGTGCATGAGGAACATCATCGGAAATGAAGACCAGTCTGGCCGGTTCACCCTGTTTAAGCGTGATTTCGGACGGAACGAACTCGAACTTCCTGGCGTGTACTGAGATCGTCCGGACGGGAGAAGCCGCTGCGTGCGCATGCCGATTGGCAAGCCACCAGACAAGCCCCGCCACAAGCGCCAGGACAATCCGCAGGAGAAGCCTCTTCCCCCGACTCCTTCCGTACTGCTGCATCTGCTCAAACTCCGTTGGCCGGCAACCGGACAGCCCCGTCGTTATCGTATTCCAGGCAGCACGAGTAAAGCAGACATCTGCGCCCTTCGGAGTTCCCAAACTCCCGTAAACGCCTACTTTGATAGTCCCGTCGAAGGATTCTCAGCTAATGCTCCACCACAATGTACATGGGGACCGGTACGGAGATGCCCGGCGCAGAGACGGTCAGCGTGACTGTGTTGGTTGCTCCGGCCGTCACGCCGGTTCCCGTTCCCGTACCCCCCGAACTGCCTCCGCTGCTTTTCGTGATGAATGCACAACCAACGAGGGAGCCTGTCAGCGTACCCAGCAGGAGAACCATACCGAAGAACGCCGGAAAGCCGGATCGGCGTTTTCGTCGCCCCCGCCAGAGCGGAACAATCAACGCAAGGGTCACTACGGAAAACCCCCACGATCGCATTCGGCTCTTCACATCGCCCTCTTTCCGAGCAGACGCAGTTGACGCCGGCTGGGCCGTGACCGTCAACGAGAAGTCCTGCCCGGCGAGTAAGGATACGGTCCCTCCGCCCGTCGAGCAGGAATAGTT
>CAXTNK010000069.1:12798-19518 GCA_964245665.1 uncultured Acidobacteriaceae bacterium
CTCAGACCCTCAAGTATCAAACCTACCTGCTTGTTGCAGGAGCAACAGAGCAGGCAATCGTCAACGGTCCTCCGGATGAATTGCCGATCGGCTGGATATTGACCTGGTAGGTAGCCGACGCGGGACTGACTACCGTTTTGGTTGAGCCGCCCACAACTGCGAGACTGAAGTTCATGCCTTCCCCGCTCATCTGCGTTGTAAATGACTGGTTGCTTCCCGTAATCGTCAGCGTTCCAGTCTGAGGACCCGCCGTCGAAGGCGGCGTAAACGTTACAGATGGCAAACAAGAGGCGCCGACAGCAAGTGAGGTGCCGCAGGTCCCGGGTATTACCTGGAAATACCCGGTGGCCGAGAACAGAAGGCCGGTTAGTGGAGCAGCACTGTTGTTAGTTAATGTCACAGTCTGCGGACTGGAGGTTGTACTCACGCCCTGCATGTTGAAATTAAGCATCTGGGGGCCAACGGATGCCACACCTGCCCGCGCTAAGCCTGTGCCTACCAGTGAAATTGTCTGCGCATTCGGCCCATTATGTAGAACATCCGAAATCGTCAGGATGCCCGTCCTGCTCCCCGCGACAGTCGGCGCAAAGCTCACCTGCACTGCACAGTTGCTTTGTGCCACCAGCGCGTAGCAGCCGGTCTTAACGACAAAGTCGCCGGAGTTGGAGGTCGCGCTTACCCCTGTCAACAAGGCCCCACCGGTGTTCGTAATGACCACTGTTTGCGTGGGACTCACAGTCCCCACCCACTGTGGGCCGAATTGCAGTTGCCCATTGCTGGCGCCGCTCAGAGCATCCGTCGCCGGTGACAAACCCATACCGCTTAACGACGCTGTCAACGTGACGGCGCCTGCAGGAATGGCAAATGTTCCTTCAGCTGGCCCGTTTACCGTTGGCATGAATACGACGCCGACTGTGCACGATGTCTGGGGCTGGACGCTGCTTGCGCAGGTACTGCCCGCGATCTGATACGAACCACTTACGGAAGGCGACCCAAGCAATACCGCACCATTACCCACATTCTCGACGACAATGTACTGCGCTGTTGAAGTCGTGGCTATTGGCACCGGGCCAAAGTTGAGCCCGCCCGGCGGATTCAACCTGACGTACGCAGGGGTGCCCGCGCCGGACAAGAAAATCTGCGCCTGGCCATCGGGCAGATTTGCGAACATGGTCAGCACTGCATTCAGCGGGCCCGTCATCGTGGGATCGAAGAGCACTGTAACAACGCAGCTTCCCGCAACAGGAACAGACGAACCGCAGGTATCCGTTTCGCTGAAGTCCGTGTTTCCTCCAGCATCCTGGGAGAACTGAAAGCCGGTTTTGGTCATCGCCGCGGTTCCGGAATTTGTGATCGTGACCGATTGCGGAGGGCTTGCGGTCTGCTCCTGCTGGTTCGGGAATGTGAGTGTCGCCAGGCTGAGCTGGACCGTAGTGAGCGGTTGCTCGCTCACAAGGCCGGTCTCCCAGACGCCGCGACCGTACGTACCCGCGCGCAGCAGTCCGGCGCTGCCCGTTCCCCATGCCTCGATGCTGATTACCGGTGCATCCGGAAGCCCGGTGCCAAAGGGGCTCCAGCACGATGCGCTGGAGAGCGCGCAACTGGCAATATCGGTCGCTACGAACACGCCCATATCTGTCGCCACGTAGACTACATCAGCATTCCCCGGATCGATCACCAGTCCATTCACGGGGACCTCCGGCAGGTTCGACGTCTCATTCATCCAGGTCAGTCCCTGGTTGGCGGATCGATAAACTGTCGGCTCATTAATTCCGTTGCCGGCGATACCCTGGATGGTCGCGTACACCGTCTGTCCGCTGCTATCGTGCGTATCCGCAACGACAGACGAAACAGTGAAGCCTCCCGGATTAAAGGTCTGTTGATTCGCAATATTATTCACCACGATCGATGGATACTGCGAGATATCTGTCCACGCGGTCGGGCCGGTCGCGTTTGCGTCCAAGGTTTGTGTGAAGACATGACCTGCGACCGTTCCGCCGCTGAGATAGAGACCGTCGCGGGCCGTACTGTCCATGCCGGCGTACAGCACCTCCTTGCTTGTCGCCACTCCGGCAATGGAGATGGCCCCACTCGCGCCCAACGCACTGATCTGCGATTCGCCATTGCAACTGGCGCTGCTCTGCTCGTTCAGCACCGGACTCAGCGCATTGCCGTTTGACCAGTTGGCCACCCCGCCGGCTACGCTTCCGCGCCACACCCGGCAGGTGCCGACGATCATTCTTGTAGACTCCTGCGGATCAAGAATCCAGATCGCCGGATTCAACAGCGTCTCGCCATCAGAGTCAGTTTGCGGATCGCCCACCAACGGCGCATTAGGAAACAGGTTCGCGTCACACGCGCCTCCACTGCTGCACAGATAGATCGAGACGCCAGCCGCAGCGGCATACCAGTTCAGCGGACTTTCAGGATCAATCGCGACATACGATCCATAGCCATCAAGCACCTGCGGCCACGCTACTGCTGCACCCGCCACCGCGCTGCTCGTGGCGGATGTCCCAATGACTCCTTGTGCTGCCATCAGCGTTCCGCTTCGGCCGGGATCTTCGGCGATGGATGAGATTTCCGCCAGTGAACCCAGGCCGCTATTCAGATTCTGCAGATCAGAGACGCACGAAGATTGCTGATGAATCCCATCGATGGTCCGCCATACGCCACTGTCATTGCCAAAAAACATCATCGGACCGGCGACAGCTGACACAGCGACGGCATGCTGATAGGGCGCTATCGAAGCCACCGGGCAGTCATTCTCATTCGTCAAGTTCTGCCAGGACGTGCCGCCGAGCAGAGAATATTTGAAGATGTCTTCCGTCCCGGCATACAGCAGCGTGTCTGTACTACCTCCACCGGCCGGTACCGCAGCGAGCCAAAGGTCGTAATCGCCCTCGGCAATCGCGCCACTGCCGTTTTCCAGCGGCGCCGCCGGCAATTGCTGGCTGAACATATTCGCTGTCCCGGTTGAACAGGCGCCCCCCGCAAGTGAGCAAACATCCCGCCAGATACCCTGGTCAGGATTGCCTTGCTCGAGGGTGTTGAACGGGCCGACTGTGAATGCAAACATATCGCCGGTGACCGGCTGAACTGCGAGCGCACCTCGCACCAATGGGCAGTCGTACGCGTCGCCCGGCTGGTTCGGCCTGGTCGGGCAACTTGTCAGCGATAAACCCAGGCCCGGTTGACCGAAAATGCGCGTCCACGTGACCCCATCCGGCGAACTGTAATAGCCGTGGTACTGCACGGCTGCAAAAAACAGCAGTCTGAAAGGATTCCACACGACCGCAGTAGCCGCATTGCCGATGTAGGTCCCTGTAGGAGACGCCGGCCCCTGCACGGTAAAGCCCAGCGCATCCGTAATGGTCGCGAGACGCCAGGTTGCACCCGCGTCGGCCGAGTAGTAAAGGCCTGCGAAGCTGTTCGGCTGCAGCGCATTCACGACGACGCCATCGAGGGCTTGTGTCACTGCCGCAACCACGGTATTCGGCGAGACAGTGCTCCACGCAAACCCGGCGAAACCTTCTCCGACAAACGATCGCGGTGGACCAGTGCCAAACCGATCGTCATGCGATTCATCGATCGCAGTCCACGTCACCCCGTGATCCAAGGATCGCAGGATCCCCTGCCCATAATAAGAATCGAGCGCATCATTAGGATCGCCAGTCCCGGCCAGTAACACGCCTGTCCCACCGGGCTGTACCGAAACAGCGCCAATACTCAGCGAACCCAGGCCAGTGCTCGACGATGGAGCCATGTCCGTCATCGGCGCGAAACTCACCTGCGCAGCCGGGCCAGCAGCGTTGATTGACTTCCACACACCGCCGCCGGTCGTGCCAAGAAACACTGTATTGCCGCTCGCATCCGCACCGTCAATGGCGATACTGCTCACCCGGCCCGTCACTGCTCCATAAGCCGTCGTGAGTGTTTGAGTCGGGCCAAGCGGCATCCAGGGAGCGGTCAGATTAAACGCGGGAGAAGAGCCGTGTGGCTGGGCGAGTCGCAGGCTTCGCGCCTGAGCCAACGCGTGCGCAACATCCGTCATCGGGATTGCCGAATGTGCAGTCAGGCCGCGAGCAGCGAGGAAGCGTCGAGCCGCCGCACGCCGCTGCTGAGCGCCAGTCAGAGGACTCTGCGCGTCGACAGCGCGCATACCGGCACAAAAAATCATCAGCAGCAACAACCACGACCACAAGCGCTTCAAGTAGAGCCGCCCATCAAATCAGCCGGCCTTGAGGCCAGCCTGAAAGTACTGCAGAATGCGAACGCCTTGTTCAACAGCGCTTCGGGACATAAACGCGTAGAAGTAAGAACAGTATTCACTGCGCGTGTGCGCGCAGCAAGGTCCAAATTGGGAAACGCTACCATCCGTGGCACGAATGGCCAGTGACCCTTCAGTGACCGCTTGAAACAGCAGCCGCGAAGGCTTCGCGGTACCACGCGACCGTGCGCCGCAGGCCCTCTTCAAACCCGACCAGCGGCTGGTAGCCGAAGGCTTCCCGGGCAGCCGAGACATCGGCAAGCGAATCGCGTACGTCGCCGTTGCGCTCGGGACCAAACAGCACCGGCTGCTTGAACTCGAGTAAATCTGCGAGCACAGCGAAGGTCTCCTTTAATGTGTGGCGCTCGCCGCAGGCTACGTTGAAGACCCGCCCGGCGACGCTGTCAGCAGGCGCAGAGGCTGCGAGCAGGTTCGCCGAAACAGCATTGTCGATGTACGTAAAGTCGCGCCCCTGGTCGCCGGTTCCGAAAATAGTCGGCTGTTCGCCGCGCATCATCTGCAGGATGAACTTCGCCATCACGCCGCTGTAAGGCGAATCCGGCACCTGGCGCGGCCCAAAAATATTGAAGTAGCGCAGGCACACTGTTTCGAGTCCATACACCTGCCAGTAACTCTGCATGTAGAGTTCGCCGGTCAGCTTCTGCACAGCATAGGGCGAGATCGGCATCGGCACCATGGTCTCGCGCCGCGGCATCTCCGGCTGGTTGCCATAGGCCGAAGACGACGCAGCATACACCACTCGTTTCACACCAGCCGCCTTCGCCGCATTCAACAGGTTGAAGGTGCCGTTGATGTTGCACTCATGGCTCGGGACAGGGTCCTTCACTGACCGTGGAACAGAAGGCAACGCACCCTCATGAAAGATGACATCGACGCCTTCGCAGGCGTGCAGCATGGCATCGGCATCGCGCAGGTCGGCTTCGCGAAAGTCAATGCGATCGAGCAATCGCTCGACATTCTCGCGCTTGCCGGTGATGAAGTTATCGACGCCGCGGACTGTATCCCCGCGCTTTACCAGCGCTTCCGCAAGCGATGAACCGATGAACCCGGCAATTCCTGTAACTAGATAAACAGCCATTCGCCCTCAGTTGTTCCTCTTGAGAGGGTAACAAAGCTGCGCCGGCTATTTGCGGTCGGAAGTGTGTCCACCACTGCCCCAGGTCGGAGCGGCCGTCTCGGTGATCCATACCGGGCCGCCCTGGTAGAACGGTCCTTCCTGGCGAATGAAGGCATGGGCTTTTCCCTGCTCAATCCATACACGAATGTCGCCCGGCTGCTTGCCGACGACGGGCGCAATGACCCCGGCGACACCGCCGATATCGGTCTTGATCAGGAAGCAGCGGGCTTTGCGTGTCAATGAACCGACCCGGAAAGTGTCGTCCCCGGTCCCTGTGATGTCGAGTTTCACCAGGCGTGGCTTCGGAGCGGCTCCGACGAAGCCTACTTT
The DNA here is from genome assembly GCA_964245665.1 of uncultured Acidobacteriaceae bacterium. Classification (GTDB taxonomy): domain Bacteria; phylum Acidobacteriota; class Terriglobia; order Terriglobales; family Acidobacteriaceae. Next base: position 18,537 of record CAXTNK010000069.1, read on the forward strand.
CAGCGACAAAACATTGGGATCGACGTCCTTGAGCAGTGTCAGGATGGAACCATTCGCCAGGTCTTCCGGCAGATCCATGCTCTTCGTCTCCGACACCAATTTCCCATCCTTTTCGGATTTCGTCGTGACCTGACCCTTTGCCGCGTCAATGAAAAGGTCGAGAGGCTTCGGAAACGACGGACCTTTCTGAATGTGGTGGTCCGTGACGACGCGGAACGTTCCCTTCTGCGTGAAAACGCACCGTTCGTCGTCGATCGAACCATCAAGAAAACGATAGACGAGACGAATCTGGACTCGATCGCCTTCGACAACCTGCGAAAGTTCACCCGTCCCGATACGCTTGCCATCCTCGGTCCTCAGCGCCAGGTAGCCCTTCTGCGTACCCTCCACATATTTCACCTTCACCATCTCAGCGCGTGCGCATGGCAGCATGGCTGCCACCCCCACGAGCGCCGTTAAACACGGTCCCCTCACTCCACGAATCATGTGCCCTCGCAATTGCTCTCCGCCGGAATTTCTACTGCGGCAGTTCTGGCTGGATACGATGCATGTCTTCCTGTCGCAGGCTTGCCGCACGAGATACGGAAGATTTTAACGTGGCGAAGAGTCTTCTGCTCTCTTTCGAGGACCGTGGCCTGACCCATCAGAGACGGGGATGCACGGTTACGCGTTACGCAGTGCGATCATCGGATCAATCCGAGAAGCACGGCGCGCCGGCAGATAACCCGCGATCAGCGCGACCAGGGCCAGCAGCAGGATGACGCTGCCGAATGTCTCAGGATCAGTCGCTGACGTTCCATACAGCAGCGCCTCGATGCCCTTCGCCGCAATCAGTGCCGCGGCCATGCCAATCGCAATGCCACCGATGGTCATCCACAACGTTTTCAACAGGACATCCGTTTGCACCCGTCCGACTGTTGCGCCAAGCGCCATGCGGACCCCAATCTCCTGGGTGCGCTGGTTTGCGCTGAATGCGATGACT
>CAXTNK010000069.1:19528-20468 GCA_964245665.1 uncultured Acidobacteriaceae bacterium
ACAGGCTTCACAGGTGTGCGCAACTCTTTTTCTGCGCCCCCAGCGCCATGCGGATACCGATCTCCTTCGTCTGCTGCGTCACCGCGTACGAAATCACACCGTAAATCCCAAGCGCCGCCAGGATGACACCGAAGGCCGCAAACGTGATGACCATCAGCACGAAAAAGCGTCTTGGCGAAACAGCATGATCCACCAGCAGCTGGATCGGCTTGAACTCCGTGATCGGCTGGGCAGGATTCATCTGGATCAGCGTCTGCACGACGGTCGGAGCCAGCACCTTTGTCGGCAGTTTCGTCCTCACGACCAGTTGAGCGCCCTCCGGCCTATACTGCGGAGCCAGTCCGGATACGTAGATCTGCGGACTGCCTGCCGTCTCGACACTGCTCTCGCGCACATCGGCCACTACTCCGATGACCCGCACCTCGGCGTCGCCGACGTTGGCGAAACGTCCTACCGGATCCTGGCCCGGCCACACTGCCCGGGCCACTGCCTGGTTGATGATCACCACCGCCTGCGTGGGCGAAACGTCATCCCATGCAATGTCGCGACCCTCCACCAGTCGCATGCCAATCGACTGCAGGTACCCGGGCGAGATCACATAGACAAACGCATCACTGGCGCGCCCGCTCTGCTTCGCTTCACCCCTGGCCTCTATACCCCATCCACGATTCCGACTCAGCGGAAGATTATCCGTAATCCCCGCCGTCTCGACGCCCGGAATGGCCTTGACTCTTCGCAGCGCCTCCTGCCAGATCGCACTGCGTTTGGCAGCACTGCCCCCATCGTCGTAATCCATGCTGATCGAAGCAGCATGACTTGGCTCAAAGCCCAGGTCCACATCCATCACGCGCACAAAACTACGCAGCAGCAGCCCTGCTCCCACCAGCAGCACACAGGCCAGCGCAATCTCGGAGACAACGAGCGCCGACCGCATCCGGTT
>CAXTNK010000069.1:20478-24946 GCA_964245665.1 uncultured Acidobacteriaceae bacterium
CTTGTCCCGTTGCCGGTATCCTTCAAGGCGCTCTGCAGATTTCCGTCGGACATACGCAGGCCCGGCGCAACTCCGAAAACCACTGCCGCGGCGATCGCGATCAGCAGCGTCCAGCCCAGCGCAGCCCCGTCAATCCGGATGCTGCTGAGCAATGGCAGTGCGATCGATCCCTGGTGAGCCAGGTACTCGACGATGACCAGCGCTATCCCCAGCCCCAGTGCAGCGCCGGCAGTCGATAACACCAGGCTCTCCGTCAACAGCTGGCGGAGAAGCCGTCCACGTCCGGCTCCAAGCGCACTGCGCATCGCAAACTCCTTACTACGGGCAGCCGCGCGCGCCAGCAGCAGGTTCGAAAGATTGACACAGACGATGAGCAGGATCATCCCGACTGCGCACCACAGCACAATCAGCGACCGCCTCAGCTTGCCGCTCACATAATCCTTCAACTCGATCACGCGCGCACGATAATCCGCATGCCACTCAGGATGCTTGAGACTCGCCTGCAGCCTCGGGAAGAGGGTATTGGCCTCTGCCTGTGCCTGCCCGACGGAAACACCTGGCTTGAGCCGCGCCACCAGCGCCAGCACATTGCCATCATCGGCAAAGTCCGCCATCACAAAGGGCGTGAACATGTCGACCTTCGCGCCGGGGGAGAAGACAGCGCCGAAGTCGAACGTCGCGGGCAGAACACCCGTGACAGTGACCGGCTTGCCATCGAGATCGACCGTCTGCCCGACAATCTTCTGATTGCCGCCAAACTGGTGCTTCCAGAAGGCGTGACTCAGCAGCACCGCAGGTCGGCCATGCTGAATATACTCATCCGGCGTAAACAGCCGGCCAAACGCAGGCGCAACTCCGAGCGTTTCGAAGAAATCATCGGCGACCAGGATGCTCGTCACCGGCAAAGGGATCCCATGGCCGGTCAGCTTGGCATTCTCGGGACCCGTAAATGCGAAATACCCACTCACCTTCACGAAGGAATGGTTCTCCGCGCGGAACTGCTTCGTCGCATTTGTCGTGAACGTGTTGCCGGATTCACCGCCCTCACCCAGACCGGGAATTCTGACCAGCTTTTGCGGTTCAGGAAACGGCAGCGGCCGCAGCAGGATAGTATCGACCACGCTGAAAACAGTAATATTCGCGCCGATCCCCAGCCCCAGGATCAGTACCGCGACGATCGTAAACGCGCAGTCCCGCCGCAGCGTCCGCAGCGTGAACCGAAGGTCCTGCAGCAGAATGTCGACCCACGGCAAGCCACGCGCCGCACGCTGCTGCTCCTTTGCCTGCACCACCCCGCCAAAGCGGATCAACGCCTGCCGCCGCGCCTCTGCCTCCGTCATGCCGCGCTGCATATTCTCTTCCACGGCAAACTCGAGATGCGTCGCCAGTTCGGCATCCAGCTCCACATCGGCTGCCGATTTGTTCGCGAACGAGCGGGCACGGTTCTGCATTTCCTTGAGCGTGGCCATCAGGCTTCTCCTTCAGGCGAAACAGTCGCGGCACCATCCGGCGTCATAGCCAGCATCTTCGCCATGACTCCGGCCAGGCGATGCCAGTACGCCTCTTCTTTCGTCAGCTGCTTCCGGCCCGCCCGGGTCAGGGCATAGTACTTCGCCTTACGGTTGTTGTCCGACGTTCCCCACTCGGCAGAGATCCACTCCCGCTGCTGCAGCCGTACCAGCGACGCATAAATCGTGCCCTGGTTCAGCAGGATGGCGTCCCCGCTCACCTGCTCGATCCGCCGCGCAATGCCATAGCCGTGCAGCGACCCCATGGCCGCCAGCGTCTGCAGGACCATCAGGTCCAGCGTTCCCTGCAAAAGATCAAGTTTGGAATCCATGCGAAAGCTTCTCCTGTGGTGATGCAACAGAAGTATCCCATACCTCCTGTGGAATTGCCACAGGAAATCGGGATCACACGACAACAGGGAGGAAACGCCGGCGTTCTGTCCTGTAAACAATCCTTTGCCACCAAATTCCCATCTGAACCGTCAGTTAAGAGCGAGTGGAATCCCAATTTCCTGGGTTCACTCTGTTAAAGGAGCACTCATTCTTCGCTCCGCAACTTTATGATCATGCAGAGGGCCGCAATGTCATCAGGATCTTCCTTCATGCGCAACAGTGCACTTGTCTGCGCTGCCGCTTTTTCCGCTGTCGCTCTATCGCTCACGCCAGCAGTGTTCGCTCAATCCAGTTCCAGCGCCGATTACAACGCACAGGTCAACCCCGGCGTAAATGCGCCTGCCAGTGTCGACTTCCGCACCCAGTATCAGAACCAGTATCCGAGTGGAGGCGGCGGCTACCACCAGTACAAAGGCGGCGATTCGGCTTTCAGTCATATCGCGGTTGAAGGCGGCGTTGGTTTTGCTGTCCCACTGGGCAATACGACCGACCAGAACACCACCGGCTACGATGTCCTGGTTGGCGGCGGCTACAACTTCAACAAGCACCTTGCCGCCATGATCGAGTACCGCTTCGACCACCTCGGCATTCAGAACTCTGTACTGAATACGCTGGCTACAGAATGCGGCACCGCAAACTGTCCGTATGGTGTGACCGGGAATACCCACGCCTGGTCGCTCACTCTGAACCCGGTGTACAACCTCAAATCGCACGGCCACTACGGCGGTTATATTACTGGCGGTGGCGGCTTCTATCGTATCCTGACTTCATTCAATACGCCGGTCGACCTGGGACCTGAATGCAGCTACTACTACGGCTGCTATGAGGATTACGGCAATGCCCTCATCGATCACTACTCCAGCAACCAGGGTGGCTTCGACGTAGGCGGCGGCTTTACCTGGAAGCCGAATCCTGACCAGCATGGCGCCATCTTCGCCGATGTGCGTTACGAATGGCTCGACAGCCCGGGTAACTCAACCCAGATTCTGCCGGTCACGTTCGGCTATCGCTGGTAGTCAATCGTCGTGGTAGTCAGTCGCTTCGGTAAATAAAAGGGCGTACCCATCTGGGTGCGCTCTTTTGCTTTTAGGTCAGGACACTTCGAACACGCCCCGGCAGTGTCATCCTGAGCTAAGTCGAAGGACCTGCTCATCCTCACCAGCGACAAAATAGGGTGCCCCATCCTTGGATATCAAAGGTGGATCGCATCATTACCCACCATCTTATTTTGAGACCTTCTTCGACGCCATCAATGCTTCGATATCCTCGGCAGTATGCGGCAGGTCCGCAACCAGGTCTTCGAGCTTCCCTTCTGGCGTCACATAAAACGTATCTTCAATCCGCACGCCGAGATGCTCCTCGGGTATATAAATTCCCGGCTCGATCGTGAAGACGGCACCCGCAGGCAACGGCTTTGAGTAATCGTAAGAGTCGTGCACATCGATACCGACCATGTGCCCCAGTACATGGATAAAGTACTTGCCCAGCGGCTGGCCATGCAGATCTTTACCATGCGCGTTCATGTAGTTGAATGCAACCACATCGAGTGAATCAGAGTACTTGTGTGACGGATCGTTGATATGCGACTTTCCCGCCACGAATGCAGCAGCAGCAGCTCGTTGCGCACCCAGCACAATGTCGTAGACCTCTTTCTGACGAGCAGTGAAATGGCCGCTGGCCGGCATCGTCCGCGTTATATCCGACGCATACATCGAGTACTCGCCCGCTGCGTCCATCACCACCAGATCGCCCGCATGCATCACCTGGTTGTCGTCTGAATAATGCAGCACGGTCGAGTTCACGCCACTGCCGACAATCGGCGGATACGAATAACGCTCGCAGCCCTCGGTCAACAGTGTACCGATGAGGATGCCGGCAATGGCATTCTCGTGTACTTCCGGCGCCATCGCCTGGATGGCAGCACGCTGCGCCACCATCGACGCATTCGTCGCCTTCCGGATCAGCGCCACCTCGCCGGGCTGCTTGATGGCCCGCAGATTCTCGGTGAGCGAACGCACGTCACCAGGCGTGGGCGCGCTGTCCACGCCAACCCCGAGCGTCGTCGCCGTGAACGCCACCACATTGCGCCCCTGCGGCATGTCCTGCTGTACCAAAAAATTGCGGAGCACGCCGCGATTGCCGGCCGCGAGCGCATTCAGCACAGCGGGCAGCTCGGTCATGTCCTTCACTTCGGCCACGCCGGTTTTGGCGCCAGCATCAGGCACGGTCGCGTCAAGCTTCACACCCGTGTAGAGCTCAAGCCGCTTGTTGCGCGTCGGCAGAAACAGGATCTCCCTATAGGTATGCGTAGCTGTTTCAATGCCAGCAACAGCCGTCGCGGTGGTAGCCGCAGGCTCGCTCGCACCAATCACCACGAGCGCAGCGCCCGGCTCATTCCACCCAGTAAGGTAGTAGAAGTCTTCATCCTGTCGATAGCTCAGGTACTCCGCCGATGGCTCATCCGCGGCATACAAAATAGCGACGCCGCCCTTGAGTGCAGCACCCAGCGCGACACGCCGTGCGTGATAATCAGCATCCGGCTCGCGGTCAAGCGCAGAGACAGGAAT
>CAXTNK010000069.1:24965-25245 GCA_964245665.1 uncultured Acidobacteriaceae bacterium
AGATGGGCCGCTCACCCCATGCCCGGTCGAACTTTCCAGTAATCGACCACGCGACACCTGCATATCCATTGGGGTCGCGGCCATCCAGAAAATACCGGTCGTTCATCGCGACACAATTTTCAAACGCCTTCTGCGGCGTCGGCGACCACTCGAGAATCTTCTTCGCCCAGTACATGCGCATGTAGTTATGCATCCAGCCGTAGCGCGTCATCTGCAACTGCGCCGCGTTCCACAGGTCATCGTACGTCTGCGCCTTGTCCATCTGCTCATAGGTGTAGAC
>CAXTNK010000070.1:0-8317 GCA_964245665.1 uncultured Acidobacteriaceae bacterium
GCGGGGGAACTGGCTTCTTATGGCAACCGGTCGAGAAAAGCAGGGCAGCTACGGTTACAAAGCCGGCAACTGTCCTGCTGGCCAAAATATTTCGGTAATGCGGAGTCATCACGATATCTCCATCAATGTCTTAAATCATTCTAATGTGACCTTCATACGGTGCAAGGTCTATCGATGTTTTCCTGTGGCATACGTAACTGGTTTAAAACTGCCAGTCCTGTATCGCTGACAGGCTATTTGTAACTCCAGTTTGGCATGCTGTCGTTATTGCCATGGGTCAGGGCATGCTGATCAGTGCCATCTGCAAGCATCGACCAGATTTCCACCTGGTGACCGCGTTCACGCTGAAAGACGATGTGGCGGCCGTCCGGAGCCCATGACGGAAAGTCGTTGCGGCCGGCTTCATGCGTGAGCTGTGTCCAGCGTTTTGACGCAATGTCCATTACATAAATGTCCTGTCCGCCCGGGGCTCCCGGACCGTATTTGCGGTTCCAGGCAAAGGTAATCAATTGTCCGTTGGGCGACCAGGAGGGCGAGGTCGCGTAGCCGCCGTCGGTCATGCGCTGTACGCCGGCGCCATCCGAATCCATGATGTAGATCTGCGGCAGCCCTGTGCGCCCGCTCACCCAGCAGATCTGGGCGTTGGTCTTCGGATTCCAGGTGGGCGAGACATCGGGGCCTTTGAAGATGGTGATCTGGTGCGGGCTCATGCCATTTGCATCGGTTGTCCAGATTTCGCTGTCGCCGGTCTTGTCGGACGAGAAGGCGAGGTGCGCGCCATCGCTTGACCAGGCCGGGGACAGGGTGGTGCCACCGGGACTGGTGAACCCCACCAGGCGATCAAGGGTCAGGGAATACATGCGAATAGTCCATCCGGTCTTCCCAAGGGTCGAGAAGGCTACACGGTCGTTTGAGGGCGAGATGTGCGGCGACAGAGAAATTTCGCCAAGATGGGTGAGCTGGTGCTGACCCTGGCCGTCGTAATCCATCTGCCAGATCTCTTTGGCGCCGGACCGGGACGAGACGAAATAAATGTGAGTTTCGGCGATGCCGTTCAGGCCGCCACCCAGGCGCAGGATGATCTCGTCCGCAAAGCGATGGGCGATGAGGCGGGCCGCATCCTGCGAAGCATTATCGGTGTAAACCTTGCCGAGAATCGCCTGGCCGTTCGGGTCCTTCGCATCGTAAACCCAGCCGGAAACTGAAATCTTGCCGGCATTAACACCGAGCGCACCAAACGCGACCATGGCCGCGTTTGACGGCGCCGCACTCCATTGGGGCAGGTTGATCTCCTGCGGCGAGCCGGGGGTGACCGGCGGCGCAATACTTTTCGAGACCATATCAAACAAGCCGGCGTTCGAAAGATCATTGAACAGCGTCGTATCGAACGTGGTTTTGAGCGGGGTGGTCTGCGGATCGGAGCTGGTGGGTTTGAAGTCAGCCGCAGCAAGGCGGATCTTTTCAACGCCAAGATTGGTGCCGGTTTTTACCCAGTCCTGGGCATGTGCCGTCGAAGCAGCAGTCGCCACGGCCAGGAGCAGGGAAGCAAACACGGTAGATCGAATACGGAGGGGGAGCATTTTCATAGGTTTTGCGCTTGTCGTCCTGCTTCGTCCTTCTCTGTATAACTTTCGGGACGAGGCTATCAGTTCGTGTGCTGGTAAGTGAAAGTGTACGCAACATCGACCGTCGAGCCATTGTACGCAGCCGGTAGAGGACCAAAGCTATCAACCCGCTGGGCGGCGCGGATGGCCGAGGTGTCGAGACTGGACGAGCCGCTGGAGCGGGCAATGCGGAAATTGCTGGGACTACCGTCGCGGGCGATGGTGAAGGTAATGACGGTCTGAGCGCCTTCCGAGGTGCCGGGATCGACCTCCTGCTTGTACCAGTTCTGGCTTACCGTACGTGTAATGCCGTTCACGTAATAGCCGAAACGCGAGCCGAAATCGCCTCCTGCCACCTGGACAGGACTATTACTCGCATTTGGCGTGTTGGCCATGGACTTCGCCATATTTGAGGCCTGCTGCTCGCCATAATTGGCGCGATGCTGCTGCGGCGGCTCCTGGGGATTCTTCTGTTCCTGTGGCTGCGGCTTTTCCGGCAGTGGCTTGATCTTCGGCGGCGGCTGCTTAACGGGGATTTGCACGGCATTGAGGTCGGGCGCGGGGACAGACTGCTTTTCCGGGATAGCCGGCGCGGGACTCGGTGTCTCCGTGGCGAGAACGTTCTTGGTTGGCGGTGCAATCGATGGCAGCGGCACCGATGGGGCGGAACTGACCAGCGAGGCCTGGATAGCTCCCGTGGTCACATCGCCCCAGTTGCTGCCATGCAGACGGTGACTCCACCAGAGCGAGAAGACAATCGAGCCGATGATTGCGAGATGCAGACCGCACGAGCCGCCAAAATTGGCGCCGAAGGCGCCCTTGCGGTCAATGGGATCAAGTTCGTCGTAGCTGCTGTCGGTTGCCATTGCTGATTTACTTGGGGGCGTTCTGAATAGGCTGGGTCACAATACTGATATTCGTGATGCCGGCCTGTTTCACCGCATCCATGACCGAGGCGAATGCGCCGAAAGGGACCCGCTCGTCCGCTCGCAGATAGACGCTCTGATGGGTCGGATCGGTATTCGGCTTGCGCAGCAGGGACGGGATATCAGCCAGGTTGATCGGCTTGTCGCCAAGAAATACGCGCTGGTCCTTGTCAATGGTGATGACGTCGCGCTGCTCGGTGATCTCCTTGACCGTCCTTGGCTTGGGAACGGCGACATCGATGCCGGACTGCAGCACCGGCGCAGTGAGCATGAAGATGACCAGCAGCACCAGCACCACGTCGACCAGCGGCGTGATGTTGATCTCGGCAAGTGCCGATCTGGTCTGGCCGTTGACGCTAAAGGCCACGCTGGCCCCCCCGGACTTCAGTGGTCCCTTCGCGGGCGCGCTCGCGTTCAAGTGGGTCCTGATTATCACGCAGAGAGATCTCTTCAAGCGCGTTCAGCAACTCGCGGGAGAAATCATCGATCCGTGACCCAAATTCGCGAATACGCGCAGTGAACTGGTTGTAAGCCACGACCGCGGGCACAGCGACGACCAGGCCGGCGGCTGTCGTGATGAGGGCTTCCGAAACACCCGGCGCTACTGCGCGAAGGGTCGCGGCGCCCGCAGTACCGAGGCCGTGGAAGGCATCGACGATGCCCATGATGGTGCCGAAGAGGCCGATGAAGGGTGAAATGGCGCCGATCGTCGCTAGCCACGTCAGACGCTGCTCCATGAACGTGAGCGCCTCACTTGAAGCGGATTGCGCCGTACGCTCGAGAGCGGTAATGTTGCGCGGCGGACCGAAGCCGCCGGTCTGGCGTCGGTAGGTCTCGTACACGGCGTCGAATACATTAACCAACGGGCTTGGCTTGAACTGCTCACTGACGGCGGAGATCTCCTGCAGACGGCTCGCCTTGCGGAAAGCGCGGAGAAATCTTCGGCCCTGAACGCGCGCTTTCTTGAAGCTTGCAAGTTTACCGATGATGATGGCCCAGGAGAACAGGCTGGCGAACACCAGCAGGGCGAGCACGGTAAGTGCCACCGGGCCGCTGTTGTGGAACATCTCGACCAGTGCGCTGCCGCCAGGTTGAGTCACGGGCGAAGCGGCGTCAGGTGCATCCGCCTGGAAGAAAATCATGGCTAAGTACAGAGGAGAAGTGATCATCAGACCTCACCTCACGGTAGCAGACTGGGCGGACGCGTGGAAGTCAGAGGCGGCCGTTTCGATGGGGCGGGGAACATGTATGGTGAAGGCGTGAGGATCGATTCTTGGCAGGACAATTGGCAGGGAACGACCAGGTTCTGTTGGTGCCAGGACTGTACAACTCAGGCCCTGGCCATTGGCAGACGCTGTGGGAAAAGGAACACGGTTTTGCGCGCGTCGAGCAGCAGGACTGGGATAGTCCGCGGTGCGCAGACTGGGTGCGAACACTCGACGACGTGATCCGGGCGCAGAACGTGCCGGTGATCCTGGTCGCCCATTCGCTGGGCTGCATCGCGGTGGCGCAATGGGCGGTTGCGCATCCTGAGAATGCGGATCGCGTTGATGCCGCCATGCTCGTTGCGCCGAGCGATGCCGAACGACCTGACTTCCCGCCTGGAGTATCAGGGTTTGCACCCGTTCCACGAGCAAAATTGCTGTTCAAAAGTGTCGTGGTCGCCAGTACGAACGATGCCTACACGGCCTGGCCTCGTTCGGAAGAGTTTGCGAAAATGTGGGGTTCAACGCTGGTGAACGCGGGGCGGTGCGGCCATATCACCACAGTCGACGGATTTGGTCCGTGGTCGTTTGGGCTGGAATTGCTCAGGCAGTTGCGAGCTATCGGATAAGGTGAACCGGGCAGCCGATCTGCAGGTCTTTCCAGGCGTGGTCCGCGGTATAAACGGGCGCTTTGAGGATGATTCCAAGAGCGAGGCAGGCGCGATCGCCGAGTGAAAGGCCCAGGCTTCTGGTTTGCTGAACAAGGCTTCCCGCAACTTTCGCCTGTTCAGCAGTAAACGGTTCAATGCTTGAAAGATAAGCGCGCGTTTCTTCCCAGGCATCCTGGGCATCAAGTCCCCGGTTGACCAGATTGCCCTGAACTTCTGCCAGATTCACAGTGCTCATAGCAGATTCGGCCATGAAGTCCGCCGTCAACGTCTCGCCACCGGGTTCACCGAAGAGCAGGGCCAGCAAAGCTGATGAATCCAGAACCTTCATCAGCAATCAGCCCTTCGCCTGATGATCGTCGTCGAGCTTCCGGCTTGGCCCCATGAACTCAAGCTCTTCCTTCCTCGCCTCTCGACGGCTTTCCTCGATGATTTCCTCAGAGGCGAGTTTCCCCGGCGTTACATAGTGCTTGAGTCGCGCACGTGTACGCTGCAGGCGACTTGAGAACGTGGAGATGCGAAGTTCATTACCGACGATCTCGAGGTTCACCAGGTCACCCACTTTAATCCCAAGGGCTTCGCGAAAGTTTATCGGGATCACGACCCGGCCTTTTTCGCTCACGCGCATCCGTGCCGGTTCCAGGGAGAGTTGGGTTTCGCGCGTTTCTTCGAGTGCCAATGCCAGCATGGTGACTCTCCAATGTGCAGTGGTACTACTTTATCGGGTAGATCCAAATAGTTCAAGGTCCATTTAGGAATCAAGTGACACCAAATTTCAGAGTGGGCCAAGCACCTATAATGGTACATCGACAATCTCATCAATACCCTGAGCCTGATTGGTTCCCTCTGCCCTACACAAGCCCAACGCGAGATGGATTATAAGAATGCGCAATCAAACAGGCCGATCAGGGTTGAGCACAGGAACTGGTATCCTCACCCTCGATGCTGCTTGAATTGCGTGCCGAAAATTACGCGGTTATCGATCATGCGATCGCTACGCTGGGGCCGGGGCTGAACCTGCTGACCGGGGAGACGGGCGCGGGCAAGTCGATCCTGGTCGACGCTTTGTCGCTCCTGATGGGCGGCAAGGCATCGTCGGATGTTGTGCGGCATGGGGCCGATAAAGCAGTCGTGGCCTGCGTGTTCGAGTCGACGCCGGAAGCCGAGGCAATTCTCGAGGCCAACGGTCTCGACGCGGAAGGCTCTGAGATCATCCTGCGCCGTGAAATCGTCGTCTCCGGCAAAGGACGCGTGTATGTGAATAACCAGCCGGCGACGGCGAGCGTGCTTCGGCAACTGGCGCCTGAACTGGCACTGGTGCATGCGCAGAGCGAGACGCGCTCAGGCTTCGACGCTGAACAGCAGAGACTGCTGCTCGACCGCTATGCGGCATTGTCGACGGACGAGGTGGGCCACGCCTACTCTGCGTGGCGCGGGATTGCCAACAGACTCACAGAACTGGAGCATGACGAACAGGACCGTCTGCGCATGGCTGATCTATGGGCATTCCAGGCAAAAGAGATCGGCTCCGCGGCCCTGCAGCCGGGCGAGGACGAGGCTCTGGTTGCAGAGAAGCGTGTGCTGGGCAATGCCGAGAAACTCTATGCCGCAGCCATGACGGCCTACGACCAGTTGTATGACGGCAGCACATCGGCCGAGACGACGCTGCGCGCTGCGTTGAAGAGTATTGAAGAAATCGCGAGGTATGACGCGCGGTTCGTCGAAAGCGTGCAGCAGCTGCAGAGTGCGCGCGCAATTGTTGAAGACGTATCGGCCACGGCGCGCGACTTTGCCGGCCATACCCAGGCTTCGCCGGATCGCCTGGAAATTCTCGAAGATCGCCTGGCCCTGATTGACAAGTTGAAGCGGAAGTATGGGACGACGCTCGATGATGTGATCGCGTATGGCGAAGAGTCGGCGCGGAAGCTGGACGAGATTCAGAACCGCGAGCAGCATCTGGCTGAATTGCAGAAAGAACTCGAGCATGCAGCGCACGCTTACCGTGCGGTCGCGAAGGAGTTGAGCGAGAGCCGCCGGACCGCTGCGAAGCGTCTCGAGAAGGTCGTAGAGCAGCAGATCAATGACCTGGCAATGAAGGTGAAGTTTGCCATCACGATTCGTCCTCGCGAAAGCGAGAAACAGTGGGCCGGTCATGGCTGGGATGAAGTGGAGTGCACCATCGCGACCAATGCCGGCGAGCCGATGAAGCCGCTCGATGAAATCGCCTCAGGTGGAGAAATGTCACGCGTGCTGCTGGCATTGAAGGTGAGCGTGGAGGAAGGCGCAGCGAAAGCCAGTCGTGGAAAGAAGCGGGCTGCCTTGCCCCGGACGCTGGTTTTCGACGAGATCGATATCGGGATCGGCGGCCGTGCTGCGGAAGCGGTCGGGCAGAAACTGAAAGCTTTGTCGCGGGCGCAGCAGGTCCTGTGTGTGACGCATCTTCCGCAGATCGCAGCGTTTGCCGATCACCATTTCGTCGTCGAGAAGCGTGAAGTGCAGGGCAGAACGCGGACTTCTGTGCGCATCCTCGGTGAAAACGATCGCCTGGAAGAGATCGCCCGCATGCTGAGCGGGGCCAAGCTGACGGACGCGTCACTCAAGAATGCCGAGCAGATGCTGAAGTTGTCTTTTGGGGCATAAGTGCGCGGGCCCCCTTACATCGTAGGCGCGATCTGGGCACTTGCTTCTTTGCGTTCTGAAGCGAGAGCCGACCCGGGGGCCGGGGCCGGGCTGTTGATGGGCTTGGCGTTGCTGGTGCCGTGGCCGGTGTGCGGTCTGGCATCCCCGAATTGGAACCGGTATACTACATGATGTGACAACACTTGCGATTAAACCCTTAGCGTCCACGTCGACCTCCGGTTCTCCCGCGCATGATGATGCCCGTTCAACGGCTGTAAAGAAGCGTGTCCTCCTGCTCAAGCCTCGTGGCTTCTGTGCCGGTGTTGTTCGCGCAATCGATATCGTGAACATCGCTCTAGATGCCTACGGCGCACCTATCTATGTGCGCAAAGAGATTGTGCATAACAGCTTCGTGGTGAATGAACTGGCCGAAAAGGGCGCGATCTTCGTAGATGAGATCCAGGATGTGCCGGCTGGTGCGCGCGTGATCTATTCGGCTCACGGTGTCTCCCCGGAAGTGCGGCAGCATAGCAAGGACCGCCAACTGCGCGTCATCGACGCGACCTGTCCGCTGGTCACAAAGGTCCATGTCGAGGCCGTTAAGTTCGCCAAGATGGGCTACTCGCTGGTACTGATTGGCCACCGTGATCATGACGAAATTGAAGGCACACTGGGTGAGGCGCCGGATGTGACGCAGGTTGTCTCGACCGCAGAAGAAGTGGCGACCCTCGAGGTGCCGGACCCGAATCGCCTGGCATACCTGACACAAACGACGCTGAGCCTCGATGAAGCGCGCGACATTATCCAGGCGCTCAAAGCCAAGTTTCCCAACATCGTCGGGCCACACTCGCAGGACATCTGTTACGCCACAGAAAATCGCCAGGTTGCGGTCAAGAATGTGGCGCACAATGCTGACCTTGTACTGGTTGTCGGGTCAAATAACAGTTCAAATTCAAACCGTCTGGTTGAGGTCTCGCAGAATCTAAGTACAAAGGCGTTCCTGATCGATAATTTCAAGGCGATTGATCCGGCATGGCTGGATGGCGTGAATACCGTGGCAGTGACAGCAGGCGCTTCTGCACCAGAGGTTCTGGTGGCCGAGGGCGTACAGTACCTGCGCGAGCGCGGGTTTGACGGAGTAGAAGAAGTCGAAGTGATGCCGGAGAATGTGAGATTCGGGCTGCCTCCGGAGATTGTGCGGGCGATAGCACCAGCCGCGGGCGCTGCGTCGATTGCCGGTTGAAGGCTTTGAGCATTCCTCCAAGCCGTCCGGGCCACGGCCGGACGCGGTTATT
>CAXTNK010000070.1:8327-23923 GCA_964245665.1 uncultured Acidobacteriaceae bacterium
CGGATGAAGCAAACGAACGCAGGAGAGTCACCCGCGGTACCCAGGTTCGGCCGGCTGGATGTAGGTCTGGACCAGGTCAACGACGCGATCGGACGCTCCCAGGACCACATATTTTCTCTGCAGGAAGCAGAAGGATTCTGGTGCGGCGAACTGGAAGCAGACGCCATGCTCGAAGCCGACTACATCTTCGCGCATATACTGCTCGGCACCGGCGATCCAGGGAAAATGGGTCGTGCGTTGAATGAAATCTTCCGCTATCAACTGGAAGACGGCAGCTGGAGTATTTATCCCGGCGGACCTGGAAATGTCTCTCTTGCTGTGAAATGCTATTTCGCTGGCAAACTGATGGGCATGTCGCCCGATCACCCGGCGATGGCAAAGGCGCGCTCATGGATCCTCGCGCATGGCGGCGTGGTTGAATGCAATACCTTCACCAAAATTTACCTTTGCTCCCTCGGACAGTACGAATACGACGCAGTGCCGGCAGTGCCGCCTGAGATCGTTCTGTTCCCGAAGTGGTGCTATTTCAATATTTACGAGATTTCGGCGTGGTCGCGGGCGATTCTCGTGCCTTTGTCGATCGCCTACGCGAAGAAGCCGTTCAAGAAGATTCCGCAGGAGCATGGCATTGACGAGTTATTCGTCGGTGGTCGCGAGAACGCGAACCTTCATCTGCGCTGGGATAAGAAGCTTGTCAGCTGGCGAAATTTCTTTCTGCTTTGCGATCGAATCTTCCACCAGGCGGAACGGGTGCACATCCGGCCGCTGCGGCGCATGGCTCTGAAGAAGGCCGAAAAGTGGATGCTCGAGCGCTTTGAGATGAGCGATGGCCTGGGCGCGATCTATCCCGCCATGCTCAACGCCATCATCGCTCTGCTGTGCCTCGGCTATTCCAAAGATGATCCGCAGGTCATCCGCGCGATCGACGAATTCGAGAAGCTGGGCATCGATGAGCCAATGGGCACGGCAGACTATCCAGTGCCCACCTTCCGCATGCAGCCCTGTGTTTCGCCTGTCTGGGATACGGCACAGGCCGTGTTCGCACTGGGCGAGTCGGGCATTTCGCGAACCGATCCGCGCCTGCTGAAGGCAGTTGATTGGATGTTATCGAAGGAAGTCCGTCATAAGGGCGACTGGGCCGTGACAGTTCGGAATGCCGAACCGGGGGGCTGGTACTTCGAGCACAACAATGAGTTTTACCCGGATACTGATGATTCTGCACAGGTTCTGCTCGCGCTGAATAAAGTCGATAATCCTCGCGAGCGGTATCAGTATGACGTTTCGCGTCGGGCGATTGACTGGGTGATGGCGATGCAGTGCCGCAACGGCGGCTGGGCGAGCTTCGACAAAGACAACACGAAGATGATCTTTCAGTACATCCCGTTCGCTGATCACAACGCGATGCTTGATCCGCCGACTGTCGACATTACTGGTCGTATCCTCGAAATGCTGGCGACCTATGGTTACACCATCAAGGACAAGCGAATCGAGAAGGCCATCAAGTTCATCTGGGATGAGCAGGAGTCGGACGGCAGCTGGTTCGGCCGCTGGGGCGTCAACTATCTCTACGGAACGTTTCTGGTGCTGCGCGGGCTCGAGGCTATCGGCGTCTGGAACCACGAACCGCAGATCCAGCAGGCCGCGGAGTGGATTCGCATGGTGCAGAATTCCGACGGCGGATGGGGCGAGACGTGCGGCAGTTATGACGATCCGAACCTGCGCGGCGTTGGCGTCAGTACGCCTTCGCAGACGGCCTGGGCAATTCTCGGACTACTCGCTGCCGGCGACAATCGTAGCGACTCGGTAGCCAAAGGTGTTCGCTGGCTGCTCGAACGGCAGCGGCAGGACGGCAGCTGGGATGAGACGAGGCGTGAAGGCGCGACTCGGCAGGCCATCATTACCGGCACGGGTTTCCCGAGCGGGTTCTACCTGGCATATCACGGGTATCGCGATTACTTCCCGCTGCTCGCATTGAGCACGTATCGCAGGACGGCTGATCGGGTTTAATGCAACATTCGCCGACGACAGGTTTTTAGACTAGAGGAGACGAGAACGCATGGCTGTACCAATCTCGCAGATGTGGACGGTAGCGACGTACGTATTGAAGCAGCGCTTCTCCGGGCGTGACAAGTATCCGCTCGTACTGATGCTCGAGCCGTTGTTCCGCTGCAACCTGGCCTGCGCCGGCTGCGGCAAGATTCAGTATCCCGCGCATATCCTGAAGCAGGAGCTGACGCCGGAAGAATGCTTTGCAGCAGTCGACGAATGTGGTGCGCCGATGGTCTCGATCCCTGGCGGCGAACCTTTGCTGCATCCGCGCATCAATGAGATAGTCGACGGAACCGTCGCACGCAAAAAGTACATCTACCTCTGCACCAATGCGCTACTGCTCAAGGAAAAGATCGCGAACTTCAAGCCGAGCAAGTATTTGACTTTTTCCGTCCACCTCGACGGACAGCGCGAGCACCACGATCTTTCCGTCTGCCGTGAAGGCGGCTATGACCAGGCAGTCGAAGGTATTCGTGAAGCCGTGAAGCGGGGTTTTCGCGTCACGACCAACACTACCCTTTTCGATGGGACTGACCCGAACAGTGTTCGCTCCTTCTTCGATGAAGTGATGTCGATGGGTGTCGAAGGCATGGTACTGTCGCCGGGCTATACCTACGATAAGGCGCCGGACCAGAAGCACTTTATGGGACGCGCCCGCTCACGCCGACTCTTCCGCGCCATCCTGTCCAACCGCAAGAAGGAATGGAAATTCAATATGTCGCCGCTGTTCCTTGAGTTCCTGATGGGCAAGCGAGACTACCAGTGCACGCCGTGGGGATCGCCTGCCTATAACGTTTTCGGCTGGCAGAAGCCCTGCTACCTGCTGCAGGACGGTTATGCCGACAGCTACAAGGAATTGCTGGCAACGACGGACTGGAAGAACTATGGTACGGAATCCGGCAATCCCAAGTGCGCGAACTGCATGGTCAGCTGCGGCTATGAACCGACCACAGTCAACCATGGCTTTGGTTCGCTGAGCGGCTTCATGGGTATGGTCAAGGCCACACTTTTTAACAAGTATGAGGATCGCGGTGCGCTCGACCTGTTGAACCAGCCGATCGAGACGCGTCATGCTCCGCTGGTACAACTGGAAACCAAGGTGTCCAGTAAAGAAACGGTGGGCGTATGACGACAGCTGCGCATGAAAACCCGAAAGAGCAGGCAGACACTCTCGAGGTCGCCGAAGGATTCGAACACGAAAACCTCGAGGGCTGGGTACCTGATTTAGCCTCGCCCCAAGAGATTCATGAAGCCCTCGAAAAGGCCTTCGATTATCGCGGAGATGTGACGATCACGCGCAAGGACGGCAGCGTCATCGACGGCTACGTATTCGATCGCCGCACCGGAAGCACACTCGAAGATTCGTCTGTGCGTGTGATTCCTGCTAAAGAGCGCACCCGACTTTCCATTCCCTACAGCGAGATCGCCGGTCTGAAATTTTCCGGCCGTGATACGGCTGCCGGCAAAAGCTTCGAAGCATGGATGAAAAAGTACTGGGAAAAGAAAGCAGCGGGCGAGAAAAACATCGGGATCGAAGCAGAATCTCTCGACTAACCTGGGCTTACTGCTTTATTCCTGCAACGACCCCCACTTAACGTTCCAGACACAGCAAGGCGCGGCATGAAGGTGTTTCTTACCGGATCGACTGGATTTGTCGGTGGCCATGTCGCGCGCCAGTTCGCCGCGGGTGGCGCCGATCTTCGCCTGCTCATCCGCAAGACAAGCAAACTTGATAACCTCGAAGGCCTGCAGGGAGAGCGCATCACCGGTGACCTGCGCGAGCCTGAGCAGTTGCGTACAGCCATCGCCGGCTGTGAGATTGTGGCCCATGTTGCAGCCGACTACCGGCTGTGGGTGCGCGACCCCGACGCCATGATTGGCGCCAATGTGAATGGCACGCGTGACCTGCTGCGCATTGCGCGCGAAGAGAAAGTGCGTCGCGTGGTTTACACATCGAGCGTGGCGACCATGGGCTTCAAAAGCGATGGCACCATCGTCGATGAGCAGACGCCGGTAAGCCTGAAAGACATGATCGGCCACTACAAGCGCTCGAAGTACCTGGGCGAACAGGAAGCCTTGCAGGCTGCGGCGAAAGGGCAGGAAGTCATCATTCTGAATCCGACCAGCCCTATCGGGTCGCATGACCTGAAGCCGACGCCGACCGGGCAGATCATCGTCGACTTTCTGAACAAGCGGTTTCCCGCCTACATGGATACCGGCCTGAACCTGGTCGATGTGCATGAAGTTGCGCGCATTCATGTCGTGGCTACAGAGACTGGCCGCCCCGGTCAACGATATATTCTGGGTGGCGAGAACCTGACGCTGAAACAGATTCTCGACAAGATGTCTGCGATCACCGGATTGCCTTCTCCAACGATGAAAGTGCCGCACGGAGTAGCCATGGCGTTTGCCTATTTTGACGAGACGCTGAAGGGTCGCATACTGGGCAGGGAGCCGCGCGCAACGGTTGAATCCGTGCGCATGGGTAAGAAGAAGATGTACGCGTCTTCAGCCAAAGCAGAGAGGGAGCTCGGGTTTAAAGTACTGCCCGTTTACAGCGCCATGCGTTCTGCGATTGAATGGTTTGGTGCGCACGGCTATGCGCCTCCCGGCGCTGGACCTTCTGGGACTGCATCTTCCAGCGCTGCACATTCTGGACACGCGCCTGCATCATGACGACACCTGCAAACACAAAGATCGCGATCATCGCTGCGCTCGCCGGCGAACTGAAGCCGCTGGTGCAGGGATGGGAGCGCGCAGACGTCGACGGCGGCACAGTCTATCGAACGAAGTTGGAAAACGTGGAGCTGCTCGCAGTACATTGCGGGATTGGCCGGGAGCCCGCGGCACGCGCCTGCCAGCTTGCCATCGAAGACGGCAAGCCAGACGCACTGGTTTCAATCGGCTGGGCGGGCGCGCTCTCCTGCGGCATGAAGCCGGGTCTCTCGCACGTCGTGCACCAGGTGGTCGATGCGTCTACCGGTGAGCGGTACCAGACCGCTGCATTGAAAGACGGTCCTGCCGAGATTCGCCTTGTCACCACCAAGCGCATTGCCATGAAAGCTGATAAGCGCCCACTATGGGACAACTATGAAGCAGTGCTCGTGGATATGGAAGCCGCCACGGTCGCGAGACTTGCGCGGGTGCACGACATTCCCTTCTACTGTCTGAAGGCAGTGTCGGATGAGACTCCGGAGATCCTTCCGGACATGAATCCATACCTGACGCGGTCAGGCGAGTTCAGAATGGCGGCATTTGTCGCGAGTGTGACGGCTCGGCCGAAATACTGGCCGGCGTTGATGAGGATGGGGAGAAACAGCAGCAGTGGCGCCGTCGCCCTGGCGAAGGGCGTGAAGACACTGCTGCACGAGATTGCATATGCAAACAGTCAGCAGAGAGTCTGAAGCGCGCGCCTCGGAATTCGCGATTCCGGGGACGATGCGGGCTGCGGTGTATCGCGGCGTTAATGACGTGCGCTTCGAGAACGTGCCGGTGCCTGTAATTGGTGCTGGTGAAATTCTGATCCGTGTAGCGACCTGCGGGATCTGCGGCACGGATCTGAAGAAGGTGCATACCGGCTCGCATTCAGCGCCGCGCATCTTCGGTCATGAGACAGCAGGGACAGTAGCGGCTATCGGCGATGGTGTCGAAAGATTCAAAGTCGGCGATCGGGTGATGGTCTTTCATCACATCCCCTGCGGCCACTGCTACTACTGTCGAAAGAAAACATTTGCGCAGTGCCCCGTCTATAAGAAGGTCGGCGTCACGGCGGGATTTGAGCCGTCGGGCGGCGGGTATGCCGAGTATGTGCGGGCGATGGACTGGATTGTCGAGCGCGGCGTGGTCAAGATTCCTGACGACATCCCCTTCGAGCAAGCTGCGTTCATCGAGCCGCTGAATACGTGTCTCAAAGCGATCCTGAACCTGAAGTTGGAGGCGGATGAAACGGTGCTGGTAATCGGCCAGGGACCGATCGGGATTCTGCTGGCTTCGCTCGCGCTGCGTTCCGGAGCGAAGGTCCTTACATCGGACCTGTATTCCGAGCGACACGAAATTGCGGCTGACTTCGGTCTGCTGCATCCGATCGATGCGTCGCGCGAAGATGTTGTCGCAGCAGCCCATGCGGCGAGCGATGGGCGCGGTGCAGACGCAGTGATCCTGGCAGTCGGCGGCGATGCTTTGATCAAAGTCGCGATGGATGCGGCCCGTCCCGGTGGACGCGTTCTGCTGTTTGCCCAGACCCAGCGCGGGTCGGCGACCATCGATCCCGCGGCAGTGTGCGTGGACGAGAAAACGCTGTTGGGCTCTTACAGCGCATCAGTCGATGTGCAGGACGAAGGGGTGCGGCTGGCGTTCGAAGGCTATCGCAACGGCTATGATCTGACGAAGCTGGTCTCGCATCGTTTTCCGCTGGAGCGTGCGGCGGAGGCGATTGAATTTGCTTCGCATCCACGGCCGGATTCGATGAAAATCATGATCGAGGCCGAGTAGCTGCGGACCGGCATGCCTATGGCGACCACAATAATCGCGCGAACTGCGCCAGTCGATAACGAGCAACTGCTCGCGGCTGGATGGGCTGCCCTGCCCGCTGCTTATCGCATGCCCGCGATTACGCCGACGCTCGAAGAAGCGCGCGCTTACTGCAAACAACTCACCGAATCGCACTACGAAAATTTCACGGTTGCGTCATGGTTTTTGCCGAAGCGTCTACGTCCACACTTCAACAGCATCTATGCATACTGCCGCATCTCGGATGACCTGGGCGACGAAGTCGGCGACACGCAGCAGTCGCTCGCACTTCTCGATTACTGGGCACAGCAGCTCGATCATTGCTACGCGGGCGTAACGCGGCACCCAGTATTTGTCGCATTGTCTGAGACGATTCGTGCCTGCGACATTCCAAAAGA
This sequence comes from uncultured Acidobacteriaceae bacterium, assembly GCA_964245665.1. Taxonomy (GTDB): domain Bacteria; phylum Acidobacteriota; class Terriglobia; order Terriglobales; family Acidobacteriaceae. The sequence continues at coordinate 15,284 of CAXTNK010000070.1, forward strand.
ACCGTTTGCGGATCTGCTGGTCGCTTTCAAGCAGGATCAGGTCGTCTCACGCTACGAGACACGCGAAGAACTATTGGCCTACTGCAAGAACTCTGCGAACCCTGTGGGCAGACTTGTTCTGTATGCGTGCGGTTACCGCGATGACAAACGTTTTGCCTTGTCCGATCACACCTGCACTGCACTGCAACTGGCTAACTTTTGGCAGGACGTTTCGGTCGACTGGAAAAAAGACCGCGTCTATATCCCTCAGGCAGACCTGCGCAGATTTGGTTTGAGCGAATCAGTGATTAAGAGCGGCTTGGCTGACGACGAATTCCGATCGTTGATCAAGGATGAAGTGCAATGGACGAGGGAATTATTTGCAGAGGGCATGCCCCTGATCAGCATGGTCGACAAGGACCTGGCGCTCGATCTGGACCTTTTCTCACGCGGCGGTCTTGAGATCCTTTCGGCAATCGAGAGCCAGAAGTATGACGTGCTGAAGCGACGTCCCTCGTTGTCAAAGGGCCGAAAAGTGGCGCTGATGCTGAGAGCGCTGACGACAAAGTTTGTGCCCGGCATGAGCCTCGGCGACTGCGCCAAGAAGGCCGCCAGGAGCGCGCAGTGAGTCGCGAGACGCAGGACCGCCCTTTAGAAACGATGCAGGATCGGCTGCCCGAGGCTTCAGCCCCCGTGCTCGTCGACGTCAGCGTGGAAGAATCCTATGCGGCCTGCCGCGAGATCGCCAGGCGAGAGGCCAAGAATTTCTACTACTCATTTGTCGCCCTTCCCAAACACAAGTCGAATGCTATGTGCGCAGTCTATGCTTTCATGCGCAAGGCCGATGACCTCTCTGATGACGAGTCGAAGCCGCATGCGCAGCGGCGTGAGGAACTCGCGACGTGGCTGGATGATTGGCATCGTGCAGAGAGCGGTGAGCCGGCGACGGATATTGTATTTCCGGCATTGCTCGATGCCAAGGAGCGCTTCGGCATATCGTCACAGTTGCTGGATCAATTAGTCGCGGGCACTGCCATGGATCTAGAAACACCGATCCGTCCCAGGGGCTACTTCGATACCTATCAAAGCTTCGACGAGCTCTATCGGTACTGCTACCTGGTGGCTTCCGTTGTCGGGCTGGTGTGCATCCGCATTTTTGGCTATAGCGATGCCCGTGCAGAAAAGCTGGCCGAGCAGACTGGTATCGCATTTCAGTTGACCAATATTCTGCGCGATGTAAAAGAGGATGCCGAGCGTGGACGTATCTATCTGCCGCTCGATCAACTTGCCCGCTACGAAGTTTCAGTCGAACAGATTGAAATGCTGAGTCGTTCAGGCGCGAAGATGCAGCAGCACCAGAAGGCAATGCTGGCCGAGACTTTGCAGCAGGCGGAGCTCTACTACCAGGCTGCGCATGAATTGCTGACACTCATCGAACCGGATAGCCGACCGGCCCTGTGGGTGCTGGTGACTATTTATCATCGCCTGCTGCTGCGCATTGAAAGCAAGGATTACGATGTGTTCTCGGAGCGTGTGAGCGTGCCGGCATTCGAGAAGATCGCCGTGCTGGTGCAGGGTATTTTGAAGGTCGTCTGGTACCGTCTCGCATTCTGGAAACGCCTGTCGAGCAGACACGCTTGAGCGCGACTTCCAACTTATCCCGGTCAATTGAAAATGTAGTCGTGGTAGGAGCGGGCGTTGCAGGACTCGCCGCGGCGACGGCCCTGGACAGTGCCGGCTATAAAGTAACAGTGTTAGAGCGTAAACCATTCGTTGGTGGCCGCGCCTCTTCCTACGAGCATCCCGCGCTGCATGAAGTGGTCGACTGCCAGCATGTTCTGCTGGGCTGCTGCACCAACCTTATAGATCTACTCGAAAGAGTCGGCGCAATTGATGCGGTTCGCTGGTACGAGACGATTTCCTTCCTCGAACCAGGCGGACGGATCAGCGAGATCACGCCGTCGCCCCTGCCGGCACCCTTGCATACGTCGGCAAGTTTTCTACGCGCGAAGATGCTGGACACGCGCGATAAACTCGCCATCGCTCGCGGCATGGCGGAATTTCTTCGCGGTATGCCGGCAGATGACAGCGAGAGCGTAGCCAGTTGGCTTGCACGTTCCGGCCAGACAGAGCGCGCGATCCGCCACTTCTGGGAACCAACGCTCATTGTGACGCTCAACGATACCATGGCAAATTGCTCTCTCCGCTATGCAGCAAAAGTCTTCCGCGAACTATTTTTGAAGACGAGTACCGGCAGTCGACTGGGCATTCCGAAGGTCCCGCTCGGCGAGCTATATGCGCATGCTGCAGCGCATCTTCGTGATAAAGGACATATTGTTCATGAGCGAGTGAGTGTTGATTGTGTGACTCGAATGGAAGACGGACGCTGGTGTGTTGCTGGAGACAACGCCAGCTTTGAAGCGGATGCTGTTGTGCTGGCATTGTCTGTCGATCAGATGGCGAAGCTTTCGCTTGCCGGCGAGTCACACGTGCTGAGCGCAAAGCTGAGAAACTTCGTCACCTCTCCTTACATCACCACCCACCTCTGGTTTGAAGAACCGTTTACAGACTTGCACCACGCCGCGCTGCTCGATTCAAAGTATCAATGGCTATTTCATAAATCAGAAATCCGCAACTGGCCGGCGGAGCGCGGCAGCTATCTTGAACTGGTGATCGGTGGCTCGCGTGAATTACTACCAGCCGGCCGTGCAGAACTGGTGCAGCTGGCGCTTGATGAACTCGCAATGTTTTTTCCCGAAGCGCGCAAAGCCAAGCTGGTGAAATCGGGCGTTTTGAAAGAAGCACGCGCTACGTTCTCGGTGACGCCGGGCATGGACACGAATCGTCCAGCGCAGACTACTCCATGGCCGGGTGTTTTTCTGGCCGGGGACTGGACCGCAACCGATTGGCCTTCAACCATGGAAGGAGCAGCACGCAGTGGCTACCTGGCCGCAGAGTCGCTCGCGGCTTCTACTGGCAGCAAGGTTAGATTTCTACAGCCCGATCTTGCGCCCACTGGCCTGATGCGTCTCTTCGTTCAATAACCCTGCTGATTGTTTAACGACGCCCTGAACAAAGTATTGCCTGCGTGACGTTATTGCGCTTAGCAGCATCGAACGAAAACGAGGTGTACATGGAGTACCAGGCAATCGAGAACTATGCGGCGATCGGCAACATGAAGTCGTTGGCGCTGGTGGGTAAAGAAGGTTCGATCGATTTCCTGTGTTTTCCCCATTTTGATTCTCCGTCGATCTTCGCTGCATTGCTCGACCCCGACCAGGGCGGCTATTTTTGTATTCGCCCCATGCTCGATGGCCGGAATACCAAGCAGCTTTATCTGCCGGACACCAACGTCATCCTCACGCGTTTCCTGTCCGAAGATGGCCTCGCGGAATTAACTGACTTTATGCCAGTAACGCCGGTCGGCGGTCCGAACCAGGTCGTTCGCATGGTGAAGGTGATCCAGGGTGACGTGGAGTTTCAAATGGATTGCTTTCCGCGCTTCAACTATGCGCGAACGTCACACACAACGGAACTTTCGTATGAGGGTCGGACTGCGATCTTCATACCTGTGCTGGATGGCCAGGAAGAGGCTACCGCTGAAGACAGTGATCGAGAGAGCCATTGGAAACGGCCAGTCCTTCTGCAATCAAACGTGCCGCTGTCGCTCGATAAGGATGGAGTTATCGCTCATTTCTCGTTGAAGGCAGGGGAGACGGCTTACTTTATTTTCGAGATGCGTCGGCCTCAGTCCCCGATCGACAAACTGAACCCAGATGAAGTTGAAGCGTGCTTCAATGGGACGCTGGCCTATTGGAGAGACTGGTCGAGCCATTCGAAGTACAAGGGCCGCTGGCGCGAGCTCGTGAACCGGTCGGGACTGGTGCTGAAGCTCATGACCAGCCAGAAGTTCGGGTCCGTGATTGCCGCGCCGACCTTTGGCCTGCCGGAGTCGATCGGCGGCGATCGCAACTGGGACTACCGGTTCACATGGCTGCGCGACTCTGCATTCACCTTGTATGCTTTCATGCGCCTGGGGTACACCGAGGAAGCAGAGTGCTTCCGCAACTGGCTGAAGGACCGCTTTAATTCAGACACAGAGCACGGCCCATTGCAGGTGCTCTACGGACTTGATGGCCGGCAGGAAACGCCGGAGGAAGAGCTGCCGCATCTGCGAGGTTATCGGGACTCCCGGCCGGTGCGTATCGGCAACGCAGCGTATGGTCAGCTGCAGCTCGATATCTATGGCGAGATGTTCGACGCACTGTACCTGTCGAACAAGTATGGCAATGCTATCTCGCACGAAGGCTGGGTGAAGATGAAGGAAGTGCTTGCCTGGCTTGCAAAGAACTGGAACCGCGAGGATGAAGGCATCTGGGAAGTGCGCGGCGGACGCAAGCATTTTCTGCATTCGCGATTGATGTGCTGGGTAGCCTTTGACCGTGCTGTTCGATTGGGCGCGAAGCGGTCGCTTGCCGGACCCTTCGGCTGGATGGAAGACGCGCGCGATGCCATCACGGAAGATATCTACGCGAACTTCTGGAATGGGAAGCTGGGCGCCTTTGTTCAATACAAGGGCAGTGAGACGCTCGATGCGGCTGCGCTGCTGATGCCGCTGGTGCGGTTTTGCAGTGCGACCGATGACCAGTTCATGTCGACGCTGAAAGCAATTGAAAAAGATCTGACAGTTGACACGCTGGTCTATCGATACAGGAATGAATCAACATTTGAGGGTCTGAAGGGTAAAGAAGGCGGCTTTACTGCCTGTACGTTCTGGTATATCGAATGCCTGGCGCGCGCGCACCAGGTCGAGAAGGCGCAGTTGCTTTTTGAGAAGATGATGACCTATGCGAATCACGTTGGTCTCTACTCGGAAGAGCTTGGTCCGAGTGGCGAACATCTCGGGAATTTTCCGCAGGCACTGACGCATCTTGCGTTCATCAGTGCGGCAACATACCTGGATCGCGCGCTCTCCGGCCAGGCGCAGGGTGAGTGGAGCTGAGAAGCTAGCGCTTCAACAACACGACGCCGCAGCAGACCAGGATGGCGGCGATCCATCGACGCTTGTCGACTCTTTCCTTCAGAAACAACTTCGCTGCAGCAGCATTACTGACGAAGGTGAGCGAACCGGTGGCCGGAGCGACCAGGCTCACATCTGCGTGGCTAAGAGTGAACAACAGGGAGAAAAAGCTCAGAGTCATCGACAGGACGCCAATCACAAAACGTCCGTTGGTCATGACTGCGAGTATAGTCCGAGGCAAGCCGCGCTCGGCTTTGAGAGTATCCAGATCGCCCAGTTGACGCATGGACGATGCCGTCATCACGTCGCCCGCCGTAGCAGTCAGCACAACCATGGCAATTCCGGCGACGGCAATGGCAGGAGTCGGCATCAGTGCTGGCCCACGTGCTCGGCCGCATCTTCGACCAGAGCCGGCTCACTCGGAATTTCGGTATAAGACGGTCCCTGCGTCACGAAGCCGACGCCGGCTGTAATAACCAGTACCCCCAGCCATCGCGATAAAGATACATGCTCATGCAGCCAGAAGCGCGAGAGCAGGGCAACGATGACATAACCGAATGAGGTAGCGGGTAGAACGAACGTCAGATCGGCCCATGAAAGGGCGGTGAGATAGGACGCGAAGAAGCCGAGTAGCAGCACAATGCCGATCGCGACCCACGGCGTTCTAATTGCCGCGATCAGGGTGCCGAGATGAAGCAGGGAAACCGGGCCAACGCGTTTCATGCCAACACTCAGGCACGTGTCCCCGCAGGATGAACAGAGCATCACCACAACGAGAATGCTCCAGCGCCGAAATGTCATGGTGGACTTATGCATGGGTAGGTATGTCGCAGAAAAGCGGCCAGTGGACTGGCCGCTTTGTTGGATGCTCGAGAAGTGCAGGCGGTGCGGGAATGCTTTAAGCGCCGACGTTTGCGGTTGTTACGGCATCGGCAATTTCACGCTTCTTCTTCGCGACAACCTTGTTGCGTTGCGCGCGCAGCTTCATGAATGACACCGACTCGTGATAAAGCCGCTTCAGGTCGCGGTTGACGATGGCCTTGCTGACCACGCGCCACGCTGCCTTTGGACGGAAATAATATTCGTCGTAGAAGCGATGTACCATTTCGAGCACGTACTCGGTCGGCAGACCGGGGTACTCGATGTGCGCCAGCTGGTGACCTTCTTCGTCGACCATGGCGCCGTTGTTCACGATGAAGCCGTTCTCCTTGGCGTAATCGTAGAACTCCGTACCGGGGTATGCATGCGCGATTGAAACCTGGATCGTTTCGACATCGAGCTGCTTGGCGAAGTTGATGGTGTTGCGAATTGATTCCTTCGTCTCGCCCGGCAAGCCGAGGATAAAGTCACCATGGATAGTAAGGCCGAGGTCGTGGCAATCTTTCGTGAAAGCGCGCGCACGTTCAACCGTCGCGCCCTTCTTGATGTTCTTGAGGATCTGCGGATCGCCCGATTCAAATCCAACGATGAGCAGACGGCAGCCGGCTTCGCGCATGGCCTTGAGCGTGTCGCGGTCGGTTGTGACACGCGAAGTGCAGGACCAGGTCAGCTTCAGCGGCTTCAGTTTTTCGCAAAGCTCGATGGTGCGGGCTTTCTGGATGTTGAAGGTGTCGTCATCGAAGAAAAACTCTTTGACTTCGGGGAAGATCTCTTTCGCGTGCGCCATCTCGGCGGCAACGTCATCGGTCGAGCGCTTGCGCCAGGCGTGGCCTGACAGTGTCTGCGGCCAGAGGCAGAAGGTGCACTGCGCCGGGCAGCCGCGCGTCGAGTAAAGCGAGACATACGGATGCAGCAGGAACGGCACGTTGTACTTGGTCACGTCCACGTCGCGCTTGTAGATATCGGTCGCCCAAGGCATGTCCGGCTTGTCGAGCTTCTCGACCTGCGGACGGTCCGGAGTATGAACGATCTTGCCTTCCGCATTGCGGAAGCTGATGCCGAGAATGTCTTCGCGCGCACTGCCATTGGCGTACTCCACTACGGAGTAATCGAACTCGCGACGGCAGACGAAATCGAGGACTTCGCACTCGTTCAAGGCCTTGTCCGGCGAGGTCGTAACCGGCGGTCCGACGAAAGCAATCTTGATGCGCGGGTTGGCCTTCTTGATGGCCTCGGCCAGGCGCTGATCGCCGGTCCAGCCGGGAGTACTCGTAAACAGCACGAGGAAGTCATAGTCCTTGGCAATTTCAATCGTCTCGGTCGCAGAGACGTGATGGGGCGGCGCGTCAAGGAGCCGCGAGCCTTCCAGCATTCCCGCAGGATATGTCAACCAGACGGGGTACCAATAGGACTCGATTTCACGTGTGGCAGGCCAACGAGAGCTGGCGCCACCATCAAAGTTTTCAAAGGACGGCGGGTTCAGGAACAGCGTTTTTAATGGCATGGCGTATAGCAAAGTGTAACAGTTTCGCCCGGTCTCTGCGCGGCCTGGGGCGGTCCGGGGGCTGCCAAACCAGGTAACAGTTTGCCCTGTTTAAAGTGCAAATAAACTGAACCTACCGCTTGACTGGTTGCATCGCCCACGTGACCATCTGGCCATTGGCGCGCAGTAGATTCAGCTGCGCCTGGAGCAGTTGGAACTTTGCATCGAGTACGTCAACGGTGTACCGCCGCTCGTCAATCCGGGCCAGCTGCTGTTCTTTCGGGGTCACGGGCGGCGCGCCAGGCCGGCCGGTGCCATTCTGCATCTGCAGGGTGGCAGCGTCCAGCTGGTCCTGCGCAAATTCATGCTGCAGTTCAGCCACTTTCTGCTGCGCGGCCAGGGTCCGCAGATTCTTCCAAAGCTCCAGCTTCTGCTCGGTCTCTGTATTACGCTGCTGCTCGGCCTGTGCGGTCGCATGCACTGCGTCAGCGGCGGACCCGCGGGCATGATCACGACGGCTTTCATCGAAGACCGGGATCGTAATATTGACGCCGACATCGAAGTTGTTGTGCTGGAAGCGCAGGTAATACGACTGGTAGTTGTTGAATTCGGCAAAGCGGCTGTACTGCGCGCCCAGGGCAAAGGTCGGCCGGAAATTCTGCCGGGAATCACCGAAAGCGACATACTGCTTGGACTTGGCCGAGGCAAAAGCAGCCTGCAGGCCCGAACTCTGGTGGACGGCCGCTGTCAGTTGGCTGTCCGGCGGCGGTGCGGGGATGCTTGACGGATCGGCTTTGATTGAGTCGAACGGGAGGCCGGTCAGGTTGGCGAGTTTGTCCGCAAGCACATCTGCATGGCCCTCGAGCTGGATCAGCCGCAGTTCCAGGCGGGCATTGGTGAGGCGCGCCTGGGTCTCATCCAGATGACTGTCGAGGCCGGCAGCGAAGCGCTCTTCCTCGATCCGAATGAGATGCTCGCCGAGCGCCTGCTGGTCTCGCAGGGTCGAGAGTTCCTGCGTGTCCGTGCTGAGTTCGATGTAATCCGTCGCTGCTTCTAGAGCCACCTTTTCGCGCGTATCTACCAGTGAAAAGCGTGCCGCGTCAGTGGCCAGGCGCGCGGAGCGGATATAGTCCGGCTGCGAAAAAGAGAATACCAGTGAGTTGGACTGGGCGCTCGCGACCGATGGCTGGCCTACAGGGAAGCCGTAGGAATACCCGATGTTCGACGAGAACGCGAAGTTGGGCAGGTAGGCATCGCGCTGCTCGGCGAGCCCTGCGGC
>CAXTNK010000071.1:0-698 GCA_964245665.1 uncultured Acidobacteriaceae bacterium
GCTGACATTACGGCCAAGAAGTATGATGATGCCGCGGCTCTGATGACCCAGGGCACGCAGATCAAGGCAGATTCAGCAGTGTTGTGGCTCGAACTCGGTATCGCGCAGGACGGCCAGAAGAAGTATTCCGACGCGATCACCAGTCTGAAGAAGGCGATTGAACTGGACGCTGCTTCAAAGAAGCCGCTGCCGGAGATTGAAGGCGGAGCGAATAATGCACTGGGCGAAGCCTATGCAAAGTCGACTCCTCCGAACACTACGGAAGCGACCAATGCTTACGAGGCTGCCGCGAAGATTGAGCCGACCAATGCAGGCATGTACTACTCCAATGAAACGATTGTGCTGGCCCAGTCCGGAGCCCCGACGGAAGCAGTCGTAGCCGCTGCCGACAAGGCCATCGCAGTCGATCCGAAGAAGCCGATTCCCTACTACCTGAAGGGCCAGGCGCTCATCAACAAGGCAACTGTCGACCCCAAGACGCAGAAGATCATCGCGCCTCCGGGAACGGAAGAGGCGTATAGCAAGTACCTCGAACTCGACCCCAACGGCCCCATGGCGAACGACGCCAAGGCGGTTCTGCAGGAGATCGGCAGCAAACAGGCGACGAAGTACAGCGCCGGCAAAAAGTAGTCTCTTTTTTTAGGTAGAAAACGCCGCCCGGTCGGGCGGCGTTTTCGGTTTGGAGCCATCGAAGGTGG
>CAXTNK010000071.1:708-7568 GCA_964245665.1 uncultured Acidobacteriaceae bacterium
AGACATCGGGGTCGACGAAAGACTAATCTTGAATCAACCTATGTCTCAGCAGCAGGAAATCATCCTCGACTACCCCGGAGCGGCCGCGCTGGTGCGTGCGCACGCGGCTCGATTTTCCAAGCCAGCGCATACCGAGACTTTCTCCATCGAGCAGGCACTCGGCCGCTATCTCGCGACGTCGATCACAGCCGACCGTAACCAGCCGCCGTTTGACCGCTCGACACGCGACGGCTACGCAGTCCGCTCGTCTGATCTGCAAAATGGCGGAACGTTGAAAGTTGTCGCCCAGCTGCGGGCGGGTCAGCCGCCTCTGACGATCGCGGTCGGACCTGGCGAGGCAATCGAGATCATGACCGGTGCGCCAATGCCACGCGGAGCCGACGCAGTGCTGATGGTCGAGCATGCTGATGTGCTGGAAGAGAAGATTCGTCCGCATGCGGGCCGCCTGCTGGAGACGGGAGAGAACGTCGTCCCGGCCGGGGCGGAGGCACGCGCCGGAGGGGTCATCGTCCCGGCAGGCACGCGCCTCTCAGCCACGCACATCGGGGCGGCTGTTTCCTGCGGTGCCGCGATGGTCGAAGTCTACCGGCAGCCGCGCATCGCCATCCTCGCAACTGGCGACGAGTTGGTGGAACCGGGCGAACCGGCCCAGGACTTTCAGATCCGCAATTCCAACAGCTACTCGCTCGCGGCACAGGTGGAGCGCGCGGGCGGCATCCCTGTCCGGCTGCCTATTGCACGGGATACGCTCGACGACCTGCAGCAGTCGCTCGAAACCGCCGTACAGGCTGACCTGGTGCTGCTCTCCGGCGGCGTCTCCATGGGCAAGTTCGATTTTGTGGAACAGGTGCTGACTACGCTCGGCGCAGAGTTTCTGTTTACCGGGGTGCGCATGCAGCCCGGCCGGCCGGTAGTATTCGGCCGGCTCCCTGAGCAGGCGAAATATTTCTTCGGCCTGCCCGGCAATCCTGTGTCGACCATGGTGACCTTCGCGCTGTTCGCCGCGCCGCTCATCCGGGCCCTCGGCGGGGAGACGGAAGCACAGCCGCTCTTTGCGCGCGCCAACATTGCGGCGCCGTTCCGGCACAAACCGGGCCTCACACGTTTTCTGCCGGCATCGCTTTCGACGGACTGGGACCGGGCGGAGGTGACGCCGGTCGCCTGGCAGGGTTCCGGCGACCTGGCCGCAACAGCGCGGGCCAACTGCTTCATCGTCATCCCGCCTGATCGCCAGGAGTTGACCGCTGGTGATGACGTGAGTGTGCTGCTGGTGGATTGAGTTTCTTCGCGCGACCAGGAAGATGCAGGTCCCTCTACTTCGCTGCGCTCCAGACGGATAACAATTCTGGCTGGCAGGAAGGCAATCCCAGAAAATGTGCCATTCTGAGCGAAGTCAAAGGACCTGCGTCTTCTTAACCGACCACCAGAGTGGGTGCCCCATCCCCGCAACGCAAGGGTGGGAGTTATACAAGCCTCCGCCGCCACACGCACGCAAGACCAGCTACTCTAGAAACGCATGAGCAAGCTATCCCATTTTGATGAAGCCGGCCAGGCGCGCATGGTGGACGTGAGCGCAAAGACAGCAACCCGCCGTGAAGCTGAAGCTTCCGCCTTCGTCGCACTTTCAACCGAAGTTCTCGCCGCGCTGCCGCAGAACCCGAAGGGCAATCCGCTGGAGGTCGCGCGCATCGCCGGCATCCAGGCAGCCAAGAGGACAGCTGAGCTGATCCCGCTCTGCCATCCCCTGCCGCTGAGCTATGTCGATGTGTCGGCAACCGTCACCGAAGGCGGTATAACGATTCGCGCGACGGTCGCGACCTCTGGTCCTACCGGCGTCGAGATGGAAGCGCTGACGGCTGCCTCTGTCGCCGCGCTGACCATCTATGACATGTGCAAGGCCCTCGACAAGGGCATCGTCATCCGCAATGTGCAGCTTGATCGCAAATCAGGCGGCAAGTCCGGTGACTATACGCGCTGATTCTTTCTTGCTCTACAGTTCCTCGGATCCTGCAACCACGCCCTCAACCGGAGGCTCGTCCTCGACCATGCTGTCCTGCTTCGTCTTGAGGCAGAACTGCAGGAAACTGACCTCGGCCGGGGTCGCACCAGTACTGCGGATGGCGCTGACGATCTGCCCGCGCGTATGGACGCCATGACTTGTCACCTGCAGCAGCATCTCCCATAGTGGCAGCGACGAAGAGAGTCCGCCAGGAATCACGAAGGTACGTTCCGTGACGAAGTCCTCCGGCGTCAGGTCCTCGATGAAGTCAGCTGTAGTGTCGCTCACATGCTGCCAGCGTTCCAGTGCAGCGGCCGCCGTGTTCAGTGAGGCAGTTTCTTTCGTGAGCGCGAAGGCTTCGTCCAACGGCAGGCTCCCGCTCAGCCACGCGATCCATGACTGGTGAACCAGCACGAGGTGAGCGACCGTCGTGCCAATGGATCCATTGCCGCTGCACGGTGTCTTCTCGTACTGCTCGGCAGACATCGTCTGCAGGGAGGTCAGGAGAGATTCGTTGGCCCAGTTGTTATGCGCAAACTGGACTTTGGCCATCGACAACGCTGCTTCAATCATGGCCAGAAGTCTAGCAGCATTTTCGGAAAACATGTGGTCTTGCTTTCAACAGCGAAGCTGGCTTTTTGCAGCAAAAATATCAGACGGTTTTTCCTTCGTTCTATGCATTTCCGAAAAACGCGATATGGTGGCCCGCACTTCTCCCGGGAAAATCTTCGCTCGAATGTAAAAGCCGCGGGTGCGGGCAGACTTCCGCATTGGCACCAGGTTGACGCGCTGGCAACGGCATCATAGATTGGACTCGCGATCGCGGAGGATCTTTCATTGCACGTTAAGCAGCAGTTATCGAATGTGTTCACTCATCAGCCAACAACAAAAAAGTCACCCATAGTACGCAGTCGTAAGGTCGCCAGTCTCCTTGGCATCCTCTGTCTCACGTTTTCGATCGGTGCGTCGGCGCACGCCGATTCTACTTTAGCCGCGACGCCTCCCATGGGATGGAACAGCTGGAACCACTTCGCCGAGCATGTCACGGACAAGGACGTGCGCGCTGCCGCCGATTACCTCGTCTCGTCCGGCTTGCGCGACGCGGGTTACATCTACGTCAACATAGACGACACCTGGCAGGGCAAGCGCAATGCCGCCGGCGAGATCCAGGCCAACGACAAGTTTCCCGACATGAAGGGGCTGGCCGACTACGTGCACAGCAAGGGGCTCAAGATCGGTATCTACTCCGGACCCGGTCCGGAGACGTGCGCACGCTTTGAAGGCAGCTACCAGCATGAGGCGCAGGATGCGAAGACTTACGCCGGCTGGGGCATGGACTACCTCAAGTACGATCTCTGCTCCTATGGCGAGATCATGAAAAAACAGACTGGCAACGAGCGCAGCCCCGAAGCGTACGCGATGATGCGCACAGCTTACGACAAAATGCACCAGGCCCTGCTTGCCACCGGACGCCCGATCGTTTTCAGCCTGTGCCAGTACGGCTGGGATAGTGTCTGGACGTGGGGTCCGTCGGTTGGCGGCAACCTGTGGCGGACCACCGGCGACATCGAGGACAATTACGCCCGGATGGCCGAGATCGGTTTCTCACAGGCTGGGCTTTCGAAGTACGCTGCTCCAGGACACTGGAATGATCCCGACATGCTCGAAGTCGGCAATGGCGGGATGAGTGGCGACGAATATCGAACGCACATGAGCCTCTGGGCGATTCTTGCTGCGCCGCTGCTTGCAGGTAATGACCTGTCGAAGATGTCGCCGGAGACGCTGTCCATCCTCAAAAATAAAGACGCAGTCGCCATCGACCAGGACAGCCTGGGCAAACAAGGCGACCGTGTAAGTGCCGATGGGCCGTACGAGGTATGGTCGCGCACCCTGGCGCACGGCAAGGCCATCGCGCTGTTCAACCGTAGTGAAGCTGCTGCGCCGGTCACGCTTCATCTTCAGGCCGTCGGACTCAAAGCCGGTACCAGGGCGAAGGACGTCTGGAGTGGCAGCGAGGTCACGCTCAATGATGGCTACCAGGTGAACGTGCCGCGGCATGGTGTGGTTTTGCTGATGGTCCACGAATAAGACTGAGAGTCACCAGGAACAGTCCAGTCAAAGGGCTTCTAGCCGACATCATGACCACGCGTCTATGATGTCGGCATGAAGTCCTTTGTCACGCTGCGGAAGTTCGCCCCTTTATTGCTGTTCGCCCTGTCACTGCCCGCCATGCAGGCGAAAGACAAAGGTCCAAAGCCCGACAAGGAATTCCTGAAGTATGCCGGCGAATACAGCGGGGAGACCCATACCAGGACCGGGTCGCTTTCGCAAAGCGAGCTGCAGGCAGATGCGCTCGAGCATCACGGCATCAATCTGAGCCTTGGCGTCGATGGCTCTGCTACCCTCGCGCAAAGTCCGCATGGCGACGACGAGATCACCAGCTTCGGCCACTTCAAGGTCTCAGGCGGCCAGATCGTTATCACGTTCGATCCATCGCCCGATGGTAAAGGCACGCCTCCACCGATGACCTTCTCCACCGGTCACAATGAATTGACACCGACCGTTTACAACCATGCACTATGGGGCAAATTGCCGCCGCCGCCATTGCATCGCTCGGATAGAGAAAGCCGTCCCAGCGGCGCAGGAAAATAACGCGGCGCAGGAAAATGAAAAATCGCTGTGCCTTCCCAGCACCTGCATGTTAGCGATAGCATGTTGCGACCCGGATCTTATCCTTGAGGCGCACCCTTGTTCATTCGCTGCTCGACTCTCTGCTCTTTACTTTTTGTATCCCTCGCTGTCTTTGGACAGGCAATTTCGGGGCAGCTTGGGATCTTCACCGGGCAGAATGATGTCGGTACCATCCTTCACCCGGGGTCCGCGAAGTATGACGAGGCAGGCCGCGCCTACACTGTCACCGGCAGCGGCGATAACACCTGGTTCAGGGCTGATGCCCTGCACTACGCTTGGAAAGAAGTAGACAGCGGCGATGTCACGCTGAGCACGAATATCGCCTTCGCGGGCAACACCGGCAACAACCATCGCAAGGCCATGCTGATGATCCGGCAAAGTCTCTCGCCCGACTCAGCTTACGTCGACGTCGCGCGGCACGGTGACGGCCTCACCTCGCTGCAATACCGCGATGCGACCGGGGACCTGACGCGTGAGATCGAGCTGAACGTTTCATCTCCACCGAACGTGCGGATCGCCAAACGCGGCGACTTTTTCTTCATCTCCTACGCAGCAGCTGATGGCAAATGGCAGAACTCCGGCGCAGCCATGAAGCTGCCCATGCACGGCCCGTTCTATGTCGGCCTGTCTGTCTGCTCGCATGACAAGGACGTGAGCGAGACAGCCGTCTTTCAGAACGTGAAACTGGAAAGCGCACCAACGAAGACAGGCGATGCGACCGTGCTGCACAGTACGCTCGAAGTGGTTCCTATTGCCTCCAGTGATCGCCGCGTCGTCTACACAGCAGCAGGCCATTTTGAAGCCCCGAACTGGTTCCGCGATAACTCAGGATTCCTCATCAACCAGGATGGCAGGCTGCAAAAAATCAGCGCAAATATTGTGCAGACTGGTCCAATCATCGGCAGCACGCCGGCAGCCATCGAAATCCCCGGCGCGACCGTTATCAACAATGACCACGGCTTCTCACCCGATGCTACGCGCATCGCATTTTCAGATGGCACACAGCCCGGCGGCTCGCGCATCTACACCGTGCCGATCAGCGGTGGAACACCAAAGCAACTCACACCGGACGCGCCTTCCTACTGGCATGGCTGGTCCCCCGATGGCCAGACCATCGCATTCACAGCAGGGCGCAATGGGGCTGCATCCAGCGGCAACAATGGCGATTACGATATCTACACCATCCCGGCGATGGGCGGCGCGGAGAAACGTCTTACTACTGCGAAGGGTCTCGATGACGGACCGGAATACTCACCCGATGGTCAGTTCATCTATTTCAATTCCGAACGCAGCGGCCACATGCAGGTCTGGAAGATGCATGCCGACGGCTCTGCACAGGAGCAGGTGACGCACGATGAGACCAATGACTGGTTTCCTCACCTGTCGCCCGACGGAAAGTGGATGGTCTTCATTGCCTTCGAGCCGGGTGTAACCGGCCATCCTGCGAACCACGACGTGACCCTGCAGTTGATGTCACTGACAGACGGAAAGATCACGCTGCTGGCCAGACTCTTCGGCGGCCAGGGCACGATCAACGTACCTTCCTGGTCGCCGGACAGTACACGCATCGCATTCGTCAGCTATGCCCTGCTGCCTCGCGATATCACAGAGTAAGCATCAGCTGCCGTAATGACGGCCTTCTGCAGCCTGCCCGCAGGCAACGCCACCGCTGAGGGGCGCGAAGGTGCGCTGAAAAAAGGAGTCATCAACAACGTAGCATTCACCATTCTCGCCGCGGACAATCCACTCGCCGCGCTTCACATGACGAAAGCCATTATCCGCGGCAATCGTGAGATCTGATTTGCATTGATTTGCATCTACCACCAGCGGCCGGTATGTCTGAAATGCACTCATAGTTCCTCTTCATCGGTATGTTGCCGATAGATTGATTTCAGACCAGGAGACGTAAGGCGCGACGACGGAATTTATAAAACCTTCATAATCATCAGGAATCTTTGCAGGCGAACAAAGAGCGACAGCTCTCTGCGATCGGCGCTACACTAGGCTTTCATGCCGTCCTCCGACACCATCCTCGAAAACCCTGCGTGCGCGATTCCCAGCAGCCTCGCATGGGCGCATCCTGTCGTACAGGAGTGGTTTGTCAGCCGCTTCGGCACGCCGACCGAACCGCAGGAAGCGGGCTGGCCGCCCATCCTGAATGGCCGTGCGA
>CAXTNK010000071.1:7578-14746 GCA_964245665.1 uncultured Acidobacteriaceae bacterium
CTGATCCGTAAAGCTATCGATGGCTCACTCGAGGACGTGACGGAAGTCGTCTACATCTCGCCGCTCAAGGCACTCTCGAACGACGTCCGCAAAAACCTCGAACAGCCTCTGGCGGAGATCCAGCAACTTGCTCTTGAACGCGGCCTGCTTTGTTCGTCAGTGCGTACGGCAGTCCGCACCGGCGATACACTGCAATCCGAACGAAGACTGATGTTGAAGCGGCCACCGCACATTCTCGTGACGACGCCTGAGTCGCTCTACATCCTGCTGACGGCAGACAAGAGCCGTGCGAATCTCCGCCGCGTCCGCACGGTCATCGTCGATGAAATTCATGCAATCGCGGATGATAAACGCGGCGCGCACCTGGCGCTTTCGCTCGAGCGGCTCGACGCGCTGGTGTGCGGCGAAAATCGTTTGACGCCCGCCGGTTCGTTGACCGGCCTCAGCACACCGCCGCAACGCATCGGCCTTTCTGCCACTCAGAATCCGATCGAGCTGGTTGGTGAGTTTTTGGTTGGCACAAGAAAGAATGACGAATGCCGCTCCGGTATCGAAAGTTTTAAAGGTGCGACCAGCGGGAGCATGCCTTTACGCGAAGCGTCGACGGCCGTACGGCCAGTCCTCGTCCAGGTCGGCACGCGCCGCACCCTCGACCTCGCCATCGAACTTCCCGACGACGAACTCGGCTCCATCGCCAGCAATGCTATCTGGGATTCGGTCTACACCCGACTCGCCGAACTCGCACTCGAACATCGCTCGACACTCGTCTTCGTCAACACGCGGCGCATGGTCGAGCGACTCGCTTACTCACTCGGCGAACGCATTGGCCCGGAGAATGTCGCCGCCCATCACGGCTCGCTCTCACGCCAGCTTCGACACGAAGCAGAAAGACGACTGAAAGCAGGCGAAATCAAGCTGCTGGTCGCAACGGCTTCGCTTGAACTTGGCATCGACATCGGCGCCATCGACCTGGTCTGCCAGATCAACACGCCGCGAGCCATCTGTGCCGCCATGCAACGCGTCGGTCGTGCTGGTCACTGGCGCGGGGCTATTCCGAAGGGACGATTCTTCGCGACCACGCGTGACGACCTGATGGAACAGGCTGCCCTCATCCGCGCCATGCACGCAGGCGATCTCGACAAACTCGAGATTCCGCCATGCCCGCTCGACATCCTGATGCAGCAGATCATCGCCGCCTGCTCCGCGGAACCCTGGCAGGAAGATGATCTGTATGAAGTGGTTTGCCGCGCCTATCCCTATCGCGATTTGAAGCGAGAGGAATACGAAGAACTACTCTGCCTCATGGCCGATGGCATCCAGTCGTCGCGTGGCCGCTATGGTTCGTACCTTCTGCGCGACCGCATTCACGGCCGATTGCAGGCTCGTCGCGGAGCACGTATGGTTGCCATCTCGAATGGCGGCAGCATTCCCGACGCAGCCATTTATTCCGTCATCCTGATGCCTGAAGGCGTGCAGATCGCCACCCTCGATGAACACTTCGCCGTCGATTCCCGTGCCGGCGATATCGTTCTACTCGGTAATACCAGCTGGCGCATTCAGAAAGTCGAAAGCGCAGGCCGTGTACTGGTCGAAGATGCCCATGGCCAGCCGCCGAACGTCCCTTTCTGGGCTGGCGAAGCACCACAGCGGACGATCGAATTAAGCACGTACCTGTCTCAGTTACGAGAAGAGATTAACCAGCGTATCCCGGCGTCTGGCCGCAATGCAGTGCTGCCGGGATATATCAGCGCGACCAATCCTGACGTCGCCTCCTGCATGGAATGGCTGATGGAAACCTGCTGCGTGCCTGCTTCCGGTGCGATGCAGATGATCACTTACGTCGTCGCCGGACGCGCCGTGCTCGGTACCATCCCGACTCTTACCAACATCGTCGCCGAGCGTTTTTTCGATGAAGGCGGCGGTATGCAGCTCATCCTGCATGCGCCCTTCGGCGGCCGTATCAACAAGGCGTGGGGCCTGGCTCTGCGCAAACGCTTCTGCCGCGGCTTCAACTTTGAACTACAGGCCGCCGCAACCGATAACGGCCTGAACATTTCGCTCGCCGAGCAGCACAGCTTTCCGCTCAGCGATGTCTTCCGCTTCCTCACCGTCGAGACCGTTACCGAACTTTTGCAGCAGGCCTCTCTCACTTCGCCAATCTTCAAAGCGCGCTGGCGCTGGGATGCCGGTCGAAGTCTGCAACTGTTACGTATGCAGAAAGGCAAACGCGTGCCGCCGCAGATACAACGCACTCGCGGTGATGATCTGCTCGCGTCCGTCTTTCCTTCTGTCGCGGCCTGCCAGGAGAACATCGAAGGCGACATCGAGATACCGAACCATCCCTTGATCCGCGAGGTCATGAAAGACGTTTTGCAGGAAGCGATGGACCTTGATGGATTGAAGCAGGTACTCGCCGGTATCGAGTCGGGCGCCATTCGCTGCGTTGCCGTCGATACCACCACTCCGTCTGTCTTCGCTCATGAATTGCTCAACGCTAATCCTTACGCGTATCTCGACGACGCGCCACAGGAAGAACGCCGCGCACGCGCCGTGAATATGCGTGGCATGGTGCCCGACAAGATGCTTGGCGACGCCGGCCGGCTTGATCCAGACGCAATCGCACAGGTACGTGAAGAATGCTGGCCTGACATTCGCGACGAACATGAGCTGCATGATCTGCTGTACGCTCTCACGCTTGTGCCGGCAACGATTCTCGAGCGCCGTGAAGCACGCGACTGGCCGCTGTTCATGGCGAGACTCGTCAGCAAAAGCCGAGCAGCCTTCGTCGAGGAGAACGGAACAAACTATCTCCGCGCAGCCGAACATGCCGATAACGCGACAGACGAAGCCAATCTACGCAAATGCATCAACGGCTGGATGAATATCCTCGGGCCAGTGACAGCAAACAGCCTGGCTATGTTCCTAGGTATCGAAGTCAGCGAAGTTTACAAAGCCTTTCTCGCAATGGAAATGCAGGGCAGCATTCTTCGCGGTGTCTTTGAAGGCGCGGCTGCTCCGATCAACGATCACGACATCGAATGGTGTGAGCGCCGACTCCTGCAGCGCATTCACAAACGCACCCTGAACAGTCTGCGCAAACAGATTGAAGCCGTTACACCGATCGTTTACATGCAATGGCTGCTGCACTGGCAGCATCTCGCGCCGCAGTCGCAGCTTTCAGGCGAAGCTGGTGTGCTTGAAGCACTGCGGCAGCTCGAAGGCTTTGAAGCGCCTGCTGTCGAGTGGGAGACATCGCTCCTGCCTCAGCGCGTTCTCGACTACGATCCGCGCATGCTCGACGCACTCTGCCTTTCGGGCGCGGTCGGCTGGGGACGCATCTCACCGCACCCTGCCTTCGCTTCCGCCGACAATGGCGCACCCCGCCGCGTCGTCCCGACATCGATGGCGCCGGTGACATTCTTCCTGCGCGACACCGCACTCTGGATGGACATGTGTCTCGCCGATCGCAGCATCTCCGAGCCGATCCTTGCTGCAGCGTTGAGTGAACTGGCACTGAAAGTCCGCGCCTGCTTCGAACACTATGGAGCCGTCTTTGCTGCCGATCTCGTCCGACTGCTCGGTGTCCCGGCAGCCGATGTCAGCCGCGCATTGTGGGAGCTCGTCGCAGCCGGCCTAGTGACAGCCGATGGCTACGACAGTCTCAGGATGCTGGTCGATCCGCGGCGAAAGCAGTCCTTCACTGCACCCTCGCGAGCGCGCGCTGTCACGCGTCCTCGAAACACGGTTGGCCGCTGGTGCCTGCTCTCCTCGGTCATCAGCGAATCTACTGTTTCGAAAGCGGAACTGAATGAACAGCAGGTCGAATCGGCCTGCTGGACGCTGCTGGCACGCTACGGTGTCGTCTTCCGCGACCTGCTGACACGCGAGACAACCATGCCGCGCTGGCGCGATCTGCTGCCCATGTTCCGCCGGCTCGAAGCACGCGGCGTACTGCGCGGCGGCCGTTTTTTATCAGGTTTCGGCGGAGAACAATTTGCTCTACCGGAAGCCGTTGAGAGTCTGCGCGAAAGCCGCCGCCATGAGGCATCGGAGATCTCCATCACGATCGCGGCAGCTGACCCGATGAATCTCGTCGGCATCGTCGTACCCGGCGACCGGCCCATCGCCATCCCCGGACGGACGGTCACTTTCATCGGAGGCAAGTGTGCGGGCGAATCTGCTCTCGAAGCCGCACCTACGGGCAGTTTCACTGTCGACAACGTATTGCTTTTGCATCGCAACACCAACCTGTTTGCATCGAACACGGGCCATGACTGATTTCAACGAGAATGCTGCTCCGCCAGCCGAAAACGACGAAGACTGCTACTGGGACGGGCCGTATCTCGTCTTCACCGAGGCCTTTCATCTCAAGCGCGGCTACTGCTGCAACTCGGGCTGCCGCCATTGTCCATGGAAGGGCAAAGAGTCGCCCCTGCCCGGCAGCTGACGCCGTCCCCGCTTGCCGTCCCAACAGGAGAGGCACATTTGTCATCCACACCAAAGTGCCACATAGGTCATCCCGACCGAAGCTTAGCGTAGTGCGGGGATCTGCATTTCCCAATCTCTGACGCAGTTGTGCTCAATGCTCTTATTCGCGTCGGTCAACCCTTATCCTGCTCGTAAAGTGATACTTTTTCCTGGTGAGTCATAGCGCCTCTGCGAGTGTGTGTCGCGGGACCGGGATAGGAGCAGTATGAATCTCATACGATCGAAACACCTGCCGTGCTTCTCGCTCTACGCATCGTTGCTGGCTCCGCTTGTATTGCTCGCGTCACTCACCATGCAGCCGGCAAGCGCGGCCGACCTGCCGACTGCATGGAAAGCGCAATGGATTGCCGCTCCCGATGGTCCCGCCCGCGACTACGACGTGGTTTATTTTCGCCGCACGCTCCCGCTCACCAGCGTGCCGGCAAAATTCCTGGTGGATGTGAGCGGCGACACGCGCTACGAGCTTCATGTGAATGGCAAGCGTGTCAGCGCAGGCCCGGCATTGGCCGACGTGCACCACTGGCGCTATGAGGTTGTCGATCTCGCGCCTTATCTGCATGCTGGTGATAACCAGGTCGCTGCCATTGTGTGGAATTTTGGAACAGAAGCGGCTTTAGCCCAGATGAGTTCGCAGACAGCGTTCGTACTATCTGCCGAAGACACTACGAATGCCGCCATCAACACCGGCAAAGGTTGGCAGGTAAGCCACGAGCGCGGTCGCACGACCCGCGACATAGATATGAATGGCTACTACGCCGCCGGGCCATCGGAGGTGATGGACGGCCGCAGAATGGACTGGGCATGGGATGAATCTGCATCGAGCGATCAGGCGAAATGGGCGCCCGCTGCATCATTGGGCGAAGCTGCTCCACGCGGCGCTCGCGATAGTCATACACGATGGATCTTGCAGAAGGACGAGCTGCCGCCCATGCAGTACGCATCGATCGAACCAGGACAGGTTGTGCGTGCAACGGGAACGACCGACGTCACTTCTCTTGACCATCCATTGACTATCCCCGCGCATAGCAACGTGGCGATTCTACTCGATCGCAAACAATTGACCACCGCCTTTCCTTCGCTCACGCTTAGAGACGGCAGTAATGCTACAGTTTTGGTTACGTATTCCGAGGCTCTCTACGATGGCAGGGGTGAGAAAGGCAATCGCAACGAAATAGCTGGACGTCATATCGAAGGCATGCAGGACCTGATCTACTCCGACGGCAGCCAGCACACCTACCGCACGCTCTGGTGGCGCACATGGCGCTACCTGCAGCTGGAAGTCACAACCGCCGACACGCCGCTG
The DNA here is from genome assembly GCA_964245665.1 of uncultured Acidobacteriaceae bacterium. Taxonomy (GTDB): domain Bacteria; phylum Acidobacteriota; class Terriglobia; order Terriglobales; family Acidobacteriaceae. The sequence continues at coordinate 13,370 of CAXTNK010000071.1, forward strand.
ACCATCGAGAAGCTGCAAGCCTTCTACACCGCGTATCCCTTCGAGAAAAAGGCCAGCTTCGACAGCAATGACGCCGAACTCGAGCGCATATGGGACACCGGCTGGCGCACCGCGCAGCTCTGCTCGCATGAGACCTACATGGACACGCCCTACTGGGAGCAGCTGCAGTATGTCGGCGACACGCGTATCCAGGCCATGATTTCCTATGCCGTCACTGGTGACGATCGTCTGGGCCGCCAGGCCATGATGGCATACCGGGATTCGCAGCTCACCGACGGACTGACCGGCAGCCGCTATCCCTCGAACCTCACCCAGATCATTCCGCCTTTCTCGCTCATGTGGGTCGGCATGCTCCACGATTACTGGATGTACCGCGACGATCCGGCATTCGTCAAAATGCTGCTGCCAAGCACGCGCGGTACGCTCGACTGGTTCACCGCACGCCAGCGTGCCGATGGTCTGCTCGGCACCATCGAGTGGTGGCCGTTCGTCGACTGGAGTCCGCCGCTCTATGAAGGCGGTTCACCTCCGCAGGATGCTGATGGAGGATCGAGTGCGCTGACTCTGCAGTTTATTGAAGGCCTGAAAGATGCGGCCGAGCTTGAGAAAGCTGCGGGCGAAACCGATCGCGCAGCACGGTATGAAGAACAGGTGCGGCGCGCCTCGGATGCGCTCATGCGTTTGAACTGGGATCAGAAGGTCGGTCTGCTTGCCGATACGCCTGCAAAGAAAAGCTATAGCCAGCAGGCTAACTCTCTTGGTGTCTGGCTGGATGTGGTTCCAAAAGAGCAGCAGCGAAGCGTAATGGAAAAAGTTCTTGCATCTCCTTTGAAACCTTTTAGTGCAGACACTGTTACGTTATCGCCGGCCAGTTATTATTTCCGCTATTACGTTGCGCGGGCAATGGTGCATGCGGGGCTCGGCGATCAGTATATTGCCGAGCTTGGTCCGTGGCGGAAGATGCTTTCGCTGGGTCTCTCCACCTGGGCAGAAACGCCGGAGCCCACCCGTTCCGACTCACATGCGTGGAGCGCTCATCCCACGCTCGACCTGTTGACCATCGTCGCCGGCATCGCCCCCGGATCGCCGCAGTTCAAGACAGTCCGCATCACGCCGCATCTCGGCCCATTGGACCATGCCGAGGCGAGCATGCCGACCCCGCATGGGCTTGTATCCGTGCAATACAAGAAGGCTATAGCCGGATGGACAGCTACGGTTACGTTACCCGATGGATTGCCGGGAGGTATCGACTGGGGTGGAAAAGTTGTTCCTCTGCATGCGGGCGAGCAGCAGGTAAAACTTCCCTAGCGTTGAGCATGCGAACCATGTCTCAAACGCGAGACATGGGGCACCCGATGTCTGGAGCGCTTCGCGCTG
>CAXTNK010000071.1:14756-23807 GCA_964245665.1 uncultured Acidobacteriaceae bacterium
GATTGACATCTCAGGCGCGGATTTCTACCCGCTCCAGTACAAATTGCGACGCATACGTAAGCAGTAGGATGATGCCGATGCGTATCGCTATCGACATGACCAGATGCGGGGCCAGCTGATACTGAAAAGTCTCGGCGAATGGGTCCAGCATCCAGCTCGGCAGCTCGAAAAGGTCGGACGCTTTCTTGCCAATCCAGTCATATAGAGCAAAAATGCCGACTGCTGAAATCAAACCAATCGTATTGCGATCAGCTTGCCCTGATCGAGAATGCCGACCCAGTCGGCGATCCGTTCGACTTCCGCAATGTGGTGCGAAGACAGAAAAACAGTGCGCCCATCGCGAAGAAAGTCATCGACCAGCACACGCAGCAGTTCATCCGTCACCACCGGGTCAAGACCGGCCGTCGGCTCATCCAGAATCAGCAGGTCTGGCTGCTGTGCCAATGCCAGTAGCAGCCACATCTTGGTCTGGTTGCCACGCGACATGTTCCGAAATTTCGTCTTTAACGGAATGTCGAAGAGCTCCGCATACTTTTTAACTAAATCGTCTGACCACCGTGGATAAAATCCTGCATTGAACTTCACCAGTTCGTTGCCGTTCATCGAATTCAGCAGCGGCTTGTCACTTACAAATCCGGTACGCGCCAGGATCTGCAGCCTGTCCTGCTTGCAATGCAACCCAAGCACCTTCGCCTCGCCGCTGGTCGGATGCGCCAGTCCCAGCAGCATACGGATCGTCGTCGTTTTGCCCGAGCCATTTCTACCCAGAAGGCAATAAATCGCGCCTTCGGGAACGGCAAGCGACAGACCATTCACAACATCGACATGCTTGTACGTCTTGGTAAGGTTCTGCGTTTCGATAGCGAGATTGTTCATGCGTCTCCTTCGAGTTCTTTGCAGGCTTGTTCGAGCAGTTTCAACAGGTCCTGCGGTGTCAGTTCCACCTGCTTCCCTTCAACGGCAAGCTGCAGGGCCAGCGGTTTCACGCGCCGCAGTTTCTCTGCTTTCAACAAGCCGCCGCCACGCTCCGCGATGTACGTTCCACCGCCGGGCACGGTGCGGATCAGGCCGTCCCGCTCGAGGTTGCTGTAGGCGCGGGCAACAGTATTGGGATTCACGCGAAGTTCGGCAGCAAGCTTGCGGACCGATGGAAGCGGATCATCCAGCCGCAATGCACCTGCAGCGATGCCATGCTTGATCTGCGATTCAATCTGGAGATAGATCGCAATGCCCGAAGATGGATGTACTCGGAAGATCACTGTATTAGCACAGTAATACAGTTTTCATCCCCCGGGCAAGCACTATTCAAGTCACCGATCTACCCGTTGCATCGCTGCGCGCAGGTGGAAATACGAGCAGCGTGACTGCCAGCGCAACTATGATGCCGAGACCAACTTCGAAAAAGCGCGATGGCAGCCTGCCCCGGGCCGGCGTCGAGTTTCACCAGCACGACGATAGTCAACGCGACCGCAGCCAGGCGGCCGGCCTTGTCAAAATTGAGAGCGCTGCCGATGAAGATGCAGATGCCAACGGCCAAGCCATAAAGCAGATAGTGGCCGTGCCAGGCATAGTAGGTGACCCACCAAAAGAAGGCGCCGATCGCCGTGCCGATCATCCGGTCACAGCATATGTGAAAGTGACGTCGCGGTCTGGGCCCATCACAACTATCGCCGAGATCGCAGCCCAGTAACTATGCGCCAGTCCAAACAAATGGCCCGGCCACAGGCAAAGCACTGCAGCCATACCAGTTTTGAATCCCGCGATGGCACCAGCACCAAAATATTTACGCAACAGCCATTGCGACATTAAATTGGTGGCTCGACCAATGGGCATTTACCATCCCGCTGCCGCATCTGATGCGCCGGCCCGTCAGATGCAGATGCTTCAGTCGTGAGGCAGCGGCTGCCACAACTCCACACGGTTCCCTTCAGGGTCAGTGAACCATCCGAACAGTCCGAAGCCGTAATCCTGGCGCTTGTCATCTACCGATGCGCCAGCCGCTTTGAGCGAGGCAAGTGTTGCCTCCAGGTCACGCACGCGCAAGTTCAGCATCGCTGGCTGCGCGGGGGGAAAGTATGCATCGTCCTTTTTGAAAAAGGCGACTGTCATCATTCCGGGCCCTGCATCCGGGGGAAATGTGAAGCAGCCATGTTCACGCTTCAGGCCAAGATGCTGTTCATACCAGCCATACAGCGCCGCCGGATCGCTCGCACGCAGAAAAATACCCCCAACTCCTATTACCTGACCTGCAGACATAGTGTTGCTACTCCTTCGTTTTGGTTTCGTCCTTCGTTGCCTGGTCGAGCATATCGCCCAGCGACGGCTTGTGCCTGCGCTCGCGACGGCTCTCCCGCGGCTCGCTCACAATAACTTTTTCCGGCGGCGGCTGACCCACCTGCGCCCGTGCATTGGCCTTGACCGCCTTGGTCACAGAGAACGGTTTGGATTTCTTCTTTGGCATACATTCCCCTGCCTCATGCCGCCTGTCACACCCCTGTTGAGTATGGAATACTTTCAGGGGAATGCAAGAAGGAGTTCAGTATGGAAGAACGAGATTTTTTTGATGAGAAGCCGGAACAGAAGACCCACACCCTGACGTGCCCGAGTTGCGGCAAGGCCGATGAGTACCAGATCTCCTGGCTCGTCCGTCGCAAGAAGACGCAGGTGCCGCGCGGCGCCGATGAACGAGACCGCGCCCGCTTTGCGAAAGCACAGAGCTACATGGTGCGCCGCGATGACCAGCTGGCGTGCAAAAATATCCGCTGCCGCAAACGCTTCGAAGTCGCCGGCGTCCAGACCGTCGCCTTCCTGTAACTTCTGGCCTTGCGGCGAAAAGCGCCTTTAGACACTGGCCTTGCGGACAAGGGGCCTTCAGCGCGTCGGTAGCCGGGGGACGCTTGAAGGTCCTTCCGTTGGTCGGGTCGAAGGCCGGGGCAAAAAATAGCGCCTGGCCGCCCAAAGTAGAGCAGCAGTTCCCGAATCAGGAAATGGTGGTTACGTTACTCTTGTTTCCGCACCGATTCTTCCTCATGCAGCCCATCTTAACGCCGATGAAATCCTTACCGCTTGGAGGAGCTACCTCCACGCAAGGAGGCGACATGAATGTTTCCCTTTCTCCTGCAAATACGTTTCAAACTTCGCCGGCCACAGACAATCAGGCAGCATCGGCCACTCCGATCGATGCCGGGACAACGAAGGAGGCAGCCGACGCCAGCCTTGCCAAGCTGAATGTGAACGGGCAGATCCGGCAGCTCAAGGAACAGGGGCAGACGCTTTCGCAGATCTCCGTTGATGTCGACCTGTCGATCTCAGCCGTCGGCAATGACCTGCTGATCAACGTTCCGGAAATACCGGCCATCACCCAGGCTCCTCAGCCAGGTGCCGCGTCCAGCTTCTCGTTAAGCGCCTGATGGCCTTAAATGGAAACACCGCGTTCTACTGATGGCCGGAAGTGTGGACGACTGGGGTAGTCTCGTGGTTTGATGAAAGCGCGGGGATTTTTGCCGGAATGGCACCCTGCACGAACAGACCCGAAGGCATAGCACCGGAGAGATCATGGCGAACCTGAGCATTCCCGCGGACGAGCGCAACCTGACACCCCAGCAAATCGATGCACTGGATTTACGACGCCGCAAGGGTACCCTGCTGCTTACCATCGCCGGTCAGTTTACTGTCATCTCCGTACTGCTCTCGCTCTGGGCCGGCAGTGACCTCGTCTGGTCGCCCGGCTTCGCGAAGCCCATGGACATCTACTTCGCCCTCGCTGTCACCATCGTCATCGTCGCCGGCTCAACCGGTGTGTACCTGCGCCGCGGTGCTCCCGAGTTTTAATCCTCGCGCCCGCGTTTCAAGGCATGGTTTTTGACAAAGATCCTGCCAACGCGGGATCTTTTTCTTTCCGCTGCGTTTTTCTATCCCCAGTCTTACGCGCAACACATGGCATCCTTACGGAATCCTTATAGTGGTAGGGTGGCACTTGCCGCCGCAGGACCGGGGCCCATCGTGAAACAAGTCGTAAGACAGCCGTCTTCCCACGTTCAGGACCACATTGAACTGGTAGCCCGCCATGAGCAGGATTTCCTGTCGCGCCGAACCTTTTCGGAGCGGGTCGGAGACTTTATCGGGAGCTCGATCGGCAGTCTCAGCTTCGTCGCGGTGCACGCGGCTGGCTTCGCCGCGTGGCTGCTCGTCAACACTTTTCACATAGCGAGCATCCGGCATTTCGACCCCTACCCTTTTCCGTTGCTCGATCTGTGCGTCGCGCTTGAAGCCATCTTTCTCGCCAGCTTCATCGTCATGAGGCAGCAGCGCCTGGGACGCCGCTCCGATGAGCGCGATCACCTGATCCTGCAGATCCTGTTGCTGACGGAAAAAGAAGTGACAGCCGGACTCGGGATGGAACGCGAGATCGCCAGGAAACTTGGCTTGGGACGCCTTGCGGATGAAGAAGAAGTTGAAGAACTCAGCCAGCAGACCTCGATCGAAGAAGTCGCGGAAGGCCTGAAAGAATCCGTTATCGGCGATTAGAGAAATGCTCCAGCGACACTTCAGTGCGTCGAGTCCAATGCGATGCGGCGTGTCGACTTCGACGACGAATACCAACGCATTCTATACTGAGCGGTTGGCTGACCTGTTCAAGGTTCGGCTACTCACTGTCTCATCTTGAAGGAGCTTTTTGAATGGCGGCTGCAGGCGGCAATGTGCGGAAAGAAAAGGATTCACTCGGGTTTGTCGAAGTGCCGGAGAGCGCCTATTACGGCGCGCAGACGGTGCGTGCGGTTGAGAATTACCCTATCTCCGGCATGCGGGCACATCCGCTGCTGATCCGTGCTCTCGGCATGGTGAAGCACGCTGCAGCCGAGGCCAACAAGTCTCTCGGCCTGGTCGAAGACAAGCGCGCCGACGCCATCATTCAGGCCGCGCAGGAAGTGATCGACGGCAAGTGGAATGCCGAGTTCGTGGTGGATGTTTTCCAGGCCGGCGCCGGCGTCAGCCTGCACATGAACACCAACGAAGTCATCGCCAACCGGGCCAATGAGATTCTTGGCGGCAAGCTCGGGGAGTATGCCGAAGTCCATCCCAACGACCATGTCAACTATGGCCAATCGACCAACGACGTCTTCCCGACGGCCATGCGCGTCGGCACCCTCCTGACGCTCGAAACGCTCTACCCCGTACTGGACGGATTGGCCGGGACCTTCCGCGCCAAGGCAGCGGAGTTTGACGGCATCATGAAGTCAGGCCGCACCCACATGCAGGATGCGGTGCCGATCCGCCTGGGCCAGGAATTCGCCGCCTACGCGCTCACCATCGAAAAAGCGAAGAAGTTCATCGTGCTGGCTTCCGATTCACTGCGCGAACTTGGCCTGGGCGGCAGCGCCGTCGGCACGGGCATCAATACGCATCCGGACTACCGCGTGAAGGCTGTCGCCAACCTGGCAGAGCTGTCCGCCCAGAAACTGGAACCGGCAGCCGACATGCGCTGGGCGATGCAATCAAACGCCTGCATGGCAGATGTCAGCGCCTCGCTGCGTGGCCTGGCGCTCGAAGTCATCCGTATTTCCAATGACATTCGTCTTCTGTCGTCTGGACCGAACACTGGCTTCGCCGAAATCCATCTGCCCAGTCTGCAGCCGGGCTCGTCGATCATGCCGGGCAAGATCAACCCCGTTATGCCGGAACTGGCCGCGATGGTCAGCTTCCAGGTAGTCGGCAACGACACGGCCGTTTCGATGGCTGTACAGGGCGGTCAGTTGGAGCTGAACGTGATGATGCCGACGATGGCCTACAGCGTTCTGCAGAGTGCTACTATCCTCGCCAACATGCTGCGGCAGTTCGACAAGTACTGCATCGCCGGCATCACGGCAAATACCGAACGCTGCAACTTCTATGCGCAGAGTACCGTGTCGCTCGCGACCGCGCTGAACCCCTACATCGGCTACGCCAAGGCAGCGGAGATTGTGAAGGAGTCAGTTGCGACTGGTGACTCGATCATCAAGATCGCGCGGTCAAAGAACCTGTTGAGTGAAAAGGAGATTGCCGAGATTCTCGACCCGGTCCGGATGACCGAACCGCAGTATCCACTCGACTCGGCGAAGCAGCGGGATTCCAAGGTAAAGGCTTAGAGCTTCGGCGAACCCCCACATCTTAAACGCGAGATGTGGGGCGCCCGGTCTTGTGGCACAACACTTGTCATAGCAATCGAAGCGCAGGTTAAGGTTTTGCATCGCGAACGAGCACAGCGTGAATTTTGTCATCTCGACCGAAGCGGAGAGATCCGCGTTTCTACAATCCCAACGGGAACCACCGAAGCGCCATCCTGAGCGAAGCGCAGAGTAGTCGAAGGACATGCGGTTTCTCAACCATCCCGGCCAACCGACAAGACACAGGTCCTGGGACTGTGCTCAGGAGGACACTTCTGTTTTATAGCAATTAAAAAAGCCCGTGCTATCAGCATGGGCTTCTCTTGCAAACGAAACTATCGCCGACCAAACCGATAGTTGATGCCACTGGTAAATCCACGGTTATTCTGAGTCTGCCCGCCAAAGGTGGTCAGGTAGTACGTCGGCGCGATGCGGATCGATAAGCCAGGTCCCAGATTGTAATCAATCGGCACGGACACCGTCGCAGTAATTCGCCACTCGTTCGGATACAGGCCAACATATTCGCCGGGCAGGCTTTGGGAGTTGGCATAGAAGACATTGCGCGCAACGCCCACTTCGCCGACACCGCTGATGCCCCACTTCTGACTCATGTAGAAGCGATACTGCGGGCCGGCCGAGATCGAATAGTTGCTGATAGACGGCTCGAAAAACGTCACGCCTGTCGCGAGATTCCCGACGTACGCATTGCCGAAATAGCCGCGACCTTCAGCCGTAACGCCAAGCGTATTGGTGAAGTAGCGAGTAACGCCGGCATCAAAACCGTTCTCGTCCACATTCTGGAGGCTCGAACCTGGTCGCAGACGAATAAAGGTGTAGCCGCCGAAAACTTCGTACTTGTGGCTGTAGGTGTCCTGCACAATGGCCTGGATCCGCTGTGCCCGCCGCGCGCGAACGCGGTCCTGCGCCTGGCGTGCCAGCTGGGCGCGCTGCGCTTCCGTCGGAGCAGGCGGAGGATTCTGTGACGAATCCTGCGCTGCTGCGGGAGCAGTGTCGGCCTGGCCGGTCTGGTCACTGGACGAATAACCCAGAAGAGCCGGTGACTCCAGCGCGGCCAGTTGCATTGCCGTTGGGACGGCTGCTGCATCCGGGTAATTCTGGCTGTTTTGCCCGCGCGCTGCCGCGGTGAGCATCAGGAAGGAAAAAACCGGGAACGCGAGAAGCCCGGTGAACTTGCTACGGTGCATGTAAGGTGATGCCTCCACTACTCGACTGCTCTCACCGGCCAACCGGTGACAACTTCCAATATGCAATCTGCAATACGGTATCCCCTATTAGAGCATTTTCACCGGCTGCCTGGCGTCCCGGGAGAGATTGGTACCGCCTTTTCTTCGAAGCCCCAATCTCGGTCATCGGGTCCCGGCTGCGGTAGAAGGTTTAAATTCATCTAATTGACTTGCATCCGGCACAGGCGTCTGCTTTGCTGGTGAAGGTCGCGCTGAGTGGCTGCGAAAAAAGAGGGATTGTAGATGAAGGGTTTTCTGATTGGTCTGATTCTGGGTGTGCTCGTCGTTCCCGCCTGTATCTTCGTTTATTTCAAGTTCGGCCATCCGCCGGTGGCCGTTTCTGATCCACCGCTACCCATGGAAGCACAGATCGTGGATGTTCCGCTGGATGCCCGCATTGACCGCGAATACCCGCGCAAGGCAGGGCTGGAAGCTACGGAGGCGAATCTCACCATCGGTGCGCATATTTATCGTCAGCAATGCGCTGGTTGCCACGGCCTTTACGGACGCCCGGCAGACTTTGGCAAGACCATGTACCCCAGCGCTCCACAACTATGGGAGCCGCATGGCGGCGGCGTAGTCGGCGTCAGCGATGACCCACCGGGCGTCACCTACTGGAAGGTAAAAAACGGCATCCGTCTGTCCGGCATGCCGGCTTTCGAACATGTTCTGAACGACACGCAGATGTGGCAGGTAACACAGCTTCTCGCCTCTGCCGACAAGCCGCTTCCGTCCGGCGTACTCGATCTGATGAAGCAGACTTTTGATCTCGACCCGAGCGGCGCCGCCGCGCAGTAGAGTGATTCTTATCCAGATGTTGTCATCGAGCGGATCCACTCTGCACAACAAAGGGTGAGATCCGCCGCAGGCCGCCTATTAAAAAGGAGGTCAGGCCGCCTACTTCAAAGTGAAGGTCAGGCCGCCCGTGAACTGGAAGGTATTGCGCTGGTAGCCCTGCGGGGGATCGCCCAGGTAGTTATCGGTCCCCGTCAGAGAGAAGCTCAGTTTCTTGTAGACCGGGAAGATCAGGCTGGTACTGGCCACCGCGGAGTAAGCCTGGACCAGGTTGAAGGTAGGCGAAAGCGTGACGCTCTGCTTGAACTTGATCGCATGGCCAAAAGTTTTGTTCCAGTCTTCCGACAGGGCAGCGCCGACCAGGTTCTCCGTCGGCGTGCCCAGTCCGCTGTACAGACCGTTGTAGAAAACCTGCTGTTCGTACTGCAGGCTCGCCTTCAGATCAAAGATGTCCGTCGAACTTTTCACCAGCGTCCAGCCAAGCCCGGCACCGTACGCCTGCTGCAACTGCACGCCATTCCCATAGTTGTGGTCCGCGCTCCCATTCACCAGTGCAAACAGGTGCCGTCCATAAAGCTGTGAGCCAAGGTATCTGTCATACTCAGCGTCGCCATGCTTGATGTCGGTCTTGCTGACCGACGCCGCCTGGAAAACATTTCCGTGCGAGACCACTTCCTCATCCTTCGCCAGCCCATACGTGGCGCTCAGATTCACCGAGGTCTTGCTATACGACGGCAGCCAGAGCACCGTCGGGATAGCGCGCACAAAGGCCACTGCGCCCGTGTAGGTCTGTGCGGAGTTTGTTCCCGTCACCAGGCTGGCGCCGACGGTCGCCGACAAGGCGGCGCTGGCGTCGATGGCGGCGGCGG
>CAXTNK010000072.1:0-23608 GCA_964245665.1 uncultured Acidobacteriaceae bacterium
CATCTTCATCGGAGAGAGCATTGGGCAGAGTGCTGTCCCAACTGACCTCATGACAGTGCCACCAAGCCTGGAAACAGCCTTCGCCTGTGAGATCAAGGAGCCAGAAACTGTCCCCTTTATGCATGGCTTCGTTGATGGGAAGATTGTGCGGGCCGGCCTTCTGGACCTGGACGTCGGCGGCTGACGAAAGCCGCGTTGGTGGAGCGTTGATGGAGCGACCGAAAAGCGCCTCAACCACGGTGCCGGCTTTCAGATGCCCGATCGTGCTCGTCCCGTTTGGCCTGGCGTAAAGGGGAATCTCCCGACGAGCTTTCCAGGGGCCGTGATACAGCTCGTCATAGGAGCGCTCGGCACCTGCCTGGAATGGGTAGGGCGAGTCGACGGTCCAGACCCGGGGCAGTGGCGTGTCGTGACAGGTCTGCGCAGAGAAGGATTGAACGGACAGGATCAACACGGCGGCCGAAATAGCTGCTCGAATCTTCGTCGCCACGCTCAATGCTGATGCTCACCTTCTCGACGAGGTGTAGGACACAGGGTTGCAGATTCCCAGCTTATTTCCGAAACAACAGCGGCGCGAAGCCGGCAAGGTTTTCGCGCCAGGCCATCCACACGTGGCCCATGCCGGGTGAATGGATGGCAGTCGGCTGCATGCCTTTACTCTGCAGCCAGGCGATGAATTTCTGGTTGGGTTCGTTGAGTCCGTCTTCCGTGCCGCAGGCGATCCAGAAGACTTTCAGCTTCGACTGCATCTGTGCGCCGGACTGCGCAGTGATGGCAGGGAAGAGAGTGTCGAAGTCCATGGCTGCCGATACCGCCGAGCTGAAGGCGCCGATCGAGGCAAAGTAGTCCGTGTGGTTCAGGCCGACGAGCAGCGTTTCGGCGCCACCCATGGACAAGCCCGCAATGGCGTGGTCTTCGCGTTTATCGGAGATGGGATATTGCGCGTTCACCAGCGGCATCACTTCCTGCTGCAGGGCTTCGCCAAAATGCCTGTAGTTGCTCGTAATGAGCGCGGGATCCCGCCAGGCGGCCCAGCCGCTGGTGATGACTTTCATATCGCCATAGCCCCACGGCATGACGACGATCATTGGTTTGGCTTTGCCCTGCGCAATCAGGTTGTCGAGGATGAGGTTGGCTTTGCCCATCGCTGTCCAAGCACTGGGATCATCGGAGTAGCCATGCAGCAGGTAGAGCACGGGGTATTTCTGCTTGCCGTGCGGATCGAAGCCCGGCGGTGTGTACACGTAATACTGACTGGTGCTGTCGTCGAGGCCCTGGACGATTTTCGAATGATAGGAGTGATGATCGATCGTGCCGTGCGGAACGTCGGCCTGTTCCCATGGCATCGCTGGATGGCCGGGAACCAGGAAGATGCTGTCGACGTTGAAGAAACTGGTCTTGACCTGGGTATTGTGCGGGTCGGTGATGTGCGTTCCATCCACGTTGAAGGAGTAGCTGTAGATTTCAGGAGCCAGCGACGGGACGGTCACCGTCCAGTTGCCGTCAGAACCCTTGGTCATCAGCGTCGGCTCCTTGTGGTTCTCGAGGTTGAGACCGACAGCCTGGGCGTTCGGCATCGCGAGCGTAAAGACTGCACTGCCGTCAGGCTGGATCTGCGGGTCGGTCTGCGGCGCCGCGACCAGCGGGACGGGAGCGGTTGATTTTGCTGGCTGCTGCGCGCCTGCGATCATACTGGTCGAGAGGACAAGGCTCGCGAGGATCGTTGTATTGCGACGGGACATGGAAGTTCCTTGAACCGGAAAGTGTCTGCGTGCAACAGTCTATAGCGGCGCGATGAAGTTTGGATTGCGGGCATCGTAAGAATTGCGAGGTTTGCACCATGGAGCGCGGGCCACAAGAGACGTCGTTCCCGGCTGAACTGGCAGGCGTGGCCGCTGTCGTGGTGCTGACGTACGCCGCGAGCCAGTTCTTCCATTGGTCCGCGGGATGGCAGGTATTGATCCTCACCGGCGCGGATGTGGTCGCGTTTGTGATGTTCCTGGTCTTCAGTCTGAAGGAAAAGTAAGTGCGCTTGTGCGTTTGGGAACTTTCCTGCGGCCCACCCTTGCGTTGCGAGGATGGGGTAGCCGCAGTTGAGGTGGATGTAGAAGATGCAGGTCCTTCGGCTTTGCTCCGGATGACAAAGCAGGCGATGACGAGCAGGAAGACGGTGAACGCGATTTCCGCAACCAGCCGCTTAATTCGTAAGTGACCCACGATCACGGTTCCAAACATCCCGATCAGGATGTCGAGAGCCGCAGTCGTTGCGATTTGAGCGAGCCGCTTGTACTGTGGCAACCCCTGCAGCCCAAAGCGATTTTTGAAAGTTGTCATTCATTTGATGACTAAACCCCAGGGCGATCGCACGCCGGCGCCTTTTGGGGAACACGAACGGCGCTGGAGGCGCGCCTGCCTGCATGGCAAAGGCTTACTGATTTTCTAACGTCCAGCCTTCTTTTTCGAGGACCAGCGTGGCTTCGTCAACCGGTTGGTCGGACATGGCGCGGGCTACGGACGGGAAGGCGGTTTTGACGGCCGGGGTCTTGGCCCAGGTCGCCGTGTCCTTGATGGTGTAGTGGTATCCGACATGGGTCATCTGCACGCCGCGAAATTCAGACGGAGTAGAGAAGTTGTCGACGCTGGTGACTTCGCGCTTGCCGTAGCAGAAGCGGCCATCGCCCGGGACCCGGCGCCCGGTATCGGTCAGGGTGAACTGCAGCAGACTCTCGTTGCCATCGTGGGTCGAGGTGCGGGTCAGCAAACCCTGGTTAGCCATCGCATTGAGCTGGTTGCGCGTTTCGGTGAGCAGTTTGTCATCGGCGCCCACGCGATAGGGAAATTTCAACGAACGGGAGAAGAGGCAGTCGCCGTTCGTGGCGTAATCCTGGGTAATGACCTGGGCAAAGTTCTCTTTGCTCACAGAGGTCCGATCGGTGCATCCCGCAGAGGTGAGAACGACAACGCCCGTAGCCAGGAATGCAAAGCTGTTCTTGAAAGTCATCAGAGTGATCTCTCCCAAACTTCATGCAAGGCTATCGTGTAGGAAACGCACCGCAAAGCTTACCAAGTAGGTAGAAACACTTACACCTGCTGCTACTTTCGCGTGATTGTTCGCTGACTGGGCCGGGTGTGCTTGCAGCTGTGGAGGCTAAAGTTACTGCGGTCTGGAGACTTCTATCGGGCTAAAGAAACCGGCTCGTTCGATATAGCTGCACCATGCCCGACAGTCAAGTCGACCAGCCTCGGCGTTGCCGGAGCGAGGTGACCGCCGCACCATGAACTCGCCCGGGGAAGCACTTAAACGCGGCTTGAGCGGTCCGTGTTTTCCGGCATCCAACAGGAAAGTGCGGCTGCTGCTGATCGCAGGTCGATGTTGGAGAGATACACGGATGGCGTATTACCTGATTACGCAGAGCGCTCAAGAGGTTATGCGGCCCGAGAATAGTCCTGCGCGCAACATGAGCGAATATCTGGAGCAAACCTCGCAGAACAGCTTGGTGAGTACCATCAGTGTGTACTCGCAGAGGGGTGAGACGGCGGAGCGGCTGCGACTGTACTACATGAATGACGTAGCCCTGGAGCTATGGCGAAAGATGGGTCATTCGCCCGAGGTGCGCGAGACCACCGTGCGCCCCGCGCGCAAAGCGGAGTTGTGTTTTGGGGTCCCGTTCAGCGAGTAGCCGGTGCAGTCGCCGAGGCTACTTTTCAGGCGATTCTGATTGATCGGGTGCCCCGACTTCGGTGCCTCGTGCATCGTTGCCGGTCTCGTGGCTGTCAGCCTGGACGTTCAAGGCCGTTTCGTAACTGTGTTTGACAGTCTTGGCGTGGACCTGAGCAGCATTGCCATGGGGCTCGATCTTTGTCTGGAATTCGGCAGCGCGGGAATGCTCCGGAACTGGCTGCTCTTCGGTGCGGACCTTCGACATGTTGACTCCTTAACAGTGGCAGCATTTTCGGCGAATGAGAAAAGGGCCGCATTTGCGACCCTTCTCCTGCAAATGAAGTAGTAGTTGAAGCGACCCTACTGCTTCTTGCCACCCGTAGAGGATTGGTGAGCCTGTTCGCTCTGCTTATGCGCGTTGGTGGAGTGCTCATGCGCCTGCTGTGAGTGCTTGACGGCTTCATCGTTGCTGCCCTGCTGGTGAAGCTCGGCTGCCTTGCGATGCGACTTGGCCGCGTTTTCGTGATGTTCCGCTGCTTTGTTGTGAATTTCGTTAGCCATAAAACCTCTTCCGGGGAGTGATCCCCTGCGTATTAGGAGGTAATCAGTCGACAGGTTGGTTGTCCTGTGGAAGAGATTCCGGACAATGTTTCCGTGAAAGTCTGATGAAGATGATCGCTGCCGTCAGCCGCTTCGACAGGACTGTCATTGCTACAAAGCATCTAGCCGATGCCTCCTTGAGGACATTTGGCAGCGTCAACCCGGGACCATTGTCGGATGCTGCAGGGATACTGCCACTTTAAAAGCTGCGCCGGTCGCGCGGCGCTCACGTCGTTCATACGACCGAAAGGGAACCGGGCGTCTGCGGGACATCGATGATTTCTGGCTGTGCGGGAAAGCTCGCCTGACCCTGCGGCTGCCGGGCCTTGGCCCAACCGGTATTCCGGCTGAGTATCTGTTCCAATACCTGCGAAGAAGCGGCAACGCGGTGCTGGCGGTTCTTCTCGACCCAGAACGAAATGGCGGCCACCACACGGGCGGCGGCGCGGCGGGGAGAGTTCGGTTCGGCCTTGATGCCGCCGACTATCTCCGCAACATTCGATACATGCTTGCCGTCTTCGATGACGAGCAGATCCCACAGGACATCATCTTTTGGTATGAGCAGGAAGACGGCGTGGGCGGCCCGAACAACAAACTCAATCACTGCTACGTCTTCGTGGACGTCCATACGAGTATCGAGTTCCAGCTTTTCACGGCTGGTGAAATCAAATGCTTCTTCGGCACGCTTCGCGAGTTCAGCCAGTTTTGCCTGGTCTTCAATTTCGCGGAGCTGTCGTTCGGTCTCCGCCTCAAAACGGTAAGTTCCAGCAACGAGTTGACGCGCCTGATCAAACACTTCTGACAAACTGGTGTCCATGGTGCGACCCTCTTGACAACCATCATCGCGCTGGTTGATCCGAGACTCGATACCACTTAGGTCGAGTGGGCACCGTTGTTCAGGGTATGAGGAGCTAAGCCATGCAGTATCAGCGGCGTTTGGGATTTCTGACCCAGACCATACCGGCGATAAAGAACATGGTAGCGACGCACAGGGCAAGAATGGCGTGGCCGCGGGCGTTGTAGTGCAGGTTAAGGGCTGCATCGAGGTACCAGACCGCGGCACCGACAAACCAGATCCAGATCTTCAGCGCGGGCATTGTGTCTGCTCCTTTGCCGTTATCAACTGCTGCCATGGCTTCGCTCGCAAGAGGATACGCCGTAAGTGGGATGGCTACTCCATCAGTCTAATGTCTTGTCTGGAACTTTTGTATGGCTTGCAGCATACCAGCGGGTGTGTTTTGGAGTCAGCAAATAAGAAGTTCGGCCAGTGTGGCGGGTAAAACATTTTTCCCGCGGTCAGCATCGATCTCGAGTTCGATGACTGTCACGCCGGGCAGGTCAACGGTATAGTCTTCGACTTCTTCGGTCGAGCCGCCGGGACTGAAACTCCACTGCTGACGGACGATGTCGCGCATGGGGCCGGCCGCGGCTTCATACCGCAGAACAAATTCCTGGCTGCGCTCATGATCCCGGTCGACGAAACGGATACGGATCCGGTGAATGTCCTGCGGCTTGTCGAAACGGAGGCGAATCGTCTGGCTGCCCGGTTTCTCGGCGCGCCAGCCATTATCGCCGCCTTCTTCAAAGACCGGGTCGAAGGGATGGCGTGGATCTTCGGAGGTGAGTTCGACGGAGACGAGGTCGGTGAGGGGAAGCCATTTCAGGTCGGTATGGGCGTCTTCTATCGCAGTCGGTTGTCCGATGATCTGTTTTCGCAGCATGCGTGTTTGGATGCAGATCGAGAACCCCATGTCTCAGAGGCGAGACATGGGGCAACCGCCTTATGTGAACCCAACCGATTGCTTCCAACTAATAGCGGAAAAGGTCAAGGACGCTGGCGATCAGGTAGGTGGTGGGGTCATACACCACGGTGTAGCCGTCGTAGTAGCCGATGGCGTAGCCCGGCGGTACCGGCGGCAGGTAGCCCAGCACATCTGGTGGAATGGGTTGCAGGTAGGTGACGTACTGGTGGGGAAAGTAGCCACCGGCCAGGAAGTGCGGGCGGCGGGCGCGGTTGATGCGTGCCATATCCGAGTTGAAATAGCGCCGCAAGCGAAAACCGTTGCCGCCGTCCCCAAAGTTATAGTGCGGACGGTTTGCGGGCCGCGGTGGAGGACGGTGGTTACCGCCCGGCCTGCCCGGATTTGGACGATTTAGCTGCGGGCGATTTGGCTGCGGACGGGTGGGCGCAGGTTTGTTGCCGCCCTGCGGAGGCCGGTTAGGCTGACCACCCGAGCCTGGTCGGCCAGGTTTTGCTCCTCCCTGTTGCCCACCGGGACGGCTACCGGATTGCCCACCGGGACGTGCTCCGGGCGCGGGGCGATTGTTGCCGGACTGCCCGCCTTGCGGTCTGCCATTGTTTTGTTGAGGGTCTGGAGTGGCGGCGAAAGTGGTGCCCGGGGTATCGGCTGCGAACAGGGCTGCCCCCAGGACACAGGAGCCGAACAATAGAAGTCTGCGAACGTGCATGCGTACTCTCCGTGACGCGAATTGTTCCGCTTCGGACTGCGACCTAACGGTAGGAGAAAATTGTTCAGACTGCAACCGAAGTTGTGGCCGGTTACGGTTTGATTTCCGCAGGACAGCAAGGTGGACGCGCTCGGTCTGCTGCGGTTACAACGACTGCTCTAGAATGAGACGGAAGAGGGGCGGATGGCGGATTTCCTGGTAAGGGTCGCGCTGCTGGGCGTGACCGACAATGACGATGCATACGGCGAACTGGATACGCTGATGCTGCACTACGACTTTACGCGGTCGATTCTGAGCGCCGAGGGGTATGAGTTTTCGCTGCCCGCAGGAACCTATGATGGCGAGTCGACCATGGAAGCAGACGAGGTAAGACTGGTGCTCGAAGAGGCTATCGAAGACTCGCTCGAAGCAGCATTTTCGATCCTGGTGGTAGAACGCAAGGCTACATCCTGGGCCGGACTGGCTCCATTTGCCGGCGCTATGGATGAAGACGAATAGCCTTTAGTTAGATCTCTAATCGAGCAAAATTTGCACTCGCCGGGCCGTCAGCCGAGAACCATGCAAATTTTACTTCCTTTTGCTCATCCTTGTAGTAGGATCAGCCGAAGTGATTGATATTGCGGGTAGATTGTAGAGCCCCCGCAACTTATATAACTACCTGCACTGCTTTGGAACCGCTCGCGTCCAGCGACCATCCCCTGAAAAAAATACATATTTGTATCTTTTGGCAGCTTTGACTGCTGCCGATCGTCGTTGATCCATCGCGCAGGAAGGTCCATGTTCATGATTAAAGCAATAAACAGTCTCTCAGGTTCTATCAAGCACCGTTGCGTAGCGCTGACGATGCTTGCAGTTGCAGCTTCATCTGCAATGGCAGACGCGCAGGGACTATCGCAGCGGAAGGTCGTCAGTAATGTTCCCGGGACTGTAGAGGGTGCCACAAGTCAGGGCCGGGTGGTGGCAACGCAGCCAGTCAAAGTGACGTTGTGGATGAACCTGCAGAACAAGGCGGCCTTCGACCAGCGCGTTGCTGCGCTGTACACGCCGGGCTCGGCGACCTATCACAAATGGCTGACGACCAGTGACCTGCTGACCTATGCGCCTACCAGGGCTGATCTGCAGACGGTGAAAGAGCAGTTGGAGAAAGATGGCCTGACTGTCACGGTCGATGAGAGCAATCCATTCGCAATCCGCGCGCAGGGTACTGCTGCGCAGATGGAAGCAGCGTTCGGCACGGAGTTGAACAACTTCAAGACGAATGGCACGACCTTCCGGGCAAATGTGACGGAAGCCACGGTGAAGGGCGCGGCCGCCTCTTTAGTGCTGAGCGTGAGCGGACTGGACAATGTCCCCATGAAGCCGCAGCTGGCGCAGGCGGTGAACCCAAAGACGAAGAAGCCGGCAGTGCCCATTCCGCTGGCCGCGGTGAAAGCAGCGAGCAACGGGCTCGGCGGCTACTTTACAGACAAATGCTTCCACACGGCGACAACCTACACGCTGGGTGAAAAAGGGCAGCTGCCGATTGGCATTTACTTTGGCAATGTGTACGACCAGGGCTCGCTCGCCTGCGCCTACAACGCTTCGCAGATGCAGGCAGTTTATGGATTGCCCGCGGTCTACAAGGCAGGCTTCAAAGGCGAAGGCCAGACGATCGTCATTGTCGATGCGTTCGGTTCGCCGACCCTGATGAGCGACGCCAACGAGTTCAACAAGTTGAATAATCTTCCGCTCTTTACATCGTCCACGCTGAAGATAGTGGATTCGGACGGCCAGCCCCTGGCAATACCACAGTCGGGAAACTGGGTCGGCGAGACATCGATCGATGTGGAGTGGGCGCATGCCATTGCGCCGGCGGCCAAAATCGTTGTTGTGACGACGCCTTCTGAAGACGACCAGGACTTCCAGTATGCGATCAGCTATGCAACCATGCACCAGCTGGGGGGTGTGATCTCGAACAGCTATGGCACGCCCGAAACAGAGCATGGCTCCGTCACACTGGAGGCCTACAACCAGGTGATCGAACAGGCCGCCGCCACTGGCATCGCTGTAAATTATGCCAGCGGCGACCACAGCGACCTGACCCTGGGTACACCGGTCGGCGCGACCCTGGTGCCGTCAGATGCCCCTTATGCGACGGCAGTTGGCGGCACGAGTATCGGCATACCCGGCGGTACGGGTACAGCGATGCAGACCGGCTGGGGCACGAACGAGACGCTGATCGCGTTCGACCAGGCAGACATCTCCGACCCGCCGTACAACTATGGCAACGACCTTGGAGCAGGCGGTGGTTCGAGCCTGTTCTTCCCCAAGCCGGCATGGCAGAAGGACCTGCCGGGCAAATATCGGCAGGTACCGGATGTATCGCTCGAGGCCGATCCCTACACCGGCGCGGTGCTGGTCTATACCGATCCGATCTACGGGGCGACAGTCGAGGCGATCGGGGGAACGAGTCTTTCGACACCGATGTTCTCGGCTTTCTGGGCGCTGGCCAATCAGAAGGCGGGACACCTTCTGGGACAGGCTGCGCCCGTCATGAGCCGGCTGCCGTCCGATGCCGTGACTGACATCGTCCCGGTAAGCTCGCCGACCAACCTGGTGGGAACAGTGGTCGATAGTGATGGGGCCACCTACTACTCCGCTGCTTACCTGGCGGAGCCGCTTGTGAACACTAAGGACTTTGTCAGCGCGCTCTGGCCAGTGACCGGTGAGTACCTGAACCTGACCTTCGGCACAGACGGTTCGTTGACTGTCACGAAAGGCTGGGATGATGTGACGGGCTATGGCACGCCGAATGGCCTGAACTTTGTCACTGCGGCGGCCACCGAGTAAGAGCCGGGATCAAAGTGCAAGGCCGCCCGGCTCCTGAATCATCTGGCGGCCTTGCTCCCTGCGTCAGCTTGCGGTGATGGTCGCTTCGTGGGCCGGGTCGGTTTCCGGCGGCGGTGCTTCATCTTTCTTTACGTAAAGAGCGGAACACTCTTCATCGAGCACACCGCCCGAAAGCTCAATATCACTTCTGAAAGCGTCGCGCAGGTAGTCCGCTGTGTTTGCGTGACGCTCGGCGAAATAGATCGAGTTCACGTCGTTGCGCGTAGCTCCAAAAACGATGCGGCTGACTCCCGACCAGATGCAGGCGACGGTGCACATCCCGCAGGGCTGCAACGTGCAATAGAGACTGCAACCGCGCAGGCTGGTGACTTGCCACTCTCTGCAGAGGCGGCGGATAGTGACGATTTCGGAGTGTGCTGTAGGATCGAACAGACCCTCGACCTGGTTGAAGCCGCTGGCCACCAATTTGCCATCACGAGTGATGACGCAGCCGACATGTGCACCGCCAGGCGTGGCAAGCCCAAGGCGGGCCTGCTCAATGGCAAGCTGCATGAAATATCTGTCTTCCTCGCTATGGTCGTGATTGCTGGAGTTCTCGTGCTGCATAGAGTTCATGCACGTAAGATGAACCCGTTTCCATCACGGACGGCCTTGAATGTGAATGGTCATTGTGAGATCAACAAGACACTTCAGGCTGCTTTCGATATCACTTCGCTGGGTAGAAACACGGACATGGCTGTACCCCGGCGTTGACCGCTGACGGCACTGCGCACCCGAAGCGTCCCGCCATGCCTGTGGACGATCTCCTTTGATATCCAAAGCCCCAGACCGGTGCCGTTACTTTCCTTTGTGCTGACGAATGGCTCAAAAATCTTTTTCAGCATCTCGCGTGGGATGCCACTGCCTGAGTCGGAGATGGTGACCCGCACGCCGGGTACTTCCGGTTGCTCCCAACTACGCGAAGGACGGACATCGATGCGAAGCCGGCCGGTATCATCCATAGCATCAAGGGCATTGCTGATGAGGTTAACGAACACCTGGCGGATCTCTCCACTGTTGGCGCGGAGCGGATCCGAAGAAGGCAGGTAGCGCTTGACGACTTTGACATGGAGCCGGCGAAGTCGGCCCTCAAAAAGCGCCAGGACACTTTCAAGCACGTCGGCCATCTGGATAGGCGCCGGCGCTGCTTCATGCCGGTAGAAGCGCAGCGTCTGGGTGGCGATCTGTGTCACACGTACCAATTCCTGCTCAGCCAGCCGGGCATATCTGTGCACTTCGTCCATTTCTGAAGCGTGCCCTATCAGGAAAAGAAGGTTGGTGACCGCCTCGAGCGGATTATTCAGTTCATGTGCGATGGAGGCGGACAGGCGACCAACCGCTGCCAGCTTTTCATTCTTGATGAGTGCGTGCTCGGCCAGCCGAAAGAGCGTCAGGTCTTCCGAAATCGTCACCAGCTGGGGCGGATGGCCACCAGTAGCACGGATGAGTGAAACCGAGTTTCTTACCCAGACGATGCCGCCATCCGGCCGTACATAGCGCTTTTCAATGACAAATGCAGAAGATTTGCCGGTGACCAGCCGCTCCATATCGCGGGCGCTGCGTCCGAGGTCTTCCGGATGAATAAGCGCCGCGGAATTTATCGTCTGCAGCTCTTCGCGCGATCGGCCAACCAGCTTGGCAAATGATGGGTTGCAATCGATGATGTTGCCATCCAGATCGAAGACCGCAAAGCCGGGTACGGCCTGGTCGAAGACTTCGTGCGAGGGCAGCGGCAGAGATAATGGCTCATTCTGAGCCGCTGACCGGTTTACATGGCTATCGATACTTTCGACCTTCGGAGATCGCGTGCTCGCGGCACTGACTTTCTGCTGATCCTTCCCTGCGGCCTGTTCCAAGGTGAGAATGAGCATGAGCGCTCTCCCATTGCCGCCGTAGACAGGAGCAAAAGCCACTCCCCAGGGCTCGCGATCAGAGTTGAATGTGAACATCGCACTGAGGGTGCGGCTTTGGGCGGGCTGGCCGGCAGCCGAAACATGGAGATCATCAAACGCGGTAGAAATAACCATTCTTTCCGGCGACAGCAAATCGCAGAAGGGCGAAGTTTCCAAGAGCCGTTTGCCGGCAAGTTGCTCCCGAGTGTTCTCGGCAAGGCGCAGGTAGGAACCACTAGCCGCAATTATGGTGAAATTCGGAGCGTCTGCGAGCACAGCGATCGATGCGTGCGGAGTCAACTCGAAAAGGGCAGCGAAGGTGAGAGGGTCTGGCATGGTTACCGGCATTTGACAGCACTCTCGAATAGTTATGTGTGTAAAAGGGTCGTCATCCGCGGCCCGAAGTTAAAAGATCGTTTCGCCGGGGTAATTCCAAAGGTTACAGGCTGTACATATACTGATTGCGAAACAGCAGCAGTGGGTTGCGTGAGCAGTAACAAATGGTCTTCTACGTGACAATCCAGAGTGTTCCGGGTTAGAGAGTGACTGATATACGGCGTAAGTGACCGCTGAACAAGCCTGGACTGCTCATCTTTGACCTGACAATGCCGATAACCAAGCCGGTTTCTTGTCAAGCCGGCACCGCATGCGTGTGGTTTTGCGCAAGATAAATCTGAGCCATTTGCTTGACCCTATTAACTAGATCAAACGGCTCAGGCGATACCTGGCTGGCTCTGGTTCTTGCGAGGGCGGGGCTAGCTTTTTCGGGGGCCACGGCAACAGCTTTGATCATCGCAGCACAACACACTGCTAACCTCGTAGGCGATGACAATGAAAGCCTCTGCCGCGTTATTACTCCTTTGCCTTTCCGGGCTAACATCGTCTGCGCAATCACAGGGAGTTGCTCCCATGCCGGCGGGGACCTTCACCTTGCCGGATGAAACGCTGGTCTTGCGGGTGCGCGGCGAAGGCGTGCAGATCTACAACTGCGTACAGGACGGCGTCTGGAAATGGAAGTTGAAGGCACCGGAAGCGACCCTGTTCGACTCTGCTCATCATGCGGTAGGGAAACACTTCGCCGGCCCGAAGTGGAGGCTCGACGATGGAAGCGAGGTACAGGGTAGATTGCTGTCTAGCAAGCCTCAACCCGGCTCGATTCCATGGCTGATCCTGTCCGCGACATCAAGCGGCGGCAATGGCAAACTGAGCCAGGTAACCACCGTCGAGCGCTCGGAGACGGATGGTGGCGCGGCGCCAGCTTCAGAATGCGACGCTGGCCACGCCAACGCTGAAGTGCGCGTGCCCTACACGGCGACCTACAGCTTCTTCGGCGAGGAACATTTCAAACAGGAATAGCAGCCTGTTTTAGGTGAACCACACCTCTCTTACGGCTGAAGCGGTGGTATCCCGCAATCTTCGATAGCATGGAGTGTTGCCATTTTATCGAGGAAGATTGTCCATCCATGTCTCATGAACTGCTGCCAGTCCAGACCATCGCGGAGAAACTCGGCCTTCCGCAGAAATATTACGAACAGGTGAGCGCGCACGGCGCGAAGATCAAGCTCGAACTGCTTGACGATGCCTCGTTCACACATCGCGGCAAACTCATCCTGGTGACGGCGACGACGCCGACGGTTTCAGGCGAAGGCAAGACGGTGACGGCAATCGGCCTTACACAGGGTTTGGAGCGCATCGGCAAACGCGCCGTGATCACCTCGCGCGAGCCATCACTGGGCCCGGTCTTCGGCATGAAGGGCGGAGCGTCCGGTGGAGGGCGTGCGCAGGTGGAGCCAGCGGCGAAGATCAACCTGCATTTTCATGGCGACTTTCATGCGATCACATCGGCGCACAATCTTCTCTCCGCTCTAATCGACACACACCTGTTTTTCGGCAATGAATTGAATCTGGATCCGGCGCGGATCACCTGGCCGCGTGCGATGGATATGAATGATCGCGCATTGCGGCGCATTGTCGTCAGTGCCGGTGGGAAGCGCGAGGGCGCGGACCGTCATTCCGGTTTTGTGATCACGGCAGCGTCCGAGATCATGGCCATCATGGCACTCGCTGCGGATCGCGCAGACCTGCGCAAACGGCTGGAGTCGATCATTGTCGGCGCAACAAAAGACGGCAAGCCGGTCACAGCGAAGGATCTTCATGCAGTCGGCGGGATGATGGCGCTGTTGTCGGAAGCGCTGCTGCCGAACCTGGTGCAGACCAGCGAAGGCACGCCGGCGCTGGTGCACATGGGTCCGTTTGCGAATATCGCGCACGGCACCAGCAGCGTCATCTCGCAGCAGATGGGGCTGCGGCTGGCAGATTATGTCGTCAACGAATGCGGCTTTGCTTCTGATCTCGGGCTGGAAAAGTACATGGACATTGTGATGCCGTCGTCCGTCATAGGGCGGGATGGCATACGGCCTGCCGCTGCTGTGCTGGTGTCAACGGTGCAGAGTATGCGCACGCAGGGCGAGGGCGACCTTGCAGCGGGCCTGAAAAACCTTGGAGCGCATATCCGCATACTTCGGGCGTTCAAGTTGCCGATTGTGATTGCGATCAATCGCTTTCCGAAAGACAGCGAAGAAGATCTTCAGACGTTGCGCAGCTTTTGCGAGGCGGAGGGATTGCCGTGCGCATTTTCCGAGGCGTTCAACAAGGGCGCTGAAGGTGCGACGGCGTTGGCCGAAGCAGTGGTGAAGTTGATCGAAGACAATCCGAATGCGCCGGTGCAGTCTGTTTATTCTTCCGAAGATTCGCTGAAGACGAAGATCGGGAAAGTCGCCACACAAATATACGGCGCAGATAATGTTACGTATTCGGCCGACGCAGAAGAGCAGTTGCAGCGCTTTAGTGAATGGGGCTTTGCCGGGCTGCCGATCTGTATCGCGAAGACGCAGTATTCGCTGTCTGATAATCCGAAACTGCCGGGCGCGCCAATCGGCTGGACTTTGAATATCACGAATGTTTCATTGTCCGCAGGAGCCGGGTTCCTGGTTGCGATTGCAGGGAACATGATGTTGATGCCAGGCCTGCCGAAGGTTTCACGGGCGGAGAAGATTGATGTGGATGATGCAGGGGAGATTACCGGGTTGTCCTGATTCGAAATGGCTGTGACCGTTGCGAACCCAGGTCTCAGAAGTGAGACCTGGGGCATCCATATTCATGGCCGGTAGAGATCAGACCGACTTGCCATCTGCGGTTGCGAGAATCGTATCCTTGATCTTGCGACTCCCGAAAACGCGAAAATCTTTTACCTGATCCAGGGCGAATGCTGGCGCGGCGGATGGCGTCTGGATGCGGAAGAAGTCGGCGCCATCGACTTCGCGCAGCCAGAAAGCAGGCCGCTGATCGGGCTGTTCCGTCGCAATTTCGATATTCGACATTTCGATGTTGCGCGCGTGTCGGATGAAGAATCCTGTAGCTGGAAGTTTGCCGAACATGCCAGGCTCGGGATAGCTGTCGGCTTTCTCGGGAGGCTGCAGGGCGGCCAATTCTTTAGTACCGCCGCCGAGTTGATGGATGAATACGTTGCTGATCCTGACGTCTTCAATCAAATGATCGGGGACACCGCTGATGATGGATGGATACTCCATCGATGATCCGTGACAGGTCACATTGCTGATGAGAATGCGCTTCAAAGTGCCCACGGGAACGCCCTTCGGCCCGCGCATACGCTGGCCGAGCCGGAGAAAGAACGGCGCGGAACGGATGTCGCGCATGGTGAGGTTCGTGATGGTAATGTCTTCGCAGATGGCGCCGTCTTCGGTCTCAAGCGCAAGGCCCTGGCAGCCATCGAAGATGCAGTTGGCGATCGTGATGTTTTTAAAGCCGCCGTTTGATTCGGTGCCGCATTTGATCCGGCCCGTCGCATCTTTCATACCCTGCGGGAAGGTTTTCCAGGTGCCGTCCAGCATGCTGCCGAGCTGGTATTTCCCGGTTACGTAACAGTTGCTAATTGTAAGGAATTCAGTCGGTCGGGCGTACCCGAGGGCGAAGGAACTTTTCGGACATATGGCGTCATCCCAGGGCGAATTCACGCTGCAGTTCGAGATGCGGACATTGCGGCAGCAGTCGATGTCCATGCCATCGCGGTTGGTGTCGATCTTCAGGTTGTCGATGGTCAGATTGTCTACGCCCGTAGCGAGAATGCCGAACCAGCCGCCAGCGAGGATCGAAAAATCGCGCAGTATGACATTGTGGCAGTTCTTGAGAGCAATGGATTTATTGCCCACGCCGGGCTTGTAGTTGTTGGGAAGGTCCTTGTCTTCTTTGTGCTCGCGGCTTAGCCCTTTACCCCAGATGAGGCCTGGACCAAGGATGGCAAAGTCGTGAATATTTTCGCCCCAGATGAGACTGTTGTGCCAGTGATTGTGTCCGTAATCCTGGTACGGCTCCCACGCTCCCTGCGGCTCGGCTGCATCGTAGCCGCCGGTGGTCGTGCCATCTAGAGGCGTGGGAGCTGCAAGAATAGTCGCGCCCTGGTCGAGGTACAGGGCGACGTAGCTTTTGAGATGGATGGAGTAACTGGCATAGATGCCAGCCGGGAAGAAGACGGTGCCGCCGCCATGTTTAGCTGCTTCTTCAATTGCACTGTTGATAGCGGAGGTATCGATAGTTGCGCCATCGCCTTTTGCGCCGAAGGTCCGGACATTGAAAAGGCCAGGGGCCGATTCATTCACCGATTGCGCCTGAGCAGAAGCTTTAGCACCAACTGTGGTCAATGCGGACGCAGCCATGCCGCTCGCCGCCATCTTCAGAAAATCTCTACGAAACGCCGTCATGTCTTTCCTTTGAACGGGAACCTGTTGAGGTTCCCGCTTCAATCAAGGAAACATCATAACGAAGTCAGTACAGGATGAGCAGCATCATGCCACGTGGTGGGGCTGTGCCTTCTGATCGTCGGGCAATGCGATTTCAACGAAACGCGCGGCGAGGCGATCAAGCTGCGCAGGAACATCAACACCTGAGATCGGCTGTCCGTGGCCCGGGGCCAGGGTTTTCGGCTGCAGCGAGGCGAGTGTGTCGACCGATGCGCGGGCAGCGATCCAGTCGGGCGTGTAGTAAGACGGGGGTCCGTGAAGTTCAGGCCGCTGCTGCGCGATGGCCATCATCGATTCTGACTGTACTGTGCAGAAGGCATCGCCCACGATCAAAGTCGCATCAGGCTCGCGAAAGAAGGACACGTGGCCAATGGTGTGGCCGGGCGTGTGAAGCATCCGCCAGCCAGGCAACACATTGGACATTTCGGTTTCGGAAAGCGGCCGCAACCGGTTGCCCAGATCGAGGGGACCGCTCGGATAGAGCGGTGAAAGCAGGGCCATGACGCCACCGCCAGCCTTGGGGTCCGGCGGCGGATAACTGCTGGTGCCGTTCAGGAACTGAAGCTCGAGTGGATGCGCGTAAACCGGCACGTTCCATTCGTCGGCCAGTACCTTGGCTGATCCGGCATGGTCAAAGTGGCCGTGGGTAAGCACGATGGCGCGTGGTGGAACGCCGAAACTTTCTTCAGCCCATTTGCGGATGCGATTGGCGGAGTGGGGAATGCCGGCGTCGATCAGGGTCCAGGAACCATCGGGGAAACTGACGCCGAAAACGTTCACGAACAGTATGCGCAGACCCGCAAGGTCGGGCGCGATGCTGTTTAGTGGAGCAATCTCTTCTTCAGGAATAGCAAGTTTCTCTTCGTTCATGGCGACCTCGCTTTCATGTGTGAGATGCGGGCCGCGGCAACGAGTTGATCGTTCGCCGGCTGTACGTTTTAGTGTGACGCAGGGAGCAGCACGAGACGGCCACGTTCGCGGGTGTACCGGATCCCCGGCGCCCATCCAAAGTAGCAGAGCCGTCGTCGCCTGAACGATGCTGCGGACCTGAACGGGCCTACCACGTGTTTCGCGTTGATGAGCTGGAAGCAGGCCTAGAAGATCAGCTGTCCGGTCGCCTGCTCTGATGTAGCCGGCGCGAAGTCGGCATTAGGCAAGACTTTGGCGGCACTAAATGGCTATGCCTTTGCGGCAACGGCACCATGTTAAAAGAGCGCCTGTAAAAGGGAAAAGGCATCCCGGCCGGAATGCCTTTTTCGATGCTTGGAGATCTCCCGTTATGACGGGTCGACCTGAACAAGAGAACGGCTGCACAAGGAGGACAGTTGATCAACCTGCCAGTTAAACCAACGGGCAGGAGCCATCACGCCAAAGTCCGCGTCTGTGCGCAGATCCTTGTGAGGAAGCATCGAAAGCACCGTGACGCCCAGCTTCGGGCGATGTGGTGAATCCTTTTATCATCTATGCGTGTTTGCTGGAGTTACTGTTACATATGCAATAGGGCATAGCAAGGTAATTTGTGATATCGCTCAAGTTGCAGTCCCAGTTCGGGAACAGATCAAAGTTGATGCCGCGTCCTGGCCTTCATCCATCTCAGGGTCAAAGCTCAGATCTTCATCTTTTGCACATCTGCACGCGATTCGTTTCTGCCTTTCACCTTGAAAGCTATGAAGCTGGTAGCGATCGCGACCTTCGCGGCAATCGTTGGGCGGAAATTTGACACGAAACGAGAGAGCCGTTAGCTTAGTCGCAGATGCAGGTTCTCCTTCACCATCGTCATGACCACCATCATCATGCGAACAGCGTGTCGGCGAACTCTTCCGGAAAAAGCGACTAGCTCAGCCGGAGTTCAAGAGTAGAAAAGGCCCGCCGACGCGAAACCAGCGCAGCGGGCCTTTTGTTTTGCAGTTTTAACCTTACCGAAACGCTAGAGGGAGCAGAGGAAAATGGCAGCGAGTATGACGAAGCAGGACGAAGTCCACCAGGCCACAACGATCGACTTCGCCAAGATGGACGGCCTCGCGCCGGCCGTGGTGCAGGATGCAGAGACTGGCCAGGTACTGATGGTCGGTTTCATCAACGAATTGAGCTATGCAAAGACACTTGAGACGGGCTATGTGACCTTCTGGAGCCGCACGCGGAGCAAGCTGTGGATGAAGGGCGAATCGAGCGGCAACCGTCTGCGCGTCATCGATGCTGCGACCGATTGCGATAACGACACCCTGCTTTTCCGTGTGCAGGTGGAAGGGGACGGCCTGGTCTGCCATGAAGGGACGAAGGGCTGCTTTACCAAGCCGATTTCCGTCGCGGGAGGTAAACAGTAATGGCGGCACAGAAGCTGCGACTCGGTATCCCGAAGGGCAGTCTGCAGGACGCGACTATTGCTTTGTTCGAGCGCGCGGGCTGGAGAATTTTTGCCAATGGCCGCTCCTATTTCCCATCCATTGACGACTCCGAGATCGAGTGCATGTTGATCCGCGCACAGGAGATGGCGCGCTATGTCGACAAGGGCGTGCTCGACGCCGGCCTGACGGGTATCGACTGGGTGGTCGAGAGCGGCCGTGACGTGAAAAGCGTGACGAGCCTGACCTATGCCAAGCAAAGCCGCACGAAGGTACGCTGGGTGCTGGCTGTCCCGGAAGATTCGCATTATCAGCGTGCGGAAGACCTTGCCAACACTACGATTGCTACTGAGTTGGTTGAAGTCACCAAGCGTTATTTTGCCGAAAAAAATGTGCCGGTAAAGGTCGAGTTCAGTTGGGGCGCGACAGAAGTGAAGCCGCCGACCCTGGCCGATGCGATTGTTGAAGTGACGGAGACTGGTTCGTCGCTCAAGGCGAATCGCCTGCGCATCATTGATACGGTGATGGAGAGCGAGACGCATCTGATTGCGAATCCCGCAGCCTATGCCGATGCGTGGAAGCAGCAGAAGATCGATAACATTGCACTTATGCTGCGTGGCGCTATCGATGCACAGGGGCAGGTCGGATTGATGCTGAACGTGGAGAAGAAGAATCTGCAGCAGGTGCTGGCGGTGCTGCCAGCATTGAACTCACCGACGATCTCCGAGCTGAGCAAGTCTGAATGGGTTGCAGTGAATACGATTCTTGACGAGAGCATTGTGCGCGATGTGCTGCCGAAGCTGAAGGCCGCAGGCGGCGCGGGGATTGTTGAGTATCCGCTGAATAAAGTTGTTCTTTAGGCGATGAGGGTGTCCCATTCTTCGCACAAATCGCAAAGAATGGGCCACCCGCTTCGTGGGGATGTGACAAATGAAAATTTTCGAAACTCAGGATCGAAGTACGACGAAGCTGCTGGCGAAGCTGGAGGCGCGCAGTGGTGATGCATCGGACCGCGTGATGACACGCGTGACGCGGATCGTCCGCGACGTGAGGAGACGGGGTGACCGGTCTTTGCGCGCTTATGCTGGGGAGCTCGACGGCCTTCAGGAGTCGCAGCCATTGCGGATTTCGCGCGAGATGATGGAGCAGGCGCTGACAGAAACGCCAGTCTTGATCCGGGCTGCGCTGGAGCTTGCGGCGCGCGACATCAGCGACTTTGCGCGACGCCAAATGCCGCAGGAGTGGGACACGGAAATTGCAATCGGCGTAACAGCAGGCCAGCGCGTGCGGCCGCTTGATGCAGTCGGCTGCTATGTGCCGAGCGGGCGGCATCCTCTGCCTTCGACGCTGCTGATGACCGTGATCCCCGCGGAGGTCGCTGGTGTGAAACGGATTGTGGTCGTGTCACCAAGGCCGTCACGTGAGACGCTCGCAGCCGCGGCGCTGCTGGGTGTTCAGGAGTTCTATGCCATCGGTGGGGCGCATGCCATCGCTGCGCTTGCGTACGGGACGAAAAAAATTGCGCGTGTCGACAAGATTGTCGGACCGGGCAATCTTTATGTCACGGCTGCGAAGAAGCTGGTGGCGCATGATTGCGCCATCGATATGCTGGCCGGGCCGACAGAGATTGGTGTGATCAGCGAAATTGGAGACGCGGCATTGATTGCGAGTGACCTGGTTGCACAGGCCGAGCATGATGCTGAGACGTTTTCTGTATTCATCACAACGAATAAAAAGCTGGCGAAGACTGTTGTGAAAGAAGCCAAGCGGCAGGCGCGTGAGAATGAAACAGCGAGACTCGCGCTCGACAAAAACGGCTATGTTTTTGTGACCGAGACGATCGAAGAAGCGCGTCTACTCACCAACCGCTTCGCTTTCGAGCATCTCACGGTCGATGCGATTGAAGACCTGCAATGGGTGACGAGTGCCGGATCAGTTTTTGTGGGTAAATGGTCCGCGCAGGCCCTTGGCGATTATGTGACCGGGCCGAATCATACACTGCCGACCGGCGGAGTCGCGCGGGTGCGCGGCGGATTAAGTGTGCTTGATTATCTGAAGCTGGTGACAGTGCAGAACTACACACGCAATGGCGTTGGATCGCTCGGACCAGCGGCCGTCACGCTTGCGGAGTGCGAAGGATTGACGGGCCACGCAGAGGCTGTGCGTATGAGGCTGGCGTTATGAATGAACTCCGAATTACGACGCCAATCCCGCGCAAAGCCGTTGAGCGGATGAAGGAATACCATCCTCCACTCGGCAATCGTGATGGCCTGCGACTCGATTTTAACGAAAATACGCTGGCCTGTTCACCGCGTGTGCTCGAAGCATTGCAACGCGTGGTCGCGGGCGACCTGACTCGCTATCCTGAGCGCGCAGCGGTAGAAGAATTCGTTGCTGCTGATCTTGGATTGCGGGCGGAACAGGTACTGCTGACGAACGGCGTCGACGAAGCCATTCACGTATTGTGCCAGGCGTTCATCGATCGCAATGACGTGATGCTTTTGCCCGTACCGACATACAGTATGTATGAGATTTATGCATCCGCAACAGATGGATGTGTGGAGACGATCCTTGCCGGCGAGGATTTTTCGTTTCCGCAGGATGCGTTATTGGCAGCGATCAAGCCGCAGACGAAGTTGATCTGCATTGCCAACCCAAACAGCCCGACCGGTGCGACGGTCACGCGGG
This sequence comes from uncultured Acidobacteriaceae bacterium, assembly GCA_964245665.1. Taxonomy (GTDB): domain Bacteria; phylum Acidobacteriota; class Terriglobia; order Terriglobales; family Acidobacteriaceae. Next base: position 21,338 of record CAXTNK010000072.1, read on the forward strand.
AACAGATTCTATCAATCGCGGAGAAGGCACCGCATGCGATCGTGCTGGTCGACGAAGCGTACTTTCATTTTTTTGGAGAGACGGTAATTGACCTGATCGGTACAGTTCCGAACCTGGTCGTTGCGCGCACATTTTCAAAGGCCTACGGGCTTGCCGGATTGCGGCTCGGCATGCTGGCTGCGGCGGAAGAGACGATGCATTGGCTGCGGCGTGTGATCTCGCCGTACAGCGTGAATTCGCTGGCTTTGGTGTGCCTGCCGCCGGCGGTTACTGACCGCGGCTATCTCGACTGGTACGTCAGCGAAGTGAAGCAGGCCCGCGCGGAACTATTGCCTGTACTCGATGAGCTTCAGGTTCGGTACTGGCCAACAGAAGCGAATTTTGTGCTGGTTGACATCGGCGAGAAACACAAAGCATTTGTCACGGCCATGCGCGACCGCGGTGTGCTGACGCGCGATCGTTCAGCCGATCCTGGCTGCGATGGCTGCGTGCGCATCACTATCGGCACGCGCGAGCAGATGGTCGATGGCGTTAAGGCTTTGCGCGCGTCGCTAAGTGAGATTCGTTAGATGAAATTCAATCGATGCAATTGAATGGGGGAAGGCCTGATGTCGGAAGTTGAAAATGCTGCTCACGTAAGAGGCGCGAAGATTCATCGCTTTACGACTGAGACGAAGATCGATCTCGAGATCACCATCGAAGGTGGCGGCCACTACGAGGTACATACGGGTATCCGTTTTTTCGATCACATGCTGGAGTTGTTTACGCGTCACGGCGCATTCGATCTGAAGCTGCGCTGCGATGGCGACCTCGATGTTGACCAGCATCATACGGTCGAAGATGTCGGCATCGCTTTGGGCGAGGCCATCGATAAAGCTCTTGGCGACAAGAAGGGAATTCTGCGCGCAGGTTATTTCCTGATGCCCATGGATGAGACGCTCGCGATCGCTGCCATCGACCTGAGCGGTCGCGTCGCGAGTGTGATCGATACGCAGGTAAATGTAGTGACCGTCGGTGACCTGCAGACAGAGCTGGTGGATGATTTCTTTGAAGGCTTCGCTCGTGGTGCTCGCGCGAATGTGCATTTGAAGACGATGTATGGCCGATCCAATCATCACAAGATCGAGGCACTATTTAAAGCGTTTGCACGGGCGTTGCGAGTGGCTTGTTCGCGCGACCAGCAGCTGGCAGAGATGCTTCCAAGCACCAAGGGGCTTCTGTAGTGATTGCAGTCATTGACTATAAGGCGGGTAACCTGACATCTGTTCTCAAGGCTCTTGATGTGCTCGGCGCGGAGAATGTACAGGTCACGGCCGATCCCGCAGTGGTGCTGTCAGCAGAGAGAATGATTCTGCCAGGCGTCGGGCATTTCAATGCGACGCAGGCACTTGAAGATTCAGGACTGACCGCAGCCGTAAGAAAGAAAGTTGCAGAGGGAACTCCGTTTCTCGGAATCTGCGTCGGACTGCAGTGGCTGTTCGCGGGCAGCACGGAGGCACCCGGTGTCGCTGGGCTGGGAGCGTTCCATGAGAACTGCGAACGTTTTGTGACCACAGAAAAAGTGCCGCATGTTGGCTGGAATTCTGTGTCTGTTACAGATAAATCGCGATTGATGCGAGGAGTGGAAGATGGTGCGTATGTCTACTACACGCACTCCTACCGAGCGCCGGTCGTGTACGGTACGGTGGCGAAAACTACCTACGGGGGCTGCGATTTTTCGGGAGCAGTCGAACAGGGGAATGTAATGGGCGTGCAGTTCCATCCGGAGAAGTCCGGTGCGGCAGGCATGAGGGTTTTGCGTAATTTCCTGGATTGGACGCCGGCATGCTGACCAAACGAATCATTGCATGTCTCGATGTCAAGGATGGCCGCGTGGTGAAGGGCGTGCAGTTTGTTGCGATCCGTGATGCAGGTGATCCGGCAGAACTGGCTGCACGCCACGCGGAGATGGGTGCGGACGAGATCGTGCTGCTCGACATCACTGCGACGCATGAAGGTCGCGGTACGCTGATCGATACGGTCAGGCGCACGGCGCGCTCGCTGTTTATTCCCTTCACGGTTGGTGGTGGTATCCGCAGCGCGGGCGATGCTTCGGCGGTATTCGACGCGGGTGCTGACAAGGCCAGCATCAACTCTGCGGCGCTGTCTGATCCGAAGCTGATTGGTGACATCGGCCGCAGATTTGGCGCGCAGGCGGTGGTGGTGGCCATCGATGCCCGACGCGTGAAAGAAGGTCCGCTAGAAGATGCCGAAGTATTTGTCAATGGGGGC
>CAXTNK010000073.1:0-12919 GCA_964245665.1 uncultured Acidobacteriaceae bacterium
GGTATCGACAAGTGCCGTCGCGATGATAGTCAACGAACCACCTTCTTCAATGTTACGGGCCGCGCCGAAGAAGCGTTTCGGGCGCTGCAGTGCGTTTGAATCCACACCGCCTGAAAGCACCTTGCCTGAAGGCGGCACGATCGTGTTGTAGGCGCGAGCGAGACGTGTTATCGAATCAAGCAGGATGACGACATCGCGCTTGTGCTCGACCAGGCGCTTGGCCTTTTCAATCACCATTTCGGCGACCTGCACGTGGCGTGCGGCCGGTTCGTCAAAGGTCGAACTGATGACCTCGCCCTTCACTGAACGCTGCATGTCCGTCACTTCTTCCGGACGTTCGTCGATCAGCAGGACGATCAGCGCGACCTCCGGATGGTTGGTTGTGATCGAATTGGCAATGGATTGCAGCAGCACAGTCTTACCGGTTCGCGGCGGAGCTACGATGAGTCCGCGCTGACCTTTACCGATCGGCGTCAGCAGATCCATCACACGTCCACTCGTATTGTCGTGGACGGTTTCCATCTTGATGCGTTCCTGCGGATAGAGCGGCGTCAGGTTGTCGAAAAGAATCTTGTTACGTGTCTCTTCAGGAGACTCAAAATTGATAGCTTCGATCTTGACGAGAGCAAAATATTTTTCGCCCTCATGCGGCGGCCGAACATTGCCGCTGATGGTGTCGCCGGTCTTCAGATCGAATTTACGAATCTGCGATGGCGAGACATAAATGTCATCGGGACCTGGCAGGTAGTTGTAATCAGGCGAGCGCAGGAAACCATAGCCGTCAGGCAGTATCTCAAGCACGCCTTCAGCGAAAATGTGACCTTCTTTTTCACTCTGCGCCTGCAGAATTTTGAAGATCAGGTCCTGTTTACGCAGGCCGCTGGCGCCTGGAATTTCCAGCGTGCGCGCAATGCGGCTCAATTCTGTAATGTTCTTCTCTTTTAATTCAGAAATAGTCATGGGTACTCACAGGTAGGACTGTTGAAGGAGGGGCCGTACCGGGAAGGATGGGCGGTGCAGAGAATAGATGGAAGGGAACCAATGGATCGCTGGAAAAGGTACTGCAGGCCGCGCTTAAGCTGCGCGGCGCTGCTGGATTGGTGCACTGACAGGTGCTTCTACGGCGGGGGACATGGGGCTGGATTCATGAAAACGGACGAGGACATCATTCGTGGTGTCCTGGAGCCGGGTATTTGGCTTATGCAGTTTGCGTGTAGCTTTTGAGGCAAGCTGACAAAGCTGATAGCGGTTATTCACGTGGGTAAGTGCCCCAAAAATAAGATCAGAACGCATAACTTCTCCTTCTAAGTACCGTGCTGAGAATCGGTCAGGCATAACTGACTGTGCATAGACAGCTTCGGTCTTAATTACCATTAGTAGTAATTTCTGCACTTTGTTAGACGCGTGCTGTGTAAGTACGGTCTAACTTTTTCTTCAGAAATCTTTCAACCTTTGATCTGGCTGAAACCCTTCAGATTAATCGGTGGCTCTCGAGATTTTTATACCGTTCGCCTCGCCAGATCCGGACAGAGAAAGCCTGAACAGCTTGTCTCCGGAGATCAGCTACCGATCAACAGCGGCATCTCGAAGTTACCGCGATGATGAAGGCGAGGTCAACACTTTTTTTCATATTCCAGCAGCGAGTAATGTTCCATATTTTGTAGAGGGCCTTAAATTGCATGAATTGTTCGACTTGCCCCAGTATACGAATAGGTCCCCCGTCCCCCGGAGGCACGTTACGACTGGTGACAGATCAGGTTCCTACTGAAATCGGGAGCAATATAGACCACTCCGCAAGGTTCGGACGACCTGTATTCATGACCAGTACGTACGATCAAGTGTCCTGTACTGTATTGCTTCCGCGAGGTGGCCGACTGACAGGTCAGGGGCGCCGGCAAGGTCAGCGATCGTTCGCGCGACCTTCAGAATACGATCATGCGCACGGGCGCTCAGGCCCTGCTGCTGCATAGCCCGTTCCAGCAAATGTTCCGCGTCAGCAGTCAAGGCGCAATGAGCGCGGATCAGTCGCGTATTCATCTCAGCATTGGCATGAATTTTCTCTCCCACAAAACGTAACTTTTGCTGTTCGCGAGCGGCCAGAACCCGTTCACGGATCTCGGCAGAGCCCTCGCTGGCTGCGCTTCCCCGCAGTTCCCTGTACTTCACGGCCGGCACTTCGATGTGAATATCGATGCGATCGAGCAGCGGGCCGGAGACACGCGACACATAGCGCTGCATCATCGGCGGCGTACACATGCATTCACGCGACTTGTCATTGAAGTAGCCGCAGGGACAGGGATTCATCGCCGCCGCGAGCATAAAGCGTGCAGGGAAACTAAGACTCATGGCCGCCCGCGCGATCGTCACCATGCCGTCTTCGAGTGGCTGCCGCATCACTTCCAGAACACTGCGAGGAAACTCCGGCAGCTCATCCAGAAACAACACGCCATTATGTGCGAGCGACACTTCGCCGGGGCGCGGCATAGCGCCTCCGCCGATCAGCCCCGCGTCGGAGATCGTGTGATGCGGCGCCCTGAAAGGCCGGTGGGTCACCAGTCCGGTATTTGCATCAAGGACCTTCGCCACGGAATGAATCTTCGTCGTCTCGAGTGCTTCCTGGAAAGTGAGTGGCGAGAGAATACTAGGCAGACGCTTGGCCAGCATGGTCTTGCCCGAACCCGGCGGCCCGATCATCAAAATATTGTGTCCACCGGCAGCAGCGACTTCGAGCGCTCGCTTGGCCGTCTGCTGGCCGCGAACATCTTTGAAATCGGCCGCGAAGACCTGCTCCTGCTGCAGCAGCTTCTCCGTTGACACGTGGCAGGGTTTTGACTTGATACCGCCATTCGCTGACTGGTTCAGCAACTCCCTCACTTCGGCGAGCGAGTTGACGGCGTAGACCTCGATGCCATCAACCACAGCGGCCTCGGCGGCATTACTCGCCGGCGCCAGCAGATGTTTCACACCATGCCGCTTGGCCGCTACTGCAATCGGCAGCATCCCCGGTACTGCGCGCACACCGCCGTCGAGACCAAGTTCACCGACCATCAGAAAATCGCTGAGATCTTTTTTCTCAATCGCGCCGTAAGCCCCGAGAATCCCGATCGCCATGGGCAGATCGAAGCCCGAGCCTTCCTTTTTGATATCCGCCGGTGCCAGGTTGATGGTGATGTGCGTCGGTGGAATAGAGAAGCCAGAATTCTTGATCGCTGCGCGCACACGGTCCCGGCTCTCACGCACTGCTGCGTCGGGAAGACCGACGGTATGGAAATGATCTTCCGCGGTAACAATGCCGAAGAAATCCACTTCGACATCGATGATGTGCGCATCAATGCCGTAAACGGCAGCGCTGATTGCCTTGAACAGCATGGGTCCAACTCTTCTGACAGCAGGTTGTTTGGATAGGTGTCCTGAGCATAGCACCCGGACAAACGCACTCATAACTGTTTGTGATCGGGGGATAATCACTCCGCCCAAACATTGTCATCCTGAGCTAGATACAGATCTGGGTGCCCCATGTCGCGCGTTTGAGACATGGGTTCTCGCAAGTCCTCAACCATTCAACGAACCGGTACGATAAGAAGAGTGAAAACCAGTCTTTTCGATCTCTTCAAAATTGGCGTCGGTCCATCCAGTTCGCACACCATGGGGCCAATGCGCGCTGCCTGCCGTCTTGTCAGCCTGCTGCGCACATCATCGCTGCTGGATCGCGTAGCCCGCGTCCGCGCTGAGCTATACGGTTCACTCGCCCTGACCGGCATCGGCCACGCCACGGATCGCGCTGTCATCCTGGGCCTTACCGGCGAAGAACCCAGCATGACGGATCCGGAAACCATGGAAAACAAACTACAGGCAGTGCGAACGTATTCATTACTACAGCTGGCCGGCACGCATGAAATACCTTTTCACGAAGCAGACGATCTGCTTTTGCATCGCGACCAGATGACGCCGCCGGGTGCCATCATGACTCATCCCAATGGCGTGCGGTTTACGGTCTTCGACTCCGCCGACGATGTGTTACTGGAGAAGACATTTTTCTCCATCGGCGGCGGCTTCATTGTGGAGGACGGAGTAGACGACCACACTCCTCTCATGACAACTAAGTCACTGCCCTTCCCCTTCCGCAGCGCAGAAGAATTGCTGCAGATGGCGTCGCGCGCGAAGCTGTCCATCAGTGAACTGATGCTGCAGAACGAGTGTGCGCGCCGCGAGGAACCTGATCCAGCCACCGCAGTAAAACAAAGCACTCTGAAGATCTGGGACGTGATGCGCGGCTGCATGGAGCGCGGCATGGCGACTGATGGCATTCTGCCCGGAGGCCTGAAAGTGCATCGCCGCGCCAGGCGTCTGGCTGAACGGCTGCGCGAAAAATCGACCAGCGACCCGCTCGCGCCACTCGACTGGGTCACCGTCTATGCGATGGCCGTAAATGAGGAAAATGCCGCCGGTGGTCGCGTTGTTACTGCGCCGACCAATGGTGCGGCTGGCGTAATTCCAGCTGTCGCGCGCTACTACCTGGACTTCGTTGACGGCGCGAATGAAGAGGGATTGCTGCGCTTTTTTCTTGCATCCGCTGCCATCGGCATTCTTTATAAAGAGAACGCATCGATCTCCGGCGCAGAAGTCGGCTGCCAGGGTGAAGTGGGCGTGGCATGCTCCATGGCTGCCGGAGGATTAGCCGCGGCGCAGAACGCAAGCAATGAACAGATCGAGCACGCAGCCGAAATCGGCATGGAGCACAATCTCGGCATGACGTGCGATCCAATCGGCGGCCTGGTGCAGATTCCCTGCATCGAGCGCAATGCCATTGGCGCGGTAAAGGCCGTGCACGCCTGCCGGATGGCGATGGCCGAGACAGAAGGCCACAAGCTTTCGCTCGACCAGGTGATCAAGACGATGTATGAAACTGGTCTCGACATGCAGTCGCGCTACAAGGAAACGTCCTTAGCCGGACTGGCTCTGAATATCATCGAGTGCTAGTACTGCGCGTACGGCGAAGAGCGCTTCGCGCAGGAGCATGCTCCCGTTGTTCGCACAAATCCTTGGGTGCAGTCGCTTCATCGTTCAACTGCCATGGCAACCGAATTTCCGCCGCCGAGGCAGAGCGCCGCGACGCCACGATGCGCATCCCTCCGCATCATCTCGTAGATCAGCGTCGTGAGTACGCGCGCTCCGCTCGCCCCTATGGGATGACCGATCGCCACAGCCCCACCATTCACATTTACATTTCCGAGGTCGAGTCCAAGTTCGTTGACGACGCCGAGTGCCTGCACTGCGAATGCTTCGTTTAACTCGAACAGGTCGACATCGTCCTTCGACCATCCTGCTTTCTCGAGTACGCGACGGACGCCGATCACCGGCGCCAGCATCACCCACTTTGGATCGACACCGCTCGTCGCCTGCGCGCGGACATGCACCATCGGCTGCAGCCCAAGCTCATTCGCGCGGCGCGCCGACATCACCACCACGGCTGCTGCTCCGTCGTTGACACCGGGCGCGTTACCCGCCGTCACTGTGCCATCCTTCTTGAACGCCGGCTTCAACGCACGCAGTGCTTCGAGCGAAGCATCGGCACGCACCGACTCGTCCCGATCCAACTTACCGGGCGCGTCGCCTTTTTTCTTTGAAGGAATCTCCACCTCGAGAATCTGCGAGGTGAAGCGACCCTCCTTCGCGGCGGCGTCTGCACGACGATGCGATTCCAGCGCATACGCATCCTGTTCTTCGCGCGTGATGCCGTGCTTTTCAGCGACGAGTTCCCCGGTAACGCCCATGTGGTAATCGTTGTAGATCTCCCACAAGCCATCGTGAATCATCGAGTCGACAATCTTCGCATCGCCCATCCGAAAACCATTGCGACCCTGCGGTAGAAGGTAAGGCGTGTTGCTCATCGACTCCATGCCGCCGGCGACAACGATCTCTGCATTACCTGTCTGGATCGCCTGCACTGCGAGACCGACCGCCTTCAACCCCGAGCCGCAAACTTTGTTGATGGTCAATGCGCTGACCTCCGGCGGAAGACCGCCATACAGCGCAGCCTGGCGCGCTGGGTTCTGTCCAAGGCCCGCAGAGACGACATTACCCATGATGCATTCATCGATCTCCCGCGCCTCCAGCCCGGCGCGGCGAACTGCTTCGCGTACGACGAGCGCACCTAATTGCGTCGCGGTGAAACCAGCGAGCGAACCTTGAAATCTCCCGACCGGCGTGCGTACTGCCGAGACAATCACGACGTCTTCTAATCTATTTTCCATGGCAACACTTCCGTTTCCGTTCCTGCGTACAACGCTTATGCGAAGCAGGAACCAACGTGTGAAGATAGCAGTTGCCGCTTCCCTGGGCAACGAAGGGTCGGCCACGCATGCAGCCCGATTTAAATGAAGAAGCAGATCTGAACAGCCACGTGACGGTGGTTGCGCCCACCACGGAAACGTCTGCGCAGCCGGAGAAGTTGCTCGCCCCCGTGTGGCATACGATCCTCATCATTGCGTTGGTGGCCGCTGCTTCGATCGCCGGCGCGCGAAACTCGAAGCAGCTTCCCGCACTGGGCCATCACGCGGACAAGTACGGCCATCTCTGGACATACCTTGCCTCCATTGCACTCGAATGGACGCTTGCTGCACTGACGCTCTGGGGTCTGCGTCTGCGCAAGACAACACTACGTTCTGTTCTGGGAGTAAATAAGCCCGGCACTCAAGAATGGTTTATCGATGCAGGCGTCGCCGCCGCGTTCTGGATCGTGGCGCTGATCGTCCTTGGCACCATCGCGACTTTGCTGAAACCACTGCACCTGCATCCTGAAAATATTCGCGACACCGTTTCTAAACTTGCGCCGGCCTCCGCACTCGACATCGGCGCGTGGACTCTTCTCTGCATCAGCGCCGGCATCTGTGAGGAATTCATCTTTCGCGGCTACCTGCAGCTGCAATTCGAGCAGCTCAGTCATGGCATATGGATTGGCGTGCTTGCATCCGCAGCCGTCTTCGGTCTCTCGCACGGCTACGAAGGATTGAGCGGCATGTTGCTCATCATCGCATTTGGAGCGCTTTTCAGCGTGCTTCGTCTTCTCCGCGGAAATACGCGCGCAGGCATGATGGCCCATGCGTGGCATGATTTTTTCAGCGGCATTGTTCTCTATGTACTCGCACATCACAAGCTGTTGTCATGAAGTTCGATGTTCCACGAAGTGTGTAGACGAATGAGTGTGATGAATTTTTTCTGTAAAGAAATTGATTTTTTTCTTGACACTCTTTTTTGGTACTTCTATACATTCCCTAACTGCAATGAGCGCGTTGCAGTGAAGGGAGAATAGCAACCATGGCAACCAAGAAGGCAGCAACCAAAAAGCCGGCCGCAAAGAAAGCGGTCAAGAAGGCAGCTCCGAAAAAGAAGTAAGGTCATTCAACGGCAACAGGCAACACCATCGGGGGACGCGGCAAGCGTCCCCCGAAGTGTTTGTAAATGCCGTACGGGCAAACGTGCTTCGCGCCTTGAGATGATTGCGGCTGAAACCTCGGCGTGATTCAATCGAGCTCTCGTAAGTCCTCCTGCAGGCTTCTAAGGACAAGTAAATGGCGTCGACTCTTTCGCTGCATGCGATCAACTCGCAAAGTGAATGCGCGTGCTGTTTTACATTAGGAGCATGACGCGACGCCGATGGATTGCCGATAACTGGACCGACACAACCGCAACACTCACCGGCAACCAGGCAAACCATCTCTACCGTGTTCTGCGTGCGGAGGTCGGCACCGAGTTCGATGTACTTGCCGGCGAACGTGTCTGGCGATCGGCGATAACAAGCGCTGGTGAAAATGCCGTCGAGTTTCAATTACTGGAAGAAGTCGCTGCATCTGCCGCGTTACCGCTCACTATTCTGCTTAGTGTCTTCAAGTTCGATCGCTTCGAGTGGGCAGTTGAGAAGCTGACAGAACTCGGTGTTGCGAGGATCGAACCTGTCATCAGCCGTCGAACAGAAAAGCACCTGGGTCAGGCAGCCACGAATCGCGTCGAGCGCTGGCGTCGCATCGCCGTTGAAGCTGCCAAGCAATCACGCCGTGCTTCTATTCCGGTTATCGCCGATCCGCGACCATTGCGCGACTCCATCATTTCCATCGACCAGACCGCGGTCCGCCTGCTGCTCGCGGAGCAGGAAATGGAACAGAGTCTCCTGCATGTATTACGGACGCAACCGACCAATAACCCGCGAAAATTTGTGCTCGCCATTGGACCAGAAGGCGGATGGACAGCAGACGAACTGTCGCTGTTCGGCGAGCACGATTGGAAGGCTCTGACCTTGGGTAGCACGATCCTGCGAGCAGAGACGGCCGCGATTGCCGCCGCTGCAATCACTGCCGCGTGGCTGCAGTTGTAATCTGCTCGTGGCGACGACTGCTGGCTTTCAAAAAAAACAAATGCAGATCGCTGCACTTTGCTTCGCTATGGTCGGGATGATAAATGTGGGTCTGCGCTACTGTCGGGATGATAATTCGGGCTCGTTGACGAGCCAGAAGTCAGATCAACTGCCAACTTAGTTCCAGCCAAGAATAAAAGCCCGCCAGGTAAGGCGGGCTCTAGCAATTCTTGGAGGAGCGAGCAAAACGGACGAGCCAAGTACAAGTGTCAAGCGGCGAAGCTCCGACATAAGCGCCCTCAGGCGCGTCCGCCTGAGACGGCAAGTCTCAGGTGAAGAGTTCTTTCATTTTGCTGAGGAGGTTGCGGGAGGTTGGTTTGTTTTCGATCTGCAGTGTGTCGCCTAGTTGACGGATAGCTTCGCGCTGCGTTTTCGAAAGCTTCTTCGGAGTTTCGACCATGATCTGGACAATCAGGTCACCTCGACCGTGTTCGTTGAGGAACGGAACGCCTTTACCACGCAGACGAAATTCCTTACCGCTCTGCGTACCTTCAGCGATGCGCATCTTGGTCTGGCCTTCAAGGGTTGGGACATCGATTTCGGCGCCCAGGGCGACCTGCGGAAACGAGACGGGGATGACGCAGTGAAGGTCGTTGCCATCGCGCTCAAAAAATTCATGCGCTTTAACGGCAAGGACAAGATACAAATCGCCATTCGGTCCATCGAATTTCCCGGTATCACCTTCGCCCTGGTAGCGGATGCGCGTGCCGTCTTCCACCCCAGCGGGAATGTTGACGCTGATCTTATGTTCCTTCTCAGTGCGCCCGTCACCGCGACATGTCCGGCATGGATCGGAGACGACGCTTCCCGTTCCACCGCACGCACTGCAGGTACGCGCGATCGAGAAGAAACCCTGCTGGAAACGGACCTGTCCCTTGCCACCGCACTGGCTGCAGACCGAAGGGCCGCGACCGGCAGCACTACCGCTGCCGTTGCAGTCGACGCAGAGTTCGAGCCGGCGAATGTTGACTTCAGTCTCTTTGCCGAAGACTGCTTCCTCGAAATCAATGGTGAGGTCGAAGCGGATATCGCGGCCGCGTTGCGCACGCGAAGGCCTGCGGCCATTTCCTCCGCCACCCATGTTGAACATCTCGCCGAAGATGTCGCCGAAGATGTCACCGATATCCACGCCGCCGGCGAACGGGTTTCCCTGTGCTCCACCGTTCACACCAGCGTGGCCAAAGCGGTCATAGGCTGCGCGCTTTTCCGGATCAGAAAGCACCTGGTAAGCTTCGCTCGCTTCGCGGAACTTCGCCTCGGCTTCAGGATTGTCCGGATTGCGGTCCGGGTGATACTGCATCGCCAGTTTGCGATACGAGGTTTTCAATTCCGCATCGCTGCACGTCTTGGTGACGCTCAATACTTCGTAGTAGTCGGCTTTTGTCACGTTGGCTTTTGTACTCACGATTCCTTTTGTGATGGATTGCTGGCAATGCGCACGAGCGCCGGGCGCAGCAACCGCTCCTTGATGCGATATCCACGACGAACTTCGTCAATCACCTGCTGATCAGGCAGGTCCTGGCGTTCGACGCTTTCGAGTGCCTCATGCACGCGCGGATCAAAATGGGCACCCACGCTTTCCACCGGCACCACATTAAGGGAACGCAAAACTTCTTCCATCTGCTTCACGATCAGTTCCACGCCCTGGCGCAGCTGCTCCGCTGAACCGCCGGACTTCAGCGCCAGGTTGAAGTTATCCAGCACCGGCAGAAACTGTTCGATGGCGCCGGCGATCGCAAAGTCGCGAAAATCTGCACGCTCGCGCGTCTCCCGCTTGCGGGCGTTGTCGAACTCAGCATGCAGACGCGCGAGCCGGTCCGTCAGCTGTTCACGCTCCTGCTTGGTGCGCTCCAGTTCTTCGGCCATCGCATTGCCTTGCGGGTTAACGACCGTTGTAGTTTCTTCAATCCCTTCCACACCAGTCGTTGCAGCATCTGTCGGATCAGATACTGGATCCGTGTTCTGCTGCGATTCGATCTTCTCGTCGGTAATTCTTCCAGTCGTTGCCATGTTTCCCGCTTCTTTCTCTTTCGATATCGTTCGTCATCTGCCTGTTATCAGCAAGGCTGCCAATGCCCAGCGGCAGTCTACAGTTCATTTCTGGTACTGCTATTTTAAATTGTTCCATTCCGGTACTTCGAATCGTACGTCCTGACCCTAGTGTTCGGCGTGCAGGATACGATCGGAAAGCTGCGCGATGTAGGAAACGGTGTTGATCGTTTCCTGATAATGAATGCGCGTGTGAGCCAGCACGGCCACAGTGCCCAGGCTGTTCGCTCCGAGCCGTGCGCCGGTACCGATCAGTACCAGGTCCTGCATCTCGGGCATCGTTTCTTCCAGTCCAACGACGACGCGGACTGCCTGCTGCCGGGCATCTACATACGCTGTTAGCAGATCGACGAGACGCTGCTTCTCTTCAAGCGCGGCCAGCAACTGCCGGAGCCGCTCGCGGTCTACACGACTATCAATCAGGTTGGCCACGCCCTCCACGTAGACCAGCATCTCTGCTGCCGGCTGACGATCAAGGGCACCCTGCTTGTAGAGGTCTTCGATCGAACGCATCAGCTTGTCGTACTCGGACCGGTCCTGGTCGATCCGTCGGGCTACTTCTGTTCGGATTCGCTCAAACATCCATCCGCGATAATTCAGATTCAGAAAAGCGGCAGCAGCTTCGAGTTCGGCTGAGCCCAGGTCGCGCTCCATCTGCAATACCCGGTCCAGTACTGAGCCGGATTTGGTAACCATCACTGCGAGTACACGCCGCGGAGCCAGCAGCGTGAAATGGATGTGCTCGAGTTGGCCCGCCTCGCCGCGCACAATAGCCGCAAGGCCTACGCCGCTCGAGACAAGGGCCAGTACATGAGAGGTCCGCTCCAGGAATTGTTCGCGGCTGGTGACACCGGTAAAGCAGTCGTCGATCTGCTCCCGCAATTCTTTGCTGATTGGCGCCGGCAATGCATGCGGCTTGCCTGAAAGCTGCTCCACGTAAACGCGGAATGCCTTCGCAGTCGGCGTGCGGCCTGCGGAAGTATGAGATTGCTCGAGAAAGCCTGCTTCTCCTAGAGAGACCATCACATTGCGAATGGTAGCCGAGCTCATCCCCTCGTGATTGGCATACATGCGGGCGACCGCCTGCGAAGCAACCGGCTCGCCGGTCGCGATGTACATGTCGATGATGGCGGTCAGTACAAGCCGCTCCCGCCGCCCGATCCTGAGGTCGGACACCATCGCTCCATTCGCCGTCGCCGGGCTAACTCTTGAAAATTGAAAAGGTTAGCCGTCGAAGGCCGTGAGAATTGCTAGTGTTAGTCTAAGGAGCCGCAAAGCGCAAAGTCAAGCAGGGATGGCTTCCCCGCGTTGCTTCGCGATGATGGCGTCGACAATTCGCTCGGCCGACCTCGCGTTCAAGGTTAGCTGATCTCGAATACGTCCTTTTCCTGCGCCCGCTGCTTCTCAGCACCTGCTGCGAGCAGCCTTGCGATCTCGAAGAATTGCGCACCGGCTACAGAAGTCTCTCCTCCCAGTGCAACCGGCAGTCCGCGGTCACCACCCTGGCGCACATTAGGATCGAGTTCGATCGACCCAAGGAATGGCAACTTGAACTGCTTTGCCGTCCGCTCGGCTCCGCCTTTCGAGAAGATGTCGATCTCCTGGTGGCAATGCGGGCAGGTGAAATGACTCATATTCTCGACGATGCCCAGGATTTCGACGTTCACCTGGTGGAACATTTCGAGGGCCTTGCGCGCATCCTGCAGGGCTACGTCCGATGGTGTCGACACCACGACTGCTCCGGTCAATGGAACGGTCTGCACCAGGGAGATGACGATATCGCCCGTCCCCGGCGGCAGATCGATGATGAGGTAATCGAGCTCACCCCACTCCACCTGTTGAAGAAACTGCCGGATGATCTGGTGCAGCATGGGACCGCGCATCACCAGCGGTTTGTCCCCCGACGAAAGCAGGCCGACGGAGATCACCTTGACGCCATGAGCTTCAATCGGCTCGATGCGGTTGTCCTCAAGCACGCGCGGCTGCTGCGAACTGCCCATCATCAGCGGAACGTTCGGGCCGTAGATGTCGGCGTCAATCAGGCCGACCCGGTTGCCGAGCCTGGCTAGTGCAATCGCGACATTGACTGCCACGGTGGTTTTGCCAACCCCGCCTTTGCCCGACCCAATAGCGATGATGGAACTCACGCCGGCCAGCGGCTTGGGCTGCGGTGCCTCCTGCGGCGAATGCGGATGTGTATGTGCCATCTAAAGCTGTTCTCCTTATGTTCTACTTCTGATTCAAGAATTGTCGACCGGCCGGTCGAACTCACAAGTGTGGCTGGATGGACGGCTATCCCCTACTTAGCCAATGCGACCGCCGCTTTCCGCCTTGCCTGTTCCTGTTCCCTGCTCGCCCGGCGTCGCCCTGCATCCTCGAAGCGCCGCTTTTCTTCATCATCCTGCGGCTCCATGCCAGGCACCGTCACCTTCCGCCCCTGTGAATCGACCGCAACAAAGG
>CAXTNK010000073.1:12929-23602 GCA_964245665.1 uncultured Acidobacteriaceae bacterium
TGCCGGCGATGGTGTTCTCCACCCACACCTTCACACCGACTTCCATGGACGTACGGTAGGCGCGGTTAATGGAAGACTTCAGGATCAGCAGATCGCCCACGTGAACTGGCGCAATAAAGTCGATGTGGTCCATCGAGGCAGTGACGACGTGCGTCCGCGAATGGCGATAGGCAGCAATAGCGCCCACCAGGTCAATAAAGTGCATCAGCCGCCCACCGAGCAGGTTACCGAGCGTGTTGGTGTCGTTCGGCAGGATCAGTTCAGTCATCTCTGACCGCGACTCGGCACTGCTGCGGACGGGCAATGACGGGGTCGAAAAATTCATGCAGGTCTCTTTCACACTACGCATGTTCAATCGAGGAGGCATTAGGAGAACAGCGCAGGCCGGTTAAAATTGTGAAGTGCGCGGCTGTTGAAGCCGCGCCCTGTTACGAGTGTCGAGCATGCGGCTTGCGGAAGCAACTCCGGCGTTTGCCGGGCCGAACCAACTCCCGCGTTTGTCGGGTCGAACAAAGTAAAACGAATCAGAGTGGATTGGAGCTGGTTTTCTGAATGGATAAGATCGCGGTGCTTTCGGAAATCCTGGAGCAAAACCCTGCGGATGCTTTTGCGCGCTATGGCCTGGCTATGGAATATGCGTCGCAGGGGAACAACGAGACTTCGATCAACGAGTTCGATCGGTTGCTGACGCAGCATCCGGAATACACAGCCGGCTATTTCATGTGCGCGCAAACGTTATTGAAGGCCGGCCGCGAAACAGAAGCGAAGAGACGGCTCGAGCAAGGCATCGAGTCAGCGGAAAAAACTGGAAACCAGCACGCCCGCAATGAAATGCAGGCTGTGCTGGACGATTTGTCCTGAAGCCTGCTGCTTAAGGTCCGATCGTGAATCGAAGAAATCTGTGTCAGGCAACGTCAGGAGAAATGATAGGGCGCTGGCAATGTTTCTTCCTGAAATGCTGATGATCAAACAGCTTGTCATAGAGACGAGCAGTCAGGCGCGAAGGATTATGCCGCAAGCATCGACACTACTCATGCAGCGCGCATAACTGTTCGCACCGGCAGATCGGTTGCTGTATGAAAATTCCGCTGTTTCCGCTCGACGTTGTCCTGTTTCCGGGGGCTCCGCTCCCGCTGCACATCTTTGAAGAGCGCTATCGCGAGATGGTGCGTGATTGCGTGACCCGCGAAATTGCTTTTGGCGTGGTGTGCGCCAGTCCTGAGGGCCTGGCCGTCGTCGGTTGCACGGCACGCATTGCCCGCATCTTCAACGAATATCCAGACGGCCGCAAAGACATCCTTACCGAAGGCCTGGAGCGCTTCGAAATCAAGCATCTTGACGACACGCTGTCTTATCTGCAAGCCGACGTCCAGTTTTTCAGTGATGCGGGACCTGATGCTTCGCGCGAACTTCGCGAGCTTTGCCTCGCCATGCACTTCGAGGTGCTCGAACTGGCAGGCGCCGATGTACGACATATCGGGCTCGACCTGAATGAGCCGATCTCTTTCCAGGTAGCATGGTCGCTGCCTGCCGGTCTTGATTTCAAGCAGGAACTGCTGACGCTGCGCTCCGACGTCGAACGCACAAATCGCCTGCTCGATTTCTACAAGATGATTCTTCCGAAGCTGCGCGGCGGGAACCAGGCGCGCAGGAGTGCCGAGAGCAACGGGCATGTCATGTAGGACAATCTGGACGCCGCAGAATTGTTCGTCGCCTGACGATCCACGTAAACTAGAAGAAGTAGCTGCCCGCTTCTCACGAAGCGATCGCAGACTGGAGTTGGTTGATGCCTGACACGGCGAAGATTTTTCCGACGCACGCTGCACCTGTTCAAGACGATTCCCTGCCTACCACCCTCGGGCAACTGCGCAAGTCGCGCGAATATTCCGAAGATCGCATCGCGCACAGAACGGTCAAAGACGAGCTGCGTGAAAACCTGATCGCCCGCCTGCGTGCAAAGCGGCCTATCTTTACCGGCATCGTCGGCTATGACGATACAGTCGTGCCGCAGATCGTCAATGCGCTTTTGTCGAAGCAGAACTTTATCCTGCTCGGACTGCGCGGCCAGGCGAAGAGCCGTATCCTCCGGGCGCTTACGGAATTGCTGGACCGAATTTCGCCCTACATCGCCGGCTGTGAAATCCGCGACAATCCCTATGATCCTATTTGCAAACGCTGCCGTGACCTGGTGGCCGCAAAGGGTGAAGAGACGCCGATTGCCTTCATGTCACGCGCCGATCGTTATGTGGAGAAGCTGGCGACCCCGGATGTAACCGTAGCTGATCTGATTGGCGATCTTGACCCGATCAAAGCAGCGAAAAGCGGCGAAGACCTGGCCAGCGAACTGACCATGCACTACGGTCTGTTGCCGCGTGCCAACCGCGGCATCTTCGCAGTCAACGAATTAGCTGACCTTGCCGGCAAGATCCAGGTGGCGCTGTTCAACATCATGCAGGAAGGCGACGTACAGATTAAGGGCTATCCCGTCCGGCTTGAACTCGACGTCGCACTGGTCTTCAGCGCCAATCCCGAAGACTACACGGCACGCGGCAAGATTGTGACGCCGCTCAAAGACCGTATCGGCTCCGAAATTCGTACGCACTATCCGGCGACCGTTGAAGAAGGCATGGAGATTACGGCCCAGGAAAGCTGGAGCGAACGCGGCCTCGCTCCGACCGAGATTCCGCCGTACCTCGCCGAGATTGTCGAACAGATTGCCTTCTCTGCGCGCGAAGACAAGAAGGTTGACAAACGCAGCGGCGTCAGTCAGCGTCTGCCAATTTCGACGATGGAACTGGTGATTTCAAACGCCGAACGCCGCTCGCTGATCCATGGCGAAACCAGTATTCATCCGCGCATCAGCGACATCTATGCCGCGCTTCCAGGAGTAACCGGCAAAGTCGAACTGGAGTACGAAGGCGAGATGCGTGGCGCCGATACAGTCGTTCGTGAGTTGATCCGCGGTGCGATTGCCAAGGTCTTCGACAAGTACTTCGCTGACGTCAACACGCAGCAGATCGAGCAGTGGTTCAATCTCGGCGGCTCGGTCAAGATCGAAGACGACCAGCCGTCAGCTTCGATTCTCAAGGAATTGCAGGGCATTCAGGGACTGTTCGAGAAACTGGCGCCGTTGAAGGTGAAGGACAGCGACTCTGCAGAGAAGCGTGTCGCTGCTGCTGAATTTCTGCTCGAAGGTATGTATGCGCATCGTCGCGTCAGCCGGAATGAAGAGCGCGGCTTCAGTGCGCAGGAGCGGGCACAGCGGAAAGCAGAGCGGGCCGTGGACGAGCGCGAGCAGCAGGAGATGTGGCAAGGACGGCGTTCGCGCAAAGGCGGTTTGAACTAAGTACTGGCCGTACGGCAAGAGCGCCTTTGGCGCGGATGCTCACGTAGGTCACACTTGTCCCACGCAGGTAAGCGACAGTAGAAGGACCATTATGAAGCGTGTCCGATATACGAAATACGACGGCGACCTTGCCTCCGAGATGGAGCTGGACGACCTGCTGAAATCATTGTCGGATTATCTGCTCGACTCCGGTTTTCAGGACCCTTTTGCCAAGTTTGCCGAATTGCAGGGCGACCAGACGATGGACAATCTGCGCGAAGCAATCCGGCAGGCGCTCGAGGCAGGTGATCTCGATCAGCAGACGCAGCAGAAGCTGGATGAGATGTCGCAGGACCAGATGGAACAGCTCATCGAACAACTGATCCAGCGGATGGAGCAGGAGAACTACATCTCCATCGACGGGCCACATGATCCCTCGCGGATGTCCACGACGCCGGGTAACGTCGGCAACCAGACTGAGGGCGAGACGCGTTTTGAAGTCACCGACAAGAGTATGGACTTCCTCGGCTATCGCACACTGCGCGACCTGCTCGGTTCGCTTGGCAAGTCGAGTTTTGGTCGCCACGAAACACTGAACCTCGCGACTGGTATTGAATCGAGCGGTGCATCCAAGCCCTACGAGTTCGGCGACACACTTAACTTCGACAGCGTCGCAACCCTGAAATCAGCCATTGGCCGAGAAGGCCTGGCGACGCCGTTGAACATCGAATATGAAGACCTGCAGGTCCACCAGTGCGAGTATCAGAGTTCGTGCGCTACGGTTGTCATGCTGGATTGCTCGCACTCGATGATCCTGTATGGTGAAGATAGGTTTACCCCGGCGAAGAAGGTCGCGATGGCCTTGTCGCACCTGATACGGACGCAGTATCCCGGAGACTCTCTGTCGCTGGTGCTCTTCCATGATTCCGCGGAAGAGATGCCAATCTCGCAGATTGCACGCGTCAAGGTCGGTCCTTATTACACCAATACGCGTGAAGGCTTGCGCGTGGCGCAGCGGATTCTCGACCGCCAGCGCAAGGACATGAAGCAGATTGTGATGATTACCGACGGCAAGCCATCCGCGCTGACACTTCCTGACGGACGGATCTACAAGAATGCGTTTGGACTCGATCCGCTGGTCATTTCAGAGACATTGGAAGAGGTTTCGCGCTGCAAGCGGAAGAACATCATGATCAACACGTTCATGCTGGCGAGTGATTTCGGCCTGGTGCAGTTCGTCCAGAAGATGACGCAGATGTGCCGCGGGAAGGCTTACTTTACGCGGCCCGAGAACCTCGGCGAGGCTCTGCTGATGGATTACATGTCGAACAAGATGAAGACCATCCACTGAATGGGAATCCCTTCCCTTTCGATTTAGTTATCTGCATGCAGGAACGCAGATCCTTCGCTCAGGTTGAAAACTGATGGTCCTGGTATTGCCTGCTTCTGCTGCGTGGATTGCGGCGGGTGGAAAAACCGCGGGTCCTTCGGCTTCGCTCAGGATGACACATTCCTGTCAAGCAAGAGAATTCCAGATCCCTCAACTCCGCTATGCTCCGGTCGGGATGACAAGTCATCAGCTGAACAATGGCAATCGTCGGCTGACGGAAGATCAGGGCCGATGCTCAGCAACCACCGGGGAACCAAGTCGGATAGTCATGCGTATCAGCTTTCATGAGTCTGGCGGCTACACTACCGTGGAGTGGCATAGCTGAGGCCGGGCGGTTGGACCGCGGACCGCGGAAGGCATCCCGTACCTCGGCAATTGAGCAAAACCCGCTAGTTTCGCAGAGCACTCGTTCCATCCAGACAGGAAAAGTGAGTCCCATAGCCGATCCAAACCGTATTGCTGCCGCCCGCGCACATGCCGCGAAGCTGGGCGGTGCGCCGGAGCTGGACTGGGTTGCGCTGGTGAAGCGGTGTACCGCGGGGGACAGCAGTGCGTGGACGGAACTGGTGCGGGGCCAGCACCGGCGCGTGTTCGGCCTTTGCTATCGATTCACTGGTTCGTCCCATGATGCCGAAGATCTTACGCAGGACGTCTTTCTGAAGCTGTATGGGAATCTAAAGAATTTTGACAGCAGCAAGGGCGGCTTCAATACGTGGATTACGACGTTGACGCGCAACCTGCTGGTCGATCATTTTCGAAAGAACCGCCTGGAGCGCGCGAGCGACTCCATGGATGAGGGTTGGGAACAGGGCCCGGGCGACCAGGAAGGCTTGCGGATGAGCGACCGGATGGCGTCGAACGCTCCTTCTCCGCATGACCAGGCGGCTAAAAAGGAACTGGGCAGGATGGTGCAGGCAGCACTGGCGAAGGTTTCGCCGGAGTTGAGAGAGGCAGTGATCCTGCGCGATTTACAGGATATGGACTACAAAGAAATCGCTGTCGTTTTGCGGATTCCTGAAGGTACGGTGAAGTCCCGCATCAGCCGGGGACGGGCGGAACTTGCACGATTGCTGGAACGTAGTAAAGGTCAGGTGATGTAAGGTGAGCGAAAAGAATCCAATCCGGGGCAAAGGGACGCCGGGAGGCATGGGCCCAAAGACACTCCTCTGCGAGCAGTGGGAGGCACTGCTGGTGGATGCGCTCGACGGTACGCTCGGCACCAATGATTCAGCGGCCTTCTACGCTCATCGCGACACCTGCCTGGCCTGCGCGCAGCTTCTGGAAGAGTCGAAGCGCGGCAGCGAGTGGTTACATTTTCTGGAAACAGAGCCGGAAGTCCCGGCGGACCTGATCAACAAAATTCTTGAGAAAACGAGCGGCGTGCAGGATGTGCAGCCGGTGATGGTGCCAGCAGGTCTGCCGCCGGTTCTACCTGCCGCTGGCTGGACGGGCGGCTGGCTCCCAAGGATGGAGAGGCATGCGGCCCAGTCGCGCTGGATCATGACAGCGGCAATGGCTTTTTTCTCCATTGCCTTCATGCTGAACCAGACGGGCGTGAAGCTGAACAGCTTCCGCATCGCCGACCTGAAACCAACGACACTTGCGAGCGGTCTGACCCGTCAGTACTACGTGGCCAACAAGAACGTGATGCGCTACTACGACAATGTGCGCTTCTTTTATGAGCTTGAATCACGGGTACGCGAGATGCGCCGCGATGCCCAGCCGGAAACGCCGGCAGCGAACGGCAGCAAGGGCGCGGGTTCAACTACGGGAACGGATGGCAGTAACAACTCCAATTCCAATCCCACCTCCGGAGATCAGAAGCCGGCAGTTAAACATTCGGGTGGAAGCGCGCGGGTGCCGGCTCCCGAGTCTGAGGCGGAACCGGTGCTGCATGCCGAGCCGGTGATGGCCAGGTTTGAACGCAAAAGCGTAGCAGTACCCTATCCGGAAAGAAAGTACGTCCGGCAGCAGAGGTTTGGCGCGATGAATGGAGTCACGAACAACCCCTGCGAAAACCATGTTTATGCAGAGAACGGAAGTAGGACGAACCGGGGTACGACTGACCTGGGTACAAGGAACGGTGACCGCAAGACTATAGACGACAAGCGGTCGGAGGGGAGCTTGGCATGAACTGTATCAATCATCCTGATGTACCTGTTGCTGCCTATTGCCAGAGTTGCGGCAAAGCGTTGTGCCAGGAATGCGTCCGTTCCATTGGTGGCGTGGTGTACTGCGAACCCTGCCTGACTGCACGCCTGAATCATCCGGGGATGAATCCGGGAGCGAATCCTGGCGCAGGGATACCGAAAGCACCGGGCGCCGCTGCATTTGTAGGACTACCGCCGCTGGAAGGCCCGAATCCTGGACTGGCGCTGGGCCTCGGGTTCATTCCCGGCGTGGGCGCGATGTATAACGGCCAGTTCGTGAAGGGCTTTGCACATGTGTTGGTGTTCGCGGTGCTTTGCACGGTAGCCGGCTCGCACACTCCCTTTGATTCGATCTTCGGCCTGCTGATTCCCTTCTGGATTGCGTACCAGGTATTCGACGCCTTCCAGACAGCGAAAGCGAGGCGTGATGGTACGCCACTGCCGAACCCCTTTGGCCTGAACGACCTCGGCCAGAAACTCGGTCTGCAGCAGCATCCTGAAGGAACAGTGCCGCCTTTTGCCGGTGGGACGAACGCCGGCTTCCGGCCAAACTGGCAGGCAGACCCGCCGGCCGGTTTTCAGCCCGGTTCGCAGCCCGGCACGGCCTCCAGTTTCGCGTCCGCTCCTTATACCGCCGGCCCTTATGCCAGCGCGCCCGGCCCTGGAGCAACAGGCTATACCCCGGTCGGCGGCCCTCACGATCCGTATGCGCCGCCTGTCCCCGGCTTCGTGCCACCAGCGGGTGCGCCAGGCGTACCATTCGCCCCACAAGCAGGGACCTTCGGCAACTCGGGGATACCTGTCGGCGCAGTCGTCCTGATCGGTCTGGGCATGCTGTTCCTTCTGAGCAGTCTCGGCATCTTCCGGGATGAATGGCTGGGCCGTACCTGGCCGCTGGTACTGATCGGAATTGGCGCGTGGCTGGTCTACCGGCGCACCCGCGAAGCACAGGGAGGCAAAGGCCTATGAACCCGCGATGGGTACTGATCCGCAGACTGCGCGGCCCTGCCTTCCTGCTGACCTTTGCAGTGACGGCCCTCCTGCACCAGTGGGACATCCTGGGCTTTGGGCAAAGCTGGCCACTCTACCTGATCGTTGCCGGAGCGTTGACGCTGGCAGAGCGGGCGGCGATGACGGGCGTTCCGGTTGACCCTTATAGTGGCCCATATCCAAACGCGTATCCAGGCCAGTATGCAGGCCAGCCGTACGGCGCGCCTCAGCAGTATGGGCAGCCGCAGCAGTATGGCCAGCCCTATCAGCCGGTCTATTCTCAGACTGGGCCGCAGCCGGGATCGGCGGTCGTTCCATCCACCCCTGCAGGGCTGGATCCGGCGCGTCCGAACGAGTACGACCCACGTAACGATCCCCGTAACGATCACGATCCAAAGTCTGGCGGGAGGTTCTAAATGGCAGCCTATCCTCCACCGTTTTCGCCGCGTGAGCAGGCCAGGGCCCAGGTGCGGGCGCAGCGCGAGGCCTACCGTACGCAGCGCGACTACCTCCGCGCCCAGCGGCGCCCTTCGATCGTTCGCCCGCTGATCCTGATCACCATCGGTGTCCTGGCCCTGCTGATTGAAACGGGAAAGCTGGACGGCTCGGCAGTCTGGGAGTGGTACATCCGCTGGTGGCCGCTGATGCTGATTGGCCTGGGTGTTTTGTCACTGGGCGAATGGTGGCTTGAGCGCGACCAGCCTTACGGAAACCGCCAATTGGGTGGTGGTGTCATCTTCTGGATTGTCGTACTTGCGCTTGTCGGTTCGGCAACCCACCATGCGCGTGACAGCCGCGGCTGGCAATGGTTTCAGACGCAGACAGACGGGGACGACTTCAACTTCCACATGTTCGGCCAGGAGCACGATGCGGATGTGACACTCGACCAGCCTGTGCCGGCAAATGCCGCCATCCATATTCGCAACTCACATGGTGACGTGCTGCTGTCTACGTCGACCGATGCACGGATTCATGTTGCAGCGCATGACGTTGTGTATGCTTCATCCGACAAGGAAGGCAACCGGCAACTGGAGCGCGTAGCGCCAAAGCTGCATGTGGCCGGGTCTACTGTTTCAATCGACGCAGACGACATCAGCGAGGCGCATGCCGACCTGACGATCAGCGTGCCAGTGGGCGCTTCGCTCGATATCGATGCCGGGCATGGGGATGTGAGCGTGGACGGCAGCAAAGGCGCGGTCCGGGTCAACTCCGGTCACGGCGACGTAAAGCTGAATAACCTGGCAGGCGCCGCGTCGACGCATATGAGCAAAGGCGATTTCAGCGGGCAGAACATTGCCGGCGCTGTCACGGTCGATGGCCGCATGGATGACGTGACGCTGACCGATATCAGGAGCAATGTCTCACTCAACGGAGACTTTTTCGGCGATATGCACCTGCAGAGTATTTCCGGGCCGGTGAATCTTCACTCGAGCCGGACGGACATCACCATTGCCGGCATTGCAGGCGACCTGACGCTCGACTCCGGTGACCTGAACTTCAAGAATGTGAACGGGCCGGTGCGGGTAGTGACACGTTCCAAGGATGTCGAAGGAATAGCAGTCCATGGGCCTGCGCATATCGATAACAGTAACGGTGACATTACTCTGAGTCTGCTAGCACCGCTTGGGGATGTCGAGGTCCACAATGATAACGGCGCGATTGACCTGACGCTGCCGGCGAAGGCTGGATTCAACCTCGAATCTTCAACCGCGAATGGCGATCTGTCGAACGACTTCGATGTACCGACAACGGGCTCCGATGACAAGCATACGGCCAATGGCAAAGTCGGCGCAGGCGGCCCGAGGGTGTCCGTGACCTCGAATCATGGGGACGTGCATATCAAGAAGGCCGGATCGGTGCCAGCCTCTTCGGACGAAACGGATGACGGCGACGAAGGCACGCAGCCAGTTCCACCGAAACCGCCGAAGGGTGCGCGGCACCTGCACTCGTCGACTACGGACCAACCGCAGCCGACGGTGCAATAGGTGCCAGTCGCGCAGATACGATAGCTTCAGCTTTCTCAATCACTTCTTCGAGGGTCAACTCGGTCGAATCGATGATGATCGCGTCTGCCGCAGGCCGGAGGGGTGAGTCCGCGCGGTTGCGGTCGCGTTCATCACGCTCCCGCATTTCCTTCAAAATGGTGTGCGTGTTTTGCTGAGACGTCTGATGCGATTCTGATTCAGCATTCTGCGTATAGCGCCGTTCGCTGCGGCTTTCCGGAGACGCATCGAGATAAATCTTGACCTGCGCATTCGGAAAAACCGCTGTCCCGATGTCGCGGCCTTCCATGACGACGCGGCCGTTCGCACCCATCTCTCTTTGCAGCGAGACAAGCCAGCGGCGCACCGCGGGATGGACGCTGACTCGCGAAGCTGCAGCGGTCACGGCGGGGTCGCGCAACTCTGCCGTTACATCCTGATCGTCAAGCAGCACACGATTGCCGGCACTGCCCGGCTGCAGGGTGATGCTGGTGGTGTGGAGCAGAGGCTCGAGTTGCGCTGCGTCATCGGGTGAAGCGCCCGACTGGATTGCCTTGAGCGCGAAGGCCCGGTACATGGCTCCCGTTTCAAGATTCAACAGGCCGAAGTGCGCGGCAAGATGGGCGGCAAGCGTACTCTTGCCAGCTCCTGCCGGCCCGTCGATAGCGATAATCAGGTGACCAGGCGAGGTTGAAACAGCCTGGCTCATGCATCATCTCTTTTCGGTTTGCGGGTCGGTGGACGCATGCCGCCGGGCCGCGACGTGCCAGGACGACCGCCGGACGGGCGCGGACCGGATGGTCGCGAGCCGCCAGACGGGCGCGGACCGGATGGTC
>CAXTNK010000074.1:0-337 GCA_964245665.1 uncultured Acidobacteriaceae bacterium
AAAGTATCCCATTTGTCCTGACCTACGGCGACTACGGCCTCTACACCGAGCAGAATCCCCCGGCTATCGACCCCGAACATTCGCTGGAAGAGACCGCGAATTTCTGGAAGACGTGGGCAAATCGCTGCCCGTACAAGGGCAAATACCGGGATGCCGTCGAGCGCTCGCTCATCGCCCTGAAGGCTCTCACCTACAAGCCGACCGGCGGTGTCGTCGCCGCCGCGACCATGCCGCCGCTCGCACTGCTCAGTCCTCGCATCACCGCACAGGCGTGGGCCGCGTCGCGCGGCGCGAAGGTGTGCGCGAAGTCGCCAACACGCTCCCGCCAGCCTTGCTC
>CAXTNK010000074.1:347-1828 GCA_964245665.1 uncultured Acidobacteriaceae bacterium
CAAGGGACCGTATTGGCAGCACGTCCACCGCTCGCTGCTGACGCTCAAGGCGCTCACCTATGCGCCGACCGGCGGTATCGTGGCGGCCCCCACGACCTCGCTGCCCGCGCAGCTCGGCGGTCCGCGCAACTGGGATTACCGCTACTGCTGGCTCCGCGACACCACCTTCACCCTCCTCGCCCTGATGAACGGTGGCTACTTCCGCGAAGCCGAGGCCTGGATGAACTGGCTTCTGCGTACCATCGCCGGCAGTGCCGCGCAGGTGCAGATCATGTACGGTATCCAGGGCGAACGCACGCTTACCGAGTGGGAAATCCCCTGGCTTGCGGGCTACGAAAATTCGAAGCCGGTGCGCGTCGGTAATGCAGCATCGGAACAGGTACAGCTGGATATTTACGGCGAGACGCTCGATGCCTTCTACTGGGCGCGCGGCCGCATCCTCGACGATCGCGAGACGGACTTCAACCTGGTGCGCGGCCTCGTCAATCATCTTTCGACCATCTGGCAGCAGCCCGACGACGGCATCTGGGAGACACGCGGCGGCAAGAAGCATTTCGTTTATTCGAAAGCCATGGCCTGGGTAGCCTTCGATCGCGCCATCAAACTCGCAGAAGACTGGAATTACGTGGACGTCGAAGATGTTCCGGTCGACGAATGGAAAAAGACCCGCGAAGCCATCCACAAGGAAGTCTGCGAGCGCGGCTTCAGTCGGAAACTCAACAGCTTTGTCCAGTTTTATGACAGCGAAGAACTCGATGCCTCCGCCCTGCTACTTGCCCAGGTCGGCTTCCTGCCGCCGACGGACCCGCGCATCATCGGCACCGTCCAGGCAATCGAGAAGCACCTGACCCAGGATGGATTCGTGCTCCGCTACAACACGTCGACCAGCAGCGACGGCCTGCCTGCCGGCGAAGGCGCATTCCTCGCCTGCTCCTTCTGGCTGGTTAGCAACCTGGCGCTCATCGGCCGCAAAGACGAAGCGGCTAAACTCTTCGAGCGTCTACTCGCCCTGCGCAATGATGTCGGGCTGCTCGCCGAAGAATACGACGTAGGCCGGAAACGGCTGGTAGGGAATTTCCCGCAGGCGTTTTCGCACATCGCCCTGATCGGCGCTGCGTATGCGCTGGAAGATCAGGGGCACGAAAAGCGGCACAAGCCAAAGAGCGCTTCGTCATCTCAGGCGGCCGACCAGGCTTCTTAGTCCACTACGGTTGATTGTTCAGTAGCCCGTGTGAAGTACTCAGTGCACGAAGCAGACACGCATTTCTCGAAAATTGCTGCAGCAGGCGCAGGCGGGTGAGACGGCAGTCATTACATCAAGTCGTGAGAGGAAGCCCATCACTCACCCTTCATAATGTGTTAGTGTCCGAAGCGGCATCTTAAAGTCGGGAGAACAGAAGCAACGATGGCGATCGCAGGCGGCGCAAAGCAGGACTACACAGTCGAATCCGCAGGCAGCAATACCAGCCGGGCGCTCGCCA
>CAXTNK010000074.1:1838-5690 GCA_964245665.1 uncultured Acidobacteriaceae bacterium
TCACCATGCTGTTCTTCATCTGGGGTTTTCTCACCTCACTGAACGACATCCTCGTGCCGCATCTGCAGGACATCTTCAACCTCAGCTACTTCCAGTCCGGCCTCATCCAGTTCGCTTTTTTCTCGGCATACTTTCTGTTTTCCATTCCCGCTGGCAAGGTCGTCGAGACCATCGGCTACAAAAAAACGATGGTGGCTGGCCTGCTCGTGATGGCCGCGAGCGCATTTCTCTTCCTGCCTGCTTCCGCCGTGCCGTCGTACCCCTTCTTTCTGGGCGCCATGATTGTTCTGGCAGCCGGCGTGACTGCCTTACAGGTTGCCGCGAATCCTTATGTCTCAGTTCTTGGACCACCCAGCACTGCCTCCAGCCGCTTGAACCTGACGCAGGCTTTCAATTCGCTGGGCACCACGCTCGCCCCTTTCTTCGGCAGCTACCTCATCCTGCGCGGCGTCGATCTCAGCCCGGAGACACTGAAGACCTTCTCGCCCGCAATGCTGCTGGCCTATCACCAGCATGAAGCCTCGACTGTCCGGCTGCCGTACATCGGCATTGGCCTCACGCTCATCCTCGTCGCCGTCGCCATCGCCATCTTCAAGCTGCCGCGCATTCAGACGACTCAGGAATTCCGTCCCATGGGCGACAGCAACAATCCCATGGGCAGCCTGATGCAGCATCGCAACCTGGTGCTCGGCGTCGCTGCCATCTTCCTGTATGTTGGCGCAGAAGTCGCCATCGGCAGTTATCTCATCAAGTACTTCGTGCAGCCCGATACCGGCAACCTGTCCATCAAAACAGCCGCCAATTACGTCGCTTTCTACTGGGGAGGCGCCATGATTGGCCGCTTCATCGGCGCGGGAGTACTGCAGCGCGTCAAGGCGGGAACAGCGGTCGGCTTCGTTGCCATCGCCGCGTTTGTGCTCACCGTCATTTCAATCCTCAGCTTTGGTAGTCTTGCCGTGTGGAGCATCCTGCTTGTCGGCCTCTTTAATTCCATCATGTTCCCCAGCATCTTCACCCTCGGCATCGCCGGCCTGGGTCCGCTGACGGGCAAAGGTTCTGGCCTGCTGGTGATGGGCATCGTTGGCGGCGCGATTATCCCGCTGGCCGAGGGCAAGGTCGCCGACATGATTGGCCTTCACCACGCCTTCGTCATCCCGGCGCTCTGCTACATCTTCATCGCCTACTACGGCTTCATTGGTTCGCGGCCCACGGGCAGTCAGCAGAAGCTCGTGCCGGTAGCCGACTAGGGCTGATTTCGTGCACCAAGACGACCTCATCCGCGGCCGCACCTCGCTCGGTAATTTCGAACTGATCATTCTCACCGACGGCTGGTATCTCCTGGACGGCGGCGCCATGTTCGGCGTTGTACCCAAGTCCATGTGGGAAAAGCGTGCACCGGCCGACGCGCAGAACCGCATCGTGCTTGGCACCAACACAGTCGTGGTCCGCACTGGTAAACACACCGTCGTCATCGAGACGGGCATCGGCAACAAGCTGCCTGAAAAGATGCGCGCCATCTTCGACGCCAAGCAGCTTCTGCCGCAAAGTTTCGCAGCGGCCGGCATCAGCCTCGAAGAAGTCGACATCGTCATCAACTCCCACCTGCACTTCGATCACTGCGGCTGGAACACCTCGCTGAATGATCGCGGTGAAGTTGTCCCGACCTTCCCGAATGCCCGCTACTTCGCCCATCGCGGTGAGGTGGAGCATGGTCATCTGCAACTGGATCGCGACGGCATCAGCTATCGCAGCACCAACTACGATCCGCTCATCGAGAGCGGGCAGATGAAGCTGATCGAAGGCAACTCAGCCGAGATAGTCCCCGGCGTCTCGGTCGAGACGTATCCCGGCCATACCGACCAGACGCTTGCCATCATGATTGACTCAGCAGACAAACGTGCCTGTTACATATCGGATCTGATCCCAACCAGCGCTCACCTCGACCCCACATGGGTGATGGGCTTCGATCTCGATCCGGTCCGCTGCATCGCCGAGCGCAAGCGTTTCTACCAGCGCGCTATTCCTGAAGAATGGCTGGTGCTTTTTACGCACGATCACGCGCGGCCCATGGGCTATGTCGGTATTGGCGAAAAGGGTAAACCAGTCTTGCGTCCGGATAAGATTTCAAACTGAAGCAGCCACCGCTCATTGACTGGCAGCTGTTTTTTTCTGTTCATGCGCCTGCTCGCGCAACTCGGCTTCACTCGTGATTTTTCCAGTCAGCAGTTCTGCAAGCAATGTGTGGACCGCCATGGAACTCGTCTTGTCGGTGACAACATCGGCAGTCGTTTCATGCGGATAATGCACCATCAGTACTGGACGATCATCGAACACTCCGCCTTTGGAGGCGCGTTCGTCATCCTCCGTCCATATCCCCAGTTCGCGCCACATGGCGGTTCTCCAGGAGTGGTCGGAAGAAACGATGAACACTGTGTCCTCGCCTCCAGGCGTTTCAGCATTTACCTTCCGAAGAGACGCCAGCGCGTCATTGGCCAGCACCAGGTTGTCGAGATAGCTGGGTGCATGCAACGGGCCAGTCCCAGGACGCCTGTAGATGCCGGGAGGATGAGGGATGGGTAAGTGGATAAACGCAAAGTCAATCGAAGGATCGCGCAGCAGCGATTCACCTTCCGTCAACAGCAGATTGTAGTCGTCGTACTGTCCTTCGGTTTGCAGTTTGTCATTGGACTGCAGCGTCAGTGGACTGGCGAGTGGCAGCCCGTAGAGAGCATTGACCAGCGAGGACTGCTGGGTGGAAAGATGGTCAAACAATCCGTCAATGATCCCCGTACTGCCAGTCCACAGACAGCGATCGAGCACCGGCCCCAGCAGTCGGCAATAGGGATTGAACCATCCTGCCATCCCCGGGCTCCAACCATTGCTTTGAGCCTCCCCGAAAATGGTTTGGCGCGGGTCGAAAGGCTGCCACGGCTCCCTGGGTCCGTTGCGCCATAGCAGATTGCCATTCGCGGCAACGTGAGTGTCAGTGATTGGTTTGCCGAGAAGGAGCGCAGGTACCACCTTCTCCGTGAAGTAGCCGATGGGAACCAGATGCGAGAAAGAAACACTCTGCGACTCGAACTTATCAAACGCCGGCAGTTGTATCTCCTTGTCTCGATGCTCGAAAACCTGGTTATACGACAGCTCATCAAATAGGATCCAGACAATCCGCGGGTGGCGCATTGGCAATCCGCTCTGACGAATCCGGGTAAATGACCGATGCTCCTGCGGCTGTTTCGTGAAGCAGCCGAGAACGATCCGCGGAGCCAGAACAAAGATCGAGGCAACTCCAAAGGCGGCGAGCATCAGGTTTACACCCGCCGAAAGCTGCCGATAAGCCCTTGGAGACTTGAACATGACAATGGCCGCGACGATCAGTACCAGGCCGGGCAGATAGGCGAGGTAAGGTGTCAGGACACGGACGAAGTGGATGCCCAGAGAGGGAAGCCGCGTCGTGAATCCGATGTCCCTTGCCAGCGCCCAACTCAGTCCGAAAAATACCGGCAACTCCAGCAAGTCGCGCAGCCGGTGATGCTTACCTCTCAACCAGATGAAGTAACCGGCGCTCAGCAGTGTCAGAAAGACCAGATCGATGAGCAGGCCGCGCATCACGGTGGTCGCGGGCAGCAGCTGGTGATACATGCTTTCCCTTGACGGTGAAAGCATGACAGTCGCCAGGGGCAGAAGATACAGAAGTGAAAGGCCGGCCCCTTCGAGCCAGGGCCGTGCCTTGTTCATTTAATGGGAACCTGGTAGGGGCCTTTGAAACTCGAACAGCCACAGGCTGCGCCCATTGGGCAGCCGGGCCTCCAGCCTGATCTCGAAATAATCAGCGGCCGCAGCGAGAAACTG
>CAXTNK010000074.1:5700-11556 GCA_964245665.1 uncultured Acidobacteriaceae bacterium
GTCCAGATGGCCGTATAGATCCTGTCGCCCTCGACACAACTGGATGAACTGGGAATCGCTGGCAGGCACCCATTCAATGATCGCCCAGCGTGTCGTCAGCTGGCTCACAAGATCGAAGATCTCGGCAAGCGGTACCTGGTCGACCAGCAACAGGTGATGAATGACGCCGAGCATCAAGATCCCGTCGAAGGTTCCGACAGAACGTTCCAGGAGACTAAGATTCTCTCGATTGCGCCATCCCACCGCCGGTGTAGGCCGCGCGATATCGGCAATCAACGGCAGAATGGGTTCGGATTTGGCATTCGCTTCCTGCCAGTTCTTTTCAGTAGCTCGTACGTCCGTATCCCATGCAACTACGCGCGCCCCGGCTGCAACAGCGATCCGCGAATAGTAGCCAGTGTTGCCACCGATGTCGAGCACCCTACGAGGCCGGGCATGCTCAAGGGCCTTCTGGACGAAACCCGCCTTCTGCTCGTGGTCTACCGTGCTGTAGTGGTTCGCGGTCGAGGTGTAGTGGCTCCACCGCGAGACCCGCGCGGGCGGTTCGAGCGAATCCAGGGTGCCTCGAAGATTGCGCAGGGTACGGCCCAGAAGCTCAATCGCCAGTTCGGGCGGCTGTGCCTTGGGAATCGAAACCGGTTTGGCCGACGCCTTTCCTTCCAGCAGAAAGGGCAAGGTGACCAGAGAACGCATGGGTGCGGTCCAACGCGCCCCGGTTGACAGGTGTGGATAGATATCCGCCGGCTCATAGCCGTCTCTGCGATCGATACTGGCAGAAAGCGGCCAGCCCAGTGCCTTATGTGCAGCCAGCGGAAGCAGAAAGCTCCGCACAAACTGGCCATAAGCCAGCCATATAGGGCTACCCGGGATCAGCGGGTCAAATGACAGTACATCAACAAAGACCGGGGAGGCATTTTCAAATAGGACGTTATGGGGTGTAGCGTCCTTCAGCATCAGGCCTGCTTTCAAAGCCTCTTCGCAGAGTTCAAGCGTCAGTCGCCCGGCCGCTATCCACTGCGCTGGAGTCCACTCCCACGGATAGCTGGGGAAGTCGATCCTGTGATGTTGCAGCGTGATCGAGCCATCGCCGTGTTGTTCGGTGATCCAGGTAGAGACAAGCTTGCCGCTTTCCATCCACTTCTTTGCCAGCGGCGAATTCAGGAATGAAATCGAGGCCGCTGCATAGGCGGGACGAACACGCCGCAACACCTGATCGTCTGCAAAATAAAGAGAGCCCGCCGGATCACGAAAGGTGCTTCTGCCAGCGGCTGGCGCCAGGGTCATACGCGTGTATCTTGCGCTTCCTCCGGCTTATTCTTGCCGAGGCGAAAAAGCTTCCGCAGACGAGCGCGAAGGATGAAAATCCCTCCGGCCACGGTCGAACTTACGATTTGCAGCAGTAATAAGCCCGATCCCGGGTCCGCGTAGGCGTAAGCAGGCTTCTCAAAGGCGAAGACCAGCGCAATGACCTGGAGAATTCCTGTAACGATTAAAAGGAGTCGGCACACTCGACCCATAATTTAGGCCTCCAGATGATGTGAAACTGATTCCAGCAGGTAATTGCGCAGAAATACAGGTGATCGAGTGAATCTATTCTTCAGAAGACGACGCGGCTTTCAAAAAAGTTCCTAACCGCTTCACTCGGGCGCAGTGGTGACTTCTTCATCACCATAATCGTGTGAACCAATGTTAACGGAATTGTCATGTTGTAACAACGAAAACGTTGCGGCTGGCTTGTAAGATCGCCCGCTAAGTTCTCCGGCGTACATCTTCCCCACTCGGATCGTCCCATCATGCGGGGCGTCGCCGCCCCTGCAGCGTTCACCATCAGAGTAACCACCTTCCGTATCGCCTGTGATCGTCAGCTGCCTTCCACTTATTGGGATCTCGTCACTTTCACGTCGTAGGGCAGAGACCGGGCTGTAAATTGGATTGAGCGATGACGGATAAGAACTTCAGCTACAACGATTCTGGAGGGCGCTGGCTGAAGCCGGCTCTGCTTTTCCTTACCCTGCTCGCCGTCTTCAAGGGTTTGCACCGGCCCGATCGATGGGGAGCCACGCAGATGGAGACCGACTACAGCGCGGGCTTCATCAAGCGTGGCCTGTTCGGCGAAGTGCTTCGACATTGCCACGTCAACCACTACAACCAGATCGTGGTTCTTTCTTTCGTCTTTACTGTCCTGCTTGTTCTGGAACTGTCCATAGTGGCTTTTCATCGCATCGCCCAGATCTCAGGGACCGCCTGGATCGGGGCTGTGATGATGACCAGTTTCGGTTTCACCTACCTGGTCAGCCTTAGCGGACACCTCGAAGTTTTCCAGGCTGTCCTGGCAATTGCTGTACTCGGCATCCGGCGCGCCCGCCTTTTCCTCCCTGTTGCGATTGCCGCCAGTATTGTCGGGCTGCTTATCCACGAATTGTTCCTGCTGGTGTTTGTTCCCCTCTTTGTGGTGCGCGCTTTGCTGGATACACTGCATCCCGAAACAGGACCCCCGGAACATGTGAGTGAGCCCGCCGGATTGCGGAGCGCGATCTTCTCCACTCGATCGCTCAGCCTGCTGGCACTCATCGTGATCCCGCTGGCAACCGTACTTCTGATTTCCGCTGCACCTGCTCTTACGCCGCAAAAGATCAGCGTCCTGCGCCAGTCGATGATCGCCCGGCTGGACTTTCCCCCGCGTGAGTGGCTCTTCTCCGTGTTCGCGCGCGGGATCGGAGATAACCTCCAGATCATGGAGGACCTGGCGCGCACAACACACTACTGGAACATGCAGATCGACTCGCTATTCGTCTTCGGGCCTGCGATCATCTTCTTCCTGGCTATCAGTCTTCGCCACGTCAGGAAATGGCCTGGATCGACGCGTACGTTTCTGAGGATCGCTATCCTCATGGCCTCGCTTGCACCGCTGTTGCTTCACTCGCAGGGATTCGATTCTTTTCGCTTCAATGCCCTTACGGTGCTCACGTCATTCCTTGTGACGTTTATCCTCGTCACCCACCCGGGAGCGCAAACCTATGCTCTCCACGTCCCTGCCATCCCTGCCGGATGGTGTGGTGTAGCAGCATTTATCGTCGCCCTCAATATGGGTTCGGGTATCGGGCTGCTGGACAGCCAGCAGGTCCAGCTTTTCCCCCAGCTTGAATCCTTGCGCGATGGCCTGCAGGATTGCCTTGACATCGTCTACCACCGGCCGCTCGCCTCACCCTATGAACCCTGGCAGGAAGTCAAGTGGGATCCGGAGCATCCGAAGGTTTCCAGCCTCCTGTGCCTGAACAACTGCAGTCAGCAGCCGATCTCATCGGACATACCGACACCGCCGAAGCAAAACAAAACGGAGTAGCGCTTTACGCCACTCCGTCAGGTAAAGCAGCAGATTCACTAACCTTTGAGAGCAGTCAGCAGCGCCTGGCCGTTCGGCGAACCCAGGCCTGTGCACGCATCCCATCCGGTGCCAGCCGAGAAGTCCCCATTATTGCCGCTGGTTATGTCATGGAACGGCGCCTCGCCCAGTGCATAGATCTGCGGATTGAGGAAACCGACCTTCTTACCCAGCTGCTGATTCAGCAGAGCAATCAACCCCGCCCAGAGTGGCGCCACCGCGCTCGTGCCGCCAACTACTTCCTGCGTGCCATCCACCAGGATGGTGTAGCCACTCTCGGGAGAAGCATCGCCGGAAACATCGGGCACACCACGGCCGCCAGTCGTCGCAGCGGTACCGGTGCCAGTCCCCCCGGTCCCGGTACCACTGCCCGGCTTCTTTTTCCTGTGCTTCTTCGCTGCGTGACCTTCGACTGTTTCGCTGCTCGACGGCTCTTCATCCGCCGGAGCCGGCACACCCGCATTCGCCTGCCAGCTGGGCAGCGGGAACACCGTACTCACGCCGCCGCCGGTCGCGCCGCCACCCGACGCCTGGTCGTTCCACACGACCTCCGACTGCCGCTGGCCATTGCTCGCCGTCAACGCAGTGCCGCCGCACGCCAGTACGTTGGGACTGGAAGCAGGGAAGTCGACATTGTCGCCCGTTCCTCCATCAGACGAACCGCTGTCGCCCGATGCGACGGTGATCGTGATACCGAGCGCCGCCGCTCCTTCGCAGGTCGAATCCATACTGTTGATCGCCGTCTGCGCCCAGCTCGATTCCGGCCCGCCCCAGCTGATCGAAATCACGCTCGGGTTGTTCGTCGTGTCATGGATTGCCGTAGAAATAGCATCCTGAAATCCCTGGTCCGTATTGGTCGTGAAGTAGACGACAATCTTCGCGCCTGGCGCAACGCCGCCTGCGACTTCAATATCCAGCAGTACTTCGCCATCCGCGCTGTCAGGGGTCGTTGGATCATTCGTCCCGCCATCCAGCAGGACGTCTGTGACTGTTGGCGCCGTGATGCCGAGTGATTGAAAGTAATTCGTGATGTCCGCCGGTTTGTAACCGCCGCCAAGTTCGATGATGCCGATCGTCTGCCCGGCGCCATTCCCCGCTGTGGGAAAGTTGTAAACCTGCGCAACCTGCGGCGGCGTAAACGTTCCAGCGGTAGTGCTCGCATTTGGCTTGAGACGAAATTTCGGCGTCGCGATCGGCCGGTTATCGAGCCCCAGCACTGCTTCCACACTTTCAGCCAGTTCTTCCGGAACCTGGACTGTTCCGGTGATGGCGTGGAACTGTTTGCCTTTATGCCGGCCAGTGGTGGCTTCGTAGTCATTCAATTCGACACCAAATGCTGCATTGAACGCAGCAACGGTACCGCGAAGTTCGACCCGGCGTCGTGCAGTGCTCGACTTCTGTTCATCCACCTTCAGCCCGTGCGCCTGCGCAAACGCCTTGACCGCGTCGAAATCCTTCTGCGCCGCGCCATAGGTGGAGTCGTACTCCTCATGTGACAGCTGGCGGCCGCGCAGAGCAGCAATGTCCAGCGGTTTCTGCCGCCGCAGAATCACGGACACGCGGATATCGCGGTTGCCGGTCGCCTTGCCAACGTGGCTCGCGTTCGGTACAGGCGGATGTTCACTATCAGGAAGTAGAACAAGCTTGGGAGAGTTCGAGGACATGGGAAGTTTCTCCTTTAGAAAAACAGATGCAGATACATCGACGTTGGTAGATGAAAACTTGTCACGGCGCTACAGAATCCCGGCAGCCGGATTCAATCGAATTTGTCATCCCGAGCGAAACATAGCGAAGTCGAAGGACCTGCGTCTTCTACCCCGACCCCGGGAGTCGCCGGGAGTCAATGATGAAGTCTTGTCATCCTGAGCGATCAATTTTGTCATTCCGGCCTAAGCGAAGCGCGGAGAAATCTGCATTTTTCGACCCCGGCCGCAATTACAGCGGAATATTCCCATGCTTCTTCGGCGGATTCTTGTCCCGTTTTCCCTCGAGCATCGCCAGTGCCCGGATCAGCCGGGGCCGTGTCTCGCTTGGCAGGATCACCGCATCCACATACCCCCGCTCTGCCGCAACATACGGGTTTGAAAAGCGATGGCGAAATTCATCTGTCTTCTCTTTGCGGGCCGCACTGAGCAGCGCCTGCCGACGCTCTTCTGTCAATGGTCCCTCGCGCTCTTCCATTTCCCGCAGACCCTGCTCGAGTTCGCGGCCATAGACAATATTCACGGCACCCTCGGGCCCCATCACGGCAATCTCCGCCGTCGGCCAGGCGAGGTTCAGGTCCGTGCGGATCTGCTTCGAACTCATCACGCAATACGCGCCGCCATAGGCCTTGCGCGTGATCACTGTCAGCTTCGGCACAGTCGCTTCCGCATAGGCATAGAGAAGCTTTGCGCCGTGGCGGATAATCCCGCCATACTCCTGCTGCGTACCGGGCAGAAAACCGGGCACATCCTCAAGCGTGATCAGCGGAA
>CAXTNK010000074.1:11566-13316 GCA_964245665.1 uncultured Acidobacteriaceae bacterium
CAGCGGAATATTGAAGGCATCACAGAAACGCACGAACCGTGCTGCTTTCACGCTCGCATCAATGTCGAGCACGCCGGCCAGGTGCATCGGCTGATTCGCAACAATGCCGATGGACCGGCCATCCATGCGCGCGAAACCGATGACGATATTCCGCGCGAAGTGGTCCTGCACCTCAAAGAAATAGCCGTCGTCCACCAGGCGGACAATAACGTCCTTGATGTCATACGGCTGGCTCGCTTCGGCCGGGATCAAGGTGTTCAGTTCGGCGTCCATCCGGCTTGCCAGATCGCTGGTCGCGCGTCGCGGCGGTTCTTCCAGGTTGTTCGATGGCAGAAAGCTCATCAACTCCCGCAGCATTGCCAGGCACTCTGCATCGTCATGCGCGACGAAATGCGCCACGCCGGAGATTTCGCTGTGCGTGCCCGCGCCGCCGAGCTGTTCCTTCGTCACTTCCTCATGTGTAACTGTCTTGATTACGTCTGGGCCAGTCACAAACATGTACGAAGTCTTGTCGACCATGAAGATGAAGTCGGTGATCGCCGGCGAATAGACGGCCCCGCCCGCGCATGGTCCGAGGATCGCCGAAAGCTGCGGCACGACTCCGGAAGCCAAAGTGTTCTGCAGAAAGATATCCGCATACCCGGCGAGCGAGACCACGCCTTCCTGGATGCGCGCACCGCCGCTGTCATTCAGCCCGATAATCGGCGCGCCCACGCGCAGGGCCATCTCCATCAGCTTGATGATCTTCGCCGCATTACTCTCCGACAGCGATCCGCCGAAGACGGTGAAATCCTGAGCGAAGACGAAAACCGTCCGGCCGTCGATCAGTCCATAACCCGTGACGATGCCGTCGCCCGGTATGGTCTTTTCCGACATGCCGAAATCGGTGCAGCGATGGGTAACGAAGCGGTCCGTCTCTTCAAATGAGCCTTCGTCCAGCAGCAGCTCAACGCGCTCGCGCGCCGTCAGTTTGCCATCGCGCTTCTGACGTTCGCGCCGCTCCGGGCCGCCGGCTTCTTCCACCAGCGCGTGTCGGGCCTGTAGTTCCTGTAAATGAGGAGAAAGTGCTGGAGGTGCTTCAGAGGCAGTCTTTAAGTCCGGCTTGGCCATTCCCACGGATTATAGAGTGCAGATCACCGGCCGTGAATTTCCCGTCGAAATTCAAATCGGCAGAACTTTGAAACGAACCGCCGCACAACTCCATGGCGAAGCGTGTGAGCGGCAAACAACAAATCAGATCACGCGCTTACGAAAGATCTGGTCCTTTTCCTTGGACGGCGAGCAAACGCCGCTTACTGCGCAGAAAACCAGTACGCCGGCTCCCAGCGTTACCGCAGCAGCCGGGACATACGATTCAAACTGAGAAAAGATGTGCGAAATTGCGGAAAAATTGGCGGACAACATGTGCCTTACCTCTGGTAATAACTTAGAGCACGGAATGATCTTTCAGGTTTACTGCAGTACAAGAATCACCTGCTGTTCTACTTAACGCCAGCCCTCAAAAGTGGGAGCCCCTGAATTCATGATGCTCTACTGGCATACAGTATGCCTTGCACAAGCCGTCTGCATAGGGCGAAAATAAGGGGAAGATGCACTTCAGTTTAAACCCGCCTACTTCCGGTCCCGCGCAGGCGCCTGAGGCCATTTCCGGTCCGCGAGTGCGCTGGCTTTTCCTGGATCTGAATTCCTACTTCGCCTCGGTTGAGCAGGAACTGCAGCCACTGCTGCGCGGTCGGCCTGTCGCCGTCGT
>CAXTNK010000074.1:13326-22940 GCA_964245665.1 uncultured Acidobacteriaceae bacterium
CCGTCGTTCCTGTTATGGCGGACACGACCTGCTGCATCGCGGCCAGTTACGAGGCGAAAGCCTTTGGCGTCAAAACTGGTACGCAGGTCGGCGAAGCGAAAAAAAAGTGCCCCGGGCTGGTGCTCGTCGAAGCCCGCCACGAGCTCTACGTCGACTACCACCACCGCATCGTGCAGGCAGTCGAGCGCTTTGTGCCCGTCGCCTCTGTCATGTCGATTGACGAAATGGCCTGCCGGCTCATCGGCCGCGAACAGCCGCTGATGGCCGCGCTCGACCTCGCACATCGCATCAAGGCCGGTATTCGCGAGCATGCCGGCGCCACTCTTCGCTGCTCCATCGGTCTTGCGCCCAATCGCTACCTGTCCAAGATTGCGTCGGACATGGAGAAGCCCGACGGCCTGGTCGCGCTTACGCCCGACATCCTCGAAGCCGCCCTGCTGCAGCTCACCCCGCGCGACCTCCCCGGCATCGGCGCGCGCATGGAGAAGCGTCTGCAGGACTGCGGGATCCGCACCATGGCCCAGCTTTACGCCCTCGACCGCGAGGCCATGAACAATGTCTGGGGAGGCATCGGCGGCGAAAAGCTCTACCACTGGCTGCGCGGAGAAGACTTTGAAGATGCCGAGCTCGAGCACCAGAAGTCGATCGGCAACTCACACGTCCTGCCGCCCGAAATGCGCAACCCAGACGGTGCTTATGCGGTGGTCAGCAAACTGCTCCACAAGACCGCGATGCGTCTGCGCAATGCCCGCCTGTGGGCCACGAATATCCGCCTGACTATCAAGTTCGCGGTGCCCAACTCATCGAAGAAGCATCTCTCGGGTATCCCTCAGGCAGCCTGGTCGCAGAGCACGCCGTTGATTGAATGCCAGGACAACCAGACGCTCATCGATGGCCTGAAGAAACTCTGGGCTGCGCGGCCGCAGGATACAGCGCATCAGAAACCGTTTTTCGTGGGCGTTGGTCTCAGCAACCTGGTGCCCGACCACCTGCACACCCTAAGCCTTTTTTCGGGTCTGGAGACAGAAGCCCGTCGCACGCGCCTGTCGAGCACCATGGACAAGATCAACGCCAGGCACGGTACATCGATGTTGCACTTCGCGAGCATGCTTCCAGCCGGTTCAGCAGCAGCGACCCGGATAGCTTTCACCAGCATCCCCGATTTGTTCTAATTCTTTCTTAAGTCCTGGTCCGATTTAACTGTTTTCGCAGGAGGCACGCGCCAGCCGCTCAATCCATCTGCTGGAAAGAAAAGGGAAACGACTGTGCCAGGTTGCTTCGGTCCTGTCCGGCTGCGCAATCGTGTACGGCCGCCATGCTTTTTTACGATGCCCTCGCAGATCCATAAACCCAGGCCAATGCCCGTCTCCGGCTTCGTCGAGACAAATGGTTCGAAAATCCGGGCCTTGATCGCTTCAGGCACGCCCACGCCGGTGTCGGCGATCACTACCCTTACCCCCGGAACCCTGTTGCGGATCGATATGTAGCAAGGCTTAATACGAATCCGGATCCGGCCGTGGTCTCTGGTTGCATCGAGCGAATTGCTCAGAAGGTTGGTAAACACCTGGCGCACATCGTCGCTCAAGCACCAGACCGATACGCCTGCTTCTAATTCAGTCTGTATCGTCACCTGTTTTGATCTGAACCGCAATGCGAATAGTGCCAGCGCTGAACGCATCACCTCGCCCAGGTCCGCTAACTCGGGCGAGATGGATTGCCTGTGAAATTTGAGGCTCTGCGTCGTGATATGCGCTACCCGCGCGAGCTCCTGATCTGCCATCTCAAGAAACGCCCGGGTCCTGCTGCTGAGCCCGCTGTCCTGCAGGGCGAGATAGATAGAGTTCGTGACCGCCGCGAGCGGGTTGTTGATTTCGTGCGCGATACTGGCAGCCAGCCTGCCGGCCGTCGCCAGTTTTTCAGACCGCCGCAGTGCCTCTTCCGCAAGCTTCTGATCGTGCACGTCCGTAATGCTGCCCAACCAGCGATCAATCACCCCGTGGTCGTTTACCGCCGGGAGCGCCCGCGCGATAAAGTGACGATAAACGCCATCGTGGCGGCGCATTTGATATTCCTGCAGGTAGGGCTCGCCGGTGGCCATGCAACGCTGCCACGTCTCTGAGGCTGCCAGACGATCGTCGGGATGAAGATAATCCTCAAAGCGCAGCTTCACCATGTCTGCGGACGGGATCCCGATGTATTTGAGGTACCTCTGGTTGCAGAACAGCTTCTGACCCTTTGCGTCTGATGTCCAGATCATCTGTGGAAGACTCTCGGTCATCGTACGGAAGCGTATCTCGCTCTGCTGAATCTCTTCGGTCGCATTTTTTTCTGCCGTGACATCTGTAGACGCAAGAATCCCGCTGACAGGCTTGCGATCATTGCCCTCGCCCTCAAAGAATATTTTCTTTCTTACCCGCAGCCAGCGCACTTCACCTGATGGCCACACCACGCGATGCTCCATGGCAAACCAGCCGGTTCCCAGCGGGTCAAGACAGGCCGAAATCCGCTTCGCCAGTTCGTCGCGGTCTTCCGGATGGAAGGTGGCATGCACCGCACTGCGCGGCAACACCACCGCATCATCGCCCAGTCCGAACATGCGCGCTGCTTCAGGGGACAGAGAAAGCAGGCCGGCTGTATAGTCGACATCGGCCAGCGCCAGCGCCGCGACCTGCATACCCAGACGCTTACGCTCCAGTATGCGTCGCAGGTCAGCTTCTGCCTGTTTGCGCTCGGTTATTCCCTGAATGGTGCCGCGCAGTTCCTTGTGCCTGCCGTCAGCAACTGCCTGCACCTCGCCACACAGCCTGATCCACTTCGATCGGCCTTCCGGGACGACTAGTTCAAGGTCCAGCTGGTAAGGCGTCCCGTACTCGACTGCGTTACGGACAGCAGCCTGGAGCCGCTCCCAGCTTACCGGCATGTAGATCTGGCTCTGCTCTTCAAGCGATGGCGGCGGCAAAGCCGGGTTGCGCCCGAAGACGTGATAGATCTCTTCTGACCATGTCATCGCACCAGTCGCGAGTTTCCAGTGCCAGGTTCCTAATCCCGCGATCCGTTGCGACTCTCTCAGGTCGCGGCCCTGCTGCAGCAGGTCTGCCTCACTCTGCTTCCATTGTTCAAGGGCAACGCTCTTTTCGGTGATCGAGCGTTGTATCGAAACCCAGTGCGTGTACCAGCCCTTTTCATTTGCGACCGGCACAATTGAAATTTCAACGGCGAACTCACTACCGTCCTTGCGATAGTTGATCAACTCCTCGCGGACGGATTTCCACTCGCACAACGCTTTATGGATACGGTCCAGTGCCGCCCTGTCTGTCTTCGGTCCCTGAAGAATCCGTGGCGTCATGCCAACCACCTCGGCCGCGGAATAGCCAGTCATGCGTTCAAAGGCGGGATTCGCATAAAGAATGCGCGGACCTGACCCGTCAATGGGCTCCGCTTCTGCAATCAGTACCACGTCCTGTGCATTCTCGACCGCCCGCGCCAGCATGCGCATGGTGGCTGGAGCGCCCAGCGAAGTCTCGCGCTCACGCTCCATGTCATCATTGCGGCGCAGAGCCAGGTCGCCCAGCTTTTGTACTGTCACATCGACTGAAAATCCCACCATGCCCGCCGGTCGGCCGTCCCCGTCACGCAGCAGCGTCACTGTCAGGTGGACATACACGTAATCGCCCGTATGCGTGCGATTGCGAACTTCTCCGCGGAAGGAGCCAGTATTCAAGACGGAGGGCAGCACCTGCTCCCGGAAGATGTACTGTTCTTCCATGCTGTAGAAGGTCGCAATGTCCTGGCCGATTAATTCATCCGCCGTGTAGCCGTAAAGCGAGATTGCTGCCCGGTTGCATCCGGTGACAATACCGTCGAGATCGGTCACGATCACCGCATCGTGCATCTGGTCGAGTACGCTCGGCTGCAGAAACATCCAGTCGGCGGGACGCGGAAATGCTGGAGTACTGTCTGCTTTGTCTCTGGAATCCGCGTCAATCTTCCCGCTCTTTTGTTTCACAGGGGCGTGCTCATTTCCAGGGGACTCAGAGGGAATGCTGGTCGGGATGCTGAACATACAACCGGGCCAGTCGACCGTCGACTATCCGGAGCGTAGCAGGATAGGAACTACATTGATGTCATCCAGCGAACATCCGTTGATCCTCTTTGCCGATGTGCCTTCCAGTTAGTCGGCAGACGTTCACAGGTTGCGTACGGCTCTACAATTTGATGTGGTCGCGACTGTCTCCCTGCGTTCGACTTCAGCCAGCTATCGGGGCCGTATCGCCCCCTCGCCCTCAGGCCTGCTGCATCTCGGCCATGCACGGACGTTCTGGATTGCCTGTCAGCGTGCCCGCTCTGCAAATGGAACACTGGTCCTGCGCGTCGAAGACCTTGACCCGCAGCGTTCGCGCCCGCAGTTCACCGCCGCGTTGATTGAAGACCTCGAGTGGCTGGGCATTCGCTGGCAGGAAGGTCCTACCAAGGCAC
This sequence comes from uncultured Acidobacteriaceae bacterium, assembly GCA_964245665.1. GTDB lineage: Bacteria > Acidobacteriota > Terriglobia > Terriglobales > Acidobacteriaceae. The sequence goes on from CAXTNK010000074.1 coordinate 17,803, forward strand.
GTGAAGTTGAACGCGGCCCCTTCGGTCCTTATGCGCAGAGCGGGCGATACAATGTCTATCGCGCCGCATGGGACCGTCTACGCGCGGGCGGCTGGATTTATCCCTGCCACTGTTCCCGCCGGGAACTCGCGCTGGCCGCCGCCGCTCCTCACGAAGATCCGGATGGCTGTCAATCGACTGAGCCTGCTGCCCATGGATCAGGCGCTCATGACGACGCCCATGAACACGATGACGAACCACTCTATCCCGGTAACTGCCGACCGCCCGCTGGAACCGTCAGTGAGTGGAAGACACCGGCGGGCGTCAACTGGCGTTTTCGCGTACCGCAGGGCGAAAGCATCGTCTTTACCGACGGCAAACTCGGCCGTCAGACGTTCGTTGCTGGCCGGGACTTCGGGGACTTTCTTGTCTGGCGTCGCGACGATGTGCCGGCCTATCAGCTGGCGGTGGTTGTCGATGATGCTGCAATGCAGATCACGGAAGTCGTGCGTGGCGCCGACCTGCTCAAGTCGACCGCCCGGCAGATGCTGCTGAACCGCGCACTCGGCTACACCGACCCGGCATGGTTCCACTGCGAACTTTTCCGCGACGAGCACGGCCAGCGGCTCGCGAAGAGTCATGATGCCCTCAGCCTGCGAGCGCTTCAGGAGCGAGGTGTCACGCCGGAAGGCATCCTCCGCCTCGCTAACCTGTGTTAAGTGCTCGTCCTGCCTGCATACCCCGGAACTGTCATCCTGAGCGAAGTGAAAGGACCTGCTGGTTGTCCCCAAGCCGCAAGCGCCGGTGTCAATCCGCAGGACACTTTTACGACAAGTCGCGCGACTTGCGACCCCTAAAGATATTCACGGCGATCAACGCTGTTGAAAACCCGAGCAGAAAGTCTGCCGCCCTTCTCCAGTGATGCTCATCCGGATGCGCCCAGCCGATGAGGAAGTAAAGCAGCATGGCGAGAAGCGCGGTTATGATCCTCGGCTGCTTTTCCATCGAACGCGGAATTACGCGCATACTGCTCTCCTGCGCGCCAGCGATCCATTGTGCCGGTCAGTTGCGAAAGCGCTATCCTGAGTATGAAGCAACCCGTCCGCCATGTCCCAGGATTTCGCCCAGACCGTCAAGCAGCAGGCCGACATTGTTCGCGTCATCGGCGAATATGTGCGCCTGAAGAAGGCCGGCGCGCAGAACTACTCCGGCCTGTGCCCGTTCCATGGCGAAAAGACGCCGTCGTTCTCAGTCCACGCTACGCGCCAGTTCTATCACTGCTTCGGCTGCGGCGTTTCTGGCGACGTCTTCGCCTTCGTACAGAAGCTGGAAAATGTCAGCTTTCCTGAGGCGATCAAGATCGTCGCAGCCAAGTGCGGGATCGCGCTGCCGAAGCGCGAGTTCAATTCACCCGAAGAAGCCGCCGAGAGCCGGCAGCGATCGAAGCTACTTGACCTGCACGAACGTGCCACGGTCTGGTTTGAAGAGCAGTTGAAGTCGCCCGAAGGCGCCGCTGCCCGTGAATATCTGACCGGGCGCGGTGTATCGGCGGAAACCATTCAGAAGTTCCGCATCGGCTATGCACCGGAGGGCTTCCAGGGGCTGAAAAGCGTCCTGGAACGTATGGAAACAGTTGAAAATCTGCGCATTTCGGGTCTTTTTTCGTTTAAAGAGCAGGAAAACGGTGCTCCCGGACCGCTCTATGACCGCTTCCGTAAGCGCATAACCTTCCCCATTGCGAATGAGGGCGGACGGGTCATCGCCTTTACCGCCCGCGCCCTCGACAGTGCGGCCGCGGCGACGCAGAACGAAAAAGCCGGGCCGAAGTACCTCAATTCACCCGAGACGCCCCTCTATTCCAAGGGTCATGTGCTCTTCAATCTGGACAAGGCAAAAACTGCCATCCGCCAGCAGAATTTCGCGCTGCTGGTCGAGGGCCAGATGGACTGCATCTCCGTCTTTTCGGCCGGCATCACCAACGTGCTCGCTACCAGCGGCACGGCTTTCACTGAACACCAGGTACGTCTGCTGCGCCGCTATGTCACGCGCGTCGTCATCAATTTTGATCCCGATACTGCCGGCGCGAATGCGGCTGAAAAATCTATTTCGATGCTGACCGAGGAAGGCTTCGAGGTGCGTGTCGTGACGCTCGAAGACGGCCTCGACCCTGACCGGTATATTCGCGAACGCGGCATCCGCGCGTATGGAGAAGCGCTGAGCAAAGCACGCCGGCATTCAGATTACCTGATCGACCGCGCCCGCATCCTCTTCCCGCCGCGCAGTGCCGATGCCAAGGTGGCGGCGGTCAACTATTTGCTGCCCCACATCCGCAAGATGCCCAGCCTGATTGGCCGGGACGAATTCGCTGCAGATGCGGCACAGAAGCTCGGCATCGACTCTGCCGTGATGCGTGAAGAATTGAGACTGGCTGCCGCCAAACGCCGGGATGCGGTGACACCGATGCGCGCGACCAGTTGCAGCGAAGCCGAGCGCGTTCTGCTGCGTGCGCTGGCCTCGCCGCTTGATCACAGCATCTTCGCCCAGGCCGTGACTGCTCTTGAAACGCACCCGGAATGCTTCGCGTCCATCGGCATCGCGCACATGATCGAGCCGCTGCGCCTTCGGCCATCGCACGATGCGCTCGACGCTGTGGAAGCCGGATCAGGCCGGGCCATGCTGGCGGACATCCTGATGAAGGAGCATGACGCACTTTCGCAGCACGATCTTGAAGCCGCCATTGCAACCTTGAAACACCATCATCTGCAACAGAAACAGCGCAGTTTGCGGGCGGAGATCGCCGAAGCTGAAAGGCGCGGCGATCAGCAGCAGGTGCTGACCCTCACATCAGCCAAACTGGCGCTAGACCGGGCTCTGCGCGAAGCCTGAGGGCACGCGCGTCTCGGCGGGTGCGCCTTACGACAAAGGATTGGTTTTAAGCTTCATTTCTTTCGCCACCTTCGCCTGTTGCCGGTCGAATGTATAGAACTCGTCCGCTCCCAGTTCAACGGCAATGGCCACATGCAACAGGTCTGCTGCGCGAGTGCCCAGTCGCGGCGTGGTCTGGCGTGACAATTGGCGCGCACGCACGAACGCAGCCTCCGGCAAGGGCTTCAATTGAAAGACGCCATTCCGCATGTCCTGCTCGAAGGCGGTCACGGCAGATTGATATTCCGCCAGCGGGTCCTCTTTTCGAAAGACTCGCAATGCGAGCGAGTTGAGGATTTCGAACTCGGCAATTGTCGAAACCCATGCGCCAGCCGTCACCGAACGCATGGTTTCAATGGCAACGTGCGAATGGACATCCGGATTGTACAGTGACACAAGAAAGCTCGCGTCGAAATAGATACTCAATAGGGCCGGCTATCGCGATCCATTCGTATCAAATCCGCGCCGCTTACCTCATGAAGTTTGTCACCGTAAATCGCCTTCAGCCTCGCCGCGAAATCAGGCATGGGTGGCCGTTCGGCAGGCTTCTCCGGTATCAGCCGGGCGATCACTTTGCGACGCCTGGTGACCTCGACTTCCTCACCCAGACTCAGCAGGCGCTCCACCTTCTTGAAGTCATAGCGCAAATCGCGGATCGAAACCCTCTTCATGTGATACATCGTCGCATCACAAAGTCTGGATTCCACAGGCGAAGTGGGACAGGTGCCGGGCGGGCCTATCAGACGAATTCGCTGGCAGTCGTGTGACCCTGTTCATGCTCGCCAGGGATAGTATGTGAGCCGATTTGCTCGTCTCTCACGCGTTCCGGTCGAGACTCCATGCGGCAGCGAAACAAAAACGGGTTTCATACATCTAACACAGTGAGGACGGGTCCCTTAAAAACGGGGCGCGCAATGGCTGTTAGACCCTTAAACGCGGAAGGGAATCAGCTGTTTCGTGATATTCTAGGAGCTTAGGCGGAGTGCGTCTACCTTCCCTTCCATATAAGGACTCGGGACATGCCCATTCAGGGGCCACACAGGCGCGCCGTCAACCCAATCGACCTCAATAGCTCGTACCAGGACACACCCGGCCAAACGATGGCTGCCGGGGAGCTGGCAGAAAGCTGGCGTTATGAAAATTTCCGCGGGAGATGAAACTCGCTTGGCATTAGACGAAGAAAAAGAAGATAAATACGAAGACGATATCCAGAAGCTCATCGATACGGGCAAGGAGAAGGGTTACCTCACATATGGCGAGGTAAATGATCTTATCCCGGGCGACATGCACTCGCCTGAGGATCTTGACGACCTTCTGACCACGATCGGTACGCAGGGCATCGATGTACTCGAAGGCGGCCCCAAGTTTGGCGGCGACAAGTTCGAGAGCGAGAGTGAAGACGGGGAAGACGTAGAACTCGACCTGACCCCGGGCACACTTGAGAAGACCAATGACCCCGTTCGCATGTATCTGCGCGAGATGGGTACAGTCCCGCTGCTCACGCGCGAAGGCGAAGTGGAAATCGCCAAGCGCATCGAGCGCGGACAGCTGCGTGTTCTTAAAGCAATCTCACGGTCGCCGATCGTGATCCGCGAAGTGGTCGCCCTCGGCGATGACCTGAAGCGGGGTGTGCGCAACATCAAGGAAGTCGTGATCTTCGATGAAGAAGAAGTCACGGAAGAGATCCTGCATGCGCGTATCAAGCAGACGGTTGGCCGGGTCGATGCACTGATCAAGCACCAGAAGAAAGGCGCAGTCCACCAGGAAAAGCTGGACACGCTGAACGCGAAGACCAAGGCCAAGGAATATCGCAAGACCAAGTGGGCGATCAACCGTGAAAAGATTCTTGTTTCACGCATTGTCCGCGAACTGAAGTACACCAATGCCGAGCGCAAACGGCTGCTCGACAAGGTGAACAAGACAGTTGACTCCATGCGCGTGCTCGAGCGTCAGATCAAGTCGCTCGACGTGAAGCATGACCAGTCGAAGAGCGAAGAGCTGAAGAAGGAATACCGTCGTCAGCAGAAAAACTGCAAGACGGACCTGGAAAAGCTCGAAGTCGAAATTGGTATTCCCATCGCCGACCTGAAGCGCACACAGCGCGAGATGGTGCAGGGCGATATGGATGCCGAGCAGGCCAAGCGCGAGCTGATCGAAGCCAACCTGCGACTGGTGGTCTCGATTGCGAAGAAGTACACCAATCGGGGACTGCAGTTTCTTGACCTGATCCAGGA
>CAXTNK010000075.1:0-22730 GCA_964245665.1 uncultured Acidobacteriaceae bacterium
GGGGTGTCCGGTAAAGCGAACACGTGCTGCGTACTGTCGGCAGCGGCATCGAGCTGCACAGTGCGTGACAACTTCTCAGACATGTCCAGGTTGTAGATTTTCGCAGTCAGGGTAAGTCCCTTTGCATCCTTGTACTGACTGCTGACGACCCAGATGGAATGATCGACATAGGAATACATGGGGTGCAGCGGCTGCATGGCTGTCTTGGCTCCGAAGTAGCCGCCGCCTGGCCGGAGATAGTAGTCGAAGAGGTGCCAGATATCCGATGGCCAGGAGTTATTCAACATCCACTGGATAACACCGGTGGCGTCGTATTTATTGCGGCTGAAGGCTTCGAACATCGCGCGAATGCCTTCGTAGGCCATCATCTGCGACTTGCGCGCGTAGTCTTCGGCATCGTCAGCGGAACCGTAGCGCGCGTTGAGTGCGTTCGTATAGTTGTCGAGTTCGTGGAAGACGCCGCCGCCTGCATGGTATTTCCAGACGTCGTCAATCGGCCACAGATGACCGGGCCCGAGCATGGTGCGCAGGCTCTCGATGGGAGGGATCGCGGGGCCGGAGCTCGTTTCAGTGTTGAAGCCGTGCGCGCCGCCACATCCGCCAAGGTCGCAGGTGTGTGTGGGCTGATTCTCCTGGTGATCTTCGAGCCAGTAGGACGGCGCCACATAGTCGTACGGGCCGGTCATGCGGACGCCATTCTGCGCGTTTGCTGTTCCCAGCTTCGCCGTCGCGGAGGAGAGAATGGGGTTCGGCCAGCGCAGTTCGCGCTCGATGCCGAGATACACCTGCTCCTGGTCTGGTGGAGGCTGATTGTCACTGCCGTTGAGCCACATGACCAGGCTTGGATGACTGCGCAAACGGTACATCTGGGCGCGCAGGGATGCGGCGGCTATCGCGTGATCTTCGGTTGTCCACTTGGGCCACTTCTCCCAGAAGTCACAGCAGCTCCAGCCTGCCATGACAAGAATGCCGCGGCGATCGGTCTCTTCGTAGAAGTCGGAAGTTTCGGGCCTGCCTTCCAGCCGGATGGTGTTCAGACCCATGTCCTGTACATAGTCCAATTGAGCATGCATGCGACGCGGATCTTCGCGGAGCATGAAATCAGTTGACCATCCACCGCCGCGTATCAGGATGGGCTTGCCGTTGATGCGGAACAGACGCCGGGTAGGACTAGTGACCTCGGAGGTGATCTGACGAATGCCAACGCTGGTATCAGCAGAGTCGGAGACGCGGCCGTTCAGTTCGAACTCCATGTGCAGCGGGTAAAGATGCGGCGTTCCCATCTGCGTCGGCCACCATAAGTCAGGATGGTGGAAGTGGAGTTGAGGAAATTCGTCTGCCTCGAAATTCACATTTTGTGTCTCGTGCGCGCCGAGTGCTACTACCTTTTCAAAGGTGACGGATCCCAGGCGTCCGCGCAGAACTCCTTTGACTGGCTGGTCTGTCGTGTTACTTGCCTGGGACGTCACGCTGAGCGTTGCTTCGTCGTTCGCAGGCGAGTTCACTTGCGAGAAAGCAGCTTGATTCGCAATCGCAACCGGCCCGGTAAAGCGCAACGAGACCTTGCGGAAGATGCCCATGTCCTTGTCCGGCGGCATGGGATTCCAATCGACAAAGGTAATGGCCAGGTCTTTCTCGGTGGGCGCGAAAACTTCGATCGCAAGCGCGTTCTCGCCGCCTGTCTTGACCAGCTTCGTGATGTCAAACGTGTATCGCTGCCACGAGCCTGCCACGGTTGAAGTGTCTGCCAGCTTATGGCCGTTCAGCCAGATATTCGCGCGGTAATTGATACCTTCGAAATGCAATTCGATATGACCACCCTGCGTGGACTCAAGGCGGAACTGTTTGCGATACCACCAGGAGACCGCGAATGGACTGGAAGCCGCCATGGGCAAGGTCGAAAAGTTTTCGCCAATGGGATAGTCCATCCCCGGGAACTTGCGCAGATTCATGCCGAACGTCGGGTCGGGGTAGATTTTTGCCTTCACCATTGCCGCGACCACGGTCGTCGGGACGGTTACTGGTAGCCAGCCGCGCGGCTGATAAGTCGTCGAAGAGAGCACCTCGCCGCCGGCTTGAAGTTTGGCGGACGATTGGAGGTCCCAGCCCTGCTCAAGCGTCATGCTCTGCGGACTGGATGAGCGTTCCTGGGCGGAAAGTACAGTGAAAGATCCCACGCAAAGGAGTAATGCGCCCCAGGCTGCTGTATTCAGCAAGCTATAGATACGAGTCAGAGCGTTCCGGGAACTACTGTGCCCACCCGGGTGATATACAGGCTGGTCTTTCGACGAAGGAACCAGACAATCACCTCTCTTCGCTATAGACCTATGTGCAAGATGCTTTATCAAAGCTACTCCTTGTATTTTCACGCGGCGCTCCGGTATACAGTTAGAAGGTGAACTTTGACCCTACCTGAAATTGACGCGGCAGATTCGCAGTTGACGTGATCTGACCGTATGTCGCTGCGTATGGGTTCTCTTGTCCCGTTAGCTGCTGTTGCTGTTGGCCGCTGGCGTAGGTGGCAATCGATGGAAAGCCTGGTGCGGAAAACTGGACACGGTTCGCAATGTTGTAGCTGGAGATTTCAAAGCGAAGACTCCTGTCTCCGCCGAGTGCAAGGGTCTTGAACAGGGTGAGGTCCACGTCCCTCGCTCCCATGGTGCGGGCGTGGTCAAGATACGCGGGGGCGGTTCCCGGGATAAATGGATTGGCTGGGTTTGCCGGGGCCGGGTTGGTGACGGGGTTGGTGTCCTGGCCCGGGATCGCGAAGCAATCGGGAGCAAGCCAGTGCGCAGCCGTAAGCGGCGCTCCTTTGCCTGGGTTGCAGATGAGGTCGGCGCGTTGGCTGAAGTACGACGGCGTCACGCCTGAAATCGGAGAAGCAATGGGAATGCCCGAGCTCACGTAAGCGATGCCGTTCACAGTCCATCCGCCGAGGACCGCGTCTGCCGGACCGTTGAGCCGCAATGCTCTGTCTTTGCCGATAGGCAGATCGTACGATGCCTGCGCGTTGAACTGATACTTCACATCCTGAGGACTGACAGAGTGTTCGAGGTTGAGGTTCTTCCAATCCTGCGGCAATCCGACATGCAGCCCCACGAAATCCAAGGGGGGAAGCGAGTCATCAGTGATCAGCTTGGCCCAGGTGAAGGAGGTGAGCGCAGTGAAGTGTTGCGTCAGACGCTTCTGCAGCTTTGTCTGGAGCGAGCTGTACTCGGAGTCGCCGCCAGGGTAACCATGCACGATGACGCCGTTGTTGTCGCCATACGATCCGTTTCCGAACTGCGGGAATTCCTGCAGTGCCACGAACAGGGGTACGGTCGGCGAGCCGTAGCTGGCATTGGTTGGCGGTAGCACACTCTGCCATTGGTTAGGGGCGGTGCTGTTCATCAGTGCCGATTGATACTTTTCGATTGTGCCGAGGTCAAGCTGGTTCAAGTCTACGCTGGCAAGGGGCAGGAACAGGCCACGGCTGCCCACATACCCGATGCTCGCCACGTACTCGTGGGGCAGCTGATACTCCAATCCGAAGTTGAAGTTATATGTGGTAGGAGTGCGTTGCCTGTGCAGCATGGTGTTGAGGGTTGTACCCAGATTATTGGCGAGGCCAGTCGGCGCGTTGACAATAGGCACCACGCCCGAAGGGAAGGGATTGCTGAGCGAGTACGGTCCCGTGATGCTGGGAGCAGGGCTTCCGCCGGCGGCGCCGGGGCAGAAGCTGGAACCATTCAGCACGGTGTTGCCATCGGCGTTATAGCAGGTAGAGTTCCAGTTGGTAGTGGACGAGTAGCCGTCGCTATCGAGGCTGGCACCTCCGACCATCTGCGCACTGGGTCCATAGTAGAAGCCGGCGCCTCCACGGACGACAAGGTTCTTGACCGGCTGCCAGGACATCGCGAGTCGCGGGGCAAAGTTGGTCAGGTTCGTGGTGAAAGGGGAGCGGTGGCTCCCGTTCACATACACCTCGGCGCCTGTGAACGAGACACCACTTGAGCTCGCGGTTGCGGCGGGGTCGAAGTACTCGATTCGGTTGTGACGTTCAGTTCGACCGCCAAAGATGTCCCAGCGGAGACCGCCGGTGATCGTGAGTGTGCTGGTAGGCCGGAAGGTATCTTCAACGAACAGTGCGTAGTAGGGGCTGGCTTCCGCCACGAAGAGGTCCTTGGTAAAATTCGAACTCTCGTAGCCAGGCGCTTCGCCCACGCCTACCAGGAATGAAGCGAAGTCACTGCCGCCGACAAGCGTGCTCGTCTGTTGATCCGTGGCTGAAAGATCAAAAGCATAGTTGCCCGACGGTGCGTACGGTTGGCCGACATTCAGGAAGCGCTTCATGTATTCGCCACCGAGACTGATTTCGTGTCTGCCCACTACCCTGGTAAGCGTCGCGTTGATGTCACTATTCTCGCTGGCGTACTGGAGGGTGTTGTAGTCCGTCGTGCCGCCAACGCCACCACCCGCATCACTGAACAGGACAGTCGGGATGATCTTGTAAACTTCCTGGGCGGCCAACGACGAGGGGAAGCCGATGCTGGTTATGTCGAAGCCGTTCTGTGCCGGATCGCCGCCCTGGTTCTCATAATGGCGCGTGAAGGAGTAGCGCATCTGCAGCACGGTGTTCGAGTTGAGGGTGTAGTCGTAGCCGACCAGAATATTCCGGCCATTGGTGACGTTCTGCGCATAGAACGGATCAAACGCGTTGCCATAGGCGTTGACACCCCCGGTAAAGAGCCGATCGAACGAGAAGCGGCTGAACAGGCGCTGCTTTTCATTGAGTGTGTAATCCGCACGGATATCGAATCTTTGCGCCGTGGTGGGATCGAGGCCTGGAACATACAGGTTGTTGAGTGCGCCGTTGGTGGCTGCATCGCAGGTCGTCGGATTTGGCACATTGCACTTGGGCAACTTGGATAGAAATGCAGCAGCGATGGGATTGGGATTGGGAATTCTATTGCCGGCAAACGGTTGACGCGTTCCATCCGGATTATCCGGAACCATCGGATTGTAGATAGTAAAACTATCGGCTGAAAAATTGCCGGTCCGCTCAGCGCTAGTGGGAACCGTGTAGATATTCGAGCCATCGAACTGCTGTTGCTGAGTCGCTTCGTAGTCGGAGAAGAAGAAGAGCTTGTCACGCAGGATCGGGCCGCCGAACGAACCTCCCTCCTGGTAGCGATGGAACGAAGGCGCCTTGTTCACTGCTCCGCTTTCCAGCTGACTTTGCTTGTTGAAGTAATCATTCGCCGCAAAAACATCCGGTCGGATATAGACGAATCCATCGCCGTGAAACTTGTTTGTACCCGACTTACTGACGAGGCTGATAACGCCTGCTCCACCACTCTGAAAGGATGCCGGCGTGTTCTGTGTTTCGACGCGAAACTCCTCCACGGCATCCTCAGGAAGATCGAGCGCCGGAATAATCGCCGCGGCATTGTTCTCGGCTATGCCGAGGGGACTTCCATCGACCATGTAGTAAACGGAACCTTGGATCGCGCCGTTGATGGTGTACGACGAAACATCGACCCCGGGGCGGCCGGTCGAGATACTGGTAATCGCCTGCGAACTCGAAGAGTTGGCCGAACCATTGGCAGGCGTCACACCCGCACTCAGCTGCACCAGGTCATACACATTGCGCGTAAGCAATGGAACGCGATCGATCGTTTCCGCGGTAATGAGCTGGCCTACAGTGGAGTTACTGACATCCACAAGATCATTCTGCGCAGTTACAGTTACAAGATCACTTTGGCTGCCGATGCGCAAAGCGATGTTGGCAGTGGTGACCTGGTCCACGGTGACGCCGATATTCTGCAATTCAAGCGACTCGAAACCCTTGATGCCCGCAGTGATTTTATAGGTTCCGGGAGCGAGCGAGACAAAGGAGTAAAGGCCGGCCTTGCTGGAGACAGTCTCCTGCGTGGTGCCAGTGGACTGGTCGAGCAAGGTGACCTTGGCCCGGGCAACAACTGCGCCGCTGGGATCGGTGACGGTGCCACTGATGCCTCCGCGACCCGCCTGACCGAATGCAGCCATGCCTGCCGTGCTGAGAAGAAGAAGGAGCCATGTAATACAGCTCGCCAAGGTGCTGCGTGGTTGTCCGATGTGCACTATTTGCCTCAAGTCAGACGTAAGGTCTTGTTCAAACGTTTGAATTGGCAAATAGTATTGTTTATCTCCCGTGTGAGTCAAGTACCCGGGTCGGTCTTGCGCTCACTATGCTGATTCGACCGGGAAATATTCGCCCTGCAACCCACTTACCAGACTAGACGCGAAGCAGAAAAAGGGGTCGCAACAGGCGACCCCTGATTAGAAGCTCCAACATGAGCTGTTGTGGAGCGATGCTGCCTGGTTACTGCGGATTTGTTGCCGTAAGCAGGTTGTTCCATTGGTTGTTGTAGACGACATCCGTATACTCCCACCAGAAAATCTGTGCAGGCGTGTGCGTACTTGTCGCCGCGCCCGTCAACATATCCTGGAGCTGAGCTACTGTTGGAAATGCGCAACTCGAGGAGGGGCAACCACCCTCTCCACTGTCGGTCCAGTTGAACGCCTGCAGATCTTCAAATGTCCCAGCCGCATCTTTGCTGGTCGCAATAGAATCCAGCCAGTTCTGATCTGCCTTTTGATCTGACGTCAATTGCGCGTTTGTCAGCATGCCATCAAACGAGCCAACCGGGTAATAGTCCGTACCGTAATAATTCAGAGTTCCATCGGGGATATAGCTGTAATAGGCCGACAACTCAGCTTCACTTGCATCTGGCACATCGAGATAATCCTCCGTGCCGAAAATCGGGTGCTTTGCATCGGCAGCGCGAATCAATTTAGCCAGCGCAGCAATGTCTTTTCCGTCGGTGGCGGCCGCCTTCTTCCCCGCAGAACCTACAGGAAACCCACCTGCAGCATCCTGAATCTCTTCATCGTCGATCAGATACCCCGCAGTAGCTGGAAATGCACTCACAAACTTGATCAAAGCTGTTGTAAAAGACGAGTTGGAGCAACCGCTGCAAAAGCTGGTTGGCAATTCTGTGTCATTAGATATCAAAGGAAAAGACTTGGACGATAAGTAGATCGAAAAATCCGAGCCGAGATACCAGATTATTTTTACTCCCGAGGTATTCGCCTTATCTGCATAAGCGGTAAGTTCCGCCTGCGACCCCCACCAGTTATCAGCATTCAGGATGTAGCTGAAATGCCCTGCCGCAATCTTTCCGATCGCGGATTCCGTATTGATGGTCGTGCCATTATCGCAGGCTCCCGGACCATTATCCGGATTGCAGTTGAACCAGATTCCCTGCGGAATGGATGTAATCACCGTCTTCTCAACTATGTCTCCCGCGGCCTCGCGCGTCTCTGCAGCGACATAAAGAACCTTGCGGTCGCGCAAAAGTCTCTCCCGTGAGCCGAGATTTAACTCGATGTCATAATAGCCTTCGCTATTCGCAACCACGGTACGCGTCTCGCTCGACAAAGGTATGCCGATCAAGGAAGAATCTTCATAAAACTTGAAATTGACCTGGTGCAATCCACGTAATGGTCGATCATCGCGGGTGCGCAGTTGTCCGTGGAAATGGATCGGTTCAGCCGCGTAAGCTCGGCCTGCAAACAGCAGGACGGCACCAAGTGCCAGGATTAGGTGTGGGCGTAATTTCATCTTTTGCTTTCCTTTGGTAGAAGCTGATCTTGCCTCGACTGAGAGGTGCAACCTACCTTACGCGTTTCTGGCGCTGTAGTGAAGAGATCCAGGCGATCGGAGCCCTCCTTGGCCTCTTTAAGGTGACACTTGTGCGCAGCCCGATGATTAATCGCCATGGAATGCAGAAGTCAGGATCGGCGGCCTTCGTATCTAAAGTTGGATCGTCCCTTACTTGCCACGCACGATCAAGCTATCTTCACCATGCGCAGCTTGTTTCTGATCGCTGGACGGGGTCGAAACCGTGTAACTCGCAGTTAGAAGGATTCCTCCGGTAGAGCCTGAAGTTGTGGGTGCTTCCATCCGGATCGCTCCGTCCGTGCCCGCGTAATAATTCACGTTGGGATCAGCGGCCTGTTTCACGATCCAGAGCACTATGGCATGCAACTGCTCTTCCGTGAGCTCCGGATGTGGAGGCATGCTTCGCGGGCCCCATATTCCCGTCGATCCCTCGTGTATATAACGGGATAGTGTGTCCATCGAGGCCTGGCTGTCCGGAAAACGTTCAGCGATCGCCGCGAACGACGGCCCCATCGCCTTCGCTTTGAAGCCATGGCAACCCATGCAGTTTGACTGTACGATGTCCAGAACTCCCTGGGGAGTTGGAGCAGCAGCCGTCCCCAACTCGCCAGCTTTCGACACATCCGGCAGATATATGGTCCTGACTAATACCTGGTTGGAAGGAATTTCCTGATATTGCGTGGACTTACCCTGATACGTGACCACTACGCTGTAGTTGACTAATGAATTCCAGTTAGAAGTGCTGTTCGTAGACGGAGCCGTTATTTTGACAACTGGAGGGCCATCCTTGGCCTGATCTGGAGAACTGGCAACCTGACCATCGCAAAAGAAATATGCGGCCGAGACCATGGGGACACTGAATATGAGAGCAGCAGTAAGCGCTTTGCTCCTGTTGCGCCGAGTCCGTATCATGCCTCTTTGATCTCCCTGGCGACTCTTTGCGCGGACCGGATGCAGGATTCCATGCCGCGGCTCAGTAGATCCGCGTAGGTTCCGGCAAAGTAAATTCTTCCTTCCGGCCTCAGTATCTCCGGCCAGAACTTCTGAAACTCTCCTATGGGAAACGGCTCCATTTCACAGTTTGGAGAAAGTGTGTCCTGAGTCCAGTCTTTCGTCAATGCCTGCACAATTGTGTCCCTTTTGCCTGGATATACCTTCCTGAATGCAGCCAGCACCCGCTGCGGCGAAACTCCACCGGGGGCATTAGCTTTCAGGATGACGCGCGTCGAATCAACCTCGCTCGGCACCTCCCAGATGGATTCGATATCCGGGTGGTCGAATTGCAAGTTGATGCTTTTCAGGCCATCTTCGAGCCAGAACTTGGAACTCGCCTCGAAGACGTAAAAGGGATGAGATGTGTACGTCAGGTTATCGACGACATATTGCTTCGCCGCGGATAACGGAGGCGTGACTGGGATATTTCTGAACACTGTCAAGCTGATGCAGTTCACGAAATAATCGGCAGACATCGTCTTATTGTCGGTATAGCCGTAGTCGTGATAGTGAACGGTCACGCCATCTTCGCTTTGCTCCACTGCCGTGATGGGATGCGCCAGCTTGACGCGCGAACCCAGCCTCCGGGCAAAGGCATTAGGAAGCTGTTCGTTCCCACCCTTCAGACGAAAGATCTCGCCTTCAGAAGGTGGAATACCGCGAGACTTCATCGCGGCGAGACGCCATATGGAGTAGAGGGCGCTGGTCTGTCCCTCACCCAGGTAGTTGATGGCCGATTCGGAAGCACCCTCCCGTTTATAAATTTCGGTAATCGGTATTTTGTCCAATTCGTCCAGACCGGAGCCGAAAGGCTTGTATGGGTCTGTGAGCTTCGCCACGTACTGCTCCAGATAGAGACCCTGCAGTTCATACCATGGGTGTGCGGACAGGAACTGGACCTCGCGGCTGTTGAATCCCAGACCCGTGAGCGTCGAGGGATCGGCCAGCATGCGGTTGGTATAGAATTTGCCGCCAATCATTCTCTGATCGTTGTCGTTATATGGTAGCCAGGATCCTTCGGCATTGGGATAGGGAAGTACCGGAAGGTTGAATTCTTCCGCATACGCGAAGAAGCGCTCGTATCCTGGTCGGGTGATATGGTCCGCGCCAAAATCGGCGTACAGACCATCGGATAAGCCGTCACTACCGGTCATGACGTGACCGCCATACCTTGCCGAAGCCTCAAGCAGGGTGACATCCATGCCAGCCTGCATCAACTCATAGGCACAGCACAGGCCCGTAATTCCAGCGCCGGCGACGATCACTTTTTTTGCTTTTGACTGAGCCGCAGCGTCCGCTTTCGCTGGTGACTCCGCAGTCATCATGCTGGGATCGATCAGGGAGACTCCGGCTCCGGCGAGCAGGCTCTTAATAAAGGTTCTCCGAATCATCTACGTAATCCTTTGCTCCGGCCGGCCCGAAAAAGTGCCCTTGACCAGGTCATCATGTGGGTCAATGCCAAAACGGCTGAAAAGCCGGAGAGACTGCTTTGACAATCAAAGTCCTCGGGCCCTGCGGTTGTCGTTGTCATGACCTGAGAGTAATTTGAGTTAAGCGCGATTTTACAACATCCCGTAAGCGAGCGATGGTCCCAGTGTCCTGACGAATCGCTTGAACGAAGACAATTGTGCTCAAGTGCGAGCCTTGAATCTAACGTTCCCAAGATCTGACTTAGCGAGCGAAAAGCAACTGAGCTACCTAGTGCCTTACTGTCTATACCGGCAACAAAGATATATCGACAATGTCAATTAGGGCAGCAGGCTCCCGGCGCACCATCTCTTTTCAAATGAAGTGAGACTCTCCAGCTCGCCCTCCTTTAATCATGTACCAGTGACAATATAGCCTTAACCACTTATGCGCCCGTCTTACAAGGAAGGTAGATGCGGAATGCAGTACCGCTTCTTCCTGAGGCGCGGCTGGTACGATGGCGGATCCATCCTCGATGGTTCCGGATGATCCTTTCCGAAATCCATAGCCCGAGTCCCGAGCCCTTCGCTTTTCCAGTTGTATGCGCTTGAAAGAGCCTGCTTTCCAGATGATCAGGAATGCCGGGACCATCATCGGCTACAAGCAAGTGAATGCAATCAGGACAGCAACGAAGCCGGATGTGGATATGAGATCCTTCGCCACCCTCCACTAAGGCGTCGATTGCATTAACCACGAGGTTGGAGAGTACCTGAAGCAATTCACTACCTCTCACCTCACACATCGCATTCTCCGGACAACGACGATGCAACTGAATGCCTGCAGATTGCAGACGATGCCAATGAAGTTTGTTCACAGAATCGATCAATGTAGTCATGTCAACGAGTCTGCTTTGTTTCTGTTCCCGGTAAAATGCGAGGGACGGCCGCGTTACCGCTGTAAGTACGGCAATCTGTTCCTGTAAAAGACTGAGCCGTTCCTGCGAGGTACCAGTGAGTTTCTCCTGTTGAAGCAAGTAGACAAGATTTGTCATTGCCTCCAGCGGGTTGTTGACCTCGTGCATGATCGCTGCAGCATATCGGTTGGATACCGACAGCCGTTCACATTCCTGCACCTTGACTTCAAGGCTGCGCAGCCGTTCCTCCAACTGTTCATATGTTGGCTTTTCCAAGTGCCTACCTATTCTGCAGCTTCTATGTGAAAGTAGCTGCGCTATTTCGGGCGGCCTCTAGATGGAGAGGAAGTCTCTAATCTGGAAAGTGAAAAGGCCGATTGATAGAATCGTCCGTTAGTCCGGGCTGTGATGCTTGCCCGGACTAACGGCGCTCAGTTGAGTGCTGTCTACTTCTTCTTTTTCGACATTTCAGGTGCTGCTTCCCGCTCATCCTGTTCGCTCTCTTTTTCTGATTCCTGCTCTTCAGGACTTTGATCTTCTTCGTCTTCCTCTTCGTCTGCGTCTTCTTGCGAGTTGGCTTCCTTGAGGATCGCGGCACCCCCGGCTAGAACATTCTTAGCTGCGTTCTTTTCTTCGGTGAGGGTCTCGGTAAGAAGTGAGACGATTTCGCGCTCCTTTAACACCTTCGCCATCGCAATCGCGGCGGAATAACCAGCTATCTCATAATGTTCTACCCGGAGAGCAGCCCCGAGGATGCCGGCGTCCTTCAACGCTCCTTCTTCGTCCTTCTCAAGCGCCTCTTTAACTTCTTCAATACAGCCTTCCATGCCCTTGCAGTGCTCACCCGTCGGCTTCTTACCCAGGTGCTGGAACACTTCACGAAGTCGTAAGACCTGATTCTTCGTTTCCTCAAGGTGATTCCGTAAAGTGGACTTCATTTCGGCGTTCTTGGTGCCTTTGATTGTCTTGGGTAATGCTTTCACCAACTGGTTTTCTGCGCTGTATAGATCACGTAGTTCGTCGATCAGGACATCCTGCAAGCTCACGTTTGAATCCTCCTGAGTGTGTGATGCAATTCTGTGGCGTGCACAAACGGGTTTGCGCTCAACAGCAGGCTACAAATCTGCAAACGCCATGTTAAGAGCTGGCATCCTATTTCGGAGAATGATTGACTGTTGCTTTAATGCGAAGTGCGCAAGGGAGTTGCATTATCTCCGCGATGGACGTGTTGTGCGTCAGGCGGTTGAAACGCCATCGAGCGAACACATAGAACACTTCTGGCTTTGCGGTGACTGTTCGGCTGAATTCAAGTTTTGTTGGCGCGGCGACGAGCGACCGACCCTAGCTAAGAAGACGCTCAAGGAATTGCCTGACAAGCGCCGGCTGGAACTTTTTTAAGCTCATCTACCTGGATCTACAGTTTGGGCTACTCCTTAGATATTGTTCAAGCCGACTGTAAGCACCTAAACTGCTGCGCTGGTCTCCTTTGATGATCGGATACGGGTCTATATCTGGCGTCCGGTTGTGGCAGAAGTGCACATCACTTAATGGAATTTAACTCCACAAGTCGACCGCTTAACCTGGTTGCAGCATTGTTGTTAGAGTCGTTTGAGTTCGGTTAGTTTGTAGAAGTTCGGGAATTTGTTTTGCAGAAGCTGGGCGCATGAGCGGCAAAGATAGCCTGCTCTCGGGAATGGTAGGTCGCCGACCTCGAGTTTCTGTCCGGGTTTCAGGTTTGCAATTAGCCCAACTTCAAAATGCGCCTTACGCCGGGCGCAGCGATCGCAAAGATCCTGGGTTTCTGTCACTTGCAACGCGCCAACAATTCTTCTGTAATTGCATTCCATTCGCTAGCTATCGCACAACTTTGAGCAGGTCTGTCTGCCTGGCGGTACCAATACTTTGCGTTAGTTAGGTCACCCTCTACTCGGTGCAGGTAGGCGTGCACCCAGGCTCCATCAGGACCTTCATCTGCTTGTGCGGCTTCGTGCGCCATCTCCCATTCTCCCCGGCTTACGAGCCATAAGGCACGGAGTGCACCGCCATATGATTGCCCATTGCTCGCAACGAACTCTGGAATGGTCATCTGTACTCTCCTGAAACTTTAAGTCGAAAGGTGCGGACTCGGTTTGGCTTATCTCTTGACTAGTGTTTGATGTACTTCCTTTGCAAAATCATTCCCGGCCTGATTTTTTTCTTTCATGAGCAAGTGCAGGCGCACTTTTTCCATTCACGTCTCATTCAGCCTACGGTGTTTGGGAAGAACTCGCGCGCATCGCGTAGCCCGCACACGCGCGAAACGCTGCAGCGTCACTGTGCATCCAACCAATGGTTCATCAGAGTCACATTCAAACATTGAATTGCGAGCTAAAAAGGGGCAGAGATGGCGGGGATCATGTCACTACGTATCAGGGATGAAGCTATCCTCGCGGCGCGTGTCGCCGCGCTTGCACCCTGGTTTCACAACATGAACCTAGGAGGCGTAATTCAAACCGCCCCGGATCATTTCCTGGGGGACTACCCACAGGTGAAGTTTGATTCGTTTCGCCATGCACTTCCGACTGATCTAACAGGGAAGACGGTACTCGATATTGGTTGCAACGCGGGATTTTATTCGATCGAGATGAAGCGACGCGGCGCAGCGCGCGTACTCGGCATCGACACAGATGAGCGTTACCTGCAGCAAGCGCGCCTGGCGGCCGAGATAGAGGGCGCAGACATCGAATTTCTTCGCATGTCCGTATGGGAGATTGCTTCTCTCAGAGAGACGTTCGATCTGGTCATCTTTATGGGTGTCCTCTATCACTTGAGGCATCCTCTTCTTGCACTCGATCTTATCCATGAGCATGTCGCGACGGATTGGTTTCTCTTTCAAAGTATGCAGCGCGGCAGTCGTGACGTGATGGACGTGCAGTCAGACTACGACTTTACCGAGGTCGAGCCGTTCAACGAACCCGGCTATCCGAGGATGCACTTTATTGAGCATCGCTACTCGAACGATGCTACAAACTGGTGGATACCGAATCGTGCGGCAGTCGAGGCTATGCTCCGCTCCTCCGGTTTCTCGATTGAAAGCAATCCTGAGCAGGAGGTATATTTCTGCCGATGGCAATCCGTGACCATGCCACCCGATGATCCTCACTGCGTTTATCCCGCGGCTGGCTCCGACCATTTCGGTAAGCAATGAGCGAAGCTCCTCTATGCCTAACCAACCAACTTATCCAGTCTGCTGAGGAGCTTCTCGCGACTAGAAGGCTTTCCGAAGCGCTGCAACAATTCACATCTGCCCAGCTTCTAAAAGGCGACGCGGACCGTTGCTCATCAGGACTTTGGATGACGAACATGCTGCTGGGTCGCTTCGAGAATGCATGGCTTGCGAGCGACGCCATCCGCGGGCGCGGCGCGCCGGATGTGCATCGCTTCTGGCAGGGTGAGAAAATTCGCGACCGTCGGGTGATGCTCCGATGCCTGCATGGCCTTGGGGATGCCGTACAATTCCTGCGCTTTGCGCCATTGTTGCGGAAAGCAGCTTCAACCCTGATCGTCGAAGTTCCACCGAAGCTTCTTACGCTGGCCCACTACTTCGATGATTTGGGGGAAGTCATAACATGGGGCGAGCAGGCGCCGGCGACCGTGCCGGATTGGGACGTGCAGGTGGAGATTATGGAACTTCCATATTTCTTTCGCATCACTGTCGACGACCTGCCATTCCGCCATAAATATCTTCATTTCCCGCAGGGATTATCCAAGGTATCGCGGCTGCCTGGAAGTTCTGGGCGTGATCCTCGCCCTTTCCATGTTGGCTTGATGTGGACAGCCGGCGGATGGAACGTTGCGCGGTCGATCCCATTGCAGATGCTTGAGCCATTGTTTGGTGCAGAGAGTTGCACATTCTGGAATCTGCAATCCGCTGGTGAAGGAACAGAAAGAATATCCCAACGGTTCGATCTCCTCGCGTGCATGCGTGTTGACGAGGGAAGCCGTAGTTCGATTGAAGAACTGGCAAGGTTAATAAGTCAACTTGACCTTGTAATTACCGTGGATACACTGGCTGCTCATCTCGCGGGCGCGCTCGGTATCCCTGCTTTCGTCATGCTCCCTTACGAGGCGGATTGGCGCTGGATGCACGATCGCACCGACAGCCCATGGTATCCTTCGCTGCGACTCTTCCGCCAGCCTGTGCCAGGCGACTGGGAGCCTGTCGTGATGGCCGTCCAGACAGCCCTTTTGGATCTGGCTCAAACAATTACTGAGCAGGGGATTGCAGCTTCATCATGACGGAGCACTTGGTAGCGGGTCGCCCATGGGACAGTTTCGATGCTTACCTTTTTGACATTGATGGGACGCTGCTGCATTGCGCAGATGCAATCCATTATTTCGCATTTCGCGACGCATTGGAATGTTTGTCCGGCCAAGCATTAACGCTCGAAGGAGTTACTGCTCACGGCAACACGGATGTGGGTATACTGCGGGACGCACTGACGCTCGCACACATCCCGGAGTCCGAGTGGCGGCCGCGTCTTCCTGAAGTGAAACAGCGGATGGGCGCTTATGTACAGGCTCGACGCCATGAACTGCACACGATGGTTCTTCCGCATGTCCACGAGGTACTGCAGCATCTTTCGACGAAAGGCGCTACGCTGGGAATTGCTACAGGTAATCTGCGCGAGATCGGACGGATGAAACTGGAGCACGCCGGTCTGCTGAGATACTTTAGTGTTGGCGGTTGGAGCGATGAATACGAATATCGTACCGATGTTTTTTCTGGCGCTCTTGCCAAGATGCGGTCAGCTACAAAGACAAACGCAGCGATTTGCATCGTAGGCGATACGCCTGCGGACATTTTTGCGGCGACCAGTAATGCCGTGCCAGCCATCGCAGTAGCTACTGGTGTGTATGCGCGGGAGCAACTGGAAGCATCTGAACCGTCTCTGTGTCTATCGTCATTCGAGCAGCTTTTCGCTGAGGCTCCGTAGATCCCAGGCTTGCCACAATCTCCTCGAACTGCGTGGCCCGATGCGATGAAGTATGTTGTGCCAGGATCCGTTCCCGAGCCCGCGCGCCGATTTGTTCTCGCTCCGCATCCGAGAGATGCACAAGGATTTCTCCGACTTCGCGCCCGTCGGACGGAGTCAGGATCTCTTCTCCGGGCGTCAGGAATTCTTCCAACCCAGACCACCGATCTGAAATGATTGTCGCCCCGCAGGCTGAAGCCTCAAAGAGTCTCACAGACGGCGAGTACCCTGCGGTCACCATATCGCTGCGCGTTAGATTAAGGCTGAAGCGGGCGGAAGAGTAGAACGACGGATGGTCGGGAGGGCCTACGTGGGGATAGCGAATCACATTTGAAGCCCATGCTGTCTCGGCCGGGTACATCGCGCCGGCGACGATGAAGCGCTGCTCAGGCAGCAGCTTCGCGGGCAAATTGAGGAGTTGCATCAGCTTCGCCTGACGATCCTCTGCATACGTGCCTAGATAGCTGAGGTCACAGCGAAATTCCTGCTGTGCAGGTGACGACTTATAGATATCAGCGTCGACAGAGCAATAGAACGCGACTGCTTTCTTTGCTCCGAAACGTTGCTCCAGTTCGAGTAGTGCAGGGCCCCCGGCGAAGCTCAGGTAGGCATCAAGATGTGGAATCATCGCCGCATCTAGGTACGCGACTTCACCGCTTTCTCTAAGTCCGCGTAGAGTGATCGGCGTATCGATGTCATAGAAGAGCAGCGGTCTTATAGCAGCTTCAGTCATCGCTTTCATCGCTGGAATGGCGTCCGGAAAGTAGGAACCGACGACCACGGCATCTGCATCCCAGCACAGGTTCAGTAGGCGTGCTTCGTTCAAGCCCCATTCACCGTAAAGTTCGAGCATGCAATATTCAGGTCTGGGCAGATCACGATTGTTGCGGTACCACTCAACATCCTTTTCGACGAACACAACCTGGTGTCCTTTGCGAGTAAGGGCCTTTACCAGTGAGCGGAATGTGGTGGCATGCCCATTACCCCAGGCAGAGGTGATGGTAAGTCCGAAGATAACTACCTTCATGCCGTCTCCGTTTCCAGAACGGCTTCGCCGGAAACCAGAGAGTTCTTCCCTGACCGCTTTGCCATGCACTCCATGAATGCACTCTCCGCCTGGAGCGCTCGCTGCAAGTAGGTGTGATCCTGCAACCCGCGCTGGTGGAAGGCGCTTCCAATCGCGCGCCGCGCTGCATCGTCGTACGTGCCGAGCGCATCAACAACATCCTGAGCCGTGCGAATCACAAGGATCTCTTTGCCTGGTTCAAAGCAATCATCGATGCCGGGCCAATCGTCGCATAACATGCAGGTCCCTGCTCCACTGACTTCGAAGACACGAGTCGGCGGCGAAAAGCCAAAGTCTGCCATCGAAGTACGGTTGATGTTCATCACCATACCTGCGGAGCAGTTCAGTTTGTTGTGATCGTCGGTCGAAACATGCCCAATCGAGCGAACGTTTGGGGGCATCGCCTTATCGGCCCAACCCTCACCTCCCATAAGAAATTGTCGTTCGGGAGCGAGGCTGGCCGCTTTAAGAAATAGTTCTTCAACGCGCGCCTCGCGGTCAGGCAGACGGTTGCCGAGGAAGGCCACGTCGCAGGCCAGCGAAGCATCTGCTGGTACAGGATAGTGGGTTTCCGGGTCCAGCCCGTTGTAGATGCTGTAATAAGCGCGCGCCCCCGCTGCGAGATATCCCGCCCGGGCCTTTGGTCCACCGCCATATGTCAGGATCGCGTCATAGTGCGCGACATCCTGGTGGAACGGGTCGGATGTATCTTCCTGCATGCGTCCCAGTGTGGCAGGAGCATCCACATCCCAGAAGATTACGATGCTCTTTGGCCGGAGTTCCAACACGCGTCTTTCAAGCAGCGCGTCGTCGATGCCGAGGCCGCTGTGCTTGATCACTACATCCGCCTCGGCGGCGAGGCGCAGCATCGCATCGACATCCAATGTAGGTTCGTAAATCATTGCGTCGACATAGGAAAAATCGCCCGTGTCATGATGCTGCTTCCTATCGAATGCATCGGGTGAAGCAAAAGTAATCTGATGTCCTCTGCGGGCGAGGTACTTATACACCCCGCGATAGTAAGTAGCCGCGCCATTCCAGTATGACGTAAGAATGCTGGCGCCGAAGACAAAGATCTTCATGGGATTAACTCCTCGAAAATGGTGGTGAGTTCCTGTGCACGGTGCGCGCAGGTATGGCGCTTCAGAATCGTCTCTAATCCTTGTGCGGCCTGAGCCTGTGCAGCCTCGTGATCGTTCAGCAGATACTTCATAGCTCGACGCATCTCTTCTCCGTTCCGAACTTCAAGGTAGTCGCCCTTTCGGAAAAGCTTCTCCGTATCCTGCCACGGCGCTGAGATGAGGGGAATGCCGCAGGCCAATGCTTCGAAGACGCGAATGGTAGGTATGCCAATCATGGCCGAGGTGTACTGCTGTCGCGGAATGTGCACGGTAAGACGAGCGGCTGCGTAGACAGATGGAGCGTTCAGATTTGCGAGATAGCCGCAGTAGTTCACTCCTGCTTCATGGAGCGCAGCGAGACCCTCATCAGGATAGCGAACGCCGTAGATAGAGAAGCGATGGTCGGGCAGCGCACCTGCAGCGTCAAGCAGAAACTGTCGAATTTCTGTTGAGCGTTCGCCCTCTCCCCAGTTTCCTATCCACACAACATCGTTAATTTTTGCAATACCAGTCTGCGGTGAAAAGAGGGTCGTGTCGGCCGCTTCATGCAGCGTCCAGACCTGTTGCATGCCACAGCGCTCTCGATAGATATTACGGAGCGACTCACCAAAGGCAAGCACTCCATCAAAGCGATCCACACCGAAGAGTGCGATTTGTTCGGGCGATGACGAGGCGCGGTGATGGGTATCGTGGAAGAGAAGGCGAAATCCTAATTCGTCGCGCAGATCGAGAAGCAGACGCGCAAGTGCGGGAGGGCTCCACTCGTGCAGGATAACGACATCAGTATCCTTGAGCACGTCGTGCCAGTGGGGCGGATACGCGATGCGGCTTGCAGGATAACGGTGAATTGGAAGGTCAGGGTAAAGATCGGCAAACTGCTTTAGAGACTGCGCCCCCTCAAGCTCACTCTTCAGGTTCTCGAATGACCAGTTGTCCGCCACTTCGAAGACAGCCACATCATGCTTTAAACCAAGCAGACCCTGCAGCAATCCTCTCAGGAAATGGGCGTTCCCATTATTCCAGTCAGAGGTCAGCGAATGAGCAAAGTAGGCGACCTTGAACCTACGCGACATCTATCAGGTCTCCGCTCTGATTCACCAGGAGTTGATATAACCCGGAGTATTCTGCAACCATGCGATCACGACTGTATATGCGTGCTCGCGCTTGAGACCTGGCTTGCATCTCTTCGAGGTATGTCGCGTCTCTGCTCACCCAGCAGAGCGCTTCAGATAGAGAAGCCACATCCTTGAAGTAAAGCGCGGCATCGCCCCACACCTCGCGCAGTGACGCCAGGTCGTTGGCGAGGATCGCGCAGCCGCATAGCGCAGCTTCCAGAGCGGCCAGTCCGAAAGGCTCATATTTTGAAGTGCAAATGTAGACAGCACTCTCTGCAAAGAGAGTAAGAAGATCGTTCTGGTCGAGGGACCCGAGATGAAGCAGCTTACCTGGCGTTGAGCCTTGGCCTTCGAAGCAGCATTCGCCGGCGATGTTGATGGGCATAGGTGAGGTTACGTCTTCTAACATTGCGATATTCTTCGCTTCATCCCATACACGGCCTGCAACCACTGCCTGTAACCGCCGAGATTTTCCTTGAGGGCGGGTAAGAGAACGTCCATTCGGGATGACGCGCGCGGCTTCGCTCCTAACTCTGAAATGGCGTGATAGCCCGTCGAGCATCGATTGTGTCGGCGCGATCACAGCATCCGCACCATCGAGGCCGTTTTGCACAAGCGTGCGATAGTTCCGCAGCCATTTCGATTCGGGTAGCTGCTCATCTCTACATGCTTCGGCCCAGCTCAATACGTCGCTATGTATCGTCACCAGTCTGGGGATAGTGCCTGCAAGAGCTCCGAAGCAGAATTGATTGGAATGAAGCACATGTGGTCTGAACGCTGAAGCGGCCTTGTCAAGCAACTTCGCTGCATCAAGAATTGCGCGATCATTATTCTGCATCCACTCAAGCGGAGCGTCGCTCCCTGTAAATTGAAAGCGGCCATCCCAACGGGCCAGCGTGTCCGCGACCCACCGTTCCTGTTCATCATTTGCGTTGCGTCCAAAGCTGATTAGGAAAAGTTCACTGCCAGTCTCCAGCAGTCCGGACACTAATTCACTACTAAAAGTCCACACGCCGCCAATAGTGTCGGTCGTCATCAAGATACGCATTCAAGCTCTGCGAGTGTTTTGGGGTTTTGTTCCTGAATGTCGCTGAAACCTTTGGCTGCGAAGTTCTGCAGATAAAAGTTGTGCGCGCGTTCCCATGCCTGTTCGTCCGGCTGAGCGGAGAAGGTTTCTACATAAAGCGGGCTGCCCGGGAAGGGGAACATGGGAACCGGTTCGCTCACCCAAACGCCATTTGCCTTCAATCGCTGCTGCCACGCGGCAACCAGTTCAGGATCGTCCTTCACTGTCTTGATGAGGTTGGCCTGTACCCACGGGATGTACCGACGCGCATAAATCAACAAATCACCGATACGGTCCGTGGACAACCGGCAATTCTTGTTCAACTCATCGCGGCCCGCCTCAGTGATCGACTCGATTCCACACTCGAACGACATGCAGTGGGCGCGACCGAGCAGTTCAAGAGATTCTTCATCCCAGAGGTCGATGCGGGTCTGGAAGCCGATGGACACAGGTCGCTTCGCGAGTTCGCCGAGCAGCGCACGTACCTGTTTTCCAACGCCGAAGATTTCATCAATGAAATAGATGTAGTCGACACCGCGCCCGATGAGTTGATCGATCTCCGCCAGCACAGAAGAGAGATCGCGTTCGCGATACTTGTTGCGGAACAAGGTCTTATTACAAAAGGTGCAGGAGTAAGGGCAGCCACGCGCGAATTCCACCTCCGCACCAAGCTGCAAATGGTCGGCGCCATTCTCCGGGAATATATGATGCAGGTGTCTGTGCTTCTCGACCGGATAATCTGTGTAGTCAAGGGTGGTGACGGCGCGCATGTCTGTAACGCCGACACCCTGGCTCATGCGGAACTCGCCCCGGCTGCCCACCCAGCAGCAGCCGGCAATCAGCTCCCATGGTATTTTCGCTAACTCGGCGAGCGTCTGGTCGGGCTCACCGCGTAACACTACATCTGCCCCTGTCTTCTCGAGTGTGGCTCTGGGAGTGACAGAGCCATGCGGCCCTATCACAATGACTTTCGATCCATGTCGAAGTTCCCGAATCCATCGCGCAGGTACACGTAATTCCGGCTGCGGGCATCGCCAGAAAAGATAGGACGGCGCCGTCGGCAAGACTAGATAGTCTTCAAGGAACGAACTCAAACGCTCGAACACCTGCTGCGGGCTGAGGTCCTCCATGAAGGCGTCGATGAGCAGAACTTCATGACCCTCTTTGCGCAGAACCTCGCGAGCCGAAAGTAATTCAATTGGAAAGTGCGGTTCTCCACAGCCGAAATAAGTAGATCCGTCGAAGCTCCAGTTAGGATTTACCAGCGCGTACTTCATGCCACCTCCTGGGCCGTAAGAACTGCTTCGTCCATCAGGTTCAATGGAACGCCCACGAGCTGCGAGATCGCACCACGATTGTCATTCCAGAATTGTTGAATATCGTCGTAAATATGAGAGAGTGAACGATTGGCTTGCCACCCGGTATCGCGCTGCAACTTCTTCGTATCAGAAATATAGAGCGGCTGATCCCCAGGCCTCACAGCACTATATTCCAGATGCAGGGAAGTGCTGCTTCTTCGCTCAATTTCGCGCAGCAGCTCGATTACTGACACTGTCCGATCCATGCCTCCACCCAGGTTGTAAACCTGTCCTCGAGTACGTCGAACATGCAGCCGAGCCAACTGCATTGCGTCAATAAGGTCATGGATGTGGAGCACATCGCGTACCTGAAAACCATCTCCATAAATGATGATCGGACGCCCATCGAGCACAGAGTATAAGAAGTGGGCAACCCAACCTTGATCTTCGTTACCGAACTGCCGTGGGCCTGCAATGCAGGACATGCGAAACACTACCGTCGGCAGGTCATAGATCCGTGCATAATCCCGGACGTACTGATCTGCCGCTCCCTTTGAACATCCATAGGGAGAGTGGAAGTCGAGTGGTTCGCGTTCGTCAACACCCTGAAACGTTCTTTGTTGTGCTCTATAGTGTGAGCCATCAATTTCTACAGGAACGCTCTCGAGCGAACCATATACCTTATTCGTAGAGGTATAGAGCAGGAAGGGTTTGTTGACTGAGAGACGAGCCGCCTCAAGCACATTGAAGGTACCGAAAGCATTAACCTCGAAGTCAGTTGCAGGATCTTCAACCGACGTAGTAACCGCAACCTGCGCAGCCAGATGGTAAATCTCAGTGACATCCCGCATCGCGCCGCGGACCTCTGCAGCGTTGCGGACATCGCCCTCGATTATCTCCAATTTATTCGAAGAGAGAGACCTCAGCCAGTTGAGATTGAGATGGACTCCTCGACGAGTAAGGTTGTCAAAGATGCGTACCTCGACATCTCCATCCATAAGCAGACGTTCTACGAGATTGGACCCGATAAA
>CAXTNK010000076.1:0-3756 GCA_964245665.1 uncultured Acidobacteriaceae bacterium
GCGTAATGGCTTCGTCGCCATCAGACGCTTCACCGACGACGTCAAAGGAACCCTCGGCCTTCAACATGTTGCGAACGCCGATGCGAACGACCGGATGGTCATCAGCCAGAAGGATGCGGATCTTTCCGTTGCGATTGTCTGTGTCAGTAAGTTTGGTGTTCATGCGCCTCGGTGCGACGTGCGTCTCGGGCGAGTGTACCTTCGATTGCATCACAAGCGCAATGCAACTCGTGGAACAGTACCCTTTGCTGGTCTAGTGGCAGGTCACCGGTTTCGAGTATTGCCGCGATCCGGCTCATCCCGGTGGCCCCGGTCATGGCGGCCGAACCCTTCATCATATGCGCGCTGCGCCGTACAGCGGACTGGTCGCCGGCAATAGCGAACTGCTCCATTTCGGCCAGACGCGCGCGCGTGTCGTTCAGGTAGCTCGCAAACAATTCGTCAAGAGCGCCCTCAGGCATCAGTCCGCGCAGTTTTCCCAGGACGACCGTGTCCAGCGCAGCCGCAGGCAACTCGGATGGTGCGGGAGTTTCACCGGTCAACTCTGCTTTTCCAGGCCGGTCGTCTTTTCTCGTGCCGTCGTCAAGCACCAGGTGCAGTTCCCGTGGGTCCAGGGGCTTCATGACAAAGCCATCGAATCCCCGCAGTTGTTCCTCCGGAGGACGGGACGCGCTCATGCCGATCACCAAAGAGCGCGGGAAGGGCTGGCCGTTAAAATGCTCTCGAATGCGGCGACAGAGTTCCTGGCCAGGCATGTCGGGCATCTGCATGTCAGTGAGGATAATGTCGGGAAGGTCGTCCGGTTCGCCTGCCCTGAGGCTCTGTAAGGCTGCGGCTCCGGTGGGCACGCTCTTCACCCGGTAGCCCTCGGAAGAGAGCACAAGGGCGATAAGTTCCAGGCTCAGTTCGTCGTCGTCGACCAGCAGAATCAGTGAGGAAGCCAAGCGGTTTTCCTGTTCAACGTAGAGAATGAGACGTTTGAAGGTAACACCGTTGCAAATTGCCGGGACTCAACAGTGCAGCATGATGGCTTGCCTGCGCTCGTCTACAACCTTTCACACGGGTCACTCCCGTTCAAGCCGTTCCTGTCAAACGCAGTCCTGATGAATCAAGATATATATCAACTTGCCATCCGTTATGCAACCAGTACGCCTTCGTTTAGCGCGTCGAATCCATCTCGGCCAGCCAGCTTTGAGGTTTAAGCAATTCACGCGGTTTGGATCCCTCGGCTGGCCCGACCAATCCATCGCGCTCCATCATGTCAATCAGGTGAGCAGCCCGGCCGTAGCCTATCCGCAGCCGGCGCTGGAGCAGGGAAGTGGAAGCCTTGCCGAATTCAAAAACCAGCCGGACGCCGTCGTCGAACAGTTCATCATTGTCGTCCGCGCCGTCGGCATTCGTGTCCAGTTCTCGGCCTTTGTCATCTTTGGGCGATTCAAGGAAGGCTTCGACATACTCGGCCTGACCCTGGCTCTTCCAGAAATCGACGACCGCGGTGATCTCCGCTTCGGTCACGAATGGTGCGTGAACGCGCTGAAGACGCGACGTGCCGGGCGGCAGGAACAGCATGTCGCCCCGGCCGAGGAGGGATTCAGCGCCGTTGGCGTCGAGAATGGTGCGCGAATCGACCTTCGTCGCCAGGCGAAAGCTCATGCGTGTCGGCACATTAGCCTTGATGAGGCCGGTGATGACGTCGACCGACGGACGCTGTGTGGCCAGTACCAGGTGAATGCCGACGGCGCGGGCCATCTGGGCAAGACGCGTGATGGCTTCTTCGACATTTGACTTGTCCAGCATCATCAGGTCAGCCAGTTCGTCGATGATGATGACGATATGCGGCAGAGGCGCCTGTTCTTCGTCGTCTTCAAACAGGCTGGCCATGCCGTTTTCGAAGAGCTTGTTGTACTGATCGAGATTCCGGACACTGCGCGAGGCCAGCAGCTTCAACCGCCGTTCCATCTCACGGACTGCATTGCGCAGGGCGTTGGCGGCGAGCTTTGGCTCGGTGATGATCGGCGTAAAGAGATGCGGAATGCCTTCATACATGCCGAGTTCGACCCGCTTGGGATCGACCAGGATCATACGCACCTGTTCCGGCGTGTTCTTGTAGAGGATCGACATGATCATCGCGTTGATGGCGACTGACTTGCCGCTGCCGGTCGAACCGGCGATCAGGACGTGCGGCATGGTCGCGAGATCGGCAGTCACGATGCGGCCGTTGATGTCCTTGCCCATCGCAAGGGTGAGCTTGGACCTGGCGTTGACGAAGGTCTCGGCCTCGATCACGTCGCGCAGCCAGATGGTCTCGCGGGTGTGGTTCGGCACCTGGATGCCGACCGTGCTCTTACCGGCCATGCGCTCGATCAGGATGCTTTCGGCGGCCATGGCGAGGCAGAGGTCTTCAGCCAGGCCGGTGACGCGGCTGTACTTGACGCCTGCTTCCGGCCGGAACTCAAATGTGGTCACGACCGGACCGGGGTTGATGTGCGTGACCGTGCCGCCGACATCGAACTCAGCGCACTTTTCGACCAGGACACGCGCTTCTTCGCGTAGTTCTTCTTCGCGGACTTCGGGTGCGTCGTCGCTGCGGTGCAGGAGGGATGACGGCGGCAGGCGGAAGCCGCTGATGGCCTTGGGCGTAAGGGTCACCGAGCGCGTTTCGATATCGGCGCGTTCGCTGAAGGTGATCCTATGGTCTGGTTCGGGCAGCGATTCTTCGAAGAATGGCTCGGCTACGGGTGGGATGGAGAGCGGCGGTTCGGGCTCGGGATCAGGTACCTTCGCGCGTGGCATCGTCTCCCAGACAGTCGGCTGTAGCGCGGGTGCTGCGAGATACGCGTCGTGCGCGTGTGGCTGGTATGGAGCTTCGGTTTCGGCGAAGCCGGCTTGGCGGGTGAGCGGAAACACTTCGTTCTCCTCCTGCCCGTCCTGTACTTTCTGCGCCGGATCAGCTTTCCGGCTGAAGGTGAGAGCGCGGAACATGGTCACGAAGATGTTCGAGCGCGTGTTGTGTATGTGTAACTCTTCGGAATAATCCTCTTCGTGGGCGTCCGCGTTGCTGGACTGGCGCTTGGCCAAAGCTGCCTGCTGCTGCTTCTGTTCTTTGAGGGCCTGCTTCAGATTTTTTCGTCTTGCACGGGCCATCTTCCAGTTCATCCAGCGATCGCGCCAGGCGTACCAATAGGAGAGCTTGATGGCCAACCATGAACGCAGATCAGTCAGGCTGAAGGCAGTTGTCAGGTAGGCGGCGACCGCCAGGATGCTCACGATGACGACGCAGGCGCCGGGAAAGTTAAGGTAGCCGGCCAGCAGATCGACCACCAGGCGGCCGGTGAGGCCTTCAATCGGCACTGCACCCATCCATTGCATTTTGCCCGGAAGCAGGCCAAACAGAGCCGGTGCAAACACCAGGTACAGGGCAATGCCGCTGAGCTTTGCCCAGGGCGAGCCTGCGGCGCGCGAGCGCAGCCACGTCCAGCCCAGCGAGCCGAGCAGAATGGGGAATAGCAGGGCCGCAACCCCTTCAAACTGGAGCAGGATGTCGCTGGCATTGGCGCCGAATACGCCAGCCCAGTTCTTGACGATCGCGTGTCTGGCGCCGTTTGCGGGCGCGTCGGTGACAGTGTTCCACGATGGATCAGTGGGGTGATAGGAAAGGAGGGCCAGCAGCAGCAGCACCGCCGAAACCAGTAGAACCACGCCGACCAGTTCATTCAGACGACGATTCCTGGTGGGCGTAAAGGCCAGGTGCAGAGG
>CAXTNK010000076.1:3766-4117 GCA_964245665.1 uncultured Acidobacteriaceae bacterium
TCGTGTGCTCATTGGGCGTACCGCGGCGCTCATCTCCCGATGGGAAATTTCGAGCGATCCAGACACCAGAGCAACGTTATTATCCCAAGAAATCGGATGGAAAGGGCAGCAAACCGCGGCCGAACCGAGGTTGCCACGGGCACGGATGATTTATATTGCATGTAAGGCATTTTTCCATTACTATTCAGCAAGAGGTGGAGGTACTGAATGCCGACCTTGACTGTAACGGAACGGGGCCAGGTAACTTTTCGGAAAGATGTGCTGCAGCATCTTGGAATCCGGCCTGGAGATAAAATCGAAGTCGACAAGCTGCCGGATGGCAAGGTGGCGCTCAGGGCTGCGCGGGTGGAG
>CAXTNK010000076.1:4127-12389 GCA_964245665.1 uncultured Acidobacteriaceae bacterium
CGACAACTTCCTGGGACTGCTTGCGGGCCGAACGACGAAGGTCGCAACACTCGAAGAAATGGAGGAGGCAGCAGCATCCGGCTGGGCTCAACACGAATCTGGACGCGAATCCGGATGGGAATGAAGATAACGGCCGACACGAACATCCTAGTTCGGGCTGCCATCGGCGATGACAAGGAGCAGGCACAGGCGGCGGTGAAGCTTTTGAAAGAGGCTGAACTGATTGCTGTGCCGCTGCCCTGTCTTTGCGAATTTGTGTGGGTACTCCGTCGGGTTTACGGGTTCGCGCAGCAGGAGATCACTGGTGCGATCGAAGTACTGCTCGGTGTCGCGAATGTTGCGGTCAACCGGCCGGCCGTCGATGCGGGAGTCGCCATCTTGAAAGCCGGCGGCGATTTTGCCGACGGCCTGATCGCGTATGAGGGCCGCTGGCTTGGGGCGGAAACATTTTTCTCTTTCGACAGGAAGGCCGTTGCCTTGCTCTCGCAGCAGGGGATGAGCGCGCAACTGCTTTCCTGAGACTCCGTAGCGGAGATCGAGTAAAGGTTCCCGCGGCAGCTCTCCTACAGGCCCATGTACTTTTAAAAACCTGCTCCCGAACATCAGCAGGATGGTGGCGAGGACGATCCGGTAAACCGCAAACACCACAAAGCCGTGTCGCCGTGCCCACTGCAGAAACCACTCCACCACTGCCAGTGCCACACTAAACGATACGATCATGCCGATGGCGAGCACAATCCAGTTGTGCGTTGTCATCACGGCGGCCTCAGGATCTCTGCCGGGTCTGCATATTTGCCCGGATAGAACATCTTGAGCAGCGAATCACCAAAAGGGATCAGGGAGCGGAGTGTGGGGCAGCGCTTCCGCAATCGTTAGATGGACAGTCGAACTTACCGGCAGAAACTTGGTCAGTCCTTCGACGACGCCGAGCACAACAGAAATAATGTAGTCCGTCAAAATTCTCCTGCACTGGCGATACAGGCGTCTGCGCTTCAGCGTTCCTGGCTGTACAGGCAACTATGCCTTCGGCGTGAAAGTGCCACTCAGACCGACCCGGATCAATCGATTCACTCTGTAGACGCGTTGCTGCTGCCGTAGATTGGTATCGATTGCTCCATTTTGTAGATCAGACCAGCGACACGATCGGCATATTCCGACTGGGGGTACTTAGTCTCTAACTTGTTCGCGATGCTCTCTGCCTTGTTGCGGTCCACGTCGGCCTTTTTCAGGTCGTCGCTGCCGGCGTAGATATCCCCGGCCGCAGCCATGCGATATGCAGCTTCATACAAAGCCTGCGGCGTCTTTGAAGAGTCGGGCCGCTGATCGGCATATTTCTCGTAAATCTCAGACTCTTTCTCAGGACATTTTGTCGAGCCCTGCCAGTCGCCGCAGACCTTGTTATCGAGCATGTCCCATGCTGCCAGGTCCGACCAGCGCGAGTTGGGATACCGCTTCTCGAGCTTGTGCATTTCGTCTTCGTTGATGGTGGGCCGGAGATAGTTTTCCTTCTCGTGGGCTGACGGCAGTGTCGAGATGTCCGTCCTGTCGAGCTGCCACTTGATGTCCGCCGCGCGCCACGCTGCTTCCGGCGCGAGTGGTGACTGCGGAAACATCAGCGCCACTCGCTGGTAGAGCAGACGGGCATCCTGGGCTGCCCGCTGCGGCCCGTGTAGTTCGCTCGCGTCGTGCTCGGCAGTGACGGCCACGCCATACAAAATTTCGGCGCCCTTCGGTGTCTTGACTGAGATGAGACCCTTGTCCTCCATCCAGCCGGAGACGGGCGGCGTGCGCGTTTCGGCGTCCAGGGTCGGCGCGTCTGAATCGTGGTTCGCCAGCGAATCAGTGTTAGCAAAGACGCGCACCCACTTGCCATTATGTTCGACGACCAGCAGTTCCCGTCCGGGCGTCATCTGGTCCAGCCGGTTGGAAGCGGTGTCAGCGCCGACGTAGATGTTGGTCACGACGATGACCGTAGCCATGTCGCCTGAGGGTGGCTTGTCCGCCGCGAAAACAGGCAGGGCAGAGGCGATGACGATGAGAGCTAAGTTGGCCAGGACGCGCATGGAGGGGGTGTTCACCTCCACAGAATACAGCGCCCCGGGGTGCACCGGGAGGCCGCGCTATAGCAGGCTTTTGAGCAGCGTCGGTTCCATATTGCCACCGCTGATGACAACGACAGCTTTTTTGAATGGTGGCAGTTCCTTGCCTTTGAAGAGCGCTGCCGCCGTTGTAACTGCGCCGCTGGGTTCAACCACCAGGCGCCAGTTAAGCAGAAGCTTCTTCATCGCGGCAACGATTTCGTTTTCGTTGATGCGGACGACTCCGTCCACAAACTCCTGGATGTGCATGAAGTTCAGCGCGCCGACCGACTGCGTGCGTAGTCCGTCGGCCATGGTCCGGCTCGTCTGCTCGGCGGTGTAGCGGATGATGCGGCCAGCTGCAAAGCTCTCAGCAGCATCGCCAGCCAGTTCCGGTTCAACACCATAAACCTTGACCGCTGGCTTAAGCAGTTTGGCCGCTGTGGCAACGCCACTGATCAGGCCGCCGCCACCAATTGGCGCGAGAATCAGGTCGACATCCGGCAGGTCTTCAAGGATTTCAGCACCGCAGGTCGCCTGCCCTGCGATGATCTGCGGATCGTCATAGGGCGGGATAATGGAGTAGCCGAACTCTGCAGCCAGCTGCTCGGCCCGCTGCTGGCGTTCTGCACTCGAAATACCCACGACAACGATCTCTGCTCCAAGTGACTCCGCGGCTTTCCGCTTGATTTCAGGGGCATTCGAGGGCATTACGACGACGGCCTTGATGCCCAGCACC
The DNA here is from genome assembly GCA_964245665.1 of uncultured Acidobacteriaceae bacterium. Taxonomy (GTDB): domain Bacteria; phylum Acidobacteriota; class Terriglobia; order Terriglobales; family Acidobacteriaceae. The sequence goes on from CAXTNK010000076.1 coordinate 6,945, forward strand.
CGTGCAGCGAAAGCGACTCCCTGTGCATGGTTCCCGCTTGAATAAGCAACGACTCCGCGGGATTTCTGCTCCCCGGTAAGCTGGGCGATCTTGTTGTAGGCGCCGCGCAGTTTGAAGCTGCCGATGGGCTGAAAGCTTTCTGCCTTGGCGAAAAGTTCGAAGGTGCCGTCATCCGCGCCCTCCAGCTTGATCAGCGGCGTCCGGGCACATACAGCAGCTACTCGCGCCTGTGCTGCGCGAATGTCACTCAGCGTGATGGGTTGAAGATTGTCAGGCATGCTTCTTCGATGATCACTCGCAGGATGGCGATGTATGGCTCACTTCTGCTCAATCCTTTTCGCGAGCCAACGGCAGCTACCCTGTTGAGCTCGCATAGACGGGGAAATGGCGACAAGCATCGGTACACCTCTTCGCGCACTACCCTGCTCATCCTGAGCCAGGTCGAAGGACCTGCGTCTTTCCAACCAGCCGCCATGACATTGCACCGGTGCCGACCCGCGCCCGCTAGACCCGCGCCCGCTAGACCCGCGCCCGCTAGACCCGCGCCCGCTAGAATAGAGATCCAGGAACAAGCCGATCACTCTCAGCGCATCAACTCGAAGCACGCGTGTGTCTCCGCCAGTCATAGCATTGCTGCTGCTGTTTGCGCTGAACCTGGTGAACTTCATCGATCGCTATGTGCTGCCTGGTGTGCAGCCGCTCGTGCAGCACGAATTCCACGTCAGCGACGAACGGATGGGCGCGCTCACCACTGCCTTCTTTTTCACCTATATGATCGCGGCCCCGCTGACCGGCTGGCTGGGCGATCGGCTGCCGCGTAAACCACTCATCATCGGTGGAGTACTGCTGTGGAGCCTGGCCACTCTCACCACGGCTTATGTGCATACCTACAACCAGTTGTTCTGGCGGCATGCAGCAGTCGGCATCGGTGAGGCGACGTTCAGTATCTTCGCCCCGGCGATGCTGGCGGACTTTTATCCCGAAGCTGAGCGCAATCGCATCTTCAGTATTTTTTATATCGCGATTCCCGTCGGGGCGGCTCTCGGGTATCTACTGGCAGGCGCTATCGGGCCGCATTATGGATGGCGTGCCCCGTTCATGGTCGGCGCTGCGCCCGGTATCCTAATCGCCGTGCTGCTGTACTTTTTTGTGCGCGAACCCGTGCGCGGCGGCGCCGATCAGCTGGCTCCCAGTCTCGATCGCAGTACTCTCCGCGGACTCTTCCACAATCCTGCCTTCTGGTTTGCGACGCTCGGACTCGCGTCACTGACCTTTTCCATGGGCGGCATTTCCGTCTGGCTGCCGACGTTTTATGCGCGCTTCGGCGGCTCCACCTTGCTCGAAGCGAACCAGCGGATCGGCGCCATCACGGTCATCGATGGACTGGCCGGGACTATCATCGGCGGCTGGCTTGCCCAGCGATGGCTGCGCACCAATCATCGCGCGCTCTACCTCGTCTCCGCGTTAAGTGCCCTGCTGGCAGTGCCGGGAGGGCTGATCATGTTCTTCGGGCCAAGATCGCTGCTTCTGCCGGCAACGCTGGTGGCAGAATTCTTTCTGTTCCTCGGCACAGGACCGATCAATGCGGCGATCGTGAATTCGATAGCGGCGCGTATCCGTGCGAGCGCCGTGGCCATCAACCTGTTCATGATTCACGCCCTCGGCGACGCGCCTTCGCCGCGGATCATCGGCTGGGTGTCCGACAACCATGGTCTGCGCATCGGCCTTGCCCTGACGCTGCTGGGTATGGTGCTTTCGGCTGTCATCCTGTTCGTGGGCTCACGGTTCGCCCCTCGGCTGGCTCAGCCGGAAAGCCGTGGCAAAAATAACGATGGCGTGCGTACTTGATGGTCCCATTGCCCGCTGTTGCGCGAACTGTTCTGCTTGGCATTGACTGGCTGATCGCCTGCCTGTGGCTTGGTCGGAGTGTGCAGTGGCTTCGCGGCCTGACATTTGTCCCCGACCTGCACAACGCTCGTTATAGTTTGTCTTCACCGAGCGAATCAAGCCTGACCGTTATTGTCCCGGCAAGGAATGAAGGCAAGGCGATCGAAGCCTGCCTGCGATCTTTGCTCGCGAGTGTTGGTGTGCGGCTGGAGATCCTGGCGGTGGACGATCGTTCAACCGATGCAACCGGACGCATCATGGATCAGATCGCAGCCGAAGCTGCTTCAGGTCCACACGCGATACGCGTCCTGCATGTGACTGAACTGCCCGATGGATGGATGGGCAAGACGCACGCCATGGGATTCGCAGCGGCAGAAGCCACAGGCGATTGGCTGCTGTTTACCGACGGAGATATGCTCTTCGCTCCGGACGTGCTGGCACGCGCATTACGTTTCGCGGGGATCGATCAGGCCGACCATGTAGTGCTCTATCCGACGATGATCTTCAAAACCTTTGGCGAGCGCATGATGCTGGCGTTTCTGCATGCCATGTCCATCTGGGGACCGCGGCCGTGGAAGATCGGCGATCCCAATGCCAGGCGCGATTACATCGGAGTCGGCGCCTTCAATCTGATGCGCCGGACGACGTATGACGCAGTCGGCGGCTGGGCGGCCCAGCGGCTTGAAGTACTTGAAGACCTGCGCATGGGCTTCACAGTGAAGCGTGCAGGCTATCGGCAGCGCGCCGTATTTGGCCGCGACCTGACGCGGATCCGATGGGCGGAAGGAGCGAAGGGTGTGGTGAATAATATGACGAAGAACCTGTTTGCCATCTTTCGATTCAGGTTGTTCATCGCCAGCGCGGCCATGGGCTGGATTTTCTTCCTGTGCCTGTTGCCGTTCGTCGGTTTGTTGCTGGGCGGTGCTGGCGTGATGCCATTTGTGCTGACGATGCTCGCCCTGATCGCGCTGTATGCGCGGTACCATCGCTTTGGCCTCCCGCGCCTGGCGTACGTGTTCACATTCCCGGCCGGCGCCGTGCTCTTTCTGTTTGCGCTGGCCCAGTCGATCAGCAGAACAATCCTGCAGCAGGGCGTCACGTGGCGCGGTACCTTCTATCCGCTCGCAGAATTACGCAAGCACGCCGGACCTTTGCGCTAAGTCCGCTTTTGCCATCCCGCTCGCCTATTGGGCCGCGGTCCTTCGCGCCCCAGACTGATTCGTCATCCCCGAGAGTGATTTGTCATCCCGACCGGAGTGCAGCGAATTGGAGGGCCCTGCATTTTCCCAATCCAGCCAACCGTGTCACTCATTCTCAAGCTTCTTCCCGCGATGGTGAAAATTCACGCGCAGTTCAGGTGAGCGATCCTCGCTGCTCTCCGCCGAAGTGCCACGCAGCAAGCGTTGATCAGGGGCAAAGCGCGCGGCCCCTCCGCGCAACTGGCGCGCCTCATTCAGAACGAGAACGTAACGGCCATTGTAATTCTGCAGTGCGCCGCGAATGGATATGTCCTTTCCGCGCATGGCTTCCAGATCGCCTACCTGCTTGCGGTCTTTTCCATAGCTGACGATGCTGACGTGACAAGCGTCGTCGGAAGTGTCAGGACTGCACAGGTCGAGGAAGCGCGTGCCTCCGGGGACTGTGACGACATCGAAGACATGCGCCTGCAGGCAGGTATCTTCACTGGTGCGCAAAGTGGTATCGGCGGCCGGTGAACATGCAGGCGTTCGAGCATGTGCGATTGCAGCCGGCATCAATGCCGACAGCAGAAAGAGAGCAGAGTAGCGCATCTGCATCACCCCTGGACTTTTTTATGTGCTTGTTCTTGTTACAGAAGGTAGGCTGAGGGAATGAGGGAAGCTAGAGTACGGAAGGACGGTGTCGAGATAGCTATTGCTGATGTACGCAGATCCCGCTTGCAGAGGGCGGAATTCGTGCCAAAAAAAGGCGTCATTTTGACATGAAAATGACACCTTTTTTCCTTGAAAAGGGTATTTAAAGCACCTCTACGAGCTCGTTTTCTGCCTTTTTCGAGCCGGTTCCATAACGGGAATCGACGTAGTCGAGCAGGATGCGATTGAAGTCGGCGACGATAGTTTCACCCTTCAGCGTGGTCATCAGTTTGCCGTCAACATAGACCGGCGCCTTGGGATCTTCAGCAGTTCCAGGCAGCGATATTCCGATGTTGGCGTGCTTCGACTCGCCGGGCCCGTTGACGATGCAGCCCATCACGGCGAGCTTCATCTCTTCCACGCCGGGATAGCGTTCCCGCCACTGCGGCATGCTTTCGCGGACGTAGCCCTGGATCTGCTGCGCGAGTTCCTGGAAGAAAGTGCTGGTAGTGCGGCCGCAGCCGGGGCAGGCAGTGACCTGCGGGGTAAAGCTGCGGATCGACAGCGACTGCAGGATTTGCTGCGCGCACTGGACTTCTTCGGTCCGGTCGCCATTTGGTTTAGGCGTGAGCGAAACGCGGATGGTATCGCCAATACCACGCAGCAGCAGCGGAGCCAGGCCGGCGGTTGAGGCCACGATACCCTTCATGCTCATGCCGGCTTCAGTGAGTCCCAGGTGCAGAGGATAGTCGCAACGGCTGGCCAGCATGTCATACGCGTCGAGCAGGTCGCGCACGCCGGAAACCTTGGCGCTGAGGATGATCTTGTCATGGGCAAGGCCGATGCGTTCGGCCGTCTCGGCCGAGCCGATGGCGCTGACCATCATCGCTTCCATCATGACGTCGCGGGCATCTTTCGGTTCCGCCAGGCGCGAGTTTTCGTCCATCATGCGCGTGAGCAGGGCCTGGTCGAGCGAACCCCAGTTGACGCCGATGCGGACGGGTTTGTCGTTCTCGATGGCGCACTCGATCATAGTGCGAAAATTCTCATCGCCCTTGAGTCCGATGGACGCATTACCGGGATTGATGCGGTACTTGGCTAGGGTCTTCGCGCAGTCAGGATATTTCCGCAGCAGCTGGTGGCCGTTGTAGTGAAAATCGCCGATGATCGGCGTCTGCAGGCCGAGCTTGTCGAGGCCTTCAACGATATAGGGGACAGCCTTGGCAGCAGCGTCATTATTGACCGTGACGCGGACCAGTTCCGAGCCGGCGGCGGCGAGAGCTGCTACCTGGTCGATGGTGCCCTGGACATCGGCGGTGTCCGTATTCGTCATCGATTGCACAACCACCGGTGCATCCGAGCCGACGCGAACCTGCCCGACTTTCACCGTAACTGTCTTCCTGCGCACTATTTCTGACATGACGCCCTCATGGCTATTTTACAACTTCGCCGGGTTTGGGCGGTGGCTGACCCCGGAGACGCAGGTCTGTCCGCTGCGCTTCGCTTCGGGTCGAGACGACAATCTAGAAGCGGTAGATTCGGGCTTCCCATGGTCGCAGGTTCGTGGTCGAGCCGGTTTCCGGAAGATTCCCTAGTACAAGCTTGCCGGGTTTAATGTTGGCTGGAAGGCTGTAGTCAACAGACGTCCGGCTGAAGTTCAAAAGAACCAGGAAGCGTTCGTCGCCGAGTGTGCGAGTGTAGGCGTAGAGCTGGGTGTTGCCTGGCT
>CAXTNK010000076.1:12399-15502 GCA_964245665.1 uncultured Acidobacteriaceae bacterium
GCGGAATGGGCCTTGCGCAGAGCGATGGCTTTTTGCGTGAAGTGGTAGATGGAGTCGGGATTCTTCAGCTCTTCGGCAGCATTGATCGCCGTGTAATTGGGATTAACGGCCAGCCAGGGCTTCTGCCCCGTTGTGAAGCCGCCATTTGAAGCATCACTCCACTGCATCGGCGTGCGCGCATTGTCCCGGCTGGTGCGGCGCTGGTTGGCCATGAAGTCTTCCAGCGAGATTTTGCCCGGGACGACGGCGGCTTTGTAGAGATTTTTGACCGCGATGTCATCGAAGTCGGTGATGGCTTTGAAGGGATAGTTGGTCATGCCGAGTTCGTCGCCCTGGTAGAGAAAGGGCGTGCCGCGCAGGGTGAGCAGCATGGCCTCAATCACCTTGGCGGAGCGGACGCGAAATTCCGGAGTCGAGTCGTCACCGAAGCTCGAAACGATGCGCGGATTGTCGTGGTTCGAAAGAAATACGGTATCCCAGGAATGGGTGTCGAGATCGCGGGCGTGCGCATCGTAAACCGCTTTCATCTCGGGCAGCTTCCAGTCTTTCCAATCATTTCCAGAACGGTCAAGACGCACTGCGTCAAAGTTGAAAACCATTTTGAGCTCGTGGCGGCGGTCATCAATCAACCGCGGTTCCTGTTGCAGCGAGATACCGAGCGCCTCACCAACGGACGTGTCGTCATATTTCGAGAGCACTTCACGGTTCATCTCCTGCAGGTATTCATCGCGATGCGGACCATTGGCAAATAACTCGACGAAGCCGCCACTTTGAAGTTGCTGAGGTGTGAGATCGGGCAGACCCGGCTGCTTCGAGATGAGCGGGATCACATCCATGCGAAAGCCGTCGACGCCTTTGTCGAGCCAGAAGCGCATGAGGCTGTAGACCTCCTGACGGACCTTCGGATTATCCCAGTTGAGGTCCGGCTGCTTGACGGCGAATAGATGAAGGTAAAACTGCTGTGTGCGCGGATCGAACTGCCAGGCGGAGCCGGAGAAAAAGCTGGGGTAGTTATTCGGAGGATCGAAGCCATTCGGTGCCGAAGGATTGGGCTTGCCGTCACGCCAGATGTAATAGTCGCGGTAAGGATTGGTCTTGGACTTGGAAGACTCGACGAACCATTTGTGCTCGTCGGAGGTGTGGTTTACGACCAGGTCGATGATGAGGCGCATGTGCCGCTGCTTGATGCCGGCGAGCATGCGGTCGAAGTCGGCCATGGTGCCGAACTCGGTCATCACCTTGCGATAGTCGCGAATGTCATAACCGTTGTCGGCATTGGGTGAATCGAAATGCGGTGAGAGCCAGATGACATTAATGCCCAGGTTCTGCAGGTAGTCCAGCTTCTCGGTGATACCGTTCAGGTCTCCGATGCCATCGCCGTTGCTGTCCTTGAAGGAGCGCGGATACACCTGGTAGACGACGGCCTGCTTCCACCATTCCGGCTGATAGCCATTCAGGAGCGCGGGTGCAGCAGGAGCCTGTGCGTGGGCGAAAGCGGACGCAAGGAGAGCAGAGGCGAAGAGGCAGCCGGCGATGAGCCTGAATAGTTTCACAGCGTGAGAGTACATCGCAACACCATGCGCGCGCCAGATGTCTTCAGTGAGTTTCAGTATGACCGCTTGCAACGTTCGTTGGTGAAAGGTCGCTTCCGAATGTGCTCGTCGTCGCTCCCGTTGCACTTTTAAGAATTAACTATGTTGATTGGGAGCGAGGGGATAACTAAGTGAAATGTGGCATTTACCTGTAATTAGCCATCAAGCAAATGGTCGCGTTCAATTGTTATGCCTCGGCTACCGGAGTCTTTCCTCCTGCTGTAGGATTTAACATCATGCCGCCCACGCAGAAGGAGCTTGCCCGATTTGCCGGAGTCTCTGCCGGTACAGTGTCCAATGTGATCAGCGGCGCGCCGGGGGTAAGTGAGCAGGCCCGCCAGAAGGTTCTCGCAGCCGTACGTGCACTCGATTACCAGCCGAATCTGATTGCGCGCAGTCTGAGGACCAATCGAACTCTGACGTTGGGCATGGTGATCCCGGATATAACTGTCCCATTCTTTCCGAGAGTGATCCGAGGTGCGGAATCAGCCGCGCGAGAAGCTGGATATTTTCTTAGTGTGCTTGATTCGGAGAGTAGTCCAGAGAGGGAGACAGCAATCATGGGACTTCTACGTTCACAACGGGTGGAGGGCGTGCTGTTGGTGACGGCCGGTGGTCAGGAAGTGCATTGTGAGAGCCCGACATCAGTGACTGCCGGGCCACCTATTATCTATCTCGACCGCTTACCCAAAGGCCTCGACGTGGATTCAGTCTGCGTGGATGATACCCAGGCTGCCGAAATGGCAGTGTCGCACCTCCTGCAAATGCGACATACAAAGATCGCGGTCATCACGGGCCCGCTCAACTTTCAAAATGAGCAGGATCGTCTACTTGGTTATCGACGAGCATTGCAGAAGAACAATGTTCCGATTTTAGAGTCACTTATCTGGACCGGCAGCTTCGATCAGGCAGAAGTTGCTCGCATCTGTGAGCTAAATCTTTCTGACAGAAAGAGCAGACCTACCGCGCTGTTCGCAACAAATGGTGTAACAGGACTCGCAGTGATCAAAGCAATCTACTCAATGGGGCTGGCCACGCCGCGCGACCTGGCATGCGTGACCTTTGACGAACTTAGTTCAGAAGAGTTCTTCCGCCCTGGTATTACCTCGGTGATACAGCCGGCATTTGAGATTGGCTCGAGAGCAGTCGAAGTACTTCTCAAGAGGATAGCCGCGCCTAGAACTGACACTCCCGTTGAGAAGGTGCGACTCCCCGCGACCCTCGTTATTCGGGAATCTTCAAACAATCCTTTGTCAGTCTTTGGTGGAGCAATGCGGGAAGTCCAGAGCGCGGGGTAGTATCTTCAAGCAGAAAGCCCGATGCGACCATTCAAACTTCACAAGCTTGATAGTTCAAAGGTAAAGTCCGTCAAGAGATTCGATAAGGTCACGAAGCTGTTTGTGCGCGTCGACAAAGAAGTTCGTCGCTGCGTATAATTTTCTGGAGCTGAGACGTCTTAACCGTTTTGTTTGTCACTCTACACTTGGCTCTTGAGGATCATAAGTATGCAG
>CAXTNK010000076.1:15512-22561 GCA_964245665.1 uncultured Acidobacteriaceae bacterium
ACGTTATTCTGGCAACGGGTCGTGACCGTGACGGATGGGAGGCCATCATCAGCAAAATGGTCACATTCGGCGCCGTTGGGACGGACGAAGACTTCACGCAGATCGCTGACTATCTGACAGCAAGCTTTCCCCCGGTAGCAGTGCCAAAAGTGAATATCAACAAGGCTACCGGCGCAGAGATAACAACGGTTCTAGGAATTACTCCGGACGACGCGAAAGCAATCGTGACTTACAGAGACAAAGCTGGAAGCTTCAAATCTCTTGATGACGTTAAAAAAGTTCCTGGTGTAGACCTGAAGAATCTGGACGCAATAAAAGATCGACTTACGTATTGATGTCTAGGCAGGAGGCCAACTTATCGAAGTTGGTAATTCGTTCGTTATTTGGCAATTGATCCAATACTCAGTTTGGCGAACCCCATTCGCTGGAAGCCATTGAAAAGTCGGGGTGTCGAATAGTTGCTTACGCTCCACCATCTCTCTTCGCGTCTCCGGAATAGGAGATACACCGAATTCCATCCCGCGTGTCACTGCTCGGCCATTCCATGGCGATGGATGCCGACTACAATTCTCTTCCCAGATGCCGAGCCAGGGATAATCAGCCGTTTTCCAGATATACGAGAAAGCCATCCGAAACTCTGGAGAGAACGCAGAAAAGAATGCGTGTCTATTCTGAGTGTCCGCAAGATGCGCTGTGTATCCGCTGGCGGGTGCCGATGGATGCATCTTTCGGAGGTCATGATTAAGGCCGTCTTTTCCCGGAGCCATGGGCCACTCAAACGATGCACCATGCTCAAGATAGGCGCTGCTGCCGGGATCCTTTTCCGCAACAAACGAACGCTTCACCGAAGCTGAGAACTGCGTCGTTGCGGGATTGAGAAACGGCGGCGCGAGAGTGACATGCTGGGTCCATGCAATCGGTCGATCAAAGCTGGCGAGGTTTGTGACCGACTCCTGAATGTGAATGCCACTGCCATGAAGCTGCATCGATCTCATGAAGCTTATCTGTGCCAGCGGCAATACCAGCTGCAATGTTAGTCCGCCGGATAATTCGGCGATCTGATAGCTAAGAATAGAAGCTTCACCGTGGACAGTGTAGCCCGCGCGAGCTTCTTCAGGGGATGGTCCGCCGAAGATATCCAGGCATAGATTGTGACCCATGATCCCGGCGAGCAGTTTTGCGTCGGGACCGTCGCCGAAAATCAATTTTTGCTCATCTCTGAAATCGGAAGGCTCAATGGAGGTCCAGTGAGGAATCCATAGCGGGCTTACTTGTGCCCGCTTATCAAATATCTCTGCAATGTGACCACCCTGTTCAAGTACGGCGACGCGCAGGTATTCATTCTCCAGCTGAAATGCCTGACGTCCTTGAAAGATCAATTTAGCCATCGGTAACTCCGCTCAAGGTTATGGCCAGGGTCAGTGATACAACCTGCCAGGGTAAGACGCACCGAATTATGGAAGCGTCTTCAACCAGATGTTGCGATGCGAGATCTTGAGGGTGCCGGGGCCTTCGATCTCGAGCGCGATCAGGCCTTTCGCCTGGCTGTACTTTGGATCCGTATCCACCAGGATAGACATCACGTGGCCATTGATGATGTGAACCAGGGTGTGGCCATCCGCAATGATCTCAACCTGATTCCATTCTCCTGGCTTGATATAACTCTTCAGTTCGTCTGCATCACCCACGGATCCTAGAAGCGTAGGTTTCTTGTCAGGCTCAGTAGCTACTACCTGTGACCGCCACGCGACAATGCCTCTAGGAGAACTCTGTTCATAAAGCTGGCCTGTATAGCGATTGTTGTAGTCGAAGTCAGCCTGGTACCCGCGCATATTCCACTTGGCGTGTCTCTGAGCCAGCTCTTCGTTCTGCTGCATGCGCTTCTTCTGTTCATCGGTCGCACCGGAAGGTATAGGATGCGGTTCGGCTTCTATCGTTGAGCTTCGATACTGGATGCCGCCGTTCGCACCCTCACCTTCGAGCTTCATTTCAAGCTTTAATTCGAAGTTAGCGGGTTCTCCCCCGCGCCAGATGATGTTTGTGGTGCCGGATGGATGTTCCGTTGAGGACTCGCCGACGATCGAACCATCTTCGACGTGCCATACATCAGAGGGTCCGTCCCAATTGTTCAGTGTCTTGCCGTCGAAGATCTGTGTCCAACCAACATGATCATCGAAGTTGATTGGCTCAGGCTGCACAAAATGAAAAGGCGCCGGTTTCTTCGACGCTGCTTGTTGGGCCTGTGCATTGCCGGCAAGCGTCAGGTTCACTGATGCAAATAAAAGTGAACTGATCAGTACTCTTTCAAGCTTAGACCGAGATACAAATGCCATGATTCCTCCCTGCGATGAACGAGATTACTCGCTTTTGACTTTTTCCCACTGCCTGCTTTGAGCAGAGAGCAACACCGCATCCGTGACATACTCGGTTGCCAGCCCATCGCGGAAGCTGGGTGCAAACGATTTACCCGCTCCCGTCGCCAGGAGAAAGTCTGCTACCTGGTGAATAAAGGTGTGCTCATACCCGATCTGCAAGCCCGGAACCCACCAGTTCTTCATATAGGGGTGATCACTATCGGTGATATGTATGTCTTTCCAGCCGCGAAGCTTTCCTTCATCGCGATGATCGAAAAACTCTAGTCGGTGCAGGTCATGTAAATCCCACGCGGCCGACGCCTTCTCGCCATTGATCTCAAGAGTGAAAAGAGCCTTATGGCCGCGGGCGTATCTTGTGGCTTCGAAGAGCGCGATCGATCCATTTTCAAACCTGCAGAGAAAGGCACTCGCGTCATCAATGGTGATAGGTTCCATTTTCCCAGTCAGATTATGTTTGCGCTCTTTGATAAATGTCTCAGTCATAGCCGAGACTTCCGTGATCGGACCGTTCAGCCACAGGGCCATATCGATGTTGTGCGCAAGTAGGTCACCCGTTACTCCGCTGCCCGCAACAGTGCTGTCGAGACGCCAGAGTCCTTCGCCGCCCTGAGGCAACTCTTGCGAGATTGTCCAATCCTGCAAAAACTGGGAGCGATAATGAAAGATGCGCCCAAAGCGTTGTTCAACTAATAACTCCTTGAGCATGGCAACAGCAGGTACACGGCGGTAGTTATACCAGACCATGTTAGCCACACCTGCTGTTTCTACTGCTTCAACCATCGACCGCGCTTCGGCAGCTGTGCGCCCCAAAGGCTTTTCGCAAAGAACCATTTTTCCTGCGTTGGCAGCTGCAATGGCGATCTGGGCATGAGTGTCATTCGGACTTGCGATATCGATGAGATCTATGTCCTTGCGCTCGATTAATGCACGCCAGTCTGTCTCAATCGATTCATATCCCCAGTTGTCGGCGAAACCCTTCACGCGCTCCGCATTGCGAGCGCAGACGCTTTTCAAAACAGGCTGGTATGGCAGATCAAAAAAACGCGGTGCCTGCAGGAACGCATTCGAGTGCGTTCTTCCCATGAAGCCGTAGCCGATAAGTCCGATGTTCAGTTGTTTCTTCAAAGAACAGTTTCGCTTTCTTGTGAGACCTAATTCCAGCCGTGTGCATTACGCACGGCGATCATGGTGGAAAGTATCTTCGTCCACGTTTCGGGTGCGAGCATAGTAGAGCTTGGAAACATACAGCCGTCCCAGCAGATATGTTCGAAGGCTCGCGTAGGTGCGCTGCTTGCATCGCGCATCCATAGTCCTGCAACTTCGACAATATTCATTCTGCCGTTCGGATCATCCGGTGGACAATGTCGCCCCGTCTTGTCGTGCGAGCCGGATCCTTTTACTGTGCCGTCGTTCTGCGCTACATGAAAGTCGATCGTCCACGGTCTCAATGCATCAGCAACTTGCCTGAGTGCTTGCATAAGAATGCTGTTGTCTGACCAGTCAAATGGCTCAGGCAGCAGTCGGCTTTCCGGAGAGTTATAGCCGAGCGTATAGAGCATGGTGTGTGCCATATCTGCCTGAAATCCTAGCGTGTCAGGACGTCCAACCTGTTCCAGTAAGTCGACCATGTGCTTCCAGCCGTGCATGCCGGCCCAGCAGATCTCCCCCTCGGCCGCCAGGCGCTCACCGTAGCTTTCCGCGATGTCGCACGCCTGCCGGAATGTGTCGGCTATCTGTTTCGTACTCTCGATGGGATTGTTCGTCCATTCAGATGGGCTGGTGGCAGAATCGATCCGGACGACGCCGTAATTGCGGATGCCAAGCTTTCGAAGACACTGGCCGATTGCACATGCCTTGCGGCCCTGAGTTAGAAATTGCCGGCGCTCGTCTGCCGAACCCATGGCTGATCCGCCTCCCACTGGAGGCCACACTGGTGCGACGAGCGATCCGGCTACGAGGTTATAGTAGGCAAGCTTTTCGGCAAGTCTCTTCAGGTCGTCTTCGCTCGAATCAATATCAGTGTGTGGCAGAGCCAGAAATAGATCTACACCATCGAACCTGGCGCCATCGACCTCTGCGGACGCGGTCAACTTGAGCATCGTATCAAGATCGATGACAGGTTCCGAGTCCTGACCCTTACCGACGATGCCGGGCCACATTGCATTGTGAAGGGCGGGGAACTTATTACTCGGAGTACTCACAGCATGTCTCCATTCACTTATCTTTGCTCGTCACTTACTTATCTTTGCGGAGTGATTCGGCGTCAGGATTGCCGGGCCCGAAGTGCTTCAGCATCACCAGCGGATCTGTCACACTCTTGTTCTCTACCTTGATACCTTCCTCCGCTGCACTGGCAGTCACGAACAGTTCGTCCTCGGTCAGTTCACCGAAGCGGATCATCGAAGGAGTGGACACAGGTGTATTGCCAAAACTGCCATGACCCTGGGTAAGAATTAATCCGTAGGCTGCGGCGTCTTTAATCGTGACGGTCCTTCCGGGCAGCACAGTTAACTCTTTCGCGGAATAATATTTAGTACCGTAGGTAATCCACATCTCCCGATAGCCCGAGCTTTCCATCTGCTCGACCGGGCTCACAGCTTTCGGATGAGTCTTATTCGTGCTTGCAAACTCAGGGTTAATATTTGCTTCCCAGTCGAGCATACTGATCAGGTAATCAAGGTCGTGCTGATACTGGGGAAGGACATCCTTGGTAAGAAGTCCCCAATCCACGATGCGACCTTCTACTTCCGACTGAAACATGGCGAAGACATCACTGTTTACCTGTGGTTCGTAAGTGACAAGCGAGCCGGGTGCGTGAAGAATGCCGGGGTTAATCTGCCAGCCACTTCCTGGTTCCAGGCGATAGGCGCGGGAATGGAAAATTATGCCATTGTCACCCCGGTTCCAACGCTCCAGGCAGCGGCGGATATCTTCCTTGGTGGTACCCGGTTCCAGGCCCATGTAAGTATGAGGAAAGTTATTGTTCAGCTGATTGTATTGAGGCGGGAAATAATAAGCTTCAGGCTTTCCTTTGTGTCCGACTAACTTGGCAAATTCGTCACTCTGGTGCATGTGATGGGGAATAGGGCCCATGTTATCGAAGAACTTGCAGAGAAGACTCCAGCCGCCTTCCCGCTCCATGACATCGCTGCCAAGCAGCAGATCGCCTGCGCTTTCTATGGCATCCTTCAATAGGAATTTTGGACCAGTTGAAGGGTGTACATAACTTAGACCCTCGTCCGGCGTCGTCTCGGGACCGTTCGAGGCCTTGGTAGTCGATGAGAACCAGCGCTCGTTGATACCGCCCCGGTGCCCACCAAATGCGTACAGATCATCGGGATGAAGCTTGAGGCGACGGCCCGGGATCATGAAGGAGCGCGGCACCCATGATGGCTCTAGCCTGAGAACTCCTGCACCAGTGTTAACTGCTTCCTGAACTGTCTTGCGGTCTAACATTTATTCACTCCGGATAAATCTTGTTTGCTGACAAATTAGGGCGCAGCGTCGGCGGTCAGCTTGAGGGATTGCCAAGTCAACTATCAATGCTCCAGCGCGAGGCCAAAGGAGTAGAGGACATGATTGTGATCGGTAAAGAATGCATGGCTATCACCGATAGCGACACCCGAGAAATGGGTGTAAGTCGGTATCTCGTCCTTACTCGCATAGAGTTCGGCGCCCGTTGTCGCATTCAATACATGCAGTGTGGCGTGTGTCTTCTTGTCTCCACCAGCGAGTGCAACGAGGACCCCATTAGCTAGACGGGGAGGGGCAGGATTAACCATGTCCGGCGATACCCAGGCTGGAGAAAGAGTCAGCTTCCCATCTGCTTCAATCAACTTGAAGGCAATTACGCCGCCATGTTCGGTACTGCCCGCAGTCTTTATTTCTCCACCAGTAACAGACAGCTTGCCGCTCACTGACGCGTAGACCCAGGTATCACCGCTGCTGTCCTGCCAGGTGGCAAATCCATTCCAGCCGTCTTTTGAAGAGGGAGTAGCGAAGCCTGGAGTCTTGAAGAGTGGTGTGTGATGATCTGCTCCGCCTAGTGATGCTGCATCGAGCAGCACGAAGCTGCCATCTGGGTCCGGAGCAACTAAGAGCTGCTTACCTTTGTAGGAGAAGGTCACAGGAGATTCAGCCTGAACGCTGCCAGTAGTTGATAAAGGCGAGTACCAGTCCTTGACGCTCATACTCTCGTCGACTGCAACGATGCTATTTGGGTGCGACGCGTCAGCCGAACCCGACTTACTGCTTCCGGTGGCAATATACGATGTTCCTTCCGGGGAGATCACTGGACCAGTTACACTTACAGGAGCGACAGTATCAGTTTTGTAACTCTTGACTGGATAGTCTGACGAAGAAAGATCGATAGCCCATTCGCCATTCGAAAGACTGCCGCAATTACGCCCTGTCGCGGTGTAAATCCTTTTGCCGATTATGTTCAAGCCAAAAGCACTGCCGCCCGCGGAGGGAAGGAACTTGACCGGTGGCGCGAAGTCAGCGCCTGTTGTCAACACTTGTTCATGAAGCATTCCGTCGGCGGTAAGGACGTAAATACCTTTGAGCCCGAAATAACCCCCACCCGGTGGTACCCCAAGCCGCCGCGCGCTTGCTGCTGCGGGAGGTTGCTCGGGTGGAGGGGGTGTGCCAGCGGGGCGACGGCGGGCATTGAAA
>CAXTNK010000077.1:0-22390 GCA_964245665.1 uncultured Acidobacteriaceae bacterium
TCTCAATGTCGGCAACCCCGATCCCACGCACACTGCACATGTCCCTCGTCGGCCTGCGCGATATGAGCGTGATCGAAACGCCGCCGAAGGATCGCATGGCTATTCAGACCGTTGTCGCCAAGTATGACGACAAGCTGGTCCGTTCGGCCATTGAACTGGAACTCGAACGCGGCGGCCAGGCCTACTTTGTCCATAATCGCGTGGAGACCATCTACGAACTCGCTGCTAAAATCCAGCAAATGGTGCCGCAGGCGCGCGTGGGCGTGGGTCACGGCCAATTAGGCGAAGCCGAGCTCGAGCGCGTCCTGTTTGCTTTCATGAATCGCGAATACGACGTCTTCGTGGCGACAACAATTGTTGAAAATGGCCTCGACATTCCACTGGCCAACACGATCATCATCAACCGCGCTGATCGCCATGGCTTATCGGAACTGTATCAGTTACGTGGACGTGTCGGCCGCTCCAATCGCCGTGCGTATGCGTATCTTTTGATTCCGCCGGAGCAGGAACTGACCGACATTGCGCGACGGCGTCTCGCTGCCCTCAAGGAATTTTCCGACCTGGGCGCCGGCTTCAAAATTGCCGCACTCGACCTGGAGTTGCGCGGCGCCGGCAATATGCTCGGAGGCCAGCAGAGTGGCCATATCGAAGCCATCGGCTTTGAAATGTACACCAGTATGCTTGAACAGGCGGTCAGCGAACTGAAGGGTGAGGATCTGCCGCAGCAGCCGGTGACGCAACTCAATCTCGGCATCAGCCTCCGCGTTGACGACACCTATATTCCGGAAGAGAATCAGCGCCTGCGCATCTACAAGAAAATTGCCGGCGCACAGGACGAAGCCACTATCGCCGATGTGCGCGCCGAACTTGAAGACCGCTATGGCGCGCTGCCAGAGAGCGTGCATCATCTTTTGAACGCCAGCGTTTTGCGCCTGACATGCGAACGCCTTGGCGTGGCACAGGTGGACCGCAAGCGCGATCAGTTGCATCTTCGCTTCACGGATAAAGCACTGATCGATCCGACGAGACTCATGCAGTTAGTCGCGAAGAACGCTAAACGCGGCGCACAGTTTACGCCGCAGGGTGTCCTGCGTTTTCCCCTGGCAGCGACGAAGCCCGAGGATATCATGGTCGAAGTCCACGCGCTGCTGAATAAGCTGGTAGCTTGAGGTTCGAGTTGGTACCTATACGTCTTGAATGGAGCGGTAGAACGAAATGAAGAGCATGCTGGGGAAGCTACTCCTTACAGGGTTAATCACTGTCGGAGGCATCGTGTCCGGAACTGCGTCGATCAACGCGCAGGCGCATACTACTGGCGAAACTCGCGCCGACAAAGACTTCTCAAGCCTCGCTGATGCCTATTTCGACCAGGTCTACTTTCCATTCGGACCCACAAACGGCACGCTTGCAGGCTTTCATCAGTACGACACCAAGCTTGAGGATTACTCAAAAGCTGGCGTGGACGGCGAGGTCAAAGCACTGCGTGCGTTTCTTCTAAAGATTGAAGCCGCCGCGCCACAAAGCCTCAACGAAACGACACGCGGCGATCGTCAGGTCATTCTGAATAACATCCACTCCACATTGCTGACGCTGGAAGTGATTCGACCGTGGGAGAAGAATCCGGACTTCTACTCAAGCGGCATCACGAACAGCGCATTCACCCTCATGGAGCGTACTTTTGCATCGCCGGATGAGCGGCTGAAGTCTCTCATCGCACGCGAGCAGCAGATGCCGCGTGCCCTGGATGCGGCACGGACAAACCTGAAGAACCCGCCAAAAATCTATACCGAGATCGCGCTCGAACAGCTTCCAGGGATCGTCTCGTTTTTCCAGAACGATGTGCCATCTGCTTTTAAAAAGGCTACTGATCCCGCAACTAAAGCTGATTTTGCCAGGAGTAATGCAGCCGTGATCGCAGCGCTGCAAAGCTACCAGCAGTGGGTCCAGAACGATCTGCTGCCCCGGTCGAACGGCGATTTCCGTATCGGCGCCGACACCTTCTCGAAGAAACTGCAGTATGACGAGATGGTCGACACACCACTCGATAAGCTACTGGAGATTGCCTACGCTGACCTGCACAAGAACAAGGCTGACTTCATCCGCATCGCACACGAAGTAGATCCCTCCAAGACACCGGAGCAGGTTCTCGATGAACTTGGCAACGATCACCCAACACCAGACCACTTACTGCAAAGTTTCCGCGACGCTTTCAATGGACTGATCACGTTTATCCGCGCCAAAAACATCATCACGATCCCGTCTGATGTGCGGCCAATCCTTGAGGAAACACCGCCCTTTATGCGCGCGACAACTTTTGCCTCCATGGATACGCCTGGCGCGTATGAGAAAGTTGCGAAGGAAGCATACTTCAATGTCACGCTGCCCGAAAAATCATGGGACGCAGCGCGTGTAAATGGGTACATGCACAGCTTCAATATCGGCACCATCGTGAGCACATCCGTGCACGAAGCATATCCCGGGCATTACGTGCAGTTCCTGTGGGTGCCGGATGCGCCGAGCAAGACGCGCAAACTGCTTTACGCAAACACGAATGTCGAAGGCTGGGCGCACTATTGCGAACAGATGATGCTTGACCAGGGCTTCGCGCAACCGGGCACTGGCGCCAAGGATGAGCGCGAAGCAAAGATGATCCGTCTTGGCCAACTGCAGGATGCACTTCTGCGCGATGCCCGCTTCGTCGTCGGCATCAAAATGCATACCGGTCAGATGACAATGGACCAGGCGATCGACTTCTTCGTGAAGGAGGGCTTCCAGGCAAAAGAGGTTGGCGAAGTTGAGACCAAGCGCGGAACATCTGATCCTACTTACCTTTATTACACACTTGGCAAGCTGCAAATTATGAAGCTTCGTTCTGATTTGCAGAAGAAGGAAGGTCCAGCCTTCTCGCTCGAAAACTTCCACGACACATTCATGCACCAGGGCGGCGTTCCCATCAAGATCATCCGTGAAGCGATGCTCGGCGACCAGTCGCCCACGTTATAGCATCACACTCTGAAGCACAGGCGATTGATAATTGCCTTGTCGCACTACTTAGGAATTTGCTGGCTGTTCTATCTTGATGAAGTGAGGGGCTTGATGAATAAGAAAGTACGCAAGGCAGTTTTTCCGGCCGCTGGCATGGGCACACGTTTTTTGCCGGCAACAAAATCTGTTCCGAAAGAGATGCTTTCACTGGTTGATAAACCGCTCGTCCAGTATGGAGTCGAAGAGGCCATTGCGTCGGGCTGCGACCACATCATCATCGTGACCGGCCGCGGAAAGTCCACGATTGAAGATCATTTCGACATCAGCTTTGAACTCGACGCAAGTCTGGAAGCTCGCGGCAAGAAAGAATTGCTGGAATTGAGCCGGCGCGTTTCGAGCATGGCCAACATTTCATACATCCGACAGAAAGAAGCACGCGGCCTGGGTCACGCTGTGTTGATGGCCAAAGACCTGGTAGGAGACGAACCATTTGCCGTGCTGCTTCCGGATGACATCATTGACGCGAAGAAGCCCTGCCTGCAGCAGATGATTGAAGCGTACGACGAAACGCAGTCCTCTATTCTTGCGACGCAGATTGTCGAAGGGCCTGCAATCTCTTCGTACGGCGTGCTGGATGGCGAGCAGGACAAGAATGATCCACGCCTCTTCGCAGTGCGCGGCATGGTTGAAAAGCCGAAGCAGGATGTTGCTCCGTCCAAAAATGCAATCATTGGCCGTTACATATTAACTCCCCGCGTTTTTGATTTGCTCGAGCACATCACGCCCGGCGCGGGTGGCGAACTGCAGCTGACCGATGGGATCAAGGGTCTGCTGCAGTATGAGAAGGTCTTCGGCTTCAATTACGAAGGCAAACGCTACGACGCGGGCGACAAGGCCGGCATGCTGCAGGCGACGGTGGATTTCGCTCTCAAGCGCGCAGACCTCGGACCCGGATTGCGCGAACACATCAGGTCTTTAAATCTATAAGAGCGTATAGCTTCGCGAGACAATTTTGCCACGAGAGGAAATAGATGAAGCTGCTGCGCTATGGCAACAATGGGTCCGAACGGCCAGGAATGCTGGATCAAAACGGTGTGATCCGGGATCTATCCGGCATAGTTCCGGACATTGCTGGCACCGCGCTCGCTCCTGCATCACTTGCTAAGCTTGGACTGCTCGACCCGACGACATTACCGGCAGTTTCTGGATCTCTGCGCATCGCTCCGTGCATCGGCTCAGTCGGCAAGTTCATCTGCGTCGGGTTGAATTACTCTGACCATGCGGCGGAGTCGAACATGCCCGTGCCGAAGGAGCCGATTATATTTATGAAGGCGACTTCCGCGATCTCGGGACCCAACGACGACGTCATGATTCCCCGCGATTCCACGAAGACAGATTGGGAAGTTGAACTTGGAGTAGTCATCGGCACGGAAGCGAAATACGTGGATGAGGCGGCTGCCCTTTCGTATGTTGCGGGCTACTGTGTCGTCAATGATCTGTCAGAGCGGGCGTTTCAACTTGAAGGCACTGGCCAGTGGGTGAAAGGCAAAAGTGCGGACACTTTCGGTCCAATCGGGCCATGGCTGGTGACCGCGGACGAGGTGCAGGATCCGCAAAAGCTGCACCTGTGGCTTGAAGTAGATGGTCAGCGCTACCAGGACGGTTCGACTAAAACGATGGTGTTCGGCGTTGCCTACCTGGTGAGCTATTTGAGCCGTTTTATGAGCCTGCAACCTGGCGATATTATTTCGACAGGAACGCCGCCCGGAGTCGGCCTGGGCATGAAGCCACCGAAGTATCTGCGCCCCGGTAACAGGATGAAGCTCGGTATCGACGGCCTCGGCGAACAGACGCAAACCGTAGTCCCATTCAGCGCGCCGTATGAATGACGGCTCACCACACGAGGCGCTGGCCGGATATCTAGACATTGCTGACGCCTATCCTGGCTCGCGATCCACTTTTTGATCGGGCCCATTTAAACTCTTTTCCATACGCGGTTCTTATGCTCCATCATCCAAACTTGATAGATGGACTACATACGATCCGCGGACAGTCTTGAAGAGCGAAGATGGCGTAAACTGCTGGTGGTTTTTCATGCAGTCCGGCGCTACTCGCGGGCCGTTGACATGCGTGAAAGAGCCAATCACAAAGCAGCGATCCTTGCTTTCACATTCTTGTTTGTATTACTGCTGGCTATACTGTTCGCTTATCTCGGCCACCCGCTATGACTCTAGGCTGATTTGTAGTGACTAATATCTTCCGCAGAGATACCTGCGATGCTGCTGGTAGCTGGACTCCAAGAATCTGTGCCAGTGTCGGAGCAACCTGCAGATTTAAGATCGTGCCAAGATGTATGCCTGGACGAATTGCGGCTCCCGATGCGATGAAAAGTGCATGTGAGGCATCGATTTATCCAGCCGCGTCGTCCTTGCGGGGCATTGGACCGAACCAGCTCGCCGTTCAAGTCATCGCTGAATGTAACTTCTAAGCAAGCGATAATACGAATCGAGAGCCTGCTCGTAATACGCAACGCAAAGTGGAACCGATCGAATCTCTTCAAGTAACAACTATGGTGCGCCGATAACCTTGGACTTGAAAGGGATTGCAGATGAGTGCACGGCCAAACCGCCGCGACCTGACAAAGTGGATGCTTACAGCGTCGATCGGCTCTCTCGCGGCCGCAAGGCTGAGTGGCGCTACAGGAATCTTTCGTCGTGCACATCCCAGCGTAGACTTCGCATCGGTAAGTTACAAAATTGAACAGGCGATCGCGCAGGGCAATGCCACCGGAGTAGCCGTTGCAGTCATTCAGGGCAATCAGATCGTCTGGGAGCAGGGCTTTGGTTGGGCCAATCGGGAAACGTCTCTCAAGGCGACGTCGCATACCCCATTCAGTATGGCCTCCATCACAAAACCCTTCACTACGACCACTCTTATGACTCTTGTGGCCGAAGGCACGCTCTCACTTGATGCTCCTGCGAATAGATTCCTGATAGGAAGCAGGATCATCGGTAAAAACGGGGATGCGAATGCCGCAACTGTCCGCATGCTCGGCGCGCACGTTAGCGGTTTGCCAGGCATATACGAGTCCTATGATACGGATGAAGCGAGCCTCGTTCCTACTCCCAGGGGTCTGCTTGAAAAATACGGCAGACTCGCGTATCCACCAGCCACGTGCTATGAGTACAGCAACATCGGATATGCTGCACTGAATGCGATCGCAACAGATCTCGCGCAGATGGAGTTTGGCGAACTGATGCATCGGAAGGTGCTTGCCCCTTTGGGTCTCAACGACTCTTTTTTCGGTGACGATATCGCCCGAGTGCCAACCTCTGCCGCGAGGTACGATCCGCTTGGTCACCCGATTCCGCACTACACCACATCTACGCCCGCATCTGGGGAACTGTACGCGAGCGTTCATGATCTTGCCCGCTTCATCCTCTTCAACATGCGCTATCGAGCTCAAAACCGGACGGCTATTCTGAGCGGACATGACATCGACGAACTGCATCGACCAGTCTTCGTGGGACCCTCTGGTGTTGCATCTACATTTGGCTGGTTCAGGAGTAACACCGCCTCCGGAGTTCCATACTTCTTCAAGACCGGTGGAGATCCCGGAGTTGCCAACAGGATCTGCTTTGTCCCTTCGCTGGCCCTTGCTTGCGTGGTGGTTACCAATCAGTCGAATGCGGGGGAGCTGGCCTACAGTATCTGTGATGAAGTGATGACGAGTCAGCTGCCGGACTGGCGTCGGCCCGTCGAAGACTGCGGCTATCCTGGCGTTCCGTTCATCGCGGAATCATCGCTTCGAGGCCGATGGACAGGAGCACTCGAAGATGATGGCGCGAACATGCCCGTCATCTTAGACCTTGAATCTAGTGAATCCGCAGCCTTAAGCCTGGGGAGCAACCGAGCGGAAGACGTTACCCGGATGCGTTCCGAGGGAGAAGCACTTACAGGCAATTGCTTCGGGCGGATTAGTTCGCCGGACGCAATCCGGACCGGAGCCACGACACTCCAGATAAAGCTACTTAGAGCAGGTGACCGGCTAGTTGGCAGGGTGTTCGCGATCGCCGGTGATCCAAGCTTCAAGAGTGTCAGACTGCCGTTTGTCCTCACGTTGCGCCGGGATTAAACCGCCTGCAAATCTTTATAAACGCTGACCCGCCGCTCGTCACCGGGGCGTGCGAAACTTCAGGACGGGCACACTCAATCACTTGTAAAGGAAGCAGCATGGAGGCGACGATGTGCAAAGTCATTCATCTAACTCGGGAGTAAAAGTCGAGCAAGGCTCTCAAGGTAAAACGATCAAATCAGGTGGAATTCTCCACCTGCATCGATAGCTAGTTGAGTACCGAACAGGGCACCGGGTGTGAAGCATCCAGGTCGTCCTTCTCCATGGAGCAGACGCTGAGTAATACCAGCCGCCGCCTTCGCGAGGAACGCGTAACCATCTCCGGCACGCAACCAACCGACGCGGACCAGGCCATCAGACCACTCGGCCCGGGCTCGTGCCCAGGACACTTCAGTCTTTGAAGGAGGTGGAACCAGCTTCGCCAATTTAGTAGTAGCGAAATGGCGCACCGCGGAAATAGACAGCAGTGAAGCGACCGCAGGAATCAGGAAGCGAATCATGCCGCCGGGAACAGCGGGAAAGCCGGCGACAACATCGGAGGCGTGGCTGGCGCGGCGGGCAGCTTCCAGCTCGCCACTGGCAATCAGACGGGTCACCGCCTTCGATCCATCGGGTAAGGAAAACTCTTCCTGATCATCGCCAGCAAAAGCCCACTTCAGTTTGCCTCCCAAGTAACGTCTTCCACCGTAGGTAATTCCCTCGACGATAGTCCGCGCCAGCGTCATTCCGAGTGGCCCACTGGCCTTCACCGCTGCCACGCTATCCACGCGTACTCTTGATGCGGAAGGTCGGCCTTCGCAGAGTTTAAGGACGACACTCTCCGTGCCGAGAACACCCCAGCCTGCTCCAGGGATAACGCATCGCCCAGTCCGAACCAAGTCGTCGTTCATCGCAAAGAGCGAGAGAAATTGTGGCAGTTCGTTGCCGACGTCGAGATAATGCGTACCCGGCGGGCAGCCATTGACGATGGCAATCGCTGTGCTCGAAAAGGGGCCAATTGTATTGATGACGACTCGTGGCTTGCTGCGGAAAATCGCCGAGGCCATGTCTTCTATCCTGCTCGCAGCCACGACCGCGGCCTGAACCTTTAGGCCTCCTGCCATCTGCCCCAGAGCCTCTGCATCTCGCCCGACAAGCGTCATCGAGAGACCCATCCTTGCCAACTCTGTTGCTATAGCCCGGCCTGAGCGGCCTGCTGCGCCCAGTATCCAGATGTCATTCATTGTTTCGCCCAAGAGAAAGCTCCTGATACGAAGATAGATCGCTGAGCTAGAACTTTCTATGCGTTATAGTCCAAAATTCTTGCGCGAGCGTTCACAATGGACATCATGGATCCACCGTCGGATGTACTTTCGCTTCTCAAAGTTCACGTGTACGCCTCTAGAGGATTTCAAGCTGGTACCCACTGGTCGGTAGCTTTTGGTCCATCCGGCGGATCAAGCTCTTCGCAGTCATCACCGGCAAGGGGTGGCTGGTATTGGAAGACGTCCAGGTACCCATACGCGTTTGATCGGTTGCGCGCCTCGGCGGTACGCAGTTTCCTTAAAGATGGAGAACAACATGGCGAAGGCCCGACACGAGGATCCCTAATGGATATCGGAGGCGAGCACTATACCGCGCTTGCACAGAAAGACTATCTGGAAGATGTGTGGTGGGCCCACCAGGACTTGAACCTGGAACCAACGGATTATGAGTCCGCTGCTCTAACCAATTGAGCTATAGGCCCTCCCGATTTGCAATACGCCGTGCAGACAATCATTCTATCGCAGAGAGCCCGCGCCTACTTGTTGAGGCGTGCTTCGGCACTCAACTTGTCAGGCGATCCGGTGAGATCGGAGCAACACCAGAAACCCGCAGGCTGTGCATCGATTCCACGCTACCCTTTATCGCTAAACGTATATTGCCAATCGTCGCGTCGTAGTTACGCAACGTGATCACTTCTTTCCTGTCCGCGAATACCTCGATGACGGAACCGTCCATCCAGAACTGAACCGTGGACGATCCACCTGTATCCGGCGTAAGTGCAAGTGTTTTTTCACCGACAGTCAACGCCGGCCTGCCCGACACGCCGTTGTAAGCAATCGAGAAAAGAGGCGCGGCGACACCATTTCCACGCACCTCCAAAGTGAATGGCCGTTCCCCAGGCTTGAAACTGCAGGCAAAGGCCGCAGCGCGGTTGCGGACAGGATTTCTCCCCAGCCACTCTGCCGCGACCGCAGCATTCGCATTGCTGACTGAGAGCGTGCGCGCATCCTGTTTCAGTGCGTCAAACTCCGGCGGCACTTCCATCCGCAGCATATTGTCTGGCCCAATGCTGAGCACCCTCGGAAGGGCCATGCAGCCCGACCAGCCGGCGCGCATCAGTTCCGCATCCGAACGTTTTTCCTGCACCCATCCCCACAAAATACGACGGCCTTTCGCGTCAATCATGCTCTTCATCGCATAGTACGCACCATGGTCAAGCAGGCCGCGCGTCTGCATGTGGAATTTCATTTCCTTCCTGTCGAGTTCGCCTACCTCCCAGAAAACACTGCCTTCGGTAGAGTAGAGAAGCACATGCTTGCCATCGAGCGCGAAGAAGTCAGGGCACTCCCACATCTCGCCCGTGGCCACAGGATTCACCTCGCTGCCGCCATTCCACTTACCCTGCGCTAGCGGGTGCAGATAGGTCCAGGCGCGGCCATCCTTCGACGTGTAAAGCAGCAAAGCGCCGCCGACTTTCGTGAAGCCCGAACCTACGCCGAGATACCAGGTGTCGCCATCTTTCCACGGACACGGATCGCGAAAGCCCGTCACCTTGAGCCCGGGAGGCGGCGCTGCGATCACCGGCTCGTCGAGCTTCTTCCACGTGCGCAGATCGTCATCCATCGCAGTCGCAAAACACTGCACTTCACGTGTGCTCTCGCCGCGAATGGTCTCCTCTTCCGGCGTGCATTTCGTCACGCCGGTGTAGAGGATGCTGGCACGATCACCATCCGGCAATACGCTGCCGGTAAAGCATCCATAGGCATCGTAGCTGCCGGCCGTCGGTGCAAGCGCAACTGGTTGATGCTTCCAGTAAATCAGGTCAGGACTTGTTGCATGGTTCCAATGCATATCGCCCCAAACGGCGGCATCGGGATTGTATTGGAAGAACATGTGGTATTGCCCGTTGTGGAAGCGCGGCGCGCACGGATCATTCATCCAGTTGTGGCGCGGCAGCAGATGATATTGCGGCCGCAATGGATCGTGCGCCAGCCTCTCACGCAGCTCAGACGGCAACACATCGGCAGAAGACTGTGCATGCGTCCGGACCGGACCGTCGATAGCATAGAACGCCGTTGAAGCGAGAGTGGCAGTAATAAATTTGCGACGATCCATCTACGAATCTCCCGGCGAACTCTTACATGAAAATCTGCTGCGATGAGGGTATCAGCCTCTTCGCAAAAAGAAAGGGCCGCTTCGCGAACGAAGCGGCCCATATTTCAATCAACAGGTCTCCTAGAAGTGGAAGCCAAGCTCAGCCGTCAGCGCACGCGGTGTCACATAGTGTGTTCCGCTGAAGGTAGAGAGGAAGTTATACAGCGCATACTTATTTGCAATGTTCACGCCGGTCAGCTTCATACTCCACTTATAGCGCTCGCCCCCAAACAGGTTGTCGTCCCCTAGCGAGGCGTCGAACAAATCTCGCTGTTGAATGCGCGGCGGATTCCTGTCATTGTCCCCCGTGCCCGGAGCAGGAACATTTACCAGGCTCGAGGTGTACTGCGATGCCAGGCAAACAGACGGAAGCGGGTTGCCGGGGGTCGCGCGAACTCCATTGCACATCAGTCCGGCCTGCGCCTCCTCATCCGCCGTAAGCCCGCTCAGGTCAACTGCCGGCTGACCATCGAGCATAGTGGAAGTCGGTCCGCACGCGCTGTTCGGATCATTCGACAATGTGTTGTAGCAAGGGGTAGATCCGGCAACCAGGCCGCTGTCATAACGCCAGTTAAAACCAACCCACGGACTATGCTTTCCGGAAAACTGGTACTGCACATGTGTAGTTTCGTTGAAGCGTTCATCGTGATCGATGCGGAACGGATAAAGACTCCCCTGCGCGACAGTCGCACCCGCACCTGCTACCTGCGGCGGGAAGAAGCGAGCCGCGACGGAAGACATCACGACAAAAGCGGTGAAGCCGTGCAGTTCCGTCAGATCCGTCCGCAGTGCGAAGCCCGGAATCTTCGAGTTGTGCCAGTCGATCGGGAAGGTAATCGGCGTATTACCCAGAACGCTGAAATCGAAGGCGTTATGAGTATATTTCCATATGTAATCGCCACTGAACACTACATGTTTGCCGAAGGCCTGTTGCAGTCCCGCATGAAACTCATTGCGAAAGCCCGGCTGTTCTACTGTGGATACACCAGAACTGCAGAGCAGCAACGGATTCAAAACTGCGTTGCCGCAACCTTCGCTCGAGAGCACCAGGTTCTCATTGAACGGCGTCTCCAGTGTCCGGGCATACGAAGCACGCAGAACAGTATTCGTCCGCTTGATGCTATAGGCCGTGCCAACGCGCGGCTCAGCCTGGCGCGCGACAGTTAAACCGTTATAAAAGTCGCCGCGCATCCCCACGTTGAACAGCCAGTTACCGGCTTTGATCTGGTCTTCCAGGTAGAGCGCGATCTCCTTCACATCTGTATGACCGAAGTAGTAATAACTACTCCCGCCGCGTGTCAAATCATACGGCAGCAGGATCGGGTTGAATGTTCCGGCAACACCCGCAGCATTCACAACTGCAGACGAATTGGAATATAAACCTGCCGCCGCGCACTGCGAAGGATTTGTAAATCCGGGTTCAGGCGTGGAGTCCGTCGCACTGGCTACGCAGGGCGCGTTATAAACCGGCGACACCACGCCAAGCGTATCATTCTCACGCAGAAATGTCTGCGAGTAGAAGGCGCCTGCCTTGATATTGTTCACGCCTTTGTCGTAAGTGAAGTCAGTATGAGCACCAGCATTGGTCAGCGTCCGGTTCTGTCCAATCGAAGAGGTCTGCAGGTTCTCTGGCCCGCGATCGGCGAGAGGGTTGCCACTGGGATAGTAGTTATACGCATCCTTGCGGAGATAGACGCCAAGGTTGAAGACCGCATTCGTACTGACCACGCGGGTATAAGTCGGAGCTATATCTTCTGTCTCGATCTTTGAATGCTGATCCGCGTTTCCTACGTCTCCAATGATTGGAGTCGCAGTACTGCCGCCACTGATGACATTCTGTACGTCGAGGTTGTCGTAGGAATTCGGAGTCTGAAACCACGAGCGGCTATAGTTCAGGTTCAGATGAATCGAATCGACTGGTGTAAATTGATAATCCACACGGTCGAACAGATTCTGCTCATTGCCCTTGTCGTGAAACACCTTGTACTCGGGCGGATCCAGAAACCGACCGGAATTCAATCCGTCCAGTTCAAAGAAGTTGCCCCAGTTCACGCCACCATAGCCAAGATCCACGCCAGCGGTCGCCGAACCGAAGGTGCCATACGAAGTCGTGATACTGCCGGTCGGTTTGAGCTCACCTTGGCCGGAACGCGTCGTCACCTGGATCACCAGGCTGGTCTTGTCGCCATATTCCGCCGGCGGCGCACCCGAAATGACTTCAATGGACTGGATGGAGTTGGACGGAATCTGGTTGGAGAAGACCTTGCTTTGTTGATCTGTGATCGGCTGACCATCGACCGAGAACGAATTCGAAGCATGATCGCCCAGGCCATGGAAGAGACCATTCGAATCAGCTGCGACGCCCGGCGAACTGAGTGTTACCAGCGAACTGACCCCCGACGACTGACTCTCCAGCGGAAGCTTGTTGATCAAACTACGGTCGAGGTCAGTATGAAAAGTCGAATCGTTCTCGAGCAGGTCACCACCGCCTTCGACCGTCACTGTTGTGGATCCGCCAAGGACTTGCAGCTTCGTGATGATAGCGACAGGGACGGTCGAACGAATGTCAGCGTCCTGGCTGAAAGACGTGAATCCTGGCGCACTGATGGTGACATGATACGGATTGAACGGCAGGTTGCTGAACTGATAATGGCCGCTGCTGTCCGAGGTCGCCGTTCTCGAAAGACCGCTGACAGGATTATGGAGTTCGATTGTCGCACCCGGGATGATCGCGTTCGAGCTATCAGTGACCGTCCCTTGAATACTGCCGGAGTTAGCCTGGGCAAACGCGGAATAAAAAGATGGTGAAACCGCAATGAGTACGAGAGATGGAGCAACCCTCGTGATCAGAGATTTAAAAGCCATTACAGATGCCTCCAGAAAGTGCCGAGCTGAGGATGAGGGCGCGCCGTCCGGATGCGGACTGGCTCAAATGCTGACGACGCGGTCAGGAACTCCGGCTGTTATCTGGAAAAGGGAGGCGGCCGAATAAAGGCGGTTACGACAACAGCAATGGATCCGGGCCTTGCTTCACCAATCGATACCCGCTCGATTAATCGCAGCACATAAGCGGTCATCCACGTCGGCTGCGTATCCACTGCGATATGGGCCGAGGCGCACAGCTGACAATGCGATGCATCGACCGGCGTGTCCGGATGACTGTGGGCGACTTCAACGGTCATGAACACCGCGAGCACCAGGCACAGGAGCACCGCCAGCAGCTTGCCGAATTGGATTTTGTTCTTCAATGCAGGGAGAAAGGCCGTTGCAGCCTGTCTTTTCATCATGCGGGAGATCGGGCCTCAGGTCAAACCGGCTTCATCGTCATACCGCATCCGGACGCGGTTCATTCGCGTTCCCTTATCAGGAAGGCGTTCACAAAGCAGGAATGCGGCGACGAGGATATGTAACCCGTGAGACGCTGAGACGTCCTACACTTGAGGCGAGTGCTGCGACTCAATGAATCAGTCCGGTGAGCAACCGAGCCGCTGAAGAATGACATGAAAACCTATGACGAATCAACCCGATTCTGACACGAATCCGCATCTTGACCCGCCGGCTGCGCATGTAGAGCTGGACGCAGCAGCGCCTGCGCCAATTGAAGCTGAACGGTTGAAAGAGCCGCCGATTGTCTCAGCACCTGAGGCCTCGCCTGTACTGGTCAAGAAGCATCGCCTGGCCTCGCGCTGGATGCATTGGATCAACTTCCCTCTGCTCGGCATCATGATCTGGAGCGGCCTGCTCATCTACTGGGCAGATTCAGACGCCGCCAACCTGCATCCCCATGCGCCCTACCGCATCGGCATCGGCAGCTGGACACTGTTCCGCCTTTTCCCTGACGGCTTTTACACCAGACTCGGCATGCCCTTTCGCCTCGCCGAAGGCATGGGCTGGCACTTCTTCTTCATGTGGCTGTTCATGCTGAATGGTGTCGCGTATGTCATCTACACCCTGGTCTCGGGAGCATGGCGGGAGCTCGTGCCCAACCGGCATTCGTTCACAGAAGCCGTGCAGGTAACGCTCTACGATCTCCATCTCCGCAAAGAGCACCCGCCAGTGCGCAAGTACAACGGGGCGCAGCAGATTGCCTACACCGTCATCATTCTTGCCGGCGCCGGCTCCCTGCTCACCGGCCTCGCCATCTACAAGCCAGTCCAACTCCACATCCTCACGTGGCTGCTTGGCGGATATGAATTTGCGCGCTTCCTGCACTTCTGGCTGACCATGGGCTACGTCGTCTTTTTCATCATCCACGTGCTGCAGGTCGCGCGTGCCGGCTGGAACAACTTCCGCAGCATGGTCACGGGATACGAACTGCAGAATCCGGCAGAAGGGTCGAGCAGCCATGTCTAAATTCACACATGAAAACGAGCTGCCCTTGACCGGCGATGCAGCCCGCGCAGAAATGCGCCGCAAGTCGCGCCGAGGCTTTCTGACCGGTGGCATCGCGGCAGCCGCAGCCTATGGCGCATGGCACTGGATACGCTACAGCACGCCGGTCGATGGTCTGCAGAAGCCCCTGCGCGCAGCCCTCAACTTCAATTCGGAAGTCTCGCGCCACGTCCTCGGCGATAAAGGCCTCGCGCCAACATTCCCAGCGAGCGACGCAGTGCCGAATGTCCGTCTGAATGGCAACATCGGCATCGATCCCGTCCTGAAGCTGGATACGTGGAAGCTGCAGGTGACCGGCTTTCCAGACGCAAAGACGCACACGCAGTATGTTGAAGACGTGTACAGCTACAAGTCGCAGGAAGACAAGGAACTGATGGATCAGGACCCGACTGCAGATGCGTACGGCAATACCGGTGGCAGCCTCGATGGCGAGGACGAACCACCAGAGCCGGAAGCTGGCTTACTGCTCACACTCGACGACATCCGTTCTTTGCCGCACATCGAAATGGTGACGCAGCTGAAGTGCATCGAGGGCTGGAGTGAGATCGTGCACTGGGGTGGCGCACGCTTCAGCGATTTTGTAGCGGCTTATCAGAAGAACACTGCTTCATTGCCGAAGTATGTCGGGCTGCAAACACCGAACCGCGAGTATTACGTCGGTCTCTTCAAAGCCGACGCATTTCATCCACAAACCATGCTCTGCTACGAGATGAACGGCCAGCCGCTCTCCCGCGAACATGGAGCGCCGCTGCGCCTGGTGACTCCAATCAAGTACGGCATCAAGCACCTGAAGCAGGTGGGAAAGATCAGCTTTACCGATGACAGACCCGCGGACTACTGGGCTGAAAATGGTTATGACTGGAACGCCGGCCACTAGAACAAAGGCCCGGGCAATGCGCCCGGGCCTTTGCATTCGTTCGGAGCGAGACTAGCGCGGACCAGGGCCACCCATCAAATGGCGTACACCTGCATCGTAGCCGCGACGAAAACCGGCACGATAGTCATGCCGCAGACGACCACCGATGCTTGGGTGACGATACTCATCGCGATTGTTCACGTTCGGCGGGCGATGATTCTCAAAGTCCTTACGGGCACCTTCGACACCGTCATGAAAGCCGCGACGCATTGCGTCATTCTGAATGTCATTCGGAGGAGCATCCCATCCACCCTGACCGTAGCCCGGTGGTGGCGGTCCTTGAGGAGGTCCATACTGTGCATGCAAGGCTGCCGTGGAACTCAGCATTAAAATTGCAAGCGAAGAAGTTGCCAATTTGTTCAGGATCATCATGTGTTGTGTTCCTTTCTTGCCGAATTCAAGCGGACGTCGTCCTGCCGTCATGCCTGCCGGGATTTCTCTCCGCCTGACAGGACTTCCGCCTTTACCGGCCACCCGTTGAGACACCGGAATGGGAGTATATGTTGCTCTCCTTCCGGATTCTTGCCAGGAATTACATAATCCCGCTGACCTGCCGCCCCATCCAAACAACGGCAGGTAAAGCTCTTACGGGTTGATCCAACCGCCGTCCGGCTCAGCCAGCCATGAAGCCTCATCCGGACCCCACGAGCCCGGCTTGTACGTGCAAAGCTGGGGAGGCGCTTTCAGAATCGGATCAAGAATGCGCCACGACTCTTCCACGTAGTCTTCACGGGCAAAACGCTGCTGGTTGCCATTCATCGCATCCACCAGCAAACCTTCATACGGCAGGATGCTGTCAGGAGAATCACGCTGTGTCGCAATCAATGCCACCTGCCGCCCCTTGAGTTCTTCACCCGGCGCACGGACCGATGCATCGATCTCGATCGTCACATTCGGACTCACGCGAAAACGAACGTTATTCGGCGGCGGCGGCTGCATACTGAAAATAGCCGGTGGCTGGCGCAAACGCACATTCACTTCAGTCGCGGTCGTCGCCAGCATCTTGCCGGCGCGCACATAAAATGGCACGCCTTTCCAGCGCCACGAATTGATTTCCAGCTTCATCGCGACGAAGGTCTCGCGGGTTGAGTCAGGCTTGACGCCGGGCTCATCCTGGTAGCCCTCAAATTGTCCCAGCACCACATTCTTCAGCTTCAACTGCACAGCACGCAATACCTTCACGCGCTCATCACGCAGCGGTTCCACGCCGGTACCCTGCGGCGGCTCCATGGCAACATTGCTGAGCAGTTGCATCACGTGGTTCTGCATTACGTCGCGAATAGCACCAGTTTCATCGTAGAAGGCGCCGCGGCCCTTGACGCCGAACTGCTCGGCCATCGTGATCTGCACGCTCTCTACATAATTGCGATTCCAGATGGGCTCGAGAAATGCATTTGTGAAGCGGAAAAAGATGAGGTTCTGGACTGCGTTCTTGCCCAGGTAATGATCGATGCGAAAAACATCTTTCTCATCGAATGCGCTCAACACCATTTTGTTGAGCGCTTCTGCCGTCTCCAGGTCATGTCCGAATGGCTTTTCGAAGACGACGCGAGCCCCGTCCGCACAGCCTGAATCCTGCAGCTGGCTCAGCACTTTTTCAAACAGGCTGGGCGGGATGGCGAGATAGTGGATCGGGTGTTTTGAATCGCCAAGTTCCTTGCGCACCTGGCGGAAGGTCTCAATGTTCAGGTAGTCCCCATCCACATAACGCAGCGCAGCTTCCAGCTTCGCAAAGGCCGCTGTATCGTAGCCGCCATGCTGCTCCACACTGTCCTTCGCCCGCGCCTTCAACTGCTCCAGGTCCCAGTCAGACTTCGCTACACCGATCACCAGCGGGGGCAGTTTTCCATGCTTCGCCATCCGCTGCAGTGATGGAAAGATCTGCTTATAGGCAAGGTCGCCCGTCGCACCGAAAAACACCAGGGCGTCCGATTTTGCCACACTCATTCGTCTCTCCTTAGTGAGGCCGCATGTTCCGGCCAGGCCGCAAAGCGCTGCAGTCAGTTACCCGCGAACATCTGTGCGCGATTCAGCTGCACTCTTCAAGTATTCCATAGCTGGTCAGCCTGCCTGTAGGATGCGCGACTAGAGGGGAGCCGTTTCATTCCATAGAAATGCCAGGATATCGGCATAATCCTGCACCTGCTGGTCAATGGATACGCCTGAACTATGGCCGCCCTTCAGACTGTAATGCAGCAGAATTGGCCGATTCCCGCCATTCGCCGCCTGCACCTCGGCTGTCATCTTCCGAGCATGCAGTGGATCGACCCGCGTATCGCTGTCGCCTGTAAAGAACATGATTGCGGGAAACTTCGTACCGGATTGCACATTCTGGTACGGCGAATATTTTGCTATGTATTCATAATCATTCGCGTTATCAGCCGACCCGTACTCGGTCGTCCACAATCTGCCAAAGAGAAAGTTTTGATACCGCAACATGTCGAGCAGCGGGTACCCGCAGACGATTGCGCCAAACAGCTCCGGCCGCTGCGTCATGGCCGCGCCCATCAACAGGCCCCCATTGGAACGACCCCAGATCGCCAGCTGCTGCGCATTCGTATAGTGATTGTCAATCAGGTACTGCGCCGCTGCTTCAAAGTCGTCAAACACATTCTGCTTGTGTTCGAACATGCCCGCGCGATGCCAGTCTTCGCCGTATTCACCGCCTCCTCGCAGATTTGGCAGGGCAAACAGTCCACCCTGTTCCATCCACCAGGCATACATCGATGTCCAGTCCGGCGTATAGCTCACGTTGAAGCCGCCATAGGCAGTCATCAGCAGCTGCGTCTTACCGTCCAGTTTCCAGCCCTTCTTCCCGGCGATGAACATCGGCACACGCGTACCGTCCTTCGAGGTGTAGAAGACCTGCTTCACCTCGTACTGCGCTGAATCAAACGGCAGCTTCGGCTGCGCGAAGATATCGCTCTTGCCAGTCTTCACGTCATAGCGATAGACCGTAGGCGGAATGTTGAACGAGTCGAACGTGTAAACTCCGACAGTCGCACGAGGTCTGCCATACGGTACTGAGCCGGCACCTATCCCGGGATACTTCAGCTCGCCTGTTTTCTTCCCCTCGAATGAATAGCTCGTCGTTACATCCTTCACATCTTCGAGGCGATCGACAAAGAGCTCGCCGCCCAGGATGCTCGAAGTCTGAATGACATTCGCGCTCTCCGGCACGATTGTCTTCCAGCCGTCAGGAGCAGTCCCTCCCGTTGCACTGAAATCGGCTTTGAGGATGCGATATTTAGGTGCCTTGTAATCCGTCTGCACGTAGAAGCTGTCATCGCCTGCATCAAGCAGTGAAAAGCGGTTGTCAATGCCATAAACCAGCGGCACGACCGGCGCATCCGGCCTGCGCAGATCCTTCAGCAGGATGTCTTCGCGCGTCGCCGGCACCCCGCGGCCGATGGTGATAATGAGGTAGTGTCCATCGTCGCTCGCGCTCACACCCACCAGGTCAAGCTCGCCCAGTTTTTCGCCCTTGTATTCCTTGCCGAAGATCATCGCATCGGCACCCTGCGGCGTACCGAATTTGTGAAAGTAGACAATCGTGCCTTCATGCGTGAACAGCGCGTAGTACAGGCCCTTCTTGTCCGGGCTCACCTGCACGCCGAAGTAGCGATCGCTCTTCAGCGTGTCTGCCAGTTCCTTGCGCGCGGTGACGTCATAGATGTGGATCTCGCCCTCATCCGCACCACCCTGGCGAATGCTGTAGACCAGCATCGAACCGTCCGCGGTGACATCGTCAATGCCGACAGAAGTATTCTGATCCGCGCTAAGTTTTTTCGCATCGATCAGCAGTTCATCTTTGCCCTGCCAGCCGTCGCGCAGATAAATGGAACCCTGGTTCTCATCCGCAAGCCGCTTCTTGAAGAAGTAGCGTTCGCCTTCGATGATGGGTGCCGAATACGAATCGACATGCTCGAGCTTTGCCAGTACATCGACAATAGCAGCGCGGTTCTTGACCTGTGACAGGTACGAATCGGTGTACTTGTTCTGTTCGTCGATCCAGGCACGGGTCGCCGGGCTCTTCTGGTCTTCAAGCCACCGGTAATCGTCGGTCACCGAGTGGCCGTGCAGGTCGTCGGTCACAGGATGCTTTTCAGTGGCAGGCGGCGCCGGCAGCGTAATCCCATTGCCGCCGATCACCTGTGCCTCAGCGCGTCGAACAGAAACTCCAGTGCTCATCATCAGAACTCCAGCCAGAACGCATGTGCCACTTCTATACAAACGATTTCTTCTGCTCGAAGGCATGAAGGTCTCCATCAATTTGTTTGCGATACGATTTGCCCGCTTTCATCAACTGATTGCCGCGCCGCCAGGTCCCAGTCAGCCTGAGAATCTCAATCTGTTATCGCGGCCAGCGCGCAGCCCGACTTTGTCATCCCCAGCAGCATAGCTCGAATTGTCATCCCGACCGAAGCCCAGCGAAGTGGAGGGATCTGCTTCTTCTTTTCTCCCTCCACAGCACCCTCAACTCTTCGGCGCTTCCGTTGCAGCGCGCGTCCAGAATTTATACGTCCGCTCCGAGATACTGTTCTTCCCTGCATCACTCGCGTACACATCCTCGAGTGCCTTCCACAAAGCCTGCGCTTCGCTCTCAAGCCCAAGCACCCGCAGGGACCGGATCATCCGCGTCAGCCGCAGATGGTTGTGATTGGCCGGCGTCAACCAGTTCGCTGCACGCGTATCGTAATCGGCCGCAGGCACAAACGCATCACCATCTGGCACAAATCCGTAAAAAGTAAGCATCCGCCCCAGCGAAGTCCGCAGCGTTTCCTGCAGTTTC
Organism: uncultured Acidobacteriaceae bacterium; assembly: GCA_964245665.1. Lineage (GTDB taxonomy): Bacteria > Acidobacteriota > Terriglobia > Terriglobales > Acidobacteriaceae. Next base: position 20,620 of record CAXTNK010000077.1, read on the forward strand.
GCGTCGTGATGAAAAGCAGTGATAGTTGGCTTATCCAGCACCGGGGCAAACGGATTCGCCATACTCTTCTCCGGCAGCGGGAACAGCCACTGGATAAAGTCGTGGACCCCTTCGATCTCGCTGTCCGGCCACGCCAGTATCTCGTCGATCCGCCAACCCGTGCTGGTGCCGCCGGTACCCCTGTAAAAATCTAAAATCGCGCTCATGTCGTACTGTGATGTTACTCGGGAGCGGCTTTGAGGTACACGCGCGACCCGGGAAGCGCACGCCTATACTGGTCGCATCCGTCTCCTGCACACCCGATGAGCAAACCATCTGTCGAAGATCAGCTCGCGTCGATCCAGAAGCTTCGCACCTCTGGCGGAGAGCAGGCCGACATCGCCGCACAACTGAAAATCTACGTTCAGCAGAAAAACAACCTGGTCGTCGCCCGGGCTGCCGACCTCGCCCGTAATCTCGATCTACGCGCACTAATTCCGGCTCTGACTGCAGCTTTCCAGCGCTTCCTTGATGCCGTGGACACGTCCGCTCCAGTCTCAAAGAATGACAAGACTGATAAGAGCGACCCGCAGTGCTGGGCAAAGAACGCATTGAGCAAAGCTCTGCATCATCTTGGCTGCGAAGACGCCGGCCTCTTCCTGCGAGGTATGCACACCCACCAGTTTGAGCCGGTATGGGGCGGCCAGTCAGATGTTGCCGGCACCTTGCGAGCGAACTGCGCCCACGCCCTGGTCGATTGTCATGAACTGACTCATCACGCCACACTCGTGCACCTGCTGGACCTGGTCAATGACAAGGACAAAACCGTGCGCGCCGAAATCATGCGGGCCATCGCCGCTGCCGGTGGCGATGGCGCCAGCCTTCTGCTGCGCCTGCGAGCGCTCACGCCTGGAAGCGAAGAGCCGGCCAGCCGGCCGGAGATCGTGGGCTACTGCTACGCCGGCATTCTGGCCCTCGAGGGCGTCTCAGCTGTCCCCTTTGTAGCCCGCTTTCTAGCGGATCGGGACGACTGCAGCGCTGAAGCGGCATTGGCCCTGGGCGAGACACGCACGCCCGAAGCACTGCAAGCCCTGCTCGCCTGCCTGCAGCCGCCTGCAGAGATCACCAGCGCCCGTTCATGGCGACCACAGCCACATCTCGAACCGGACTTCGCCGCCGCTCTGCTCACCGGCATCGCTCTCACCCGGCACGCGAAGGCGATCGACACGCTGATCGACCTGGTCGCCACCGAATCCAACTACGCCGAACCAGCTCTCGAAGCACTGGCCACCGCGAACTTCGGCGATGAGGTCAAGAAGCGTCTGGAAACTGTCATGGCCAAAGTGGAAAACACTCGCATCAACCGCACCTACCAGCGCGTCTTTCCGCGCTGAAGCCTGCCGCTCAAATGAAACTCTCAAACGTCGTGCCCCATCCATTGACCTTGTACCGTATTCGCTCTACCCCCTAAGCTCTACCCCCTAAAAGGATGTGTCATCCTGAGCGAAGCCGAAGTACCCGCGTGTTCCCTGCTGAGCCGCAACACTGGGTGCCCCATCCTTGACGCGCTTTTGCGACAAGAGTAGGCAAGTCGAACAACCCCGCTTCGCTACAATCAGCACAACCGCATGTCCACGCCCTTCATCGACACGCCACCACAACCCCAATCGGGCCTGAAGCGCGCCCTCTCCGCCCTGAAGCCATCGCACAGCCACACCGCCTTCACCGCGACCCTGCTGCTGATGTTCTCCGCGCTCGCCTCGCGCGTGATCGGCCTGGTGCGGACCAAGTA
>CAXTNK010000078.1:0-291 GCA_964245665.1 uncultured Acidobacteriaceae bacterium
GTCACCCCAGCGCAATATCCAACCCGATACTCGCCTGGTGGCTGCTCCCCTTCCGGCACCGCAATATCCCGGGCCGGCACATCCGGTGTGGACGACTGCAGCACCGACTCACCTGCAGCCACAGCCAGCCCCTGTTCGTTCGGATAGACAGGAGCGGGCGCGCATTCCTGAAACCTACGCTCCTTCTGGGCAATATCAGAACCCCGACCCACGACCGTATTCCCAACCGCCGTATTCCCGGCTGGCTTACGCACACCCAACACTGGCCGCTTATCCCCAGGCCACCCCACC
>CAXTNK010000078.1:301-19411 GCA_964245665.1 uncultured Acidobacteriaceae bacterium
CGCCCGCTGAGCGGGAGCGATCCCTACGCCTGGAACCCGGCTTCAACCGCCTGCCGCCGGCGCAACAGCAGAACCTGATCAATACTCTCCACCATCTGAACGAGCTTCCACCCGCGCAGCGTGAGCGAACCCTCATGCGTATGGAGAACATGGAGCGGTTAAGCCCGCAAATGCGCGACGCTGTCCGCAGCTCTGCCCGTCAGTTGAATGACATGCCACCCGACCGCAGGCGCATGTGGCAGAAGGCTTTCCGTGACCTCGAAAACCTGCCCCCCGAACAACGCCAGGAAATCCTGCGCTCACAGGAATTCGCCGGCCAGTTCTCCGCCCAGGAGCGCTCCATCATGGGTAACCTGCTGGCAGTCGAACCCTACCGCAATCCCGGCCCCATGGAACCGCCTCTACTCTACGGCAAGTAGGAATTCCAGGTCACCTTTCAGACGCGTCATACTCACAATATTGTCACTCTGAACTCCGCCACGGATGTGTCATCCTGAGCGAAGTCGAGGGACCTGCGTTTCCCGCAGCCAACACGCCAGCTAGTTGTACAACAGACTCTTCGCCAGGAACAGTACATTCGCCGGCCGTTCCGCCAGCCGACGCATGAAGTAGGGATACCATTCCGTCCCGAACGGCACGTACACCCGCACCTTGTAACCTTCGGCCACCAGCCTCTTCTGCAGGTCGCGTCGCACACCGTAGAGCATCTGGAACTCGAACGACGCCGGGTCGATCTGCTGCGCTCGCACATACTGCCGGGTCGCCTCAATCATCGCCTCATCATGCGTCGCAATGCCGTGATACACCCCGCTGCCCACCAGTCCCTGCATCAGGTGGACGAAGTTCTTATCGACGTCAGCCTTCGCCGGAAAAGCCAGGTTCGCCGGCTCCTGATACGCCCCCTTGCACAGCCGGATACGGATCCCATCCTTGAGTAGCGTCTGAATATCGGCCTCGCTCCTGAACAGGTACGCCTGGATGACAACGCCAATCCGCCCCTGGTTTCCCGGTTCCGCGTGCAGCCTTCGGACCAGGTCGATCGTCGCCTGAGTGTAGGGAGTACCCTCCATATCCACCCGTACAAAGCTGTCCACCCTCCGGGCGTGTGCCGTCAGCCTGGAGACAATGCCCTCGGCCAGTGCCGGGTCCAGTTCCATGCCCATTTGCGAAAGCTTCACACTCACATTCGCGTTCAGCTTTTTCTCGCCGATTACGTCCAGGAGCCGGTGATAGATATTCGCCGACCGTTCCGCTTCTTCCGGCGTATGGACGTTCTCGCCCAGGCTGTCCAGCGTTGAAGCAATCCCCTGCTCCTGCAGTGATTCAGCGGCCTGCACTACCTCGTCAAGCGTCATTCCGGCTACAAAACGGGAGGACATACGGCGACCAGTGGAAGAACTCTCCGAAAAATGACGCAACGACGCGTTGGTGGACAGAGCGATGAAACTTGAACGCAAAATTGACATAGGCTGGAGGCAGAACTTCTAATCTTCTCATAATTTGCACAGGGTGCCGGGCAAGTATCAGTTAGAGTGACACTAAAGGCATCCACGAAGACATCCTCGGTAACAAATAGACCATCTATCTATTGTGGAATGATTGACCCAGCGGGGTCATTGTTCTGGTACTTCCACCTTCACGAATCGTTGTAAGGCTGTCAAAACGAAAGCGTCCCTCGAGGTCGCTAAAACGGAGATCCCCCTATGGTGAACCACTGCGCAAATCCTGAATGTAGCAAACCCTTGCATTACTTACGCGAGGGACGCATCTTCGTGTTCGACGTTCCGGATCCGCTCGCGCCTCCCAAGGCCGGGAAGATTGTCCACAGAATGGAACACTTCTGGCTCTGTGGAAACTGCTCCGAAGCGTTTACCCTCGCTCAGGGTACTGAACGCAACGTCCACATCATGCCCAAACCCTTGCGTCACCGGCACGCGCCAGTCGCCATCGGACCCACTGCTATCGCATCCTGATCCCCTCAGAAAACGTCAAAAGAAGGCACTCCGGAGACTTCCAGGGTGCCTTTTGTCATGCTCCACCTTCCCTTTTGTCATCCCCGACCATAGTGGAGCGATCTGCATTGAAACTAACCCGCCGCGTAAGACATCTTCGGTACATGCGAATGACCTGCAGCCGCTGAAGGATCAGCCCGGAATCATCCACCTCACTGCCGTAACCAGGCCATGCAGATTATTTGCAGCCAACCCCCTGAAATGTTGCATCTATCTAGCGTAACAAGGGTTATCCTTCCCCTGGAGCCGATCAGTCATGACAAAAGCAGACCTGGTTGAAGAAGTAGCGCAGCTCGGGGACCTGACCCGCCGCGACGGCGAAGTGATCGTGGAGACTATTTTCGAGTCGGTCATTGGCGCCCTTCAAGCTGGCGACAAGATCGAGATCCGCGGATTTGGCAGCTTCCGTATCCGGCAGCGCAAGCCACGCACCGGCCGCAACCCGAAGACCGGCGCCAAGGTCGAAGTCCCGGCCAAGCGCGTTCCCTACTTCAAACCCAGCAAGGAGTTGCGCGACCTGGTAAATCCTTCTGCAGCCAAGACCACCCCGGGGAAGAACGGCGCAGCCTGACCACGTTCTTTCGAACTACATCGGTGAACTTTAAACAACCGGCCGGATGCCGACCACGCTCATCAATCGCCCCGTTCTGCCACTGCTCTTCCTATGTGAGAAGTATCTTTCCGGATGGCAACTGGTGCATTGCCCAGGCACATGAACATTGCATGGAACCAGACCCGCATAAAGTAGCTGCCGCCGGTTCGCTTCCACCAGATCGAGGCGCAGGGTATGGTCACTTGAGCTTTTAAACAGTTCATCCGCATAGTCAAAATTGTCGCGAAATTCACTCAGCACTTCGTCGCCAACCGTGTAGCAGCAGGCGCCGATGCAGGGTCCGATCGCAGCAGATAAATCGGCTGCCCGGCTGCCGAATTCAGCCTGCATGCTCGCCACTCCCGCCTGCACAATCCCCTCCACGGTCCCGCGCCAGCCCGCATGAAAAGCAGCAACCACTCTTTTCTCCCGGTCAATGACCAGTACTGGTACGCAGTCCGCCGTCAGGATTGCCAGCAGTTTCCCAGCTTGGTCAGTCATCATGCCATCGCCAGGTTCAACCGGCTTGTCATCGCCCACCCGATGCACGATCGCGGAATGGACTTGCGAGACCGTAATCAGCTCAACATTGCCCCCGCCGGAATGGCCTGTCATCAGCTGGTCCAGCAGGCGCTCGCGGTTCTGCAGAACAGTTTCCCGCACATCTTCCACCGTGAAGCCGAGATTCAGTTCGTCAACGCCATAGGCGGTGCTATGGCCACCTGTTCGCTGTGAGAAGCCATGCACCAGCCAGTCCAACGGCTTCCATGCTTCGCATTGCAGGATATCGGGAGTCCCACCACTGGATGCCAGGTTCATACAGACATCATTTCAGAAATCGGGGCAGGATCTTAGCGCCACAAAGGAATAAGGCCCGCTTTCCGGCGGGCCTTTTTAAGAGACTTTTTAGGTAGGGAGTCCAGAGGATAATTGGACGGGAACCGACCGAAAGCCGGTTCCAAAAGGATGAACTACTAGAAGAATGGGGCATCGCCCGAAGTAGTCTCTTGTGTTACCGACCTGACTGCATGTAAGGGGCCAAACTCTGCCTGCGCCGTCAACGGGCCTTAATGGCCGCGATTTCAACCCACTGGGAAGCGGCTGGGCCCGTTGACGAGAAAATCAGCTGGATCGCCCATTAAAGCCCTCTAATAAGTGGCATAAATATACCAATTGTTGGACAGAATCTGCCTATTTTGATACTTCGAATTCTTGGTTCAAGCTCTGGATCTTGTTCAGCAGCGCCTTATAGCTCACATGCAGGCGTTTAGCCGCCTCCCGGCGGTTCCACCTCGTCTCACGCAGCATTTCTTCGATGGCTGTCCGCTCAGCCGCCCACGCAGCACGTTTGCCAATCTGGATGAGCGACGGAATGCCATCCGTGCCTTCTACGTTGCCACCAGTCCTGCCATCCTCCTCGACTACAATCGCGGCGACCGACGCCGGCTCAAGGCTCTGTTGCGACGGCGCTTCGATGGCTGGCGGGTTACTGCCGGCAAGCGTTCTGTGCCGCGCTGCAATGTCTCGCAGAATCTGGGTCATGCCGCCAACGATCACGTAGCGTTTGCACAGGTTCTCCAGTTCGCGAATATTGCCTGGCCAGTCATGCTCCATCAGGTAAGCCATCGTCGCATGATCGATCGGCGCTGCTGCCTTGCCGTAGATCTTCGAGTAACGCTCGACGAAATAATCCAGCAGCTCCGGGATTTCTCCCTTCCTCGCACGCAGCGGCGGCAGGTGGATGGTGATGACGTTGACGCGGTAGTACAGATCTTCCCGGAACCGACCTTCGCTTACCAGTGCATCCAGCGGCTGATTGGTAGCGCAGATCACGCGAACGTCCACCGACAGGTCGCGTTTTCCGCCCAGTCGCGCAAAGTCTCCATCCTGCAGGACGTGCAGCAGTTTGGCCTGCAGCATGGGGTGCATCTCGCCTATCTCATCCAGGAAGATCGTCCCACCGTGGGCCAGTTCGAACTTGCCCGGCTTGGCTTTCACAGCACCTGTAAACGCTCCCGCTTCATAGCCGAACAATTCGCTCTCGAGCAGTTCATTTGGAATGGCAGCGCAGTTCACCTTGATGAACGCATGCTCGGCACGCGGCGATCGGCTATGGATCAGCCTCGCGGCCAGTTCCTTCCCCACGCCGCTCTCGCCGCGCAACAGAACAGTTGCACTGGTCGGCGCCACCTTTTCGATCATCTCGCGCACTTCCGACATCTCATCCGAAGTCGCAAACAGCCGCGGGATGGTCGCATGCAGGGCCTTGTGCACTGACGCCGAGGCATGAAGTGGAACGGACGCAACAGCTTCGGACGGCCGCAGCCTGTAGTCTCCTCCCTCGACGCGCAGACGGTCGCAGAGTTTTTCCAGTTTGTGCGCGATTACAGATGAATTCAGCGGCAGTGACAATACAATTTCGACACCGGCTTTGGCAGCCTGGAAGAAAAGTTCCGGATCGGGCTCCGCCACGGCTACAACCGGCAATATGTCCGCAAAATACTTAGCCTGTTCGCACGAGGCGGATCCAGCTCCAATCTGCAGCAGCAACAGATCAGCAGCTCGCAGACGCGGCAGATCGTCGGCCAGGGAAAGTGCCTCGACCAGCTCGCCTGCACAGGCGAGCTTTCGCAAATGCGTCGCGAGCGATGCCGCGGCAGCCTTGTCAGCAATTGCCAGCAGCACCAGTAGTGTTCTGGGCGGGGACATTAGAATTCATTCTAGCCCTGTCGACGATGACAACTGTGCAGCACATCTCCAATGCCAGTTGCGCTTCAGTCAGCGCGAAGCGCGCGTGAGGGATTCACGCTCGCTGCACGGCTGGCCGGAACAGCACTGGCGAGCAGCGCAACCAGCGCGACACCAGCGACTGCAAAAAAATAACTTGCCACGTCGAGCGGCTTCATCTCGTAGAGTGAACTCGCGAGCCCCCGGCTGGCGGCCATCGCCAGGGGAATCCCGGCGGCGACACCGGCAGCAGTCAGGATCAGACTGCCGCGAAGCACCATCCATACCACCTGCTGACGCTGCGCACCGAGCGCCATGCGTACGCCGATCTCTGCGCTACGGCGACTGACCCGGTACGCCAGCGTTCCATACAGGCCGGTCGCGATCAGTACTACGGCCAGGAGTCCGAAACAGCCTGCAAGACGCGCGAAGAGAGCCTGCTGCCCTATGGATCGCGCAAAGACGGCGCTCTGCGACATCGGCTCGAGTAACGGCATATCGGGATCGATCTGCGCGATCACCTTGCGGACCGTGGGTAACATCGCCATCGGATCACCGGGTACGCGCATTTCGACGTTGAGTTCATTTACAGCGCCGCCCTGCGTGAATACGCTCCACATCATCGGCATCGCATCTTCGGTGATGCCGGTATATTTGTGGTCCTTGACGACGCCCACGATGCGGGCCGACTGATCACCCTTCGAGTTGCTGAGGATATGGCCTGTCGCATTCAATGCATTGACATACTTCTTCGCGAACGTTTCATTCACGATCACGACTCTAGGCGCAGACGCGGAATCGGCATCGGAGAAATCCCTTCCCTGTGCGACCTGGACGCCCATCGTGCGGAAATAATCCGCGCCGACAACATTCCCCCGAAAACTGGCCTGCTCCGGTTCGATGCCATTAGGCTTGTGAGCATCCACGAGTATGCCGGCGTTGTTATTCGACCAGCCTGAGCCCGGGCGATTGGAAACCATAGAAATGCTTTCGACACCCGGAATGGTACGCAGTCTCTGTTGCAGGGCAACGAAGAAAGCAATGCTCTCCTGCTTTGAGTGCACCTGTTGTGGATGCACTCCGAAGACAAGCAGGCCCTCGGGCTTCTGTCCCAGCGGCGTCTTCAACAGGTTGCGCAGCGTGCCGAGGAGCAGGCCGGCAGCAACCAGCAGGACCACGCACATCGCGATCTGCGTCACGATGACTACGTTGCCCACACGCATCTTCTGCGAATTCGATTGAGATACGGTTGCAGAACTGCGCACCAGCATCTCCGGGCCGCTGGACATAGCGCCCCTTAACGGGGCAAGTCCAAAGACCAGTGCCAGCAAAAGCAGCACGCACAGTGTGAACCATAAGACGGTGCCGTCCGGCTGCAGATTCGATTCAGTCTGTGCCCACGCCCCGAGAGCGCGCGTAGCGCCCAGCGCGAAGGCCCACGCCGCGGTACCACCCAGCGCAACCAGCAGTACACTCTCCGTGAGCAGCTGGCGCGCCATCTCCCTGCGGCCTGCACCGAGCGCGAGCCGTACGCTGAACTCCCTTTGCCGGCTTGCATTGCGCGCCATCAGCAACATCGCCACATTGCTCATGGCGATAAGCAGCACCAGGCCCACCATCGCCATCAACATCTTCAATCCGCCGGCCAGTGAATCGTCCTGGGCGTCAAATTGTTTGGCCTCATTGAATGAAAGCTGGTACGTTTCGCCTCCCGCACGCTTCGCTGCAACACCGGTATAAGCGGCGCGCTCGAAGACAGCCTGCGCCCTAGCCAATGCCTGCTCGCGGCTGATGCCGGATGCGGTACGGACCATGAGTTTCATGCACCAGAATTTCGGATCACTCAGGTACATTCCGTCCTCCGCCGGATTGCCCCATGCATTGAATTCCGGCCTGCTCTGCAGCGGAATCCAGAAATCCAGCGGTAGTTTTCCTTCGGTGCCTTCAAAACCCTTGCGGGCAACACCCACGATTGTGAACGGAACTGACTTGATATAAAGCGGCTTGCCGATTACATCGCGGCTGCCTCGATAATGCGTGCCCCAGTAGCTCGCGCTGATCACGACAACAGAGGTGTGATCTTCCTCATCCTTCGCGGTAAACCCGCGGCCCAGTTCCGTACCCACGCCCAGGCCGCTGAAGTAGTTGCCGCTCACCATGTCGCCTGCAGCTTCCTCCGGCACAGTGCCGACCCGCACCGGCGCCTTGCCGCTGAAAGACATGGGAATAAATGCCATCACGTTCTGCAAACCGCCCTGCTCGCGCAGCGCTCGATAGACAGGGTACGAAAACGAGGTGCTCGAGTTACCGGTCTGCGAGGCGCCGTCCGGCCATCCCGTGGTATGCACGTAGTAGACGCGCGAAGCATCTTCCAACGGCAGCATCTTCATCAGCACCGCGTGCATTACGCTGAACACAGCGGTATTTGCGCCTACGCCAAGCGCCAGCGTCAGCACGGCCACAATCGTGAACACCGGGGTCTTGGCCAGCTGCCGGACACCATAGCGCACATCCCGCCACACATTCGCGAAGAACATGGTCGTCCTTGACTCACGCTGTTTCTGCTGCAGCAGCGTCGCGTTGCCAAACTGCCGGCGCGCCCTGCGCGACGCTTCCTGCGGGCTTATTCCTTCGCGCTGATATTTCGCTGCCAGCATCTCGAGATGCGCAGTCACTTCTTCGTCAAAGGCCGCAGCCGCATTTTTCTGCTGGAACAGCGCCTTCAGTCTCGACAGGAAAATATGCACGCGTTCATTCATGGCTAGGCCTTCGCCTCGAGTGCGAGCACGCGGCCGATGACTGCTGCAATGCGCTCCCAGCTTTCTGTCTCGACCGCAAGCTGCTTCAGACCGCGTTTAGTAATGCTGTAGAAGCGAGCGCGTCGATTGTTTTCGGATTGACCCCATTCGCTGGAAATCCAGCTCTTCTGTTGCAGCCGGAGCAGCGAGGTGTAGACCGTGCCTTCGTTCAGCGTAAGTACATCCTCGCTCAACTGTTCGATCCGCCGCGCAATGCCAAACCCGTGCAGCGGACCCAGTGCCTGCAGCGTTTTCAGGATCATCATGTCCAGTGTTCCCTGTAAAATCTCGGACTTCTCCGCCGCCATCTTTGGCTCCTTTGGATATGCCAAAGAAGATAGCAGGCGCTCCTTTGGAATGTCCATAGGAAGTTCATAAATCATTCGATGAAGTACATACGTCTCGACTTTCGACCACTTAGCCTTTCAGGAGACGGCTTGATGGAATAACCGGACACGAAAACACGCGGAGAAGGAGCATCTCCGCGCGCTGTCGTTTATTCGCATTCAAACAAGCGCAGCACCAAGCAACGCTTTTAGAGCAGTCACATAGTTGGCCAGAGCTTCGCGTCCTGCAACCGTCATGGCGTAGGCGGTCACCGGCTTGCGCGCGACGAACTTTTTTTCGACCGTCACATACCCGGCTTCTTCGAGCTTCAGCAGGTGCGCGCCAAGATTGCCATCGGTTGACCCGGTCTTCTCCTTCAGCCAGGTAAAGTCAGCCTGCTCCACGCCGGTCAGCAGTGATAAGAGCGCCAGCCGCAGCTTTCCGTGGATAACGGGATCCAGATCCGGCAGCTCAGGCATGGGCCACCTGCCCCTCCTTCAACGCGGCTTTGTCGCGGGCTTCGCGAACCATCAGGTAGCTGCCAAACCCGATGAAGCAGATAAAGGTCGCTGCGAGAAACGGAATGGACACACCGTTGTCGGTGTGCGTGAAAGTGGTGACGAGGGAAGCCACCCACCACAGCGCACCAACGATGATCTCCGTACGCCAGCGCAGGATGATACCGGAGGCAATCTGCGCGACGCCCAGCAGGATCTCGATTGTGGCTGTGAAAGTATGGCCATCTCCATAGCGTCCAACGAAGACGGTCGGGAAGGCATACAGAAAAATCCCGAAGCCGGCGACTGCCCAGACAGCAGTCAGCGCGCGACTGCGGGTATTCATCGGCTTGCCTCGCTTTTTCGAGATGGAGATAGACGCCATCAGTACACTGGCCACCACCATCGTGACCGGCCACGCCCACGCCGCACTGCGACCTGCCGCTGGCAGACTACCCCACGCTATCGCTACCAGGTAAGCGGTGCCCCAAAGTACCAGACTCCATCCCCAGTACTCCGTTGTTTTACGACCCTCGCGGATCATGCCTTCGATATAGGCCAGCTGTTCGCTCGCTTCGAACTCCTGGTGACTCTTAAGTTGACCTGCCTGTGCCATTTCGATCTCCTTCTCGCAAATTTGCGTTCACAATTTACCGGCGGACCGTCCGGAGCCCCGTCCTATTTCCCCAACGCAGATTACTCTAAATAGCAGAGTACTCCATGTCAAGACCTATTTCCGCCGCTTAATGGTTTAGCAATGACAGCCCTTCATGCCTTATTCGACGACTGCCAAGTCGGCTGCTAGCGTTGAGTTATGACGTCCATCGCGACAACTGACCTGCTCTCGCTCGAAGGAAAAGTGGCACTCATCACCGGCGGTTCGCGCGGCATTGGCGCGGAGACAGTGCGCCTGTTCCGCGGAGCGGGCGCGCGCGTGGCCTTCAACTACAAGTCCGCACATGACCAGGCATTGGCGTTGGTCGAGGAATGTGGCGGACCCGAGCATTGCGTCGCCATCCAGCAAGACCTTTCGACGCCTTCCGACGGGCGCGCGCTGGTTACAAAGGCTATCGCAGCCTTCGGACGAATCGATAGCCTGGTAGTGAACCATGGCATCTGGCCGCCACACGATGCACCCATCGACACCATGACAGATGCGCAGTGGCAGGAGACGCTGGCCATCAACCTCGACAGTGTTTTCGGGCTGGTGCAATCGACTGTCGCCGCGATGAAGCAGCAGGCAGCAACCGGTACGCGTGGCCACATCGTGCTCGTAAGCTCGACGGCGGGGCAGCGCGGCGAGGCCTTCCATGCTGATTACGCAGTCCGCAAGGGGGCATTGATCTCTCTCACCAAAAGTCTTTCAAGCGAGTTGGCCAGCGAGGGCATTTACGTCAACTGCGTGGCTCCCGGCTGGGTCGCGACCGAGATGTCTGCGGCTGCGCTGACCGATGCCAAAACGCGCGCGAAGATTTTCGGTACGATTCCCTTAGGCAGAGTCGGCAGCGTTCGCGAAATTGCAGGACCGATTCTCTTTCTCTGCACACCACTGGCAGGTTTTATCTCAGGCGAGGTACTCAACGTAAATGGCGGCGCCGTTCTGGTTGGCTAAACGATTCTTCCTCGCGCTTGTTCTTGTGAGCGCACTGTTGACCGCGCATGCCCAGGATTCGATCGATGCTCCGCCGCAGGGGCCGGCTAACGCGCCGCCCGACAAAGCGCAGCAGGCGAGTGATGCAAAGGTGCATGCGCTGCTCGACGAAATGGTGCAGGCGCTCGGCGGAGACAAGTGGCTGACGCTGCCCGGGTTTCAGACCAGCGGACGCACCGCTGGCTTTTACAAAGGCAAGCCTACCGGAGCGACCTCGGACTACGTGGCGTATCACGCATATCCCGACAAGGACCGTACGGAACTCGGCAAGAAGCATGATGTGGTCGAGATCATCAACGGCAATGAAGGCTGGGAGGTGACCTACAAAGGCAAGAACCCGATCCCGCAGAAGGATGTCGAAGACGCGATCCGTCGCCGCAATCACTCGATCGAGATTGCCGTCCGCCAGTGGATGAAAGACCCCGGCACTCTGCTGCAGAACGGAGGCCAGACGACAGTGGAGCGACACCTGGTCGACCGCGTGACGCTCATCTCGACCAGTAATGACAACATCACGCTCGACCTCGACGCGCAGACGCATCTGCCCATCCGCCGCAGCTTCACCTGGCGCGATCCGCTGTACAAAGATGAAAACGTCGACGCGGATGAGTACGAGCTTTACCACAATATCGACGGCATCCAGACGCCGTTCAGTGTCACCCGCATCCACAACGACGACATGGTGAGCCAGCGGTTTCTCTACAACGCTACGTACGCCGGGCCGGTACCGGCGGCCATGTTCGACCCCGATGTAGCGCTCCAGAAGGTGGACAAAAAGGACGCGAAGAAACAGGCGCAAAGCCCTTCGAAGTAGGCCGTTGCCAGGCGGTGAAAAGCTTCAGCGGTTTATACTCGAATCGCCGCCATGGATACTGAAAACACCAACTCCTCCGCCAATACAGGGACCGCGCCGATCCTCGATATCAACGAGATCATGGCGCTGCTCCCGCATCGCTATCCGTTTCTACTCATCGATCGCATCGTCGAGTTCAACCCGCGCGTGCGCATCGTCGCCATCAAGAATGTGAGTATTAACGAGTCGTTTTTTCAGGGCCATTTTCCTGAATACCCCATCATGCCTGGCGTATTAATCGTCGAAGCACTGGCGCAGACTGGCGGCGTGCTCATGCTGACCGAAGTCCCTGACCGCGAGAACAAGCTGCTGTTCTTCACCGGCATTGAAGAAGCCAAGTTCCGTCGCGCTGTCGTCCCCGGTGACCAGGTACGCCTCGAAGTGGACGTACTGCAGTACAGCCGTCGCGGCGGACGCATGCAGGGTCGTGCATTCGTTGATGGCAAAGTGGTTTGCGAAGCCATCATCCGCTGCCAGATCGTTCCGCGCGAAAAAAAATCATCTGCACCCCAGGAAAAAACCACAGAGCCCGTACTGGAACCGGTGACCCAAGGGTGAGCATCCACGCGACTGCTATCGTCGCAGACAGTGCTGTTGTTCCCAAGTCGTGCATTATCGGACCGTTCTGCACGGTTGGTCCGCATGTCGTGCTCGGCGAAAATTGCGAACTGGTTTCGCATGTCGTACTTGACGGACATACGACGCTCGGCGCGCGCAACAAGGTCTTCTCCTTCGCGTGTCTCGGTATTGCGCCGCAGGATCTGAAGTACGCGGGCGAGCCGACAAAGCTCGTCATCGGCGACGACAACTCCATCCGCGAATACGTCACGATATCGCGCGGCACAGCAGGCGGCGGCGGTACTACGCATGTCGGCAGCGACTGCCTCATCATGGCCTACACGCACATCGGCCACGACAGCCACATCGGCAACAGCTGCATCCTGGCCAATGCCGCGACACTGGCTGGTCACGTGACGGTCGAAGACTACGCTGTCGTCGGCGCGCTGTGCCCGGTCCACCAGTTCTGCCGGATCGGACGCTACTCGTATATCGGCGGCGGCACGACGATTACGCAGGACGTGCTGCCCTTCTCACTCACCTCTGCGAAACGCGATGTGCATGCTTACGGTCTGAACAAGGTCGGACTGGAACGCCGCGGGTTTACTCGCGAACAATTGCGCGCCCTGCAGCATGCCTACCGGGTGCTGATCTCGTCGAAGAAAAATACGCGCGAAGCACTCGAGCAGTTGCGCAGCGAAGAACAGACCGAGCACGTCGCTTACCTGGTCGACTTCATCGCTGCAGCCGAACGCGGCATCATCAAGTAGCGATGGCGCCTGACTCTAAGCTTGGACTGATCGCCGGCAACGGCCGCTTCCCTTTTCTGCTGCTCGATGCCGCGCGTGCTACCGGGCGTCCTGTCGTCGTCGCAGCGATCAAGGAGGAGACTGATCGTGAGATCGAAGCCCGCGCGCTTGCAGACACCGGCATCACCGTCCACTGGTTTTCCCTCGGCGAGTTCTCGCGGCTCATCGAGACCTTTCAGCGCGAAGGCGTGAGAGAAGCAGTGATGGCCGGGCAGGTGAAGCATAAGCAGATTTTCTCGAGCATCCGGCCGGACTGGCGGCTCGCCAAGCTGCTGCTGAATCTGCGCACACGCAATACCGACATGCTGCTCGGCGCCATCGCCAAGGTACTGAGCGATGAGGGCATCGAACTCGTCTCGTCCACCGCCTATCTTGAGCCGATGCTCGCGAAGCCCGGTGTACTCACGAAGCGTTCACCAACTGCGGCTGAACAAGCTGAAATCGCCTACGGCCGCAGCGTTGCGTTGAGCATTGCCGGCTATGACATTGGACAGACCGTGGTGATCGCCAGCCTGGCCTGCGTGGCCGTCGAAGCCATGGAAGGTACCGATGCCACCATCGCCCGCGCAGGCGCTCTGCTGGCCACGATGGAAGGCGATGCCTCCACGCTGGAGCGGTCACTCACGGTAGTGAAGATTGCCAAGCCCAAACAGGACCTGCGCTTCGACGTGCCGGTGATCGGCATCACGACCATCGAGACCATGGCAAAGGCGCAGGCTACCTGCCTTTCACTTGAAGCCGGACGCACGCTCATCTTCGACCATGAACGCGTCTACGCGCTGGCAAACGATGCTGGCATCACGATCGTTGCGAGCGAGAACATTCCCACCTCCTGAACAAAACCGCCCTCCCGCCTGTGTGCGGAAGCGACCCTCATGTGGCAGTGCCTTGCGGGATAGGGTACAAAGGTGCTGAGCCTGTGCCCGGACCCCGCTCTAGAATCTTGAAGAATCAGGGCACGCCTCCGAGGAGTTTCAGCATGCAGAATTTCAGATTGTCCGCTATTACCGCCGTCGTCATCGCAGTGATTGCGGTGGCTCTTGTTGCTGTTCGCCACTCGCGCGCTGATGACACCATGCCGCAGGTTGGCCAGATGGCGCCCACTTTCACATTACCGTCGCAGGACGGCTCGCCCGTCAGCCTGGATAGCTACCGCGGCAAGTGGGTCGTGCTCTACTTCTACCCGAAGGACCAGACCTCCGGCTGCACCCTCGAAGCGCATAACTTCCAGAAGGACCAGAGTTCCTTCGACGCGGCGCATGCCGTCATTCTCGGCGTCAGCGTCGACACCGTCGATAGCCACAAGGCCTTCTGCACCAAGGACGGCCTCACCTTCAAACTGCTGGCCGATCCTGACAAGAAAGTCGTGCCGCAGTATGGCTCGCTCGCCAACTACATGGGCATGAAGATCGCCAAGCGCAATACTTTCCTGATCGATCCCAAAGGCAAGATCGTCAAAGTATGGACCGGTGTCGATCCCTCCAAGCACAGCCAGGAAGTCCTCGACGCCTTGAACTCCGCCGAAAAGAAAGGCTAGCACTGCGCGTACGGCGAATCGCTTCGCGTAGTAAAGACTGTTCGAGAGCCACCGAGGGTTAACCTTGGTGGCTCTTTGCTTTCGGGAATCCGCACGAGGCAGCCTGCCTCTGACCGCCACTTAATTCCAGACGCAAAAAAGCCCGACTCGCGCCGGGCTTTTTTGCTTGCCTGTTTTACGTTTGCCTTGTTACTTGGTTGCCTTTTTTGCGGACTTCTTCTTAGCCGGAGCCTTTTTGGCTGCCGTCTTTTTGGTTGCGGTTTTCTTAGCCGGAGCCTTTTTCGCTGCCGTCTTCTTTGCTGGCGATTTCTTTACTGCAGTCTTCTTCGCCGGCGCCTTCTTCGTTGCGGTCTTCTTTACTGCTGCCAAGTTCTTACCTCGTTTTGTTGATTTTTTTGTACTGGCGCTTTTTTTAGTAGCCACTTTTTTGGTGGCTTTACTGCCGCTGGTTGCGCCCTTTTTCGCGGCAGACTTCGTGACGGCTTTTTTCGCCGATGACTTGATAGGAGCTTTTTTTGCCGCTGCCTTTTTCGCTGGCTCCTTTGTGGCGGCTACCTTCTTCGCGGCGGCCTTCTTGGCTGCCGTCTTCTTCGCCGGCTTGCCTGCTGTGGAAGCATCTGTCGCTGCGGGCGTCTCCACTGGTGCAGGGGACTCGCCGGGTGAAGACAAAGTCACACTTGTTTCCTCTTCTTCGTCTTCCTCATCATCGAAACCATCTTCTACTTCGTCTGAGACATCGTCGGTTTCCGGTTCGACTTCTCCGGCCATCGCATACATCCTGTGCTCGTCCTGCATTGATACCTCCAGAGCTTTTTAATCCTGCTACACACAATTGTGCGATACAGTTGCGGCGCGGATTATAGCAACAGCATGCAACGACCCGCCACTGAACGCAAGTATGAAGTGCGCTACCTCTAAAAGAAAATCACCCTCACCGCATTTGCCAACTACTTTTTATGCAGTGTTTTCTTTGAAGACGTGCGCGCGCTTTTCGATGTCTGCCCTTTCACATGATTCGCTGCATGCGCTGCTGTCTTCTTTGAAGACGCACGCGAAGTTGAAACCGACGCACGTCTCCCAGCGGCTCCCCGGCGGCTTCGCGAACCCGCTCCACCATGGCCTTTCGTACGCACTGCGATATGCGCCGGCTCTGCAACGAAAAGATATTTCCCTGCGACCACACTGCCAGCGCGCAGATGATTCCATCGACGCACTTGCTCTGGCGTCACGTCGAAACGATCGGCAACGGTCACCAGGGTATCGCCGCGCTGCACTCGATAGCGCGTGTTGTTGTGCGCGGTCGTCGCGACCGGCGCCACAGGAATCACCAGTGCATCGACCTGCGAATTTGCCGACGCAAGATCAGCATCCGGTTGGATCTGGTTGACGAAGGCTATCTCCGCAGCAGTCACGTGATAACTGTGTGCAAGCGCATCCAGCGTGTCTCCCGGCTGCAGCTTGTGATAGCGCCAGCTCGCGCGCTTGTCTTCCGGAATGACTGCGATCGTGCGCGTGAACAAATCCTTCGTGCCCGCTGGAAGATGAAGTGGGTACGCTGTATCCGGCGGCGTACTGGTGCGCAGCAGCGCAGGGTTGATAGCGGCGATCTCCTGTACCGGAGCGCCGACAATGTCCGACACCAGGCGAAGATCTGTAGCCGCGCTGACCGTTACTGTGTCAGTGATCAGTGGAGCATCGGGAATCACATGCGTCAGTCCATATTGCTGAGGATTCTTTGCCATGATCGCCGCAGCCAGAATGATCGGCACATAGTTCTTGGTCTCGGCCGGCAGATTATTGCGCCGATACAGCTCCCAGAAATCCGCGTAGCCCGTACGCTGCACAGCACGCTGCACATTGCCCGGACCCCAGTCATAGCCGGCCATGGCGAGATACCAGTCGCCGAGCTGGTTGTACATCTTCTTGATCTCACGGGCATACGCGCGTGTCGATTTTTCCGGATCAAAGCGTTCGTCATACCAGGCAGTGCGTGTGAGTCCGTAATCGTTGAATGGCATGAACTGCCACATACCCGCCGCGCCCGATCGCGCGTTCACAGCCTGCGGCTTGAAACCGGATTCGGCGATGGCCTGGTAAATCAGATCCTGCGGAACGCCTTCTTCCTGCAGAGTTTTCTGAATGATGGCCTTGTACCGTCCGGCGCGCGTCAGCGAATTGATGATGGTGCCGCGTCCAGCCCCGGTGTTCGAGAAAAAGTTGATGTAGCTGGCAACGGCGTCGTTGATGACGAGCGGCAGATCCGACTGCGTCGTCTTCAATTCTGCTTCAGCAGTCGCTTTGATATTCGGATCGACCGGGAAGGTGACATCGTTCGCCAGGTCGACTGGCGTCTCGTCGTCTTTCTGCGTGGGCGCGAATCCATTGCCCTGCCGCAGCGAGTCGAGCTCGAGCGTGTTCACTGCATCGACGATGTGTTCAAACTCCGCGCCCACACCCGACGACTCTTTCAGATCGAAGCCGCTGGTGAGCATAAAGTCGACAGCACGATCGAAGTCACTCCTGGCCGGCCCAAGTTCGCCAGCGCTGTAATGCTGCATGCCACTCTGATAAAGCCGCTCGACTTCACGGATGAGCGTCTGCTCGCGAGCTGACGTGCCTGCATCTGTAGAGGGCGTCGGCTTCGCTTCGAGAGGAGTAGCCTGCGAAGTCTGCGCAGGCCTGCGCGCAGCCTGGCCCTGTGTGCTCGAGTTGCCGCTTTTGGAACTACCGGCAAGCGAGGGCGCCGTCGTGTGTGGAGAGGCGCTGGCAGTTGCGGTCTGCCCATCCTGCGGACATCCGGCCAGCAGCAGCATAACGCCGCATGTCCCCGCGCCTATCGCGATCCGCATGCCCACGCCGTGAATGGAGTCTCTTGTTTTTCCCATGTCTCGTGTTACAAGTGCCAACGCCATTGTATGGTGCTGCGAGCCTCGCGCGGCGGCTACGCTTACGGATGGTAAACTCAAGCTTCCGGCGCACGTAACTGAACACAAGCAGCACCCAGGAAATCTCCTCCGATAATCACCGATGGAAATCAGCCACATCCGAAATTTCGCGATCATCGCGCACATTGATCACGGCAAATCCACTCTCTCTGACCGTCTGCTCGAACTGACTGGCTCACTGACGGCGCGGGAGATGCAGGCGCAGGTACTCGATGCCATGGACCTGGAGCGCGAACGCGGCATCACCATCAAAGCCCACTCCGTCCGCATGGCATACAAGGCGGAGAGCGGAGAGATCTATCAGCTGAACCTGATCGACACACCGGGCCACGTCGACTTCTCCTACGAAGTGTCACGCTCGCTCGCCTCTTGCGAAGGCGCATTGCTTGTTGTCGATGCCACGCAGGGCGTCGAAGCACAGACACTCGCGAACGCCTTCCTGGCCATTAACAATGGCCTCGAAATCATCCCCATCATTAACAAGATCGATCTGCCGAGCGCGGACATCACGCGCACGCAGGAGATGATCGAAAGCGCTGTTGGCCTGGACGCCACCGATGCAATCGCCGTGAGCGCGAAGACCGGCCTCGGGGTTGAAGGTATTCTCGAAGCCATCGTCAACCGCCTGCCGCCACCGCAGGGTTTGATCGACGCGCCGCTGCAGGCGCTCATTTTTGATTCCTGGTTCGATCCGTACCGCGGCGTGATTGTTCTCGCTCGAATCATCCACGGTCGTCTCCGCAAAGGGATGAAGATCCGCCTGATGTCGAATGGCAAGACCTTCGATGTTGAATCGCTCGGCGTACTGACACCCAAGCCAGTCGAGATCGGCGAGTTGACTGCCGGCGAAGTCGGCTTTTTTGTCGCGACCATCAAAAACGTGGCTGATACAAAAATCGGCGACACCGTTACCGAAGATGCGCGTCCTGCAGCATCCGCGCTGCCCGGCTTCGAAGACATCAAGTCGATGGTCTTCGCCGGGCTCTACACAGTCGACTCACACGAACACACGCTGTTACGTGATGCACTAGAGAAACTGCGACTGAACGATTCCTCGTTCACCATCGAGCCGGAAAGCTCCGCAGCCCTCGGCTTCGGCTTCCGCTGCGGTTTTCTCGGCCTGCTTCACATGGAAATTATCCAGGAACGCCTCGAACGGGAATTCGACCTCGACCTGATCACCACGGCTCCCGGCGTCCGCTACCTGATAACGCTCACCGACGGTTCTATAAAGGAAGTGGATAACCCCTCGCGCTGGCCCGATCCAAGCGAGATCGAGAAAATTGAAGAGCCGATCATCGAAGCCCGCATCCTGACCAATGAAGAATATGTGGGCGGCATCCTGAAGCTGGTCGAAGAAAAGCGCGGCAAACAGAAAAATTTTGAATACGTAACACCGACACGCGTCATGCTGACCTACGAGCTGCCGCTGAACGAAATCGTGCTCGATTTCTACGATCGCCTGAAATCTGTCTCGCGCGGCTACGCGTCCCTCGACTATTCACTGGCCGGCCGCTGGGTCTCGCCCATGTCGAAGCTGGATATCCTCATCGCAGGTGAACCAGTGGATGCACTTTCGATCATCGTCCACCGGGATTTCGCCTACGATCGGGGCCGCGCGCTCGTCTCGAAGATGCGCGAACTGATCCCGCGGCAGATGTTTGAAGTTGCAATCCAGGCTGCGATTGGTTCAAAGGTAGTTGCCCGCGAAACAGTTGCGGCCATTCGTAAGAATGTGATCGCCAAATGTTACGGCGGCGATATCAGCCGGAAACGCAAGCTGCTCGACAAGCAGAAGGAAGGC
>CAXTNK010000078.1:19421-21718 GCA_964245665.1 uncultured Acidobacteriaceae bacterium
AAACGTATTGGCAAAGTCGACATCCCGCAGGAAGCTTTCCTGGCTGTTCTGAAGGTCGGCGAAGACACCTCAAAGTGAGAGTTGTAACCTGGCGATAATCACGAATTGTGGAAATGTATAATTCTGCCTTCCCTGGCTCGCAAGGTCGCACTGAGCTTTGTTCATTTCGGGACTAAACCTCGCAAGTGCCTGTTAGCAGGGGCAATTTGTGTACACCCCAGCGCCCGCAAAGCCGCTAGAACGGTTTTTATGTACCCGGTATCTGGAAGGCAGTGACTTTCTTTCCACATTTTTTCCCACAAGCCGCCAAACAAAACGAGGGGCCAGCTTTTCAGCGCTGGTCCCTCGTTTTGCCATGGAATATGCCGCGTGAAGGCGGCCGACAGCAATGCTGCCTGGATCAAAGCCTACTGGCTCGGCGGGGTCTTGGCTGGAGCGCTGCTGCGCGGAGTGGTTGACCGTGGAGTCGTCGAACGGGGCGCGGTCGATTGAGCGGGTGCCGGCTGAGCTGGAACGCCCGACGCAGTATTGTAAGCCTGGACTACGGCCTGCGTAATATTCGTTCCTTCGCTGGCCCAGAGAACGGTCTGCTGCTGTTGCTGCTGGTTCGGAGTCGCATCCAGAACGATGGTGTAGCCATTCTGCTGCGCATACTGCTGGACTGTGTTGAACAGCTTCGGCTCCAGGGTCTGCACAAAGTCATTCTCGTCCGACTGCTCATCCGTCTGCAGTTCCTGTACGCCGCGCTGCAACTGCTTGTCCTTCTCGTCGATGCTCCTGGTCTTGGCCGCGCGCTCGGCATCGCTCAGACTGGCGCCGGAAGTCTGAAGTGACTTCTTCAAGCCATCGACTTCATCGCTCAGCGTCTTCAATTGCGCCTGGCGCGGTTCATACTTCGTACGCAGCTGGTTCAGGTCACGTTGACCTTCATTCGTGGCAGCCAGTGCGGGCTCAAAAAAGATGATGCCGACCTTGGTGGGTCCGGCGGGCGCTGCGGGAGCGGCACCGGCAGGTGCGGAAGGAATCGATGCGGTTTGTGCCAGCGCGGTCATGCCATAGGCAGACGCAAGCAGGCAGATAGCGGATACAGAACGCTTCATGTTGATAGGAAACTCCTTAAGTTTCGTCTTCTGGTCAGGTCGCTCACCTGCTCGGCGGCCACATGACACTGCTCCACGGTTTTATTCCCAGCGCACTCTTTCCAACATTGCATCGTCCTTTTAGAGAGGGGGCAGGAACGTGCACACAGGGGAGCCACAGGACTTATCAGGAACTACGGGAATTATAGGGATGTGCCATCAAACCTGCAAACCGGGAAGACGCTTTTCTGCCTTCCAGGTCTGCATTTTAATGCGAATTTCAGCACTAAGCTGAAGCTTTAGAACGTTGTACTGACCGACAGCCTGAAGGTCTTGGTCGGCTCACGCAGCTGGTAACTTGAGCCATACAACTGTTCTGCCTGCTGATAACTGTAATCACCTGCGCCACCGGCCGGGAACATCCCGCGGGTGATCAGGTTTTCACCCTGAAAGGTGGTCGACAACTTCAACGGGTTGTACGCGTAATAGATGCGAACCGGGGCGTGGATGATTGGCAGCATGCCGCCAATTTCTGCACCGATCGAATCGCGCGGAACCAGGTTCGTTCCATAGATCGGACGGATGCGCGTATCGAACTGCACCTGGGTCCCGCCGATACAGGCGCCGTTCACGTAATCCGGGCAGCCGTACAGCGGCGAGTTCAGCGAATCGGCGCCTTCCGGGCTTTCACGCAGCTGCGATTTTCTGGCTGCGAAATTGATGCCAAAGTCGTTGAAAATGTGGAAGTCGACCGGCCCGGCCACCGGGATGCGGTATTCCAGGTTGTTGACGAAGCTCGTATCGCCGCCGACCGAAACGATACCGTAAACCGGCAGCGGTACCGTGATATTCCCCAGCGATGTGTTGGTTGGATCACGCGGCACTCCACTGCCATCCGGATTTGTCAGCTGGAATGGCACGCGCGTCGGGATAAAGGCATACGGCGTCGCGGACCGAATATCGAAGCCACGCAGGTCAGCTTCGCCGCCGGCGAAGAAGCGGTTGAACGGCGGCGCAACATCGCCATCAAATCCCTGCACATACGACAACTGGAAACGATAGCCTAGGACGTTGCGACCTTCCTTGTTCGGACGCAGACCCTTGAACGGCATAAAGCGTTTGTAGACGACGACTGGGCGGAAGAACCGCACGTTGCCGCCGAGGCCCGCAATCTCCAGCGCTGCCGACAACGATGCACCATCGCGCGGCCGATAGGGA
>CAXTNK010000079.1:0-1529 GCA_964245665.1 uncultured Acidobacteriaceae bacterium
AAGCATCACGGATAACGGAAGGTGCGTGAGTCGGACCGAGCCTGCAATGAGCTGCGCATACAAGCTCAGGTGTGCGTGCGACGCAAAAAATTCAGTACGGAGAGGGAACAGTTCCGGGTGCAGTGCCTTCTCGATACCGCTGAGATAAATCTCCGAATCCTCGATTGCCGGATGGTAACCGTGTATGACAAGCGCTGCCAGAGTCAGGAGGAGGAGGAGCAAAAATTGCTTCAGATTCAACATCTACTCCCTTAAGGACGGGCAGAGCTTCGGTAAGGTTGCGATGGGAAGCGAAGCAAGGTTCTCTCAGACATGGCAAGACGCCGGCCCGGAGCAAGTAGTCTCCTGCCGGCATTCCTGTTACTGTCTTGCGGGGTCGCGGCGTTCCGTGTCAAGCTCCAGTTCAGCGAAGGCTGCAGTGGCTCGTTTCACATCGAATTTGCCATCGCGGGCGAGTTTCGACAGCGTCGCCGCGACGACGGATTCAGCGTTCACTTCGAAGTGCGCACGAAGATGAGCGCGGTCATCGCTGCGTCCGAAACCGTCGGTGCCGAGCGATACGAGCCGGCCAGCGAACCATGGCGCAAGTGAGTCCGGTTGCACTTTCATGTAATCGCTCGCAGCAATGATCGGACCCTTGGCGCCATTCAGCGCCTTGACGACGTAAGGCTGCTGTTCGGAGACTTCGGGATGCAGACGGTTTTGGCGCTCTGCTGCAAGGGCATCGCGGCGGAGTTCGTTGTAGCTGGTGACACTCCAGACGTCTGTTTGTACCCCGTACTTTTCAGCGAGGATGGATTGCGCGCGAACGACCTCGTTCAGGATTGGGCCGCTGCCGAAGAGTTGCGCCACTGCCTTGCCCTTGGCCGCTGCTTTGAACTTGTAGATGCCGCGGACGATGCCTTCCCGGATCGCATTGCGGTTGGCCTCGGGTAGCTCCGGCATCGCGTAGTCCTCGTTGTACATCGTGATGTAGTAGAAGCAGTCTTCGCCTTCTTGGTACATGCGGCGCAGACCATCCTGCAGGATTACTGCAAGCTCGTAGACGTACGCCGGGTCGTAGCTGATGCAGGTCGGGACGGTGCTCGATAGCACGTGGCTGTGGCCGTCCTGGTGCTGCAGGCCCTCGCCGAGCATCGTGGTACGACCGGCGGTTCCGCCCATCAGGAAGCCTTTGCCGCGTGAATCGGCGAAGGCCCAGATCATGTCGCCTACGCGCTGGAAACCGAACATCGAGTAGTACATGTAGAACGGGATGGTCGGGATTTTGTAATTCGAGTAGCCGGTGCCCGCGGCGGTAAAGGATGCCATGGCGCCGGCTTCCGTAATGCCTTCTTCGAGGATCTGGCCGTCAAGTTCTTCACGGTAGTAGAGCAGCATGTCAACATCATGGGGCTGATATTTCTGACCCTCGCTTGCATAAATGCCGACCTGTCGAATGGCTGATTCCAGACCGAAGGTACGGCCTTCGTCGGGGACGATGGGGACGATCAGCTTGCCGATTTCTGCGTCCTTCAGCAGGTGGCGCA
>CAXTNK010000079.1:1539-3065 GCA_964245665.1 uncultured Acidobacteriaceae bacterium
GAATGCTGATAAAGCCCATAGTGGTCGAAACGGCCCGGCCTTTGGAGCCGGCAGTCCATTCCCCGAAGTAGGCGAGATCCGGCGCTTTAAAGCTCGGCGTCGGTACGCTGCGCTGCGGCATATAGCCGCCGAGTGTCGCGCGGCGCTCCTGCAGGTAGACGATCTCCGGACTGTCCTGCGCCGGTCGCCAGAAAGTCGCATTCTTCGCTGCTTCTTCAGGCAGCGGGATGTTGAATCGCTTCACGAAAGCAGCGAGGCCGTCATCGGTGAGCTTCTTTTCAGAATGCGTGGCATTGCGCGCCTGCGCACTGCCAAGACCGAAGCCTTTGACTGTTTTTGCAAGGATGACGGTCGGTCCGCCGGTATGCTCGATGGCGCGCTTGTAAGCGTTGAAGATCTTCTTGGGGTCGTGGCCGCCGCGATGGAGTTCGCCGAGTTCGTCGTCCGACATGTCTTTCACGAGTTCGAGCAGTTCGGGATATTTGCCGAAGAACTCTTTGCGCAGGTAAGCGCCACCCTTGGCCTTGTAGGCCTGGAAGTCGCCGTCGACACACTCTTCCATGCGCTTGAGCAGCAGGCCGGTATGGTCGCGCTCGAAGAGCTTGTCCCAGTCGCCACCCCAGATGACCTTGATGACATTCCAGTTGGCGCCGCGGAAGATGCCTTCGAGTTCGTCGATGATGCGCTTGTTGCCGCGGACCGGTCCGTCAAGACGCTGCAGGTTGCAGTTAATGACGAAGATCAGATTGTCGAGCTTCTCACGCGAAGCAACGCCGATCGCGCCCAGCGTGTCGACCTCATCCGTTTCGCCGTCACCCACGAAGGCCCAGACCTTGCGAGGTGTCTTCTCGATCAGTTTGCGATTTTCGAGGTAGCGCATGAAGCGCGCCTGGTAGACGGCGTTGAGCGGGCCGAGGCCCAGCGACACGGTGGGCCAGCGCCACAAATCACCCACGAGCCAGGGGTGCGGATAGGATGACAGGCCGGGGGTGCCGCGCAGTTCGTGGCGGAAGTTCAGCAGGCGGGCGTCGTCGAAGCGGCCTTCGAGATAGGCGCGCGCGTAGACCCCAGGCGAGGCATGGCCCTGGAAGTAGATGAAGTCGCCGGGTTGATCTTTGACTGAGGTGGCGTCGCTAACGGTCCCTGGATAGGTGGCATGGAAGAAGTGGTTGAATCCGACTTCGAGCAGGGTCGCGAGCGACGAATAGGTCGAAATGTGGCCGCCGATGCCAGCGTCCTTCTTGTTCTGGCCGTGGACCATGGCCATGGCGTTCCAGCGGATAAGGGCCTCGACGCGGTCCTCAAGATTGCGGTCGCCAGGATATGAAACTTCCTCATGTTTGGGAATCGTATTAAGGTAAGGCGTTACCGTCTCGCCGGGCGTACTGACGCCAGCTTCGCGTGCGCGTTGACGGAGAGCCTGCAGTAGTTGCGCACCCTGCTCGGGGCCTTCAGAAACAATCACTTCGTCGAAGGCTTCAATCCACTCGGCGACTTCGCTTGCAAGCTCCGCCTGCTGCGGTACG
>CAXTNK010000079.1:3075-9293 GCA_964245665.1 uncultured Acidobacteriaceae bacterium
GTCTCGCTCGCGACAGGGGCTATCTTCGGCAACCAGGGTCGACGAAGATGCATGCGGTACCGACCAGTATATCGCTCCCGAAGGTCGTGCAGTCATGCGGGATTTTGGCTCGCTGCGCCCGGCGCTGACTAGTTGTTGACGACAGTGACGGACTTGCGGAGGTGCTCGTCCGTTTTCAGTTGAGCAACGAGGAAATTCGCGAGGTCGGCCCGCGTGATGGCATGGCCGGTAGCACCAAGGCCGAGCACCTTGACGCTGCCGGTCGCGGGACCATCTTTGAGGATCGGCGGCCGCGCGATGATGTAATCGAGGCCGCTGTTCTTCACGACGGCTTCCTTGTTATTTTTGTCTGTTGTCGACCCGCGCAGGAAGGTCTTCATGAGCAGGTACTTGTACCACCATGGCGCCTGGGTTCCGCTCTGGCCGAGTCCCATCATCGAGACGACGACAAGCCGTTTTACGCCTTTGCTCTTCATCGCGTCAACGATGTTCGTGATGGACGTCGTTTCGATTGTGGTCGTCTTGTAGGGCGTCGTGCCGCCGATCGATTCGATGACAGCGTCCTGTCCCAGCACAGCATTCGCGACGTCAATTGCTTTGGTAGCATCGCCGGTGATGACGCGAACCTTATTGTCATGGATCTTGCTGGGATCGCGCACGAGCACTGTGACCTGGTGACCTTCGGCTAACGCGCGTTCGACAAGAAGCTTGCCGGTCTTTCCGTTCGCTCCAAAAATGAGAACCTTCATTGCGAACTCCTTAGTATAGGAATTGGATACAACCAGCGGCTTTCGTGCAGCTTTTAGGTGTCTGATGCAGGCAATACGTTCGTGCGGTTGGTAATCTCTCCAGAGGAGTATGCATTCCTGATGCGTCCTTTGCGCTATCTATCTTGGGTTTTTATTTTGTGCACCGCCGCTGCTGCTCAGACGATGACGGCAACTCTGCCGCATGCCGCCGACAGAACGTGGCCCGCGGTCGATGGCACCGACACGCTGAAGGACTTCAGGTTCGGGGACGGCCAGACACTTTCGCAGCTAAAGCTGCATTACCTGACTCTGGGCAAGCCGCATCGTAATGCAGCCGGGCATGTCGACAATGCTATTTTGCTGCTCCACGGCACGGGCGGCGACGCGCATTCGTTGATGAATCCGGTGTTCGCTGATGTTCTATTTGGACCGGGTGCGGTGCTCGACATTCAAAAGTATTTTCTGATCCTGCCGGATGACATTGGTCACGGTGAAAGCTCCAAGCCTTCCGATGCGCTACATGCGCGTTTCCCGGCGTATGACTACGACGATATGGTGCGCAGCCAGAAACTGATGCTTGCGGACATGAAGATCGATCATCTGCGGCTAATCCTCGGTACCTCAATGGGCTGCATGCAGACCTTTGTGTGGGGCGAGACGTATCCCGGCTTCTCCGATGCACTCGCACCGTTTGCATGCCTGCCGGTGCCGATTGCCGGCCGCAACCGCATGGTGCGCTACATGGCGATCCAGGCGGTGAAGGACGACCCGGCATGGATGGGCGGCGAGTACAAGACTGAGCCGGTCGTGGGTCTGCGGACAGTCGCCGAGATGCTGCTGATCATGGGATCGGCCCCGCTGCAGATGCAGAAGAATTATCCGACCCGCGCGGCAGCGGAACAGTATGTCGACTCGTATCTGAAGCGAGCCGTGCCGGAGATGGACGCCAACGATGCCATCTCCTATTTAAACGCGAGCCGCAACTACGACCCAAGTGCCCATCTGGAAAGGATTACGGTTCCGGTTCTGTACATGAATTCAGCCGATGACTTTATCAACCCGCCGGAACTTGGGATTGCGGAACCGATGGCCAAGCGCATGCCCAACGCGCAATTTGTTTTGCTGCCGATTACAGATGCGACGCGCGGACATGGGACGCACACGCAGGCTGCGGTCTGGCAGGACAAGTTGCGAACGCTGATGGAGCGGTCGGAACCGGCGAAATAGTTGCGGCTACCAGAGCACGCCATCTACTGCTGCGACGGGCGCTGGGATATTCGTTTCGCCGAGCAACTGGCGCAGGTTGATTTCGATCGTCGTGCTGATGGATGTGAGGGGAACGTCATATATGCCGTTATCGAATCCGATGGCAACATTACTGTTTCCGCAAGCCTGTTTAATTCCTCGGCAGCAAGTATGTCCCTGATCGTTTCTAGTGGATCGAGCTGGCGCAATTGCTGGCGCAGAGCGTGCACGTAGGCGATCTGAGGATGGACAATCCGTGTCTGCATTGCCTTCAGATCAGTCGCACTGCCACCGCCAGGATTTATATGCGGGGCAGTGCAGACCTGCCGCGCCAGGCTGCGGCTGTCATTCACAATCGCGCCCCAGAGTGTGCGGGCTTCACACCAGCGCGTGTACGCAGAGTTATTACGGAAGCCGACGATGATGCCAATAGCCGAGCCGTAAAGCGCAGGCGGGATCACGCTGCTGCCGATCCACCACCAATGCATTACCTTATAGGTGACGACGACATAGGTGACGACGATTACATCCCAGCCGATAAGCATGAATAGCGGAAGCCCAACATGGTGCAGCATGCGCCAGAGCTGACGCTTCTGCGGGACGATCACGCGCGCGTCTCTGCCAATGTTGTCTCGGGTGCCGACTGTTTGCCGACGGGCATGAACTCTCGCGAGCCACTTTCAGCGATGTACACTTCGCCGCTGCCAATGTCGTAGAGCCAGCCGGAAATGGTGAGTTCTTCGCGGGCCAGCGCGCCAGCAACGCTTGGATGGGTCTGCAGATGCACCATCTGTAGCAACACATTTTCTTCGGTCAGCGTGTGCAGGCGCTGGCGATCGTCTTCGGACACCTTGCTGGTGGCGACGCTCAACGCCGCGTGACCATTGGTGAGCCAGCTACGGACCGTTGGCATCTTCTCGGTTGACCCGGGGTTGAGCAGGGCCTTCATGGCGCCGCAATCGGAGTGGCCACAGACCACTATGTGGCGCACCTTGAGCGCACTTACGGCGTACTCGATCACCGCGCTGACGCCGCCGAGAATCTGTCCATAGGCCGGCACCATGTTGCCGATGTTGCGTGTGATGAAGACGTCGCCCGGCCCGGAACTGGTGATGGTTTCGACATCAACACGCGAGTCGGCGCAGGCGATTACCAGGGTGTGCGGCTGCTGCGGAGTGGTCGCAGCTTTCTGATATTCCTCTGCTTTGTCTGCGTGCACTTCCGCCTGAAACTGTCGCACGCCTGCCTTCAGTCTTTCGAGTACGTCCTGCGTCGTCATGGTTCGCGTCTCTCCCCTTGAAGGGTACTTCGCTTATAAGGTTAGATTTCAGAATAATCTCCGGATCTAGATAAATTCCGGATCAAGAAATCCTAAAGCTGCGCCGCGGTGGATGCACCCATCACGGCTGTGCGTGTCGATGCACAAACAAAAAGCCCGACGGAAAATTCCATCGAGCTTTTTCGTTTTCAGTTTGAACGGCTCTACTGACTAGAACGGAATGTCATCATCCGTGATGCCAGTGTCAGCATAGTCGGGTTGCTGATTCGAGCGCTGGTCGAACGATGCTGTGCCACCGCCGCTGTTGCCGCCACCAGCGCTGCTGCGGGAATAGCCGCCGCCCCCGCCATAACTGCCACCACCACCTTCTTCACCGCGGCCGGAGAGCAGCGATAGATCATTCACGATGATCTCGGTCCGATACTTCTTTTCGCCGCTCGTCTTGTCATCCCACGAGCGTGTCTGGATCTTGCCCTCAACGTAAAGCTTGTTACCCTTCTTCACGTAGTCGCGCACAATCTCCGCCGTCCGCTGGAATGCCACCAGGTTGTGCCACTCTGTACGGTCCTGGTAGGTGCCGTCCTTATCCTTGACGCGATCACTGGTCGCGATGGAAAACGTGGCAATCACCATGCCGCCAGGCGTGGACTTGATTTCCGGCTCCTTACCAACATTCCCCAGCAAAATAACTTTATTGACACTCTTAGCCATTCGAACACTCCGTAGAAACTGAGCATATCAGGGAGTGCGCAGAATTGCCTCCGGGGGCGCCTGCGCGGGTGCGGTGTTCACCACGCGGGTCTACTAAAAATTGTGGGAAGTAGTACCGCCCTCGTTTTTTAAGTCCATGCCCATACGGCGAGTATGGCTGCCGACGCAGGGGCCGCCGGAGGCTAACCTCGGCTCAGCCTGCGATTTCTAAGCCACTTGAGGCCGCCGAGGACGAAGATCATGGTGCCGAAGGGGAGGCACATCATGGCGAGGATCAGGAAAAGCCAGCCGGCGTTGGTGTGGGGGCCATGGTCGCCGATGCCGCCGAAGATGAACTTTGTGGCGGCCGCGGAGAGAATCCCGACGGCAAGAGTCCAGATTCCGCCTTTCAGCAGCGGAAGGGTACCGTCGGATGGTTGGACCATGCGGGTTGCCATAGGACCGTTGGCTACTTCCACTGCATCATCAGCATGGCGCCGACGATGACGCCGGTAACCGACACATAGAGCCAGATGGGGAAGGTCCAGCGGGCAATCTTACGGTGCAAAGAGATGCGGCCGCTGAGCGAGAAGAAGAAGGTCACCAGTACCAGCGGCAACGCGAAAACAGAGAGCGAGATGTGCGTGATCAGAATCCAGAGGTAGGTGGTGCGGATAGCACCGTGGCCAGGGAAAAGCTGATCGCCGTGGAGTGCGTGGTTGGTGATGTAGGAGACCAGAAAGAGTGACGAGAAAACGAAGGCCGTCATCATCGCGTTACGGTGAGCGGTTACTTTTCGCTGCTTGATGTACAGGAAGCCGATGGTGAGAGCGATGGCGCTGAGGCCGTTGAACGTGGCGTTGAGTGCGGGCAGGAAGCTGAGGCGGTGCGCGAAGGCTGCGGGCGCCTGGTGGACGTAGACCAGCCAGAAGAGGAAGGCGGACGCAGCGACACTGATCGCGATGATGGCGAGGATGGCGGCGCGCGTATTTCCCGCAGGCAGGAGGGGCCCCGTCGTGTTGCTGGTCTTGATTCTTCCTGCGTCGTCGATGTTGCTGCTGGTATTCATGGTTTTCTTGGGGTTTCTTCTGAAATTAAGCTGCCGGACGATTGGTTCGGCGGTTCACGATGGCCCAGGAGGCGATGAAGGTCAGCAGGCAGAAACCGAGGGTCACGGCCATGTTGGTGGCGAGCGAGAAAGTAGTCGGGCTGGCCGGAAAAAGCGCGTGGCGCAGGATGTCGACGCCGTAAGTGAGCGGGTTCATCAGCATGATCAGGCGCATCCATCCGGCAGCGCGTTCTACCGGGAAGAGCGAACCGGAGAGCAGCCAGAGCGGGATGAGGATCAAATTGACGATCGCGTGAAAGGCCTGCGGTGAATCCATGGGCCACGCGATGGCGAAGCCGAGAGCTGTCAACTCGAAGCTGATGAGGACGATGATAGCGACGGCAAGCGCGATGGTCGCAAGGTTGGGATGCACGCCGACCAGAGGGCAAAAGACCAGGAAAATGACGCCCTGGATCGCTGCCAGGGTCGCGCCGCCGAGGACCTTGCCGAGTACGATGGACGAGCGGCTGACCGGCGCCGCAAGCACGGAAAGCAGAAAACCTTCGTTGCGGTCCTGGATCAGCGACATCATGCTGAAGATGGCGGTAAACAGGACAATCATGACGATGGCGCCCGGAAAGAAGAAGCTGGAGTAGTCGGCGCCTGCACCGGTAGCGCTGCTGCCACCTGAAAAGCTGTGAGCAAAGCCTGATCCGAGCACAAGCCAGAAGAGCAATGGCGAGGCGATGACGCCGACGACGCGCGACTTTTGGCGATAGAAGCGGACGATCTCGCGCTGCCAAAGGGACAAAGCTGGCGTCCAGATGCCGGGGGAGGCAGTATGGGTGCGCGTGCGCGCAGTAGGAACGGCAGTCGGTGCTGCAAGGGTAGCCATGCGTTAGTGTCCTTTCCGCGACTTCTTCGAGGCGCCGGGTGCGGTTTCGTCGTCCAGCTTTTCCGTCCAGAAGCGATGGCCGGTGCGTTGGATGAAGACATCTTCGAGACTTGGCTTGCTGACGGAAACGCCGTTGATCTCGCCCGGGAAAGCTTCGATTGCAGTCGTAATGAAGTGGTGGCCTTCTTCGCGTTCCAGGCGGACGGTTGAACCAAGCACAGTCAGTTCACTGCCCAAAGCCGCACCGAACCGCTGGCCCATGCGCGCGGCCAAGGACTTCGCGGCATCTTCGCTTGCGGTCTCGAACAGTAC
>CAXTNK010000079.1:9303-12203 GCA_964245665.1 uncultured Acidobacteriaceae bacterium
GTACGACATCGCCCCCGATCGCAGACTTCAATTCGAAAGGCGTGCCAAGCGCGACCAGTTTGCCTTCACTCAGGATCGCTAGGCGGTCACAATGCTCAGCTTCTTCCATCAGGTGAGTGGTCACAAAGACGGTCACGCCTTCGTCGTCGCGCAGGTTGCGAAGGTAAAGCCATAGGTCACGACGTGCGCCCGGATCAAGGCCGGTCGATGGTTCATCGAGTAGCAGGACGGATGGCGAATGAATGAGGCCCTTGGCCAGTTCCACTCGACGCTGCATGCCGCCGGAAACGGTCTCGACGAACTCCTTCGCGCGGTCAGTCAGGCCGACGCGGGCGAGCACTTCGTCAATGCGCCGGGTGAGGGTCTTCCCGGTGAGGCCGTACAGGTGTCCCTGGTGCTTCAGGTTTTCGGCGACCGACAGTTTCAGGTCTAGGCTGCGTGCCTGGAAGACGATGCCAATCTGCTGACGGACTTTGTTGGGTTCGGTCGCAGCGTCAAAACCCTGCACACGAGCATGGCCGCCGCTCGGCACCATCAGTGTAGAGAGAATGCGGAACAGCGTTGTTTTGCCGCTGCCATTCGGTCCGAGCAAGCCAAAGAGCTCTGCTTCGTGGACGGAGAAGGTCAGGTTATCGAGTGCGAGGCGCGTGCCATAGTCGTGCGTCAGACCAACGAGTTCGATCGGGTAGGTACCGGCTTTCGCAGCCGTGTCCTGAGGGAAGACTGCGGGTGCGGGACGTTCGCTGAGCGTTGCCATAAGCTACTTTCCTCCTGCCGCGGCGTCGAGCATCATGACGATCAGCAGCAACGGCAGGTAGATAACACTTGCTTTCAAAAGATTGCGCGCCAGGGTGCGCGAGGCAACCTTGGTCGTGCGCGGAATACGGGCAAACAGGATCGTGTAATACAGGTAGCCAAGGCCGAGGATGCCGGCGAGTACAGCGTAGACAGGCCCGGTCATATGCAGGTAGAACGGCACGATGCTGACCGGAATCATGACGACGGCGTAAAACAGCGCCTGGATCACGGTTGACCAGCCGTCCGGCTCGACGACGGGAAGCATCTTGATGCCGGCGCGGGCGTAGTCATCGCGGTAGAGCCAGGCGATGGCCATGAAGTGCGGAAACTGCCAGACAAATAGAATCGCGAATAAGGCGACCGCAGGCCATTCGATAACGCCGCGCGCCGCCGTCCAGCCGAGCAACGGACCCATGGCACCGGGGAAGGCCCCGATGAATGTCGCCATGGTCGTCACACGCTTGAGCGGCGTGTAGATGGTGACGTACGCGACGGCAGTAAAGAGTGTCAGCGCACCAGTCAGCCAGTTGGTATAAACCGTGAGAACGAATGTGCCACCGACGATGGCCAGCATGCCGGCGATGACGCCGTGGGGCAGGCTGATACGGCCGGTGGCCAATGGACGATCGGCTGTCCGCAGCATTTTCCGGTCAGAATTGCGCTCCATAACTTCATTCAGAGCGCTGGCGCCGGCCGAGACGAGGGCGACACCGATCAATGTCTCAAGCAGACCGATCTGTAGCGTGGGAATACCGGAGCGCAATGAACCGAGATAGAAGCCGGCCCAGGCGGTGAGCACCACCATTGCGAGCACGCGGACTTTGAACAATTCCTTATAGTCGCTGAAAAGGGAATGACGAGGGCGTGTTGATACGCGCAGTTGTTCGGTCAGCGAGGCCTCCGCAGCAGAGTCCAGAGCGACCGGGTAGAGGGCATGCTCGCTGAAACCTGGCGAAGCTGGATTGGAGGAAGCCGGGACGGCGGTCGTCATGCCCACGCGCCCGTCAAATTTGAGACTGGTGTGCTCCCAGCGGGAACGTCGGAAACGAACTGCGAGCAGGGAATCGGCATTATGAAGGAAACGAGATCCGCTCGAGCCGTCTCTGGAAAGAGGCCCGCGGGGCTCACCTGTTTCTTAATGATAGCAATACAACTGTCGGGCGGGAACGTTGTGCGTTGGCCTCATGCAAAGTCTGCCAGGGTGACTGCTTTCGCGTGCGGGTTGGCCGTCACAGTCATTGTCCATTCCCGCGAAGCAAACGCGGGTTTAACGATAAGGGAAAAGGGAAGAATCTGATCATTGCACCCTTCGCAAAACGAGTGACGGATGAGGCGGCTGGGAGATTTCAAGACGTTGTGGCTAGTTTGAGAGCGGGTGGACGATGGCGCCGGCTTTCATGACCCAGGCGACGTGCTCCATGACGGTGATGTCGTCGAGTGGATTGCTGGGGACGGCGACCAGGTCGGCAAACTTGCCGGGCTCGATCGCGCCCAGGTCCTGATCGAGCGAGAGCAGTTGAGCGCCGTTGATGGTGGCGGCCTGCAGTGCCTGCAGCGGCGTCATGCCGCCGCGGACGAGGGCTCCGAATTCTTTCGAGACGGATTCATCCACATCGTCGTCGTCGACGCCATACGCGATCTTTAAATGGTACTTGAGTGCGCGCTGAAACGCAGGTCCCTGTTCCTTGACGATGGCGATGCCCTTGGCCATGCTGCTGGGTTCGCGGCCTTTCGAGAGCCCCGTCTGTAGATCGTGCTGGAAACAGTAAAGAGTCGGCACGAGCCAGGTTCCGCGTTCGGCCATCATCTTCGCGCCTTCGTCATCGAGCATGGTGCCGTGCTCGATGGAATCGACGCCGGCTCGGATAGCAGCCTTGATCCCGATCGTGCCTTCGGCGTGCGCCATCACCTTATGGCCGGCGCGATGCGCGTCTTCGACAGCGCGGGTCATCTGTGCGTCACTGAGTTCCTGTACGCGGTAGTCGCTGATGGGGTCCATGACACCGCCAGTGGCCATGAGTTTAATCCAGTCGGCGCCGTACTTGATGTCGCGGCGGACGATGCGGCTGCGGCAGTGCTGATCCCGCGTGTCCGGACGGCGA
>CAXTNK010000079.1:12213-21379 GCA_964245665.1 uncultured Acidobacteriaceae bacterium
TCAGAGTCGCCGTGGCCGCCGGTGAGCGAGACGCAGCTGCCCGCGGCGACGATCCGGGGACCGATGATCAGGCCTTTCGCCACGCCTTCACGCAGGGCGAACTGCGGATAGGAAGGATAGGATTCGCAGGCGTCGCGGACGACGGTAAATCCATGCTTAAGCCACAGCTGCAGGTTGGAGACGCCGCGGACTGTTGCCTGTGGTGCTGAAGTAAGCAGAAATGCTGCGGATGATTGCGTGGTCGGGTCGGAGAGGATGTGGCCGTGCGCGTCAATCAATCCGGGAACGATGGTGTAGCGGCTCATGTCGATTACGGAGGCGGCATCGGCCGGGGCGTGTGTGGCAATCGATTCAATGCGCTCGCCCCTGATGACGATGTAGGCATCCTGGGTCACGTGGCCGGCACGCACATCGATCAGCGTGCCGGCGTGGACGACCTGCGTTTTTAACGGCAGCGTGGCTGTCGCGGTCATTGGTGAAGATGAAGTTTGGGCCGTCAGACCATGCGAAGCGACGACTGCGAGATAGATGGCAAGGAGTTGATGGCGCACGGATTCCACTTCCTCAGTCAGAAAATTTTGGGGATGCAGGAGGGTGTTCAGCGTCATGGTAGCAGGAGAAAGAGGGCCCGCAGTGGTCGGCAGCCCCGGTATCCGGCAGCTTCAGGACAGGCGACGTCTTTTGAAGGGCAGAACGCGATGAGCACTGGCAGCGTCGGCAACTTTGGCCTCTCGGAGGATGGTCTGTTCCGCGATCAAGGCTGATGTACAGGCGACGAGAGGGATGAGTTCGCCGAAGATGCGAGGCTCGATCAGGAGTCCGAAGAAGAGCATAACGACGAACCACGCAGGCAGCAGCCACAGCCAGAGGCGTAGCGTAGGATCCTGTATTCGGCTCCTGCAGGCGAAAACCACGGGGCAGAGAAAACCGCAGGCACTCGCGACCTGCGGCCAGGAGAGCGGGCACAGAAGAAGGCCGATATTCAACAGCAGGCGTGGTCCCGCGGCGGAGGGGTTGCCGGAAAAATGGTGGACGAGCCACAGGTGCCAGGTGATCCAGAATGCTGCAAGCGGCATTGTAATAAGCATTGTGCTCGGTGCATGGAGCCGGCTCCATGCGACGCTTGTCCGGTCAGTCAGAAAGAGTTTCCCTGGCACAGTATAGTGCTCTGGAGAGTGCGACACGCACTGTGTCACTGCATAGAGGGGCAACAGGAGCAGGGTAGTTTCGCGGTTCAACGTGGCGATGACGAAGAGCAGTACAAACCAGGCCGCATGGCGTCGAAAGTAGATGAGAGAAAGGCCGATCGAAAAGAAAGCAAGAGCAGGGAGGTCATAGACAAAGCGAAGTGCATGGATGGTCGACAAAGTGTAAGTCGAGGCAGCGAGTGCCAGGGTCAGAGGATAGATAAACGGACTGAGGATGCGAGTCTTTGAACTGGCCTGATAGATCTTTTGCGCGACGATTCCGGCGGTCGCGAGACAGAGCGGATCAACGAAGGATTGCATCAGGGCTTCGGCGCTCACATGAGCAGGAAGCCAGCCGTGGTTGTTCTGCAGCATTGAAGCCGCGCTGGCCATCAGTTGCGAATGATGCGCCCAGCGCAGTGGGAAGGCCATCAGTATGCGGTATTGAAACGGTGTTGGTTCGGCGCCGTTTTCAAATGCCACAAGATCCAGAGCTGATGGAACATGCAGCAGGTATAGCCAGACGAGCTGTATGGTGGCCAGACCATTCAACAAAAGGGAGAGCGGCATGCTTATGGATCGCTGGTTCTCCCGAATAACTTTTAAATCCAAGTGGCATGGAAATGTCACCTGGAGGCGCCGTTCAACAACGCTGGCTG
The DNA here is from genome assembly GCA_964245665.1 of uncultured Acidobacteriaceae bacterium. Taxonomy (GTDB): domain Bacteria; phylum Acidobacteriota; class Terriglobia; order Terriglobales; family Acidobacteriaceae. Next base: position 14,060 of record CAXTNK010000079.1, read on the forward strand.
GAGCTTCACGGTCGCGCGTTCCAAAAGAATGGTATTTCCATCGTCGTAGAGCGGCTGCCAATCAGGGGTCTGCTGCAGCAGGTAGACGAGTGGTGAGTCGCGTTCGAACAGGACGTAGCGGATCTGGTACTTCTGGAGGAGAAACAACGAGTTTTTCAGGTTGATGATGTCGACATAGTCCCGGAGCGTACCGTTGCGCTCGTAGATATCGAATCGTGAATCGATGAAGACCGGGAGTTGAGGAGTGTTGAAGGCAAGGTAACCGCCCCACAGGCACTCATTGAAGAGTTGGCCCTTCGGATGGAAGCTCTTAAGGAATGGCAGTGCAGCTTGCGGAAACCGTTCATTCTCTGTGGCCAGACGACGTGTGCTTCGGGCAAGCTGAGCGTGACAGCTCAGCAGCGTGGCGACGAGGAGAGTTGTGTTCATCAGGAAACGCATCCGGGGACCGGTGCTGTAGCGGGAATTGGAGTTTACCCGGGCAAACGAAATGAGCCCCGCAACCTGGCGTGCCAGGATCGGCATGACCAGGATGCCAGCGAGAAAGAGGAATCGAGAGTGCCGGCAAGCCGCGTAGGAGCCAATGGCAACCAAGGCCAGTTCGCTGAGTGTCCAGGTGCGTCTCCGAATGGGTAGCGTAATGATCTGGGTGAGGAAAAGCACCAACAGCGACGCCAGGAAGATCACGCCGCGTGAAGATTGCAGATCGAGCGGCCGCCACTCTTCGACATGCGAGATGTTGAGTGTCTGGTGGAAAGCCAGGTCGAAGGGATAGGCAACCAGATGCCAGCCGTAAGGATTGCCCAGCAGGGCACAGAGGCTGAGTGGAAGGACCAATGCAAGGCACCGTCGATGTGTCGAGTTGAAGCTGGGCGATCGGATAAGGCCGCGATCGATATCGAAGAGGCCGGATGTAGAGAAAACGGCGAGTAGGATGATGCCGATCAGCCACGAGCCATGCAGATTGATCCAGACCAGAAAGAGCAGTGGCAGACTGAGGGCAAGATAAGGAATTTGTTCGAATAATTCGAAGACAATCAGTTCCGCGACCAGGCAAATCCATCCAAAAAGAAGTGTGCGCGGTCCAAAGGAAACTGTAGAGAGCAGTGAGGCCACGAGGGTTGCGAGCGTGGCACACGGCCAGCTTGCTGACCTTCGGTACGCCAGCCAGTAAACACCAATGAAGATGATTTCGATCGCGGCGCCGGTGACGAAGCGCAATCCGCGGGCACCTGCCAGATGCCAGCCGAGCCAGTAGGGCAGCTCAGCCAGCCATTCGTGGTTGATCCACGGAGCATGAATGGCAGTGAAGGAAAAGGCGTCCTGGTTGAGGAAGGCGTGAGCGTGGAGCTGCTCGGCGGCATCGCGCAGATGCCACCAGATATCCGGGTCCTGAATCGAGTACGGAAGCAGAAACTGAACCCAGACAGCAATCAGGGCAAAGGCGACCAGCGTCTGGCCGGAAAATGCTACAAGTGGCCCTGTTTCATTTCGCGGCTTTTCACCAGGCTGCATTGTCCCGTGTTGTGGGCAGACCGCCTGAGGATACTCTGTGACGGTGACAACCGCCGAACGGGTTTGCATCTTTAACGGTGGCAAATATGCTTCTCCGTTTACGTTTCATCGGCCAAAAGCTCGCCAGCGTGAATCATCCGTATCTGATTGAGGAGAGAGGCAGTTTCTAAGCTTGCAAGGTCACTTCTGACTTGAAACTCATGTTTCTTGTGCCCCGTCCGATGAATGGTTCAAGTGTCATGCCACGCCACGCTTATATGAAAACCGAGGCAGGCACAATGAAGCGGGATACAGGAGAAACAGAGATGCGCAATTCAGGAAAAGCGATGAAGTCATTTATGCAGGATGAATCCGGCCAGAGTTTAATCGAGTATGCACTGGTGGCGGGCATCATTGGTCTGGGCGCAGTACTGGCGATGACCTCGCTCGGCACGAAAATCTCGAACGCGTTCTCTACTATCGGCAGTCAGCTTACCAGCGCAATGTAAGCGATGGCGGACAGGTCCCATACTTTTCATCAGGCATACAAGCCAGGAGCTGCAGCGGTAAAGGCGGCTTGCGGGTCCATGACTGCTGGCCTTACCGCTGCTTGCTCGCAGGCTTGCCGGGTATAGGGAGCCGCAACGCATGCGCACGGGAGGTCCGGCGCCGACCGGTACAAACCGCAGCAGATGGGTGTCTCTGAATGACAGATTCCATGAAAGAGATTTGTTATCTCGCTGCCGCCAGTATTGCTGCGCTTCTTGGCGCATGCGAAGACCTGAGGAGCCGCAGGATCCCGAACATCCTGACCGGTGGTTCTGTGGTCTTTGGACTTCTGCTGCACCTCGCGCTGGGCGGCACCACCGCACTGGGTTTCAGCGCACTTGCCGGTCTGAGCGCCGCAGCCCTGCTGCTGGTGATGTACCTTGCCGGAGGCATGGGCGCGGGCGACGTCAAGTTGATGGCGGGGGTCGGTTGTCTCGCCGGATGCTCATCGCTGCGTTCAATTCTTATAGAAACCTTTCTTATCGGCGCGATTGTTGGCATTGCACTTGCTCTATACCACCGCAGGCTGAGGTACACGGTCGGAAATGCCCTGCTTCTGATGTGCAATCAACGGCGGATACAGTTGTCAGCGGACAATCCTGACGAACCTGCCGGGGGAGAGGCTGGCCGGGTGCAGAGTTTGAGCATTCCATACGCCGTGCCGATAGCCGCGGGTTGCCTGATGTCACTGGGCACGCTGATCTGGAAAGGATGAATGGTGAATCGTCGCATTGCCATTGCGCTGTTGGCTGCCTGCCTTATCTCCGCGGCCTGTACTTTTCTGCTCGGCAGAAAGTTGAAGCTCGCCTCTTCCTCCAGAAATAGCCAGATGTTCCAGTACGTTGCCCCATCCCGGGCGATTGAAGCGGGCGAAGTTTTGAGCGCAGACGATCTTGATTGGGCCAGCTGGCCGCGGGAGAGTCCTATCAGCGGAGCGCAGATCAGTATCGATCACGTATTGGGCAGGGTGTTGTTGTATCCGGTGGGAAAGGGCGAGCCCATACTAGATCACGATCTTGCCGACCCTGGTACGGGGGGAGGCCTGGCAAGCCGCATCCCCAAAGGAATGCGTGCACTCGCTCTTCGGTCGGATGACGTGGTGGGCGTAGCTGGATTTCTTGCACCCGGTTCGCGGCTCGACGTGCTTGTCACCTATCGCGCCAGCAACTCGGAAGAACCAATGACGGCGACTGTCCTTGAAAATGCTGAAGTCTTGGCGGCAGGCCAGCGGCTGCAACCCGATCCATCCGGTAAACCGGCAAGCGCCACTGTCGTCACCCTGTTGCTGACGCCAATGGAAGCAGAACGCGCAGTGCTTGCCAGTACGCAGGGAACGGTGCACTTTGTTCTCCGCAACGGACTGGACAAGGACGAGACGGTTCGCGAGCCGGTTTCTATGGCTAGCCTGGCGCGGACGGATGGAACTGCGGTTATGTCCGTGATGCTCAGTGCTTCGACCGCTGGCTCGAGTCCTTTTTCCCGTCGCGGGTATTCGGTTGATCCACTCCCGGGACCTGCCGCGCCTCTGCGAAAGTTTGGTGGAGTCGAAACCATCCTGGGCGGTGATCGCGCAGATGACGGTAAACAGCCGTGACGCCCGCCCGCGGAAATATCCTGCCGTATTTATTGATGGTGCTGACCAGTCTCTACCCGGGTGCCATGCTGTTCGGACAGACGACTCTCCAGGCGTCGCCATACATAGAGGCAAAGCCAGTCCATCGCGGATACGTCGAGCCCGTACGGGCGGTGTCGCAGGCAGCGTCCCGAGAAGCGTCCTATGCTGGCCAGACCGAGGGCACGCAGAGCGGCATCAGTGTCGAGGCATTGAACAATGCAGACGTCATTCACCTCATCCTCGGCCATTCCACAGTACTTTCGACGGGGTCACTGCTGCGACGGATCTACGTAGGCGATCCGAAGGTGCTGCAATCGTTCTCTTCGGGCCCCAAAGAAGAAGTCATCACCGCCAAAAGTTGTGGGGTGAGTACGCTGATCCTGTGGGATAACTCAGGCGGGCGGCGTTTATTCACCGTGTTCGCTGATCTTGACACAGGTGGCATTCTGCAAATGCTGCAGGACGCGGTACCAGGCTCAAGGCTGACGGTTTCGACCAGCGGGAGCCGCGTCTACCTGTCGGGAACATTTCCGACGGATGCAGCTGCAGATTCTCTGGCAAAGATGGCCCTTGCCTACACCAAGGACGTAGTAGACGGAGTCAAGGTCTTGCCCGTCCATGCCAAACAGATACAGTTAAAATTACGTATCGTTGAGGTGGACCGAAGTCGCCTGGAGCAGTTCGGAGTGAACTTTTTTGCCTTGGGGGGCAGTACGCTTGCCGGAACAACCACAGGACAGTTTACCAGCACAGCGATTCCGGTGAGCGCATCCTCTGGAACCTCGGTCTCGGTCAGCGACCCGCTCAACATGTTGCTTTACAGCGCTAAGTTGAATGCAGGTATTACCGTGAAAGACCTCGAGCAGAAGCAGGTCCTGCAGATCCTGGCCGAGCCGACTTTGACCACCCTCAGCGGGGTACCGGCACGGTTTCTCTCCGGCGGAGAGTTCCCCCTGCCGGTGGTACAGGGAGGTACTGGTAACTCGACTGCGATCACCATCATTTTCAAGCCCTACGGCGTGAAGGTAGACTTCACGCCGACTGCCAATCCCGATGGCTCGATCCGGCTTAAAGTCGCGCCGGAAGTGAGCGCCCTCGACTATACCAATTCGGTTACAGTGTCAGGTTTTGTAATTCCTGCGCTTTCGACGCGCCGAGCTGAGACGGAGGTCGAACTGGCGGATGGCCAGAGCTTCGTCATTACCGGATTGCTCGACAACCGGACGTCGGACAACCTTTCGAAGATGCCGGGAATCGCCGATGTTCCTATCCTCGGGCAACTCTTCCGCTCGAAGGGAATCACTCGTTCGGTAGTAGAACTGGTTGTGCTGGTCACTGCTTCGATTGTTGATCCACTCGCTCCCGCCGACATTCCAGCCACGCCTTCCATGGTCATTCCCAACTTGGACCGGCAAAGCTTCGATCAAAAAGTTGCAGGTAAAAAGACTATCAACGCAAATGCCACAGGATCGGATGCAGTCCCAAAGGTGATAGGCCAGAAACCGGGGCAGCCATGAGTTCGATTGCCGCTCGAGCGAATGAAGTGACCTACGCCATCTTTTGCGTCTGTCCCACGCAGGAGCTTCTTCAGGCCACCATTGTTGCTTCGGATCTGGCTCAGCAGACATTTTTTGCCGGCGAATTTCGCGACTACATCACGCTTGAGAAGAGACCCCAGTTCTCGCAGGCAATCAAGGAGGCACGGGCTTGTCTCGCCCTCGTCGATTTTGATCGTGATCTTGAACTTGCACTCAAAACCGTGGAACGCCTCGGCCAGATTTTCCTGAGCCGCATCAGTGTCATAGGAACAGGCGTTCAGTTGAGTTCTGACAATCTGCTGCGGGCGGTTCGTGCTGGCTGCAGCGACTTTCTGTCGACTCCTGTCGTCGCCACTGATATCTCTTCAGCAATCCAGCGGTTTCAGCAGTCAAGCATTACCCAGCCTCAGAGCCAGGTCAACGTAGGCCGTGTACTGGCCTTCTTCGGCGCTAAGGGCGGTGTCGGGACAACGACACTCGCCGTACATCTGGCTAATTATCTGGTTGTCTGCAAGGGCAAGAAGACGCTGTTGATTGACCACAAACATCAACTCGGGCATGTTGCCCTTTACCTTGGATTGAAGGATACACAGTACTACTTTGATGAACTGCTCAAGAACGTGGATCGGCTCGACACGGAGTTGTTGAACGGCTTTGCCATCCGTCATGGCAGTGGCTTGGATGTGATGGCGTCGCCTGAAATCGCGACAGCCTACCATGAGGGGAAACTGGATGAACTCGAACGCGCTATGGATTTTCTGCGGAGCGAATACGATTACATCCTCATTGACTCATCAGTGGAATACCAGGACACAAAAATGTCGATCATCGCCGAGGCTGACGAAGTGTTCCTGGTTTCAACGCCGGATGTTGCCTCCTTGCGCGATCTTGCGCGCCTGGTTGAGCACATCGGCCTGAGTCCGGATGCCAATGGAAAGCTTCATCTGATCGTCAACCGCTCTACTGCGGACGACTCGCTTACTTCAGCACAGATACAGAAGGCAGTCCGCTTTCCGGTTTCCCACACAGTGCCGAACAACTATGGAGAACTGCTGCGCTCGATCAACGATGGCGAACCTATTTCTCCACTGCGTCCGTCCAGCTTCAACCAGGCACTGGGCGAGATAGTGCGGGATATCGTACATGAGAGCAACCCCGATGCTACGGAAACTGCCACTGTTCCGAAAGCGAAGAGTATGCGCAGCAGGTTTCCATTCTGGCGCTGAGAATTGCGATGCGGAGACCGGCGTTGGCGACCAGGCGATTTACAAGTCATTTCATTTGCATGGACCAGACCGGGAAGGTCAGACAGTGGGCCAGCATCACCGATCGATGGTAACGGGAAGCAAAGAGGAGTATCCGGCAAATGCCTGAAGTACGCATGTACCTGACACCACGCGAGCGACCTGCTGATCCGGGAGAAGCACGGGTGAATTCTTCACTCAGCGAACAGGCGCGGCATCTTCTAAAGATCGAGGTACACCAGCAACTCCTGGAGCGGATGGACTTAGAGAAGCTCTCGATGATTCAGGCGGACCTGAACGGGGGGCGGCAACGGCTGCAGCATATCATTCTGCAGCTGGTCGGCGAACAGCAGATCCCGCTCAGCGCAGCTGACCGCGACCAGGTAGCCGGTGAGGTGCTAGACGAAGTCGTCGGGCTCGGTCCAATCGAGCCCTTTCTCAAGGATCCGACGGTGAATGACATCCTTGTGAACACCTTCACTACCGTCTATGTCGAGCGCCGTGGAGTGCTTGAGAAGACGAACGTCTCATTCCGAGATAATGCTCACCTAATGCACATCATCGACAAGATTGTCTCAGCCGTTGGTCGCAGGATCGACGAATCCTCTCCCATGGTGGATGCCCGGCTGCTGGATGGTTCACGGGTGAATATCGTTATACCGCCGCTGGCTGTTGACGGTCCCATCGTTTCCATCCGGCGCTTCAGTGCTACGCCCCTCGTTGCCGACGACCTATTGCGTCATCGCACTCTGATCCCGCAGATGTTGGAAGTTCTGAAAGGCGCGGTTCGCGCGCGTCTGAACATTTTCGTTTCCGGAGGTACGGGCGCAGGCAAGACTACGCTGCTGCGTGATGTGACTGGCCTGCTGGCTGAGCGCTT
>CAXTNK010000080.1:0-8239 GCA_964245665.1 uncultured Acidobacteriaceae bacterium
GCATATGTCAACCGCGGATATGTTCTGCATGACCTGCGGCAGGGGCAGGATGCATCAGCAGACTTCGAGGCAGCGCTCAAGCTCGAGCCTGACAATGGCGAGGCGCACCTTGGCCTGGCCTATGCCAGCCTTGATCTGCACAGGCCTCAGATCGCGCTGAGGGAAAGCCAGCTTGCAGAAAAAATCATGGGCGATTCTCAACCGCTCCATCTCATCCGAGCCACGGCTTACGGACAAAGGGGACAGCTGACCAAGGCGGCCAATGAATATCGGGCGGCGCTCAAGTTCACCCCCAATGATGGATCCCTCCACCTGGCCCTGGCCGGCACGCTCTACACACAGCGCAAGTATCACGATTCGATCGATGAGTTGAACATTGCCCAAAAGCTCACGCCAAACGACGCGACCATTTATGCTCTGCTGGCACGCGCCTATGCTGAACTGGACGATAAAGCAAACACGCTGCACTATGTGCAACTGGCAGAGCAGCAGGCCAGAGCGGATGCTCAACTGAAAGTCGGGGTGGAGCCAAGGTCCGATCATCAGATCGACACATCGATCGCGTCGGGATTGCAGACGAAAAACAGTGTAAGCGGCATCCTGCTTTCCACTGGCTCGGCGCTGAATGTTATTGGCGACCAGGCAGGAGCCATGCAGCGCTTCAGCGAGGCACTGCAGACGCCCGGAAGCGACCGCGTCAGTATCCGGCTTGCCATCGGGCAGATCATGGCGCAGAAGGACCAGGCAGACGGTGCGCGGCGCCAGATCGCCCTCGCCGTCATGGAATCTGCTTCCGGTGTCACGTTGCCATTCACGGGCGAGCAGTACATCGGGGCAGCCGATATCTTCCGCTCGGTTCATGACTACGATCTATCGCAGACGTACCTTGAGCGCGCTCGTTCGGCTGGCGCACTCGATTCAGCAGTCCGCATCGGCATGGCAAACAATGATCTTGCGATTGGTGATGCAGTAAGAGCGCAGGCAGACCTGGCAGGTATCAGCAGAGATGCCGACAGTGAGTCCGGCTATCAGTACCTTCTTGCGCAGGCCAATGTGTATCGCCAGGAACATCAGGGACCGGAGGCGCTTACGGCGTTCTCGCAGGCGTCGGATACTGAAGGCGATGACCAGACGGCGGATCAGAGTCTTTTACAGGCGGGCGCAGATGAAGGCCTCCGCATCACACCGCGCATCAGCGTTCTGAGTGACTTTGCCATAGAGCCGATTTTTGAAGACTCCACGGTATTCGTGCTCGATTCAAAGCTCGATGGCCCCGTACCGATACCCATCACAGCGACTGCACTGCTGCCGCCGCCGCGCTCTTCGCTGCAGACGCAATGGACCGGCGCTTATCACCTGCATCTGGACCATCTACCGACGGCCAGCGGCTTCTTCCAGGTCCGCAACGCGCGCGGTCTTATTTCCGTGCCCAGTCTTAACTCAGTGGTGAATCGGAATACGACGGATTATTCGGCGAACATCGGTCTGAATCCCACCGTGCATCTGGGTAGAAACGCGATCACTTTTGACAGCGGCGTGCAGGGAACAATTCGTCGTGATTCGCAGGAACCAACGCAACTGGATCAGAACCTGTTTCGCGCATTCACCTACGTCACGACCACATCCTTTTTCAATGCGGTATCGGTGAGCGGCTCAGTTTTATATGAAGCAGGTCCGTTCACAAATATCAATGAACACTCACGAGCCTATGGCGGAGCCATTGATTTCAGGGTTGGTGCGCCCTGGGGCAAGAATGCTCTGGTAACCGGATGGGCGGCGAACGACCAGCAGTTCACCCCTGTAGGCATCGAGAACTACTACACGTCTTCCTACATAGGATTCGAACGCCGCTTCTCTGATCGCCTCGATATACGCGCGATTGCCGAAGATCTTCGGGCCTGGCGCGTGGTGGGGCCAAATTCAGGAATCTCTCAAGCCCTGCGACCGACCGGCGAGGTAAACTTTGCGGCTACCAGAAACTGGACAGTCCGCGGTTCAGCAGCTTATTCAAGCACCCGCGGATTCCATGTCTACGATACATTCCGGACCGGTGCGTCTGTTTCATACGCCATTCCATTTCACAGGAACTACAAGGATGAGACAGGCGAGATACCACTGCAGTATCCCATCCGGTTCAGTGCCGGCTTGCAACAGGAAGACTTCTTTAATTTCCAGGGTGGGAACCCGGAACAATTCCGGCCATACATAAGCCTCAGTCTGTTTTGAAAGCAGGATTTGCATGAAGATTTGCCTTGTCGGAACATTTCCGCCCAGCGGACGACAACTAAATGAGTACGCCTTTCACATCGCGAAGGAGCTGCAACATAATCCCCAGGTAGAGTTGACCATCCTGGCCGACGAGCTGTCCGATTATGATTTCGCGACCAATGAAGACGGCGAACCTCTAAAGGCGGAGGATCAGTCGGAATTACCAGGCTTTCATGTCATTCGCTGCTGGAAGTTCAACAGTCTTGCCACGCCGATCCGTCTGCTGAATACGATTCGCAGCCTGAAGCCGGACGTCGTATGGTTCAATCTCGTCTTTTCGAGCTTCGGTACCCCGGAAACTCCTTTTGCTGCCTTCGCAGGCCTTTCGGCGCCCGCGCTTACCCGAGCCTTCGGTTTCTTCACGCACATCACTCTTCACCATGTCATCGAGCATGTCGACTTCGCAGCAGCCGGTGTCAAGCAGGAAAAGATGTTTCGCATGGCAACAGACGTGACCACCCGCGCGCTCCTTCGGGCGCACTCCGTATCTGTACTGCTGCCGGGCTACAGGAAGACTCTTGTCAATAAGTATTCTGTACAGAATGTTTTACTGGGCCGCCACGGAACTTTCGCCCCGATCTCCAACCCGCCGGACTTTTCAAAGCGGGGGAATCCTGAGCTTCGCATTCTTGCCATTGGTCATTGGGGGACTTACAAGCGCCTTGAGACACTTATGGAGGCATTCCCCCTCGTCCTGGAAAAAATACCGAATGCCAGGCTGATCGTAGCCGGCGCCAATCATCACACCAAGGCCGGTTACTGGGAGGCGATTCGAGAGGCGCAACCAGCTCATCTACCGATTGAGTTCCGCGGCTATGTGCCCGAAGATGACATCCCCGAATTGTTCCAGAGTACCTCAGTGCTGGTACTGCCCTACGATTCAGCGACAGGTTCAAGTGGACCAGCTCACCAGGCCTGTGAATACGGCGTACCGATTGTTTGTGCTGATATTGGCGACTTCCGGGACATGGCGATTGATGAAGATATGGCAGTAAGTTTTTATGAGACCGGCAACGCCGGAAGCCTGGCCGAACAGCTCATATCGATTTTGAGCTCGCCTGAGCTTCAGCGTAGTATGGGTTCGCGGAACTATGCGGCCGGACTGCAGATGACACTTCCAAGTGTGATCCGCAATTACCTCCGGTGGTTTGAACTGCAGAAATACAAGAAGGCGATTCGAAACGCGCGAAAGTACTCGACCCGCCGGCCGGCGTGGTTGCGGGCCCAGATGGCCCCACCCGCGGTCACTCCCGAGAATGAGAAATCACCAAAGCTCCGGAGCCATGACCTTAACAACAACTACGGCTCCAGACGGGATGCACGTTCCATCGATTTGGTTGATCCGTTTGATTAGGGTCAAGGTTGAAGGTGCATTCCTTTGTACCGTCGAAGTCTGTTGTCTACACCTAATAGACTACGTATAACCCTGATTCTTGATTTAATCTTCACATGTCAGTCATTCACTCCGCCTGCGGTTAGTGCGCGTTTCGAATCCTGATGGAGAGGCAAGCTTGCTCGACAGCGAACCTCCCCGCATCATGTGGACGAGTAGAGTTCTTGTTCCTGACCTTCTTCCCTGGTGTCCAGTGAACGACTCGATTGAGTCCATGGTTGATATCGATCGTGTTTACACCGGAGGGAATCACCGAGATGAGTTCACGGCTCTCACGCATCCTAAGCCCGCTTCGCGCCGCATTGTCAGTAGTGTTCGTTGTCCCGCTCTTGCTCGTCGTGAGTGGATGCAGCCAGCCTCACTTCTCCGGGAGCGAAACATCAACGGGTCAAACATCAACCGCAGCGCCCACCGTAAGTTTGGTTGCAAGCCCGGCGTCGATTGGCCAGGGTAGCTCTTCCACTCTCACGCTGACGGCATCGAACGCTATGACGGTGACGCTGACCGGTTCAGATGGCAGCAGCTACACCATGCCGGTCACTGGCGCAACGCAGGTCGTCACGCCTTCGGCGACGACTACGTACACAGCAACAGTGACTGGGCTGAACGGGCAGGTAACTGCACAGGCCACAATCTCGGTCGCAGCTGCAGCCCCACCAACGATCAGTATCACTGCCAATCCGACCTCTGTAACGCCTGGCATCCCCTCTACACTTACGATCGAGGCAACCAACGCCACAAGCGTCAAGGTGAGCGGCTCGGATGGCACCTCCTTCACGCTGCCGGCGGCAGGCGGGACGCACACTGTTTCTCCGTCGGCTACGACAACCTACACTGCAAGCGCAACCGGGGCAGGCGGCAGTGTTTCCGCGAGCGCGAAGCTGACAGTTGAGGCCGCCGTCACGCCGACCGTTACGATCTCCGCCACGCCCGCGTCGATCGCGAGTGGAGCTACATCCACCCTGACAGTTGGAGCTGCAAACGCAACCGGCGTCACGGTCAGCGGTTCGGATGGTACTACCTTCACCCTTGGTGCAACCGGCGGCACGCACGTCGTCACGCCCTCTGTGACCACCACCTATATCGCTTCGGCTACTGGAACCAGCGGTAAAGCCACTGCCAGCACAACGATCACAGTGATAGCAACCGGAGCAGCACCGAGGGTCAGCATCGCGGCCAACCCGACCAGTATCGCCAGCGGCGGTTCGTCCACTCTGAGCGTGACGGCTACGAACGCGTCGCAGGTCACCATCAGTGGCAGCGATGGCAGTTCCTACCCCCTTTCACCAACAGGCGGCACGCAGGCAGTAAGACCTGCTTCGACAGCAACGTATACCGTCACTGCAACCGGCAGCGGCGGTTCCATCACCTCAGCCGCGACGGTCACAGTGTTGCCCGCGCCTACGGTCACAATCGCGGCCAACCCGGCTTCCGTTGTGTCGGGGAGCGCGTCGACCTTAACGGTAACTGCGACGAATGCGACGCAGGTGACAGTGGCTGGTACTGACGGCTCCAGCTACACACTGGCGGCTACCGGCGGAACGCAATCCGTCTCTCCGGTATCCACCACTACCTACACGGCAACCGCAACCGGAACCGGCGGAAGCACAACCGCGACTGCAGTCGTTACCGTCCGGGCGCCAGGCAGTGTTAATTCGATTAACCATGTCGTCTTCATGCTGCAGGAGAATCACAGCTTCGACAATTACTTTGGCATGCTCAATCCGTATCGCAAGACCCATAACTGGAACATTGGCGATGACGGCAAAGACTATGAGGTTGATGGCATTGATGACAAGCTGACGACTATCAGCAACGTAGATGATGAAGGCACTGAGTACAAACCTTACAAGCTGGCAACAACCTGCATTGACGACGAAAGCTCAGACTGGCTGGCAAGTTACGGCGACACAAATCGTTACAACTTCCTTGCCACACGACCAATCGTGATGGACGGCTTTGTCCACGATGCTGAGGGATATGCCAAGAACTGCGCCAGTACCAACAGCTGCTCAGGAAGCTTCACTGATCTGACCGGTCAGCGAGCCATGGGTTATTACGATCAGAGCTTCCTGAACTACTACTACTACATGGCTTCCCAGTTCGCCGTTTCTAACCGCTGGTTCTCGCCGATGTCAAGTAAGAGCATTCCCAATCGAATTGCCAACATGGGGGGCGGCACCACTCAGGGCCTTGCGTTTGATCCCGGGGCAGATGACCATCTTAATCAGCTGGCCATTCCGACGATCTTTCAGTCCCTTGATGCTGCGAATGTAACGTGGAAGATCTATTACACCGTGACCGAAGGTTATTGTCTGAACGATGACGACTGCGGCCACTCAGCGAATGCCTACTATCCGGACACGACCTTCTCTTACTTTACCTACTCGTATCAATATCTCCATAGCAATCCGACAGGCACCTGTGCCGCTCCTACCGTGCCGTCAAGCGTTGTAGGCGATGCTTCGAATTCGTTCTGTATCGATCCAAATCACATCGCGCCCCTTTCCACATACTTTACCGATCTGACAAATGGCACCCTTCCTGCTTTCAGCTTCATTGAGGCAGGCTACGCGAACAACGATGAACACCCTGGCTCCGGCCAGTCCATCCTGAGTGGCCAGGCGCAGGTTGCATCTGTCATCAATGCTTTCATGACGAGTCCGGAATGGAGTGATTCCGTATTCTTCCTCAGCTATGACGAAGGCGGCGGCCCGTACGACCATGTGCCACCGGTGCCTGGTCATTCAAATGACAATACCGACACATCTCTCGGTACGATCCCGGATGTTTCGACCATCGCCGTTAATCCGGACTCCTACAATCCTTGCCAGCCCTCTGGTGGCGCCGCGACCACTCATTGCGATCTGAGTGCGAGTGATCCGGGTGCTCATTCTGGTGACGCGGCCGCGATCCAGGGTTTCAGTGCGCAGCTTGGATTCAGGGTACCGAATATGGTGATCTCACCCTTTACCCGGCGGCACTACATCTCGAACGCGCCCATGGATCACACCGCCGTGATCAAGTTCGTTGAAAACAGGTTTATCGGTCCCAGCGCTCATCTGACCGCACGAGATGCAGCGCAACCGAACCTTTTGGACTTCTTCGACTTCAACGCCGTTCCCTGGGCCACGCCGCCAACTCCACCCAGTCCAGTCACCCCCGAAACCCTGGGCTACGACCCGTGCAGGCCCGGAACCTTGCAGTAAGTCCGGATCCCATACGCGTACTTCCCTGCTTCCGTCGAGGCTCGCTACTGCCTCGACGGAAGCTCATTATGTTTGTATTGAAATGTCTGGCAGGTTGGCTAAGAGAATAACCGGTGCTACCCATTGGTGATGCCCCGACGGAGGCGATTGAGCTTACGTGTGTAATGCCCAATCAAAAAAGTTGTCTGCGATTCGCCGGGTCTGTGGGATAGAGTGGCGCATAGGAGAGAACGGCAGACAGCATGATCACCACCCCTCAGCAAATTGATATCGAGATCAGCGAGATTCGCCTGAACAAGGTCGGTCTGACAGTCATCGTGCCCTGCTTTAATGAAGAAGAGGGCATCATCGCCTGTCATGAGCGACTCAGCGCAGTCCTGCGGCAGACTGGCCTGCTCTACGAAATTCTTTATGTGGACGATGGTTCGCGCGACCGCACGCTGCAAATCCTGACCCAGCTATACTCTACGGACCCTTCGATCACGATTGTGGAATTGTCGCGAAACTTCGGCCATCAGGCAGCCGTTTCCGCTGGGCTCGAGGTTGCTCAAGGGGACGCGGTAATGATCATCGATTCCGATCTGCAGGATCCTCCGGAATTGATCCCTCGGATGCTAGAACTGCGCGCCCAGGGCTACGAAGTGGTCTATGGCGTGCGTACCATCAGGGAAGGCGAAACAGGTTTCAAACTATGGACTGCGAAAGCTTTCTACCGGCTGATTAATTCCCTGTCGGACGTCGAGATCCCCTTGGATACTGGTGATTTTCGATTACTCGACCGCAAGGCCGTAGATGCAATGAACGCCATGCCGGAAAGACATCGGCTGCTTCGTGGGATGTCGAGCTGGATCGGTTTCAAGCAATGTGGGCTTGAATATGCAAGGTCTGCCCGTTTTGCCGGTACAACAAAATATCCGCTGGGCAAGATGCTGAACCTGGCACTCGATGGCATCGCATCATTTTCAGTTGTGCCTCTCCGTCTGGTGACCCTGACCGGCTTCATCACGGCATTGTTCTCCATCTTCGGCATCTTCTATTCGCTGTTCATGAAGCTCTTTACCAATGCAACAGTAAAAGGATGGACGATGATGTTTATCGGCCAGTTGTTTCTCGGAGGCATCCAGATGCTCTCGATTGGTGTATTGGGAGAGTACATCGGACGGATCTATACCGAGAGCAAGCAACGGCCGCTCTACCTAACCCGGCGCGTATTGCGCCACCGGAACTGAGCTGGCAGATTTTATATTTTTGACAATTTACGGAGCGTTTTGTACCGATCGACGAGCAGACTCATGGGATTGACGCTCTCCTGCTTCTGCTTGATTCCCGGCAGTCGCCACTGCTCCTCGCCTTCCCCACGGACCTCCTT
>CAXTNK010000080.1:8249-19987 GCA_964245665.1 uncultured Acidobacteriaceae bacterium
GACCTCCTTGTCCTCGCCTCGTTATCTCTCCTGCATCTCGCTATCACGAAGGTCGCAGGAGTTCCCGGTATTCCGCGCTTCGCTTGTTCCTGCTGACACTACGGGGCGCTGCCGGCCTCATCAAAATTCTGGTGGGGGCTTGCTCCTTTCGGATTTCAACCAGGGATTTTCAACACGCAGGACGAACGTCCGTCAGTCGGGACTGGGGCGCGTGCGCGTCTGCTCAGGTAGCTCTCCGCTGAACACGTTGCCCCGGGCATATCAACATAAGAACCTCAAAGAATAACTCGCTGCATTTCGCTTGCCTCCCAAGGCGGGAGCGGCGAATCTTAATGGACCACTTTGAGGCTACCTATGGAAAAGATCTCCAGACGTGATTTCACGAAAATCTGCTGCGGCGCACTTGCCACAAGCAGTCTTCTGACTGGTTGGCCGCACATGACAGCCGCCTGGGCCGCCGAATCGAATGCAAATGACGACGAACTCGCCGGCCTGACTTTGCTTGAGGCGTCCAACAGAATCCGGAGCCGGTCGGTCACTTCCCTGCAGTTGACCAGGGCCACGCTGAACCGCATCGCTGTATATGACTCTAAGGTGAACGCGTACATTACCGTGATGGCGGCTGATGCCCTCAAGCAGGCAGAGCAGCTCGATAAAGAGGCGAAGGCCGGCACATTTCGCAGTCCGCTTCACGGTATCCCAATTGCGCTGAAAGACAACATAGATACCGCCGGCACTCGTACCACGGCCGCCAGCCCCATGTTCAAGACACGTGTGCCGACGGAAGATGCTGAGGTGGTGAAAAGGCTGAAAGCATCGGGTGCCGTCATTCTCGGCAAGCTCAACCTGCATGAGTTTGCGCTCGGCTGCACGGGCGATGTCTCCTACTTCGGTCCTTCACGGAACCCCTGGGATCTGCAACTGGTCACGGGTGGAAGCTCGGCGGGTTCGGGTGCTGCAGTTGCAGCGGACCTTTGCTACGGCGCTCTGGGCACGGATACCGGCGGCAGCATCCGGGTACCTGCTTCCTGGTGCGGCATTGTTGGCATCAAGCCGACCACGGGACTGGTTTCGATACGCGGCATCATTCCCTGCCTGGCCTCGCTCGACCATTGCGGACCAATGGCGCGGACGGTAGAAGACGTGGCACTGATGCTGACGCAGCTTACCGGCTACGACAATCTGGACGCCTACAGCGTCGAACATGCGCCTCAGGATTATTTCAAAGCCATGAAGCAGCCGGTATCCGGTTTTAAACTGGGCGCGCCGGTAGAATTTTATGACCACCTGGATGCCGAGGTTGCAGAGATTGTCGCCGCCGCGACCGCGGTGCTGACGCAGATTACACAAGGCGTCACGTCACGCGCGACTCTGCCTGCGATTCCTGAAGGCGAGAATTTTTTCAACGCCCTGGGCGACACTGCTGCTTATCATGAGCCGCTGATCAAGCAATCCGGTATGGACTATATGCCGCCCACGATCAACGACATCAAAGAGATCATGACGCCCGCCACGGCAGCGGACAGCGCCAGAGCACATCAAGAACTGGTCATGATCCGGCGGCAGATCGATGCCGCCTTCAAGGAGGTCGATCTGGTGGTGATCCCTACGACGACCAGCTTCCCGAAGCCCATCAAAGCTGCTCTCAAAGAGGAGATGAGCGATCGTAAACCGACGAAGGCGTATGACTTTTTCGATCCAATGTCAGGCTGCAGCAACACCGCTCCGTTCGATGTATACGGCATTCCGGCGCTTACGCTCCCTTGCGGATTCTCCCGGAGCGGTCTCCCGGTTGGCCTCACAATTGCCGGACCGCACTTCTCCGAAGGGAAAGTGCTGGCGCTCGCTTATGCATTTCAGCAGGCAACCGACTGGCACAAGCGTAGGCCAAACCTGACGCCCGGCATGTCCGTACCACCTCTAGTTGAGGACGAGATCCAGGAGCAGAAAAAGTCGTGACCCCTCTGTAAAGAAGCGCAGGCATCCATCAGACTTCAAGCGAGTTGCTCCACCGGCTGTTTTCGACGCAGCGTCTCAGGCAGACTGAGCCAGATGACACCGGCGGCGCAGAAGGCCAGGCTGGCGGAGAGCATACTGAGCCGCAAGCCAAAGGTTCCGGCAAGGGCAGCTGTGATCAACGGGGCAAAGAAGCTGATCAAGCGGCCCCAGTTGAAGATGGAGGCTGCCGTTGAGCGGAGATGCTGGGGATAAAGTTCTGCCAGCCATGGTCCCCAGACGACGCTGGCGGAGAGGCAAAAGCCATAGAGAGTGCCCACAGCGACGAGTACACGGGGTGCGGACGGCACACAGAGGAACACGGCAATTGCAGCCGCAGCCACAAAGAAGCCGATCGCACTCGCCCGCCGGCCGAATCGATCCCCTACCCACCCCCAGAAGAAGCATCCCAGCAGGTTGCCCGCGAACTGCCCGGAAACCAGCTGGCCGATCGCTACCGCTGCCAGGTGGCGGTCGTCCTTCAAATAGATTGTGAGCCATCCGCTGAATGCCTGGTAGGCGAAGAAGTTGAGTCCAGTGAGCGATGCGAGGAGGAGTGTCTGCCGACGCAGGGACGGCGCAAAGAGTTCGCCCATCGGCAGACGCTGCCTGCCCGGACCCGTTGTTTGCCGGACGCCTGCCGGTACGACCGCATAGGCGAAAAATGCCAGCAGTATGGGCGGAACACCGCCAAGCCAGAGCAGCAGCCGCCAATCGCGCCCAGCGAGATGACCGAACGCATAGCCCTGCGAAATGATCGATGCACTGAAAACAGCGCTCACCATGCTTGCCAGCCGGCCGCGCACGCCTGGCTCGAAGAGGCCAACGTAAATTCCCACCACAACCGGGAAGCTGCCACCAAGGAAGCCCCCAAGGCAGAACCGCTGGAGCAGAAGTTCCAGATAGCTGGAAACGAAAACTCCGGCAAGCAGCAGACTGCCATAGCCCAGCATCACGGCGACCAGCATATTTCTACGACCCAGCCGATCAGCAAGCTGGCCAATGATGAGGGCGCCCGCAAGCGCACCTGCACCTTGCGCGGAGTAGGCAGATCCCGCCTGGGTGAGCGTGAGGCCCAGACTTTCGCGCAGATACGGCCGGAGGATATCTACTGTATTCCAGGCCCAGCTATAAAAGAATTCCGCCGCCAGCAGGAAGCCGAACGCACATACTCGCCGCACAAGGCTGAGTTGCATCCCGGACTCGACGCCCTGATTCTCGGCAGCCCGAGTCAACATGTCAGGCCGCCTGTTGCATCGCGGCGAGCTTCACCTGAACCAGCATCGAAAGCTCATCGTAAAGCACCCACTCCTCGATGATCCTGCCGTTGCGCAGATGCAGATGCGTGATGCCCATGACGACAAGCTTATGTCCGGTAGGGGCGCCGAGTGCGCCAGCGCTGTAGCCGAGATGGTGGCCCTCAATGATCCAGCGGATGGCGATCTTCTCGCCCCCTTCTTCGCTCACGGTGGAACAAATGTGTTGCGGAACGAAGGCGCAATCGGGCATCAAGGCGACCAGGCGCATCGTCTGCTGGAGGATCGCGGCGACACCATTCAAGTCACGCATCAGGGGGCCATGCCACATGCAGTTCGACGCATAGATCTCATGGATTTTGCCGAACATGCGCTTGTTGTAGATATGGTGAAGCCAGCGAAGAACACGTTCTTCTGTCTCGTTGTGCGCCAGGGATAGGTCGGGGTCTGTCTCGGGCGGATACTGGCCGAGAAGGCGCCGGTTCTCAGCAGTCTCGACCACCGCCTCGCCGCGTTCGAACTTCTGGCGTGCCAGAGTGGTGGCATACTCGTGCGGATCGATTCGGAGCTGCAGGAGCTGCGCCATATTATCGCGCACGACCCACTCCCGGTAGATCTTGTTGTTGAGAATCATGCAGTCGACCAGCGTGCGGGTCACATAGGTGCGATTGGTGGGTTTGCCCAGCGACCCGACCTCTGTGTGGCGTCCCGTTCCATGGGTCATATGCGAGGTGTAAAAGCCGTCGACATCGTTGCCACGCCAGATGACGCCGATGGCCATGCCTCGGCGGTCAGGAAATTCGACGATACGCTGGACCGTTTCACGCACGACGGCCTCGCGGTCGTACATGGTGCCGAGCACTCCGTAAAGTACGCAGTTGTGGGTGTAGTGCGTGTAGATGAGGCCCACATTCCGCTCATCCCAGATCTTGTGTGTGCAACGCACGATGTAGTCGACGATGTCTGTGTAGCAATCATCGAAACCGCGCATGCTTTGCACGCGGTCGCGGTTGCTAGGTACAAGCTCGGTGAAATCACGGCGTTCCACCTGCAGCACCTCGGCCGCGCCCGCCTCTGTCTTTTGCTGCCCGGCCTGAGAGGCTTCCGAACGGTTTACCTTTGTTAACCTGCTATGTTCTTCGCTCACACCTTCTCCTCGTTGGCCGTTGTTATTCGACAGACTGAACCAGTTCTTGCCTGCGATCAAAGCGAATCGCCGCCGCGCGCCGATGCCCTTCAAGACCTTCACTTGCACTCTGGCGGGTTGCGGCAGGTGCAACCAGGTCGATCGCTCCATCTTCAAGCCATTGATGAGTCGCGATCTTCACATAAGAGCCAACCCAGAGTCCGCCGGTGTAGCGCCCTGCGCCAAGCGTCGGCAGGGTGTGATTGGTGCCGACACACTTGTCGGAATAAACGACGCTCGCATTTTCGCCGATGAAGAGCGAGCCGTAATTGCGCAGCTTCGCCGCAGTCGCGTGAGGATCAGCGGTATGAACCTGCAGGTGCTCGGCTGCGACATGATCCGAGTAGCGAATCATCGCAGCTTCGTCGGCACAAAGTACGACTTCGCCATAGTTGGCCCAGCTTTCGCCGGCGGTCGCTGCGGTTGAAAGCGAGCCCAGTTGCCGGGTCACTTCCTGCAGAGTAGCCTCTGCCAGCTGGCGGTCTGTCGTGATCAGACCTACGCGCGTGCGGACGTCATGCTCCGCCTGTGCGAGTAGATCGGTGGCGATCAGTTCCGCATTGCCGGTCGCATCGGCTACGACGAAGATCTCGGACGGGCCAGCCAGCTGATCAATGCCCACCGCGCCGAAGACCTGCCGTTTGGCTTCGTTGACGAACGCGTTTCCGGGCCCCACGATCTTGTGCACACGAGGTACGCTTTCCGTCCCGAATGCCATGGCCGCAATCGCCTGCGCGCCGCCGATGCGAAAGATGCGGTCGGCGCCGGAGAGATGACAGCCGGCAATCATGGCCGTATGTGCATGCGGCGGAAGGCAGGCGACCACCTGGTCACACCCCGCAACCTTGCCCGGAACAATAGTCATTATGGGTGCGGAGAGCAGCGGATAGCGGCCGCCAGGAACGTAGGCGCCCACTCTCTCGATCGGAATGACGCGATGACCCAGGTGCAGCCCTGGCAAGGTTTCAATCTCGAGCGGAAGAATGGTCGCGTACTGCGCCTCCGCGAACCGCCGCACATTATCGATCGCAAACTCAGTGTCAGCTCTCGTCCGCGGATCCATCTGTGCGACAGCCGCCTGACGATCCGCCTGCGAAACCTCGAACTGATCGAGGCTGATCTTGTCGAAGCGTTGCGAAAATTCGCGAACGGCCACGTCTCCCCGTTCCCGCACCGACCTGAGAATCGTTGTTACTAGGTCTGCTGTATCGCTGGTATCGCTCGAGGCGCTTCTCTGGGGCGCTTTGATGTACTCAACGCTCCCATTAAAACCTTCAGGAGCACTGCCTTTGTGATCGTGCATAGCTATTTGGTCCCTTGTTCTGTGGTATCGCCGGCATTTGTTGTCTCCGTACAGGTACGCTTGCGGGAGATCGACTACCACCATTGAAGCTCGCTCCATCATCCCATGAAGCTCTCTTAATAATCAAAGCATTCGTTCTTACGATTCTGCTTGCATCCGGAGGGAGGGAGACAGAGCGAAAGTGCGAAATGAAGTATCAGATTGAGGCGCTTCCAGGACGCCTCCTCTATGTTGCACGAAACGGTTCATGCATGATTCAGAGCGCCCCCTGCTGTGAAAAGCGCGTCAGCCGGACTCGCGACAATGTAAAGTTACTGCTCCTGCTGAGCAGTCAACAAAGCGAACTTGAGAAAGCCATTCCTACAGCTCAGTATTGCTCAGACTTGAAGAGATTCTATTAGCTCTATTCTGTTCGACCTAGATTGTTGATTATGAATCAGCCATGTTTTAGGGCGAATAGCTATTCAATACTCCCCGCTTTGCAGGCTTGCGCGGTAGCCGAACTTCGCACGACGTCCGCACCGACGCGGAAAACCTGACAACCATTTCGCTCTTTTTGACGCAAACATTAATGCGCGTCGGTCTGAATCTGTGTCCATGCTTTCGCGCGCTTCGCCTCGGTATCGCTCAATTGCTGTTTCAGTTGCGCATAGGTGTTCAATTGTTGCTGTGCATCGACAGTTTTGCCTTGCGCCTTGTATACCGACGCAAGCAGAAAATGGATGGACGGTTCAGAAGGGCTTTGCTTTTCGGCGAGCAGCAAGTCCGGCAGTGCCTCGTTGGCCCGGCTTAGCTTCAGCAGTGCGCGGGCGCGATCCACGCGGGCCTGCTCAAGCGTCGGACAGCCCTGGACTGCTTTGTCCAGTTCGGTTAGCGCATCAGCAGGATTGCCGTTGGCCTCCAGGATAGAATTGCCAATCTTCCAGCGGGCCTCGCAGTTACCCGGAGCGTTTTCCAACTCCGCCTTGTACTCCCGCTCGGCATCCTCCCACTTATTCAGCTCCCAGAATGCGTCGGCCATGTGCATGTGAGTGCCAGGCTGAGTGGGTGCCTGGTCCACTGCCTTCTTGTATTCGACCAGGGCGCCTTCATAGTTGTGCATGCTCTCATCGATTTCTCCGGCAATTTGGTGCGCGTACATTGAGTTCGGGTCGATCTCGTCAATCTTACCGAGCGCCGTCTCCGATAACTGCAGATAGCACTTACCCAGCAGGTACCAGGCTTCCTGGCTTTTGGGATTGCGCTGGGTATAGGCGGCTAGTATTTCTGCGGCCCGTTCAAAGTGTCCGAGGCGAATAAGATCTCGTGACAGTGACATTTGAATCAGTTCATCGGACGGATTGACTCGGAACGCCGCCTCGAGCGGAGCCTCGGCTTTCGCTGCTTCCCCCATCTCCAGATAACTCATGCCCAGCATGCCCTGCGCGCTCGTCATGGTTGGGTCCAGGGACACCCCGCGAGCGAGCACTTCAGCGGCCCTCGAATAATCATGTCCATTGAAGTACAGCATGCCGAGATTGTTATAGGCCGGCGCCAGGTGAGGCGCCAGTCGCAGCATAGCCTGGTACTTCGCAATCGCCTCTGCTGTGTCGCCGCGAAGTTGTGCCGCGTGTGCCGCTGCGTATAGTTGCTGTACGTGAGGCGTAACTTCACCTGATGTCTGCGCCCACACGGCGAGCCCTGCCAGGCTTGCGGTTAGTACGAAAGCCGCCGCCCGCGCCCGTATCCCCAATCCCCTCATGTCCCCAAGTCTCTCGCAAACAGAAGCCGGACCGCAATTGCTGTGGTCCGGCTTCGATTTATTTCATTTAAGGCGTCTATTTAAAACTCAATGCGCAACTGGATTTGTCCTTGTCGATTTCCATATGAGGTCGCATTGGTTTGAGACGAGTTATTGGTGATTTGACCGAAGGTTGAGTCGTTAAAGTTCGTGTCCGGACCCTGGAGCTGCGTCCGGTTGAACAGGTTAAAGTAGTCGAACTGCAGCACGGCCTGGAAGCGTTCTCCAAGGAAGAAGTGCTTCCGAACGTTCGCATTCTCATTGTAGAAAGCGGGATCCCTCAAGCCACTATAGTTTCGCACCGAGTTGCCTAAAGTGTACTGACCCGAGTCTGCAAATGCACCGGTGTTAAAGGTCTTCGGCTGTGCGGAAACCTTGCCTACCAGAAAGTCGTGCTGTGCCTGATAGGATGTGCCGAAGTGCTGACCCGCAACAATGTTGGGCCGGTTGTTCCCGCTCTCGAATGAGTTGCCGAGACCGAGATAGCTGTTCTCGGATACACCGAACGCCGTACCCGCTTCATAATCGGTAATCCAGCTCACCTGCCAGCCACCGAGCACCTGGCCGGTCACCCGTTTGTTGTTGAGATACTTCTTTCCTGGTCCGATCGGCAGCTCATACGTACCGCTCACCTTCAGAGTTTGCGGCTCATCTGACCCAGAGATCGTGTACTCCGGTTTCTGGTTGAACTTATTCACCGATGTAGAGGTGAAGGTCGAAAATCCGCTGCTTGTGTTATCCATCAGGC
The DNA here is from genome assembly GCA_964245665.1 of uncultured Acidobacteriaceae bacterium. Classification (GTDB taxonomy): domain Bacteria; phylum Acidobacteriota; class Terriglobia; order Terriglobales; family Acidobacteriaceae. The sequence continues at coordinate 16,518 of CAXTNK010000080.1, forward strand.
GGGAGAGCGTATAGCCGGCGAGGAACGATAGTCCGTTGCTCAGGCGCTTCTCCGCCGTCACCTGCAAGCTCTCGTAGTAGGTGGTGCCACCATGATCGAAGAGGTTGTACACGTTGCCATACTGCGGATACGGCTGTAGAGCCTGCCGCACCGTCGCCGAGCCACCAAAGTTGCTAACGAAGTTAGCATATGGCGCCGTCACTCCGTCCAGCGTGGTCTGCCCAGGCTGAAAGACGTCACTCAGCGCAGCGCCCTTTGCCAGATCGCCCGGTGGCAGCTGACTTACCGGGTTCAGCTGTGCATCTAGGTGGATGGCGCGGTTGCCTACCCATGCCATGGTCAGGAATGTATTCCAGGGCACCTCGCGTTGCACGTTAATATTCCATTGCTCGGTATACGGGGCATAACCGTCGTTATTGCTGAAATCGAATATTTCCGTTCCAAGTCCCAACGTTGGGCTGAAAGGTGTCGGCGGTGGATCCGGCATCGGGTTATTGTCCCAGCTACCATAGGACGAATTAAGACCCCCTGTGGAATTACGCGAGTAGGAACCCGTCAGCAGGTTTCCATAGCTGACAGCCACCTTATGCGTTCCATACTCGTAGGCGCCGCCGTCCAGGAAGGCCAGAGAGAATCCGCCCTGGATTACCGTCTTCGAGTTCAGTTCATACGATAGTCCCAACCGGGGGCCAAAATGTGCAAAGTGCGTGCTCGCCCGGTCGTAGCCTGCCTTACCCGGACCGGAGCCGAGTTGGGTCGCCGCGCCGGACAGGTTATCCGCCCCTGGATTCGGGGTAGTTGGATTGAAGAACACTACCAGGTTGTTGTTCTCCGTAAAGGGGACCATCACATCCCAGCGCACTCCAAGATTCATCGTCAACTTTGGCGTGATCTTGATATCGTCCTGCACGTAGGGGGAGATGTCGAAGTTCCTCAGCCGCAGTTCCTGCGAGTTGCTCCGATTCGCCTCATCCGGGATACCCAACAGGAAGCTTGCAAACGGGCTTCCATCGGTCCCGAAGCTTGCTCCACCATTCGCCTGCGTTGAGGTCTCGTGCGAACTGAAGGTAAATGCTCCCCCGGCAGTCTGGTCTTCATTGTCGTTCTGGTATGCGCGTCTCGCCTCGCCGCCGATGTTGAACGTGTTCCGGCCTTTGGTCCACAACCAGTTGTTCACTACGGCAAGACCCAGCTTGCGATTGATGGATTGTACCCAGGCGCCGTCCGTGCCCCACTGGGTCGGTGCATACGTACCAGAGAAGGCAATCTCGGGCGGGACCACGCTGTTCTGGATGACCGGGGAGTTATACCCGGTTGTCACGGTGAACTGGTTGTTCAGCTCGCCAATCCAATCTGCACCCGCCGTCATCACCAGGTTTGGCGTCACCGAGAAGTTGTAATTAACCAGGAAACCGGTGCCGACATACGGGGTACGCTTTAGACTGTTCAGCGGATTTGGCGGCGCCACGATAGGAGCCTGATCGAAGCCGACGTTGCTGTAGGTATTGCGCCACTCGCTGTAGTGAATGCTCTGCCGCGACGTCAGAACCTGGTCGATAGTGAAGCCCCACACATGCTGAATCTCGTCATTCGGATACGGCGCATAGCTGCGGTTGCTCGTGTGCCCGGCCAGGTTAGGAGCAGGCAGATATTTGAGCAATGCCGCCGAATTCGGGCTGAAGCAGTTAGCCGGAATAATATTTCCAGGAAACTGCTGACCCGCCGTCAATCCATTGCAAGTCACACCCTGCGGCACAAAAATAGGAATTAGGTTACCGCTCGAATCTACATAATCATTGAAATTGCCGCCTTCTTCCTGGGCCGTCGGCACTGTGCCGACGCTCGTGTTTTCAATCACCTGCTTGAACCACTCCTGGCTGTAGTGGAAGAAAGTCTTGTCTTTCGCGTTGTACACATGCGGGATACTGAGTGGGCCGCCGACCGTAAAGCCGTAGTTGTTCTCGCGGTCCGTTGGCGCCGTGTCAGTCGTGTTCGTAGGGTTGAAGTTTGGCCCGTCGAAGAAGCCCACTGAATCGAAATAGTTGTTGCGATTGATCTCGAACAAGTCACCGTGGTACATGTTCGTACCGGTTGCCATCTGGTAGGTGAGTGCGCCCTGGCCCAACCCAAACTGTGAGGAGAACGTGGTCTGCTGTACGCGGAACTCCTGCACCATTTCAAATGGCGGGTTGAAGTTTGTCGTATAGCCCTCGGTCTCCGGCTGCACGACAGGAATGCCGTTGTACAGAATTTCCTGCTGGAAATCGACGCCGCCCGAGATGCGATGTGAGAATGTCGAGCCCGTCGTGCCCGGTGCCGTAAACTGCAGCGAATCGATCTGACGTCCGCGCCCGGAAACCTCCACAGGCAGCGCCGCCACCACAGCCGGTTCCAGAGTAGTGCCCAGCTGCGGCGCAGTGGTGTTCAGAGAGATCGAATTTGCCGTCACCTCTACCGTTTGAGACGACTCGCCTGTTGCAAGTGCAAAGGTCAAGGTCGCTGTCACACTGATATCGATGTTGACGTCTCTCTGCACTTCCGTCTGGAAGCCCTTCGCCTGCACTTCGACCTTGTATTTATCCGGCGTCAATCCTGTGGCAGCAAAGGTTCCCGCGCTCGACGAGATCGTCTTCTGTACAGTTCCGGTCTGCTCATTGGTAATGGTGACGCTCGCATTCGGAATCACAGCTCCCGAGGCATCCGTTACAGTGCCGTTCAGTCCGGCGCTCGACTGGGCCTGTGCCTTCATGCCGCCCAGCACAGCCAGCACTGTCAGCAGCAGCGCGTAAAAGCAATTGGCCGTGGTAACGTAGTTGCCGTTACGAATGCTCGTGGAACGATGTCCCGTTACGACAGATCCTTTCATCTCTCCTGCAAGCTGCTGGCGCGATGCGCACAAGGCGAGCTGGTGAACAGGCTCCTGGCAGGAGAACATTGCGGTCGCTGGAAGCGCTTCCAACGAACGTCGAACCGTTCCCAGTAGCGCTTCAACATAGATTTCTTGCATCAAACTCCTCCAAAAGCACAGCAAAAATAAGACTGCAGCCCCATTCGTAAAGACTGCTTTGTTTAATTGTTCCGGCGGCGCCCTTCCACTGATATGCCAAAGTGTTAGCGCTACCAAACCTGCCAAATATAGGTTCGCTCGTCGGGTGTGTCAACAAAAATATCCACCGATGGGTGGAGAACTTTGCCGGCGTGACAGGCCATTTTACCGGTAATGCGGACTACGCATGACGATGCCGCCCACCGATGTCCATGCCGGTGTCATTGGCTTCTTCCGGTACGCTGTCATCATCAATCAAGTATTTGTATCCGTGAGCTTTCCCCTTGAAACGACCCAGACGGGCGGGTGTGCTGTTTCCATTTGCTTCCGGCATTCCAACCTGCGTAAAGTTGCCGTGACATGATCTTCCGCCTTTCCTGGCTGCTGGCGGCTATGCTCCTGACGCTGCCAGGTGCCGCGCAAA
>CAXTNK010000080.1:19997-20744 GCA_964245665.1 uncultured Acidobacteriaceae bacterium
CGGTGCAGAAGGCGGACGCCGCTTGTGCCCGCTGCCATAGCGCCATTTACGCGAGTTATCTCCAGACACCCAAGGCACACGCGAGCGGGCTCGCCGGCGATCACGCGCTGCCGGGTGAGTTTACTGCTGCCGCCTCCGGGATCCACTACAGTGTGTCGCAAGCGCCCGACCCACAGGGCGCGAGTACAGTCTGGTTCAACTTCAGCGATCCAAGGAACACCAACATTCGTGGCCGGCATCAGCTTGAGTATTTTCTGGGCTCAGGCCACCTGGGCGTCACATATCTTTACACGCAGGACGGTTACCTGCTGGAGTCGCCGGTGGCCTGGTACGCCGCAACCAACTCTTTCGATCTAAAGCCAGGATTCGGCAGCCTGCCCGAGATGCCCCCCGCACTGCCCATGGAGCCTGCCTGCCTGCGCTGCCACATGAGCGGCGTTGCCCACGCAGAGCCTGGAACGCTCAATCGCTTTGCCTCGCTGCCATTTCAACAAGGCGGCATTACCTGCGAGGCCTGCCACGGCGACACCGCAGCCCACCTGCGCACCGCAGGCAAATCCCCGGTCGTGAACCCGGCGAAACTCGATGCAGACCGGCGCGACTCGGTCTGCATCAGCTGCCACTTGGAAGGCGACGTTATGGTGCCGCGCGCCGGGCGGTCTGCGCTGGACTGGAAGCCGGGCGAGCGCATCAGCGACTATCTTTCCTACTTCGTTCTGCGCAACAAGGGCTTGTTGAATCGGAGCG
>CAXTNK010000081.1:0-19476 GCA_964245665.1 uncultured Acidobacteriaceae bacterium
AAACAGGACCTTGCGCCTCTGGGGCCGTACGTCAGACTTGAGCCCGGTCAGTTGCAGTTCATCATCAAGGCAATACTGGCTACCAGGTTTGGCTTGCAGGTGAACAGCGCGCCAAGGAACCTGCCCGGTTTTGCGATGGAGATTGCAGCCAGCGGTTCGAAGCTGCCCAAAGCGATCCCGCCCCAGATGATCGGAGGCGAGCAGGTCTTGACGGCTCGTGAAATGTCCAAGGACGGCAAGGAAGAAGTCGGCCTCGTGGGCCCCGTGGGAAATTTTGCCGACATGATTGCTGAAAAAGTTGCTGCTCCAGTCACCGACAGGACAGGGCTGACCGGGACCTATGACATGACACTCAATTGGACGACCAGCGGTGATAAGGCAGAGACCATCCGGACCGCGCTCGAGCAGCAACTGGGCCTGGACCTTGTCCCCGTGTCGACTCCGGTGCAGATGCTGAACGTCCAACAGATTAGGCCGCCGACTTTGGACTGAACAGCGGCGGCTGACTCGACTGCTGATCAGCCGCCCATTAATCTGTCATCCCGATTGAAGCCAAAGCAGCGGGACATGCGTTTTATTTTTCGAAAGGCACTGGCGTCGGATTGCGCTCGACAAAATACCGTTGGTGCCAGTAGGGATAGATCGGCTTCACGTCACTGGCATTGTCCAGCTTTGCGATCTGCTCTGGCGTCAGGCTGAAGTCCGCTGCGACCAGGTTCTGGCGCAGTTGCTCTTCATTACGCGCCCCGATGATGACGCTGTCAATGGTTGGGCGGTGCAGCAGCCAGTTTAGTGCGATCTGCGGCACGCTCTTGCCCGTCTCCTCAGCGACAGCGTCCAATGCATCAACAACGTTGTACAGGTGTTCATCCGAGACCTGCGGACCGAAGGCAGCGGTTACATGGAGACGGCTCTCTTTCGGGATAGGCTGGCCGCGACGAATTTTGCCCGTCAGACGGCCCCAACCCAGGGGGCTCCAGACCGTAGTACCTACCTTCTGATCGAGCAGCAGCGGCATCAACTCCCACTCGTATTCGCGATTGAGTAGCGAATAGTAGCCCTGGTACGAGGTGTAGCGCTCCCAGCCATACTTATCGGAGATACCAAGCGCCTTCATCAGGTGCCAGCCTGAAAAATTGGAACAAGCCAGGTAGCGGACCTTGCCGGACTTCACCAACCCATCGAGGGTGCTGAGTGTTTCCTCCTGAGACGTCAGGGCATCGTAGCCGTGCAGGTGGTAAATGTCGATATAGTCAGTGCCGAGGCGCTTCAGGCTACCCTCCACCTGCTTCAGAATGTGGTGGCGCGACGAACCCAGATCATTCGGACCCTTGCCGAAGGCGAAGGTGGTTTTAGTCGAGATGAGGACATCGGCGCGCCGCTTCCCCACCGCCTTCCCGAGAATTTCTTCCGAGATGCCGTCGGAGTACACGTCTGCTGTGTCGAAAAGGTTCACCCCGGCTTCGAGACAGATATCGATCAGTTTCGTCGCTTCCGCGACGTCCGATGAACCCCATGCCTTGAAGAAATCGTTGCTGCCACCGAAAGTGCCTGTTCCAAAGCAGAGCACCGGGACCTTCAATCCTGAACCGCCAAGCTGTCTATATTCCATGCTTTTAGGATGACCCGCGATTCCGCGCCGATGCATCAAAAATCATCGTTGGACTCGATATGGTGGAGCGACGAGTCGCGTCCGGGCGGCTGCGCGATCGGCAGTCCCTGTGGGTCGAGTGGAACAAGTCGATCTGGCTCGACTCTGAAATTCTCAGTGCCACCTTCCAGTGCACCGAGTACGTAGACCGTCATCGAAGGATCGGCATAGGTCCCGTGTACCACCGCAAACCTGCCCGTGCCGGCGATCGTTTTGTCGCCGCCCGGAGCGCCCTTGTAGCGCCGCGTTTCGACAAAAACGCCGGTTGCAGGATTCTTCGCATCCTGCGCGTAAAGGTTGAGTTGCACCGCAAGCGCAAGGCAATCCGCGCATGGCAGGCTGCCCTGGTAGCTGGCCAGCGGCTGCAGCGTTGGCGTCAGAAGCTCATCGCTCCCGGGCGGCGCCGGCGCAAGTTCGCCGGCGGCCACTTCCACCCTCAACTCCACGCGCTTCTCGGGCGGGATGGTCCTGTCATCATTTGGCCGGCTGTACTCGAGCGCGACGGTCGCATTGCCGGTAGAGATCGCCTTCCAGACGAAAACCTGCGTTCCCGCCGTGTCGAGACGGCCACTATCCGGACGAATCCCTTTGCCCATCTCTTCAAGATGCGAGGCATCCAGCTTTTTCGCCGCCCAGCGATAGCCCGTAGCAGGCGCTGCGTGCAGTTCGAGCCTGATGCGGTCGCCCACATGCACAGTCACGACCGAGGACGAGTCGCCGTCCGTGAGCCTGACCGTGACCGCCCGGGCAGACGGAAGAGCGCAGAGTGCTAACGCCGCAAGGACCAGAAAAAGCCTGCGCACCCGGCTGCCCGGCACTATCCGTAAACCTGTTCTGCCGTTCATCTTTCCGTCTTTCGATACACTTAAGGAGCACCTGGCTCCGTTCCTAGACCCTGGGCCAACAAGCAACTGAAGAAAGATATACAGACTTAATGAGCACATTGAAAGCAGTGCGTGGCACCCGCGATCTGCTACCGCCTGAAACGGAACTCTGGTCCCACATTGAAACAACAGCCCGGAAGATTTTCGCGCGCTACCACTTCGGCGAGATCCGCACGCCTATATTCGAAGACACGCAGCTGTTTTCACGCGGCGTAGGCGAAGAAACCGATATCGTTTCAAAGGAGATGTACACGTGGGAGGACAGGGCCCGCGCGCAGTCGGAGAAGGCGCAGTCGCTTACCCTGCGTCCTGAGAACACCGCTGGCGTCGTTCGCGCCTACATCGAACACAAACTCGGCGATACGGGTCAGCTTCAAAAGCTCTTCTATATCGGACCGCAGTTCCGCCGTGAGCGTCCACAAAAAGGCCGCTACCGGCAGTTTTTTCAGATTGGTGCGGAGGTTATTGGCCAGCCCAGTTCCGGTTCTGAATCGCCACTGCGCGATGCTGAAGTGCTGGAGATGCTGGCGTCGCTGCTCGATGCGCTTGGCATTCACGGCTGGAAACTGCTGATTAATTCTGTTGGTTCGAAGCTCGATCGTCCGAAGTATATCGAGACGCTCTCAGAAGCGCTGAAGCCGGTCGTTGGCCAGATGTGCATTGATTGCCAGCGTCGCGCCGTCACTAATCCACTGCGTGTGCTGGACTGCAAGGTACCGGAAGACCAGCCGATTATCGAGACGCTGCCGAAGATCTGGGACTCGCTCGACGCCAATTCGCGCGCGCACTTCGAGCAGGTCTGTGCGGCACTCGATGCCTGCGGGGTGACGTATGAACACAACCACCGACTGGTGCGCGGCCTCGACTACTACACGCGCACGACCTTTGAGTTTCAGCATGGCGGGCTTGGCGCGCAGAATGCCCTGCTCGGCGGTGGACGCTATGACGGCCTGTCCGAGATGATCGGTGGCCCGCACGCGCCGGGGATCGGCTTCGCCATCGGAGAAGACCGGTTGGTCCTGACCTTGCTCGCCCAGAATGAAGCGGCGGCGGCGGCGTTGCTGGCCGATGTCTACATCGCTCCCCTTGGCGAAGCCCTGAACGCTCCGGCACTCGCGCTAGCGCGCGAACTGCGCCGCGAAGGTCTGCGTGTCGAATTAGGCGATGGCAGCTTCAAGCTGAAAAAGTCATTTGAAGCGGGTAATAAGCAGGCCCGCGCGATCATTCTTTTCGGAGAAGATGAAGCCGCGTCCGGTATCCTGACGGTGAAAGATTTCTCGACCGGAGACCAGCAGAAAGTGCGACGTGCGGAAGTGGTCGAGCACCTCAAGAGGCTGAATCGGCGGCAATGAGCAGCTGTAGGCAGAGAAGCAGATCCCTGCACTGCGCTCCGATTCAGTCGGGATGACAAGGTGACCGCTAAGCTTCGGTCCGGATGACAATCACTTGGTTCGATATTGGTAAAGACAGGATCAGCATTGCTAGATTTTCTCGGAACACTTCAGCGTACCCATACACTTGGTGAATTGCGCGCGGCGAATGCAGGCTCGGAAGTTGTCGTGATGGGCTGGGTCAATCGCCGCCGCGACCATGGCAATCTCATCTTCCTCGACCTGCGCGACCGCACCGGTATCACGCAGGTGGTGCTCGATAAAGATGTCACGCCCGATGGCCATGCCAAGGCGGAGCATGTGCGGCCCGAGTATGTCGTTGCCGCTATCGGCACACTGCGCCTTCGCGATATTGACGCCATCAATCCCAAGATGCCGACCGGCGAAGTCGAACTCGCCGTGAAGGAACTGCTGGTACTGAATGATTCCAAGGTGCCGCCGTTTTCGCCTGCGGAAGAAGCTATCGGCAATGAAGAAGTGCGGCTGAAATATCGCTATCTCGACCTGCGCCGGCCGGAGATGCAGGCAAACTTCAAGATGCGCCACAAGGTTGCGCTCGCTGTTCGTCAGTACCTGTCCGGCGAAGGCTTCTACGAGATTGAGACGCCGTTCATGACGCGTTCAACCCCTGAAGGCGCGCGCGATTATCTCGTGCCCAGCCGCGTCCATCCCGGCGAATTCTATGCCCTGCCGCAGTCTCCACAGCTCTTCAAGCAGATCCTGATGATCTCCGGCTTCGACCGTTACTTCCAGATCGTGCGCTGCTTCCGCGACGAAGACCTTCGCGCCGACCGCCAGCCGGAATTTACGCAGATCGATCTCGAGATGACCTTCCCGCAGCAGGGAACGGTCTTCAAAGTTGTCGAAGGATTTTTGAAGGCGGCCTTCAAGGAAGCTGGCATTGAACTCGAGCCGCCATTCCTGCGCATGACCTATGACGAAGCAGTCCGTCTCTACGGCATTGACAAGCCGGACATGCGTTTGCCCGCGATGGTCGATGTGCGTGAAACCTTCACCCCGGAGCAGTTGGGCATCCTCAAGACGACCGCGAAGCTGCCGATCGTGGCGATCAGAATTCCCGGCATCGGCGAGCTTTCGCGTAAGGAGCGCGATGACCTCCGATTGCTCTATCCGGCGAAGCTGACGCAGTCGAAAGCCAAGGTACTCGACGACTTCAAGCGGCTGGAAAAGTCATTCCCGGATGCGATCGCCAAGGTGCGCGAGCGTGTTCAGGCCTCGCTAGGTTCTGCTGCAGATGACCTGCTCGTTCTCGTCGTGGCTGACGAAGAAAATCCTGATGACGCCAGCCTCGGCGTAGTCATTCCCGGTCGGCTTTCAAGCCGAGAGCGCGAGATTTACGAATCAGCAGGACTGGTACGGCTGGCGCTGGCGCAGAAATTCGAAGCCAGGCACAAGCTGTTTCAGAAGACTGGTACTGCTGCCGATTACAAATTTCTCTGGGTTACGGATTTCCCGTTCTTCGAATGGGATGACGACACCAAGACATGGGTCGCGGCGCACCATCCATTCACCTCGCCGCATGACGATGATATGAAGGCTGGCCGTCTCACGTCTGACCCGGGCGCCGTGCGGGCACTTGCATACGACATCGTGCTGAATGGCACAGAGCTCGGCTCCGGTTCGATCCGTATCCATCGCCAGGATGTGCAGCAGGAGATCTTCCGCGCGCTTGGGATGACGGATGAAGAAGCACGCGAGCGCTTCGGATTCTTTCTCGATGCGCTCACCTATGGCACGCCTCCGCATGGTGGCATCGCGCTCGGCCTCGACCGCATTACGATGATCCTCGCAGGAGCCAGCAGTCTGCGTGAAGTGATCGCGTTCCCGAAAACGGCGAAGGCCATCGACCTAATGGTGAACGCACCGACACCCGCGACCGATAAGCAACTGAAAGAGTTGCATTTGCGGACCGTGCTGAAGGGCTAGGGCTGGCTGCGTTAACGGGATGACTTGTGCGATGAGTCGCTTCTCTCGATGAGCGACGCGACGATTTGGCATTGATTGAAAACGACTTCGGCCCGCCCGCGATAAGCGCGTATATCGATACCGATCCGAGAGAGCTATGCTCGCAAAAGCTGCTGGCGCTGACACGCCAGCAGCCCGAGAAGTGTTTATCTGGCCCCGTTCGCCGCGTCCTCGATGACTTTCGCGACTTCCTTCGGGTGAGAAAGCATTACGACGTGGCTCGCAGGCAGCGTCGTAGTCGTGGCCTTCAGCTGTTTGGCCATGCTTGCCTCGTGCTCGGGTGCAATCATGCGATCGTTGCTGGCAACGATGTACCATGACGGCTTGGTCCGCCATGCAGCCTGAGTTGGCTGAGCTCCGAAGATCGAGCCGGATGTTTGAGGCTGGCCCGCCGTAAGAAGTGCTTTTTCGTCGCTACTCAAATCCTGGGCAAAATCATTCTCAATGCCCTCTTGGGATAGAAGGATGAAGCCATCTCCTATCGGGACGGCGGTCTGTGGACCCGGCGGTGGCGGGAATGGCTTGCTTATCTCTATGATCGACTGTCCTGAATTAGGAGCAAAGGCTGCGACGTAGACAAGCGCGGAAACCTTGGGGTCATTGCCTGCCTCGGTGATAACAACTCCGCCGTACGAATGGCCGACCAGAGTGACCGGACCATCCTGCGCGGCGATGGCGCGCCTGGTAGCCGCAACGTCCTCTTGGAAGGTCGTTAGCGGGTTGGAGACAGCGGTCACCTTGTATCCCCTGGCCAGCAGAAGGGGAATCACCTTGGACCAGCTCGATCCATCAGCAAACGCGCCGTGGACTAGAACGATATTTCTTGAATGGTTGACTTCGGACATGGGCATTCCTCCGCGGGGCCGCTAGACACAATGGCCGCTCAAGCCGATTGTGACGGGAAAGCCTGCTTAGACCATTACCGGATATTGCGGTGACTTGCCGTTTCTTGCTTATTGTTGAACGGCGCTTCTGAATGCCGATGGTGTTACACCCAGCACGCGGCGGAATGCTCGTGAGAAGTGACTCACATCCTCAAACCCTACGCTTATCCCAACCTCGGAAACGGTGGTCCTGCTTACCTTCAGCAAGTACCTCGCCCGTTCCATACGGCGATCCAGCACGTACCGCGCCGGGGTTGTACTCAGGCTGCCCTTGAAGCTGCGCAGAAAGTGAAACGAGCTTAGCCCTGCAGTCGCCGCCAGATCGGCCAACGAGATCTGTTGATGCAGATGAGTTTCAACGTAGGCCTGCACGGCGCGAATCTGTTTGGGCGCAAGGCGGGGTGCCGTCTTCGTGGGTGTTGATAGGGCCCCGGCATGCTGGCAGATCCCCAGAGCGATCGCCGTCGCTATGCATTCCAGGCCAAGGCCTTCCTCTGTGCTCGAATCGAGACTTTCATGCAGAAGCGCCCGCATCAGGTGTTCAATCTTTGGCGGACACGCCGCCAGTGACTGCATGATCGGCAGCGAATGCTTGCCGTTGGCGGACTGTACCAGGTGGTCGAAGGTAGCAGGCTCGAACGCCAGCGCAATTCCTTCCACGTTGCTTTCGAAGCGGACCCCATGACGGCTTCCTTGAGGCATCACCCACATCATCCCTGGCCGGAGCCAGCTGGTACCGGTGAACTCAGGGCTCTTGATCTCGGCCCGCGCCGCTGGTCCCGTGTACAGAAAGAGGTTGTGCTGCAAGAGTTCTCTTTCAGAAAACTCCATTCGTTCCACCATGTGGTGCTCAACATGCAGCCCTCGCGCTGCGAGACCGGGATGTCTCCGCGTCACCAGCGGGACAATCGGAACGATCTGTTTTCCCTCTCGAACTGAGATTGAGCCAGTCATGCTTTGCCCTTTAGATACCAGTGTCGCTTCTTTTGAGACTATTCAGGAAAGTCCGCCAAGGTTGCAAACAATGCAATACGAAGAGCGACATAGTTGGCAACTGGAGGCCGCATCTTCGATCACTACCCATAGGTCAGGATGTGGTGAGTCATCGGCTCTGCACCATCGGACATAGCTTATTTATCGGAAATGCAAATTTAAAGGCTCACGCGCAGATATCAATTTAATGAACAGCGCCCACTGAGGCATATTTTGACATCTACCTCTATCCTTGTACAAAAGCGACGCGTGCTTGATTAGATCCTGTTGAGTTCTTAGCTGCAGACCTAATCATCCGATCGATACCGCCGCGAATGATAGCCGCCTGATCCGCCCCAGACCATCAGCGTCACTACCAGGTGAATGACGAACCAGATGCCGATGCCCAGGTCGAGGTAGACCATGTAGAGCACCAGCAGGCGGGGCAGCAGGATGGCGAGCACTAAGGGGATCAGGCCATTCAGATGAAACGGCAGCCGGTTGGCCTGCAGCCAGAGCAGCAACAGGCTGATCCTCGGCAGAAACAGGGAGACAACCAGGAACCACAAGGGCAATATGTGCACCACCGTCAGCGCATGTAAATCCATTCACTCACCAGCCTTTCCAGGCAATTCTGTATTTTCTTCACCAGACGCGGCAACGCGTGGCATGCACCATCGGCGCATTCACTTTGCAACTGAATGCCTTTTGAAATTCCGGCATATTTGAAGCTAAATTATTTTCGCGCAGCTCCGGTATTGAATGCGGATTGGTCAGGATCATCGTTTGCGCCGCTTCCGGCCTCACTGTATCGCACCACGTGGTGCCGTACGCAAGAAAGAAACGCTGCAGGTTGGTCAGGCCATGTGAATCCTTGTCCTCGAGAGTCTTGCCGTTCATCGCGAGATCTTGAACTAGCGCGGAGAGCGAAAGCCTTTTAGTGGCTCGTGTCTTTAGCTGGTGGTGACTTTCGCAGATAGCCGCCTGGTCTACTGATTGTTCCTCGCGTAGGACTTCAACTGGTGCGCATCCTCGATGTTCGAAGCTTCGAGCATTCCGGAGTTGCCACAGCTATCAACCTCGTAGCGGTTGTAATCCAGGTGGACGAAGAGCAGGTACTGCTTGCCGATCTGCATGGGAAACTTTTCCGGACTGTTCTCGCTGAAGATACTTACTGTATCAGTGCGCAGCATGCGGCCATGAAGAACCCGATCGACCTTGACGATGTAGTTGACGCCATCCATGTGGAAAGACGAATCGGGAGCGCTCTGCGCATCCTGCACAGTCGCGACGATGGTCTCGCCGGAATTGTGCAGCTCATCACTGATGGTCATACGGGTGGCGCGGCACTGAGCGGAGGCAACGGCGGCGGAAAAGGTCAAGGCGAATGAAGCAAGTAAGATGTTTGTCATAGTCTTCATGGGGGCTCTCCCGTACGACTTCTGCGTTAGGGAGATATTTCCATGCTCAATCGGAATCTGCTAGAAAATGTGCAACTCCCGTGGCGTTCCGACTATTACTTTTTATTACCCATATTCCTTTGACAGGCCGGTGTTGCAGTACCAGCGTTATGCGGATATGTCCAACGGGATTGAAGCTTTATTCAACAAATGATTTATTTAAAACAACTTAATAGGAGATATCCCGCCACGAAGTTGCTTTGAGCACCATCAGAAAGAATGGTTACCCGCCTATATTTCCTCCAAGCCCGGAGGTATAGCGTTACCCGGCCAACATTTCAGGACACCAACCCGCGGACTTTGCGCCGCTCGGCATTTATTGCAACAGGTCACCATGCTTACTCCTCTCGTTGCTTGGTGTGCTGGAGTTATTCCGATAGCTATACCGCAGGCGTTGATCAGGACAGAAATGGTGGTTCCCATCGCATTATTTTGACAAGGACGCTCGTGAGCGCAGCAATATATTCCGCCAGATCGTTGCCTACTCGACAATATTGCGAACGGCTCGTACCACCATGTACAGCATCGATCCGTTGATACCTTGACCAGGGAATGCGAGAGGGATGCGAGCAGCTACTATGCCGTCTCCTTCAAACAATCCCCCGCGGAGAAGCCGGACGAACATCGGCCGATCGGCGTAAAAGTAGACCGGCCCGGCTTCGTGGTAAGGACGAGCGCGGATACTAGACTACGACGCCGTAGTCTTAAGTCAATGGTCGCAATGTCCAGGCGCGGCAATCGAATCTGGAGGAATTCAACTGGATTCGGTAGAGTCCAGAGATGGCGACGCTGCGGACCTTCTTACTTGACGTGCGGCGATGGCGTCAGTACCTGGCGAACCGCGGTGTCATCGCTACAGTGTCGACCATCAGGGCAAGCTCTCTCCGCAGACTGCGTCTTTCCTCGGAAGGCGACGCATATGCCAGCGAACTCTGGCGCAATGCTGATCAGGCGCCAGTGAGTCTCCATCCCTTCGACGCCGCGCATGGAACAGATACGAGCGGCCTGATCTGGGGCGAGAACCTGCACTCGGGCCATCGCCATGACACCTGGAATACTGCCTACTACGGCATTGCGCCTTCAGTCTTCGCGCAGGCACTTCAGTTGTTGCAGGAGCGTGCCGCGCTTGTCTGGTCCCGATTCACATTTATCGATGTTGGTTCAGGTAAAGGCCGGGCCGTGCTCTTGGCGAGCCAGCAACCGTTCGCGCGTGTGCTGGGAGTTGAACTCTCGCCGGAGCTGCACCGCATAGCCGGGAAGAACCTGGCTCTATTTGTCCGCAGCGAAGCAGGTGCATCCCGCGTTGCCTTGGTGCACGCAGATGCTGCTGAATTTCCCTGGAATCTCGAACTGGCGAACGCCCCTCTTACGGGTCCGCTGCTCTTCTTTCTCTACAATCCTTTCTCGCGACCGGTCCTCGAAAAATTTCTCAAGCGCGTGGAGTCAATCCTTGCGTCCAGCCCCCGCGAAGTCTATGTCCTCTTCATCAATCCTGAACTCGATGCGGTCCTGCTAAAGCAAGGATGCATCGAGAAGCTCTGGCAGGAGACGATGACCATTGGTGAAGCAGACCAGGCAGCGGATCGCTTTGGCTCGACCACAGAAACAGTCGCCGCTTACCGCGTCCGTTTGCAACGCTGAGCAGTGCCATTCGTCTCCAGGCACACGCAGTAGTAGCATTCTAGTTGGCAGCGCTCAATTTATAGAAAAGTTGCAGGAGAACCTCGCACTATGGCAGATGAAATTACGTTGAATGATGCACGGGCAGTGATCGCCGCTGCAGAGAAGAAAGCCGAACAGATCGGTCAGCCAATGAATATTGCCGTCGCCGATTCCGGTGGCAACCTGGTCGCCCATGTCCGCATGGATAATGCGTGGCGTGGCTCGATCGATATCTCTATCAAGAAGGCCTGGACTGCACGCGCTTTCGACATCGCGACGAAGGACCTGGCAACCCACGCGCAATCGGGGAATCAGTTCTTTGGCATCCATGCCTCGAATGACGGCAAGGTGATGATCTTTGCCGGCGGCATTCCCCTCAAGCGCGGCGGTAAAGTCATTGGCGCTATCGGCGTCAGCGGCGGATCCGGCGACCAGGACCACGAAGTCGCCGAAGCCGGCGCAGCGTCGTTCTCTTAAGCTGCGTGAAGGCAGCCTCGGGTGGCCCCTGCGCGGGTCGCGGTCCTTGCCGGACGGGCGTAGTGAAAAGCCTCATCTCACAAAACGAGACGAGGCTTTTCACTTGTTTCGCACTTCATAGGGGAATTCTCTGCTCGGTCGCAATTGCGTCGGTGCATTCATCGCCACATCATCGTTCATAGCCACATTTTCTTTTCATCCCGACCGAAGCGAAGCGTCGTGGAGGGATCTGCAGTTCTTTTGCTATGGCGCGTCCCTACGAGGCGCGTCCCTACGAAAGGATCGCCCCAGAGGCCAAATCGGCCGATGCCTTCGCGATAGAAGCCGGCTTGCCTAAATCACACCAATAGGCCGCGTCGTCGCGATAGCCTATGATTTTTTCGCCGCTCGATGTTAGGCGCAAATAAGTATCGATGATCGAGAAAGCTCCATCTTCATCCATCATGCCGAGCAGCTTAGGCGAGATGATGTGGATACCCGCGAATGCAAGCGGAACTCCATGCGCGTCGACATTCTCGAACGCCCCTTGTCGTCCGCGCAATTGCATTTCCTCGTCGAACAATAAAAGTCGCGAAGTCGCTCGCTGTTGTACCGCCAATGTCGCGAGTGCTTCATTCTGCTGATGCGTGCCGAGCATAGCGGTTAGGTCGAAATCACTGAGAATATCGACATTGTGCAGCAGGAACGGCTCTTCAAGTTCGTCCAGAAAAAACCATGCAGCCTTCTTCAACCCTCCGCCAGTATCAAGCAGAGTATCCTCGCGCGAAACTTCGATATGCATACCGAAATTGTTGTTCAACTTCAAATAATCGATCACCATATCCGCGAAGTGATGCACATTGACGATGACATCCTGAATGCCAAAAGCGCGCAGTCGGCTTAGCGCGAGCTCAAGCATCGTGCGGCCTGCCACTTCGACTAACGCCTTCGGCCGGTCATTGGTCAGCGGACGCAGACGCGTCCCCAGGCCCGCGGCCAGCACCATCGCTTTCACTTAGGCCACCGCGACTGTTCTCTATGCTCGAGTACGATATGCACGCCCGCCCTTGCCGACAGGTATTTCGCCAGTTGCTCTGCCAGGTAGACTGAGCGATGTTGCCCGCCCGTGCATCCGAATGAAATCATTAAATGCTGGAAGCCGCGCTGTAGATAATTGCTGACACTCATGTCAACCAGCGATCGCACGCTGGCAAGAAACTGGTGCACGCTCTCCTGCTGCTGCAGGTAAGCAATCACTGGCGCATCCTTGCCAGTAAGTTTTTTGAATTCTTCTTCGCGGCCAGGATTGGGAATACTCCGAGCATCGAAGATAAAGCCGCCGCCATTGCCCGATTCGTCGACCGGCAATCCGCGATGAAATGAGAAGCTCTGGATCTGTACCGTAAGCGTTTTTGCCGGCGTCGCCAGGCTCTGCAGCTTTTCTGACGCAAGCATGCCGCGCACTGCTTCCATCAATGTCGGCAGTTGGATAGGCAGTTCGACGTGATGCTGCAGCCATCTAAGATTCTTTAGCGCATAGGGCACACTCTGCAGAAAGTGCGTCTTGCGTTCGTAGAAGCCGCGAAACCCATAGGCCCCAAGCGCCTGCAGGATACGGATATAAACATACGCGTAGTAATGATGCAGAAACACCTTGCGATCGAGTGGCATGCGGGTCGCGAGCGCGTCGAGATATTCATCGAGCAGTTGCTGGCGAAGCTCTGGCGGCAGGTCGGCCTTGGCGTCATAAAGCAGTGAGGCAATGTCATACTGCAGGGCGCCGCGGCGTCCGCCCTGGTAGTCGACGAAGTGCGGTTCGCCATGCAGCAGCATGATATTGCGGGACTGAAAGTCGCGGTACAGAAAGTAGTCACGTTCCGCACTTAACAAAAACTTGGTCAGCCGCGCAAAATCATCTTCCAGTCCCTGTTCGTTGAACGGAATGCCAGCCAGCCGCAGGAAATAATATTTGAAGTAATTCAGGTCCCAGTTGATCGACTGGCGATCGAAGCTGGCGCGCGGATAACACACCTTGTAGTTCAGGTTGCGGCCGCCATCGATCTGGAAGCGCGGCAGAATTGCTACGACTTTTCGATAGGCCTCGACCACAGACGGTGCGATCTCTTCGCCAGTGCGATTCTTCGCCAGGAAGTCGAACAGCGTCACGTCACCGAGGTCTTCTTCGAGATACGCGCCCTGATCAAGCGACTGGCCATAGATGGCTGGAACGGGTAGTCCCTGGTCATGAAAATGCCTTGAAAACTCGAGAAATGCGATGTTCTCTTCGCGCACATCATACAGAATGCCGATCGCCGTACCCGGCTGCCCGGACAGGCGGATAATCCGGCGCCCTGATCCACCCAGTTCACCCTGCAACGGTACTATGCTCAGTACCGGCGATTGAAAATGCGACTCATACAGCTGCTTCAATACATCCATCAAAACGGAACGTCCTCAATCTGGCGCTTGCAGCTCGCTTCAATCTCAAACTGCAAACTCGTTTCTACGATAGAGCAGTTCGCCTGTCACTGTCGCTTTCGCGTAGGTGCTCAGCAGTTTCTCTCTGGATTCGCGGCAGCCAGGCGTATCGTTATGAGTCGGGGAGGCGCCGGTTCGCGCCCTTCTGCATAGAGCCACGGGCTCTCAAGGGAGAAATAATGACAAGTCTGGTTCTGCTGATTATTCTTGCAGTCTTTGTGTTGATCGTTCTGGCCAGTTCGTCCTTTACCGTGCAGTCGGGTAACGCGGCTGTCGTCGAGCGCTTTGGCAAGTTCAACCGGATCGGCCATGCGGGGCTTAACCTGAAGCTGCCCTTTGCAGAAAGACGCTTCGAAATATCGCTTAAGGTACAACAGGTCGACCTGAAGATGGAGACCAAGACGAAAGACAATGTATTCGTCGCCGTACCTGTGTCGATTCAATATTCCATCACGCCGACAAAAATCTTCGAAGCTGTATATACCATGTCGAATGCGAAGGGACAGATGGAATCGATCGTCAACAACATCCTGCTTGGTCACATCCCGAGCATGGAATTTGACGAAGTCTATAGCAGCCAGCCGCAGATTGCTTTGTGGGTAAAGGCTGAACTGGACAAGGAGATGGCGCCTGTCGGCTATACCATTAATCGCGTGCTCGTGACTGATATTGTGCCGAGCGCCGCGGTCCGCGAAGCGATGGACAAGATCAATATCGCGAACCGCAACCAGGTGTCCGCCAAGGCGCAGGGCGAGGCGGACCGCATCAAGGTCGTCGCTGCCGCGAACGCGCAGGCCGAGGCCAAGCAGTTGCAGGGCCAGGGTATTGCGAACGAGCGCATCGCAATTGCGAAGGGCTTCAAGGAAGCGATCGACATGATCAAGGAATCGGCAAACATGCCCGGCGAAGACGCTTACGCGATGCTGCTCTTCACCAACTGGACGGATATGCTGTCGGCCGTCGGCACTTCGCAGAACAGTACGGTGGTGTTCGTCCCATCAGGACCGAATGGGCTGATGGATTTTCAGCAGCAGATGATGAACGTCGCCGCGTTCAGCAAGACTGTGGGCGATAAACACAGGTAGAGCTAATTTCTGGAATTGCGTAACTCCGAGTGAGACGAATTGCCTCTTGAGCACAGCCAGCTACAGTGATTATTCAGCGAAGGGCTCTAAACCGCGGCTTGTTTTGCTATGGTCTCGGCGGCGCTCAGAACCGCCAGCTTATCCGCAGGCAGTGCATGCCGTTTCGCAAGATAGTCAGCTGAGTTATAGCTGATCCAGACGCCACCTTTGTCATCCTGTGCTATCAGCAGTTTCAACGGTAGATCGATGGCAGCAGATGGCGACGCCAGCATCAGCGGTGTTCCACCTTTGGGATTGCCGAAGAGAATCAGGCGCGTCGGCGGCATCTGCAGTCCGGCCTGTTTAGCTTCGCCACTGTGGTCAATCACGGCGAAAAGTTTGATGTTCTTCTCGCGCAGCAGGCTCACGATGGCAATGACAGTTTCGTCAACCGAGTGCTTGCTGCGGATACTGATCAGACCTTCGATTGATTCAGCCATTCTGTCCACCCTCAAATCTTGCGTAGATGTGTCATCTTGACCGTAGCGAGGTGGAAGGATCTGTATTTCTAATCCGTCCAAAGGAAGCAGCTACTTCAGCTACATTGTTAGGGCATCAGACCGGAAAATGAAGACGCATTCAGATGGTAGTCAGTCCTTTTTCTTTACCAGCTTTTGATACAACTCGATCGTCTGGTCCGCAATGGCACTCCACGAGAAAACATCTTCCACTCGCTTCCGGCCTGCCTCACCAAAGGCTTTGCACTTCGCCGGATCAGCCAGCAACTCAGATAGTTTTGCTGCAAGATCACGCGCAAATTTGTCCGCATGCGCCGGAAAACTGGTGACCGGGTCCTGCACGAAGGGCACCAGGTAGCCGGTTTTGCCGTCCTGCACGACTTCGACAATGCCGCCAGTCGCGCTCGCAACTACAGGCGCACGGCAAGCCATCGCTTCGAGGTTGATGATCCCAAATGGCTCATACACAGACGGGCAGCAGAAAACCGCGCATTGACTGTAGAGCTGGATCGTTTCAGCCTTGGTCACCATCTTCTCAATCCAGACGATGTGTGGATTGTGCGCCCGCGCCTCGTCGACCTTCGCGCGCATTTCGGCAGCAATCTCCGGCGTGTCCGGTGCACCTGCGCATAACACCACCTGCGTATCTTTCGGCAGGTAGCGGATCGCCTCGACCAGATGCGTAACGCCCTTCTGGCGCGTGATGCGGCCGACGAAAAGAATGTAGGGCTTCGCGACATCCACGCCATACGCTTTAAGCGCGGAAACATCCTCGGTCTTCTGGTATTCAGCGAGGTCAATGCCGTTGTAGATAACGTGAATGCGCTCAGGGTCGATATCTGGGTACGCTTTGAGAATGTCTTTGCGCGTTCCCTGCGAAACCGCAATCACAGCGTCGGCATCAAGGATCGCCGTGCGTTCCATCCAGCTGCTCATCGCGAAACCGGTGCCCAACTGCTCAGCCTTCCATGCACGCAACGGTTCGAGGCTGTGTGTCGTCAGAACGAAAGGGATGTTGAAAAGCTTCTTCGCCCAAAACCCGGCCATCGACGCATACCAGGTGTGGGTATGCACCAGGTCCACCTGGCTCAGGCTTTCCAGTTCGAGCAGGTTCAAGCTCAGCGCTTCAAGCGATGTCTTGAACTTCTGCTGACCGGCAGAAAGAGCTTCCCACGGCTTGGCGCCGCGCACGTGCAGGTTGCCGTCGTTATTGTGCTGGTCGCCCCAGCAATGCACATCCACCTGGATCTTTCTGGCGAGCTCGCGGCTCAGGTATTCGACATGGACGCCGGCACCGCCATACACATAGGGCGGATATTCGCGGGTAATCAGGCCTGCTCGCAATGCACTCCTCCAGCTGGCCCAAAGCGCAGCTTCTCGTTCATTGAGATGCGGTACGCCCGGCCGGCCGGATAAGAGTATCAAAGGGCAGCGATGCATGTGCCGGAGAACTCGCTCATAAGAGCAACACGCCGGCCAATAGCTCGGCTGGGGCATGGAGCGTAGATGGCGTGGCACGAAGCCATCCGGAGATGATAACGGGTGCTGGATACCGGCCTGCAGGGATGCACGGCCTTGGCCGGCGGAAGTCTCAAATCATGGAATTGAGTACAGTGTTCCTCGGGCGGCTCGAACTGCTGGAGAAGGAGTGTTCGATCCGGTTCAAGTCTTTTCTCGTAATGTCCCAAATCAGAACAAACTCCGCGCCCACGGCCCATTCCGGGACTGTGGCAGCTTCCGTACCACCTTCGATACTTTGTGAGTGGCGATCCGCACGATACTCTCAAAACACTCTGATGATGATTCTTCGCGCACCTTACCCGATGCGACACTCTACAGGTCGTTCCATATCCACCCTCACTCTCCTAGCGGTGTGGGGAGTGCTTCTATGCTCCACGGCTTTCGCGGCTCGTCGCCACAACCATGGCACAGCCGCGAAATCAGAGCACGCGATGGTTCATACTTCGCTACATGCCTCGTTACATGTTCAGGCCGATTCTGGTTCCAGGTCCCATCTTTCTCGTTCGCAGAAGACTGCCCACGTTCTTCGCGCGACTTATCAAAGGCCTATACGCATACTGAACGGACGCCGGCACCGCCTGCATACCGCCTCAAGCCTGCACCATGCCCGCAAGCATGGGACTGCAGCCCTGCAGGCGGCGGCCCATGAGGCCCAGATCGAATCGGCCCAGGAGGCCATCCGGAACGAAACGGCGGCTAATCAGCCGGTCGACACGGCGAGCCTGTACCTGCCGCAGATTCCCGTCCGCCCCATGAACCTGCCGCCGATGCGTGGTACGCATGAATCGCTCGTCCGGCAGAACCAGCGGGCGGACCAGGAAGGCCTGGCGCGCATCCAGGATGATGCCGATATAACCGCATTGCTGCATCATGGTCTTCTGGTGTCTCTGCCGACCGAGAATGGCCTGCACGCCGACCCGCGGCTGCCGGAGAATCGGCGCTACTGCCGGCCATTTACTGCTCGCTTCCTTGCGGATCTATCCCGCGCTTACTACGCGCGTTTTCACACCGGCCTGCAGGTCAACTCCGCAGTTCGTACGGTGGACTACCAGCGCCATCTCTTGCGGATAAACGGCAATGCTGCACCAGCCGACGGGGATATTGCCTCGCCTCATCTGACCGGCGCAACCATCGACATCGCGAAAAAAGGACTGTCGCCGCTTCAGGTCGAGTGGATGCGATCCTATCTGTCACCGCTCGAACGCGCAGGCAAGGTAGATGTGGAAGAAGAGTTTTACCAGTCCTGCTTCCACATCAGCGTCTACCAGAGCTATATCGGCGCGGGAGCTCAGACGGCTTCCAACAGTCACCACGCCGCTCTGCTGACTACCGGGTTGCGCTAGTGTCCCGAGTCTTCCACTCGGTATATCACTTTGACATTCCGACCACAGCAAAGCGCAGGAGAGGCACCCTCCATCTCAGCCAACTTAACGCAATGCCCTGACGTTTCGACGCCCACGAACGAATGACTTAACTGCGCCAGGCCTCGTTCATTTCATGCCCGCGTTCGATGTCTGCTCGGGATTTCAATAGCATGCGATCGATGACACAAGGTTTATCTATGCTTCGCTCCATGAGCAAGCTTAGAATGCCGTCACTCGACTTCTCACAGGAGATCGCCCGATGAGTGAGACGCTGCACCCCGGCACCTTTCCTTCTGATCAACCACTGACGCCCGCAGAACCTGCCACGCATGGCCTCTCCGATCTTGCGAGGGTCTTCGATACCTTCGTCGCGCCTTCGCGCACATTCATAGATATTCGCCGAAGCAGCCGATGGTGGCTGCCCTTCATGATCGGCATCCTCGTGACCTACTTCTTCATGTTCGCCGTTCAGAAACAGGTCGGCTGGTCACAGATCGTGGATAACCAGATTAAAGCCTCGCCCAAAATGCAGGAAAGCTTTGCCAACCTTGAAGCCACGCAATTGAGCGAGAAGAAGCAGCAGATTGCGGCGTTTACCCGCTATTCCTTCTATGGCACGCCGATCTTCACTCTGATCTTCGCTGCCATCGGGGCCTCCGTCCTGCTGGCCACCATCAATTTCGGTTTCGGTGGCGAAGCCACCTTTGGCCGGATGTTTGCCGTTTGGATGTACGCGACACTTCCGCTTTCCATCCAGGCACTGCTTGGCGCAGGCACCCTCTTTGCCGGCGTCGCCCCTGAACAGTTCCAGTTGCAGAATGCCGTCGGCACCAACCTCGGCTACTACCTGCCAGCCGATACAGCCAAAGGATTGATGACGCTTGCCACATCCTTCGACATCATGACCATCTGGGTTGTCATCCTGCTCGTCATCGGCTGCGCCATCATTGGCAATGTCAAACGCTCGAGCGCTGCTGTCGCCGTCGTCGGATGGTGGGTGTTGATCATCCTCGCCCGCACCGCCCTTGCCATCGTCCAATCCTAGATTTGCCATCCAGGCGGGCACGCCTTCGGCGATAAAGATATGCCTCCGTTGGTCGCACCGTTTCGTGTGGGCGCACCGTTTCGTGGAAAGACGATCGACCTTTATCTCTCCGGGAACCTCCATGAACACTAAACCAACGC
>CAXTNK010000081.1:19486-20617 GCA_964245665.1 uncultured Acidobacteriaceae bacterium
CCAGCTGCCCAGCCTGGCGAGGAGGCCGGGCGTCTGCGGCCTGCCTGGCTCAGGGAAAACGACCCTGGCGCGGCAACTCGAAACCTCCATGCCTGCGTTCAGAATGTGCGCTGATGATTGGATGACAGCGCTTTCGATCAACCTTCACCAGGAAGAGTCCCGCGCAAGGATCGAGGCGCTTCAATGGCAGCTGACGAAACGCCTTGTTGTGCTCGGACAGAGCGTTATTGTTGAATGGGGTACATGGGGCAAGTGGGAGCGGGACATCCTGCGGACGGAAGCTCGTGCCCTGGGTGCACGCGTCGAGCTTCACTATCGAACTGCCTCACCAGAAGAACTCTTCCGGAGAATTCAGCACCGCAATATGGAGGATCCGCCGATCAAGTGGGAGGCCGTCCAGGAATGGGTGGGTATCTTCGAGCCGCCCACACCTCGAGAAATGGCTTTATTCGACCCGCCGAGTCAGGATTCGTGAAAAGCACTTTTCGTTTCGGCCGCTAACGCAGAAGGCACTGCTCCCGTAGATGCACAAACGAGTGCGACCAGCGGGAGCATTGCTTTAGCGCCGTAGGCGTGTTTGCCTGCATGGCAAACTCAAGGCGTGTCTGCCCCTGACGGCAAGTTAGTCCGTCCAGCGTTTGAAGACGAGTGAGCCGTTGGTCCCGCCGAAACCGAAGCTGTTCGAAAGGGCGTACTCAAACTGGCCCTTCTGCGGGGTGTTCGGCACGTAGTTCAGGGTGCACTCGGGATCAGCTTCGAACAGGTTCGTTGTCGGTGGTGCGATCTGGTTCTGCAGGGCCATGATGGTGATGCCGGCTTCGAGTCCGCCAGCGCCGCCGAGCAAATGCCCGGTCATTGATTTGGTCGAGCTGACGAGCAAGGTGTGGTTATCAGCGCGTTCACCAAACAATTTGCGCATGGCCGCGGTTTCAAGCGCATCGCCGAGCGGTGTGGAGGTGGCATGGGCATTCAGGTAGCCAATGTCATCCGGGCTGATAGCAGCGCTTTTGACAGCATTACGCATGGCACGGAAGCAGCCTTCGCCTTCAGGAGCCATGCCGGTCATGTGATACGCGTCGGCACTCAGGCCGTAACCGATAATTTCCGCAAGAATCTTCGCACCGCGGTTCT
>CAXTNK010000082.1:0-2893 GCA_964245665.1 uncultured Acidobacteriaceae bacterium
TCGTGGGGGGGTTGGGCCTGGTCCCGGGGGCTAACCTTGGTGCCGAATGCGCCATCTTCGAAGCCGTTCATGGTTCGGCACCCGACATAGCCGGCCAGGATAAAGCCAACCCGACCGCGCTGCTGCAGTCGGCCATCCTATGCTGCACCACATCGACGAGCGAGCGGCTGCAGACAAAATTCAGGCCGCGCTCGAAGCCGTCTATGCAGAAAAAAAGACTCTGACCCGCGATGTAGGCGGCACCAGCGGTACACGCGCCTTTGCCGACGCAGTCATTGCTGCCTTGGAAGCAGCCTGAGATGCGCGGCATCCGGGCACTTGCTACCGCAACTGTATGTTTTTTCCTCGCACTTGCTTCCGGATGCAAAGGTGGCCATTCGTCGTTGAACCCGACCATGACATTTGCGAAGACCGATTCGTCTACTGCCGGATCGGTCGGGGGCGTCATTCAGTTCAACGGCGTGGCGCCGAAGCGCATCGAGATCGCCATGGTCCAGGACCCGGCATGCGCCATGGCGGGCAGCGCCAATCTGACGGAGCAGTATGTCGTCGACGACGGCACAATGGCGAACGTTTTCATCTCTATCAGCAGCGGTCTTGGCGACAAAAACTATGCGCCTTCAACAACGGCCGTGGTGCTCGATCAGAAAGGCTGCCGATATATTCCGCATGTGATCGCTGCGCAGGTTGGCTAGCAGGTTGAGTTCCGCAACAGTGATCCGACCATGCACAATGTACACATGGAGCCGAGCGTAGGAGTGAATGAGGCTTTAGATATTTCGCAGCCACCCAATGGCGGAACAACGCGCCACGTTTTTACCAGGCCAGAAAATCTGATCCCGGTCCGCTGCAATAATCACCCCTGGATGCAGGCCTACATCAACGTGGCCCCCAATCTCTTCTTTGCCGTGTCTGACACCAACGGCCACTTTACGATCACCGGCCTGCCGCCCGGAACGTATACGCTGACCGCGGTTCATGAACAGCTTGGCAGTAAAAAGGCAACCATAACTGTGACGAGCCACAAAGCCGTGCAAAACGATTTCCATTTTAGTCCCGGCGACAAGAAAGACGGCGGCTAGAGCCTGTTGCAAAATCTTCATCACTGCAGCCATTGAAGCAGGTGCCCCTTGTCTCGGCTTTGAGACGTGGGTTTACCGGCTCAGCACCCACTCAGGATTTCTCTACGACGGGCGGCCGGAAAATGCCACCCGGCTGCTGTCTCGCATCGAGCAGCTTCTTCAATTCCTCGCGCACAGTTACGACGACACCAGCCCAGTCGCCCGCAGTCTGCTGCCGGAAGATCCGGGCAGATTTATACCAGGGTGAATCTTTCCGTTCGAGCAGCCAGCGCCAGTCGGGCAGATGCTGCTCAATCAATATCCACACCGGCGTGCCCATGGCGCCGGCCAGGTGGGCGACCGACGTATCGACAGAGATGACCAGGTCCAGCGTGGCGATGGCAGCGGCAGTATCCGCGTAGTCTTCAAAGCCGGCAGTGTTGTCTTCTATCCGCAGGACGGCCGGATCAGTTGTAGCCAGATCCAAAAGCTGTGCGGAAGGTGGTCCTTTCTGTAGCGACACCCAATGAATGTCAGGCAGGTCGAACAGTGGACGCATTATGGCCAGTGGCAGCGAGCGGGCATGGTCACGCTTGTGAGTGGCACTTCCCGCCCACACAATACCAACCTGCAGGCCCGCCGTCTTCTCCGCCGGGAGATTGTGCTCACACCGCAGGTAGCCGGCAGCAGCAGGGATCGTGGTGAGCGTAGTGTTGAAGACCGCCGGCAGACTCATCAGGGAGCAGTGTGTATCGATTGATGGCACTTCATCACCACCCTGCGCCAGGATCACCTCATCTCCGGACGCGCCGCCATTACCCTTCGTCCAGCCCGCGAACAGTGGCTGCAAAAGCGGTATCAGGGGCTTTTGCACTTCGAGCACGATGGTCGCGCCCCTGGCTGCCACCATCGGCAGATAACGGATAAATTGCAGCGTATCGCCCAGACCCTGCTCAGCGTAGAGCAGTATCCGCTTGCCGGCCAGCGAACCGCCGGTCCACGCCGGCTGCGGATATTTTCGCAGGGCCGGAGCCAGCTGCGGCGTCAGCCAGCGGGATTCCCACCACTTCCAGCCGCCCGGCAGATCGCCCAGCAGCAGGCGTGTCAGCGCCAGGTTGAAGCCTGCCCGGGAATGAGTCGGTGAGAGCGCGATGGTCTGTTCGTAACGCCGTGCGGCCTTCTGATATTTGCCCACGGCTGTGAGCGCAATTCCCAGGTTGTAGATGGCTTCTGCGTACTTTGGACGTAGCCGCAGAGCCTTTTCATAAAGGCGGCGCGCCTCCACATAGTCCGCCCGTTCCCCGGCCAGCACGCCCAGGTTGTTGTACGCCTCGGCACAGTCGGGATTGAACGATAGCGCAGTGTGGTAAGCCTCCTCCGCCTGCTGAAAATCTCCGACCGAACTGTACACATTGCCCAGGTCATTCCACTGCGCTACTCCATGCGGCTCAGCCTTGATCGCACGTTTGAGCAGGACGAGCGCGGCAGCCTGATTCCCCTGTTGGTGTTCCGCCAGAGCCAGCAGCTTGAGCCACGCCGGTTCGCGCGGATCCTGTTTGATCAGCTCCCACCCAAGCAGCGCGGCCTCGCTGAAGCAGCCCGCATGATACCGCTCCATCATGACGGAAAAGGTTTTTTCTGCCGCGCTCAACACTCCCGTCCGCCCATGGTTACCCTATCGGCGCAGAGCATGCTTTGCACGAAGGCATTGTGCGAGTCCCGTCATCCATTCCCGAAATGATCATCCGCGGCTCACCCGTGCCCATTCCGGTACTTACAGCTTCGTCTGCTTCGTTTCTACCGAGTCAACTAAAAACGGTGCTGTAAAATTC
>CAXTNK010000082.1:2903-5977 GCA_964245665.1 uncultured Acidobacteriaceae bacterium
GATCACTCCAAGTCGAGACATTCCAAGCAGCCCGTCGGTATCCTTGGCGCCACCGGTATGGTCGGCCAGCGCTTCATCCAGCTCCTCGAGAACCACCCGTGGTTTGAGATCGCGTGGCTCGCGGCATCGGATCGTTCCAGCGGCAAGCGCTACGGCGACGCCGTGCGCTGGAAGCTGGACACGCCGCTCCCGGATGCGATCGCCGACCTGCCCGTTTCACCCGCAACTCCGGACGGAGCACCGCGTGTCATCTTCGCAGCCCTCGATACTGATATCGCACGCGAGATGGAACCGCGCTTTGCTGCTGCCGGTTGCGCGGTGATTTCGAATTCGAGCGCCTTCCGTATGCAGGCTGACGTACCGCTCGTTATCCCCGAGGTCAACGGTGATCATCTGCGCCTGATCGAGGAACAGAGCTGGCGCAAGGAATCGGGCGGCTACATTGTCACCAATCCAAACTGCTCGGCCATCGGACTGGTGATGGCCCTTAAGCCGCTTGAGGACCGGTTCGGTATCGAGAGCATCTTCGTCACCACCATGCAGGCGGTGAGCGGCGCAGGGTATCCCGGCGTGCCTTCGCTCGATATCCTCGGCAACGTTGTGCCCTTCATCAAGAACGAAGAAGAAAAGCTTGAGGAAGAGACCGGGAAGCTGCTTGGCAAGCTTCATGGTTCGACGATCGAGCATCTGGACGCGAAGATCAGCGCCAGTTGCAACCGCGTAGCAGTGGAAGATGGCCATACCGAATCGGTATCGGTCAAACTGCGCCAGCCAGCCACGCGCGAACAGATCCTCGAAGCCTGGCGCGATTTTGCGCCGCTTGAAGGTCAGCAGCTCCCGACAGCTCCGGAGAACCCTGTTGTATTCGTAACCGCGGATGATCGCCCTCAGCCTCGACTTGACCGCATGCGCGGCGCCGGGATGACCGCGACTGTCGGTCGTCTGCGACCATGCAAACTGCTCGACTGGAAGTTCACGGTACTCTCGCATAACACCATCCGGGGAGCAGCCGGTGCGGCCCTTTTGAATGCAGAACTACTGGTCGCGCTGGGCATACTCAATCCATCGGCTGCCCTCGTATGAGCCAGGCAGCAGAGCGCTCCAAAGTCGTAGTGATGAAGTTCGGTGGCACGTCGGTCGAAGATGCCGCCGCCATTGAACGTACGGCAAAGATTGTCAGCACGCGGCGTCAGCAGGGTGTGCAACCGATCGTGGTCGTGAGCGCCATGGCGAAGGTGACAGACCAGTTGCTTGCCGCCGGGACTGCTGCGGGCCGCGGTGATCGCACTGGTGCGCTTGCCATCAGTGGCCGCCTGCGCAATCGCCATCTTGAAGTTGCCTGCACGCTGCTCTCGCCGGAACGTTACGCGGCCATCGGGAAAGTCATTGACGCCGAGTTTGATTCGCTCGATGAAGTTCTGCGCGGTCTTTCCGCGGTCGGTGAACTGACTCCCCGGACGACAGACCTGGTCGCCTCTTTCGGGGAGCGCCTTTCCAGCCGCATGGTTGCCGAGACTTTCGCCGAGCGTGGCCTCGAGGGCATCCATATCGACGCGCGCACCTGTATCGCTACCGACAATCAGCACGGTCGCGCTATCCCACAGGACGACCTGATCGCCGATCGGCTAGCCATGCATGTTCTGCCACTTGCCACCTCTGGCCGGACCGTCGTGATGGGTGGCTTTATCGGGTCGACAACAGAGGGCGTGACGACGACGCTTGGCCGCGGCGGCTCCGACTTCACGGCAGCCCTGGTCGGCGGCGGACTCGATGCCGTGGCCATTGAAATCTGGACAGACGTCAACGGCATCATGACGACCGATCCACGCATCTGCCCCGATGCTCTGCGCGTCAAGACCATCAGTTTTGAAGAAGCAGCCGAGCTTGCCTACTTCGGCGCGAAGGTCCTGCATCCGGCGACTATTCTGCCGGCTGTTAAGAAGAATATCCCGGTGCTTGTCCTGAATTCGCGCAACGCAGAAAACGCCGGCACCCGCATCATCTCGCTCGCGCCACACTGCAGCAGTCCGTTCAAATCGATTGCGGCCAAGCGCAAACTCACCATCATCGACGTGGTGGCCAGCCGCATGCTCATGTCGCACGGTTATTTGAAGACCATTTTCGATGTTTTCGACAAGCACAAGTGCCCGGTCGACATGGTTTCGACGTCCGAGGTAAGCGTCTCGCTGACTGTCGATTCGAACGAGAAGCTACCCGAGATTGCCGCCGACCTGAGCAAGCTGGCCGATGTGAAATACGAAGGTCGCAAGGCCTTGATCTGCATGGTAGGCGAAAACATTCGCGGCCAGAATGGTATTGCCGCGCAGGTTTTCCAGGCAATCCGTCATGTCAACGTCCGCATGATCTCGCAGGGCGCATCCGAGATCAACATGAGCTTCATGATCGATGAGGACGATGCCGACGAAGCGATTCGCTCGCTGCACAAGGTGTTCTTCACCGACCCGGACCCTGAAATCTTCGACGTCGAAGCACGTACCCTTGCGCAGGACAGAGCGGCTGCGACTACGGTCGGCGCGGTCAGGAGCTGACATGATTATGGTTGTCCTCGGCAGAGGCAAAACCGGGAGTGTCGTCGCGGATGTTGCACATGAGCATGGCCACAGCGTGCGCGTGATCGGTGAAGAAGAAAACCGCAGCGCGTCAGCTCTCACGCCGCCGATGCTGACCCAGTTTGACGCAGTGATTGATTTTACTACGCCTGAAGCAGTCATCCCGAACCTGCGTGCCTGCCTGGCTGCGGGCGCGCGCGTGGTCGTCGGCACTACGGGCTGGTATAGCAAGCTCGAAGAAATGCGTACACTCGCAGAAAAACGGAGCGCAGGCCTGCTGTACGGCACCAACTTCTCGATCGGCGTGCAGGCTTTTCTACGTATCACGCGCGAACTCGCCCTCACCGCCAAAGGCTACGAATACAGCATCCGCGAAACCCATCATCTGACCAAGCTCGACAAGCCTTCCGGCACGGCCCTCTCGATTCAGCAGCTCCTCGCGGCTGCCGATCCGTCCATTCATGCGGAAATTACCTCCTCTCGCGAAGGCGACGCCGCAGGCCT
>CAXTNK010000082.1:5987-7042 GCA_964245665.1 uncultured Acidobacteriaceae bacterium
ACCTGATCGAGCTTAGGCATGAAGCCTTCTCACGCCGAGGTTTCGCGGAGGGAGCGG
The DNA here is from genome assembly GCA_964245665.1 of uncultured Acidobacteriaceae bacterium. GTDB lineage: Bacteria > Acidobacteriota > Terriglobia > Terriglobales > Acidobacteriaceae. Next base: position 6,045 of record CAXTNK010000082.1, read on the forward strand.
TCAAAGCTGCAGAATGGCTTGCAGGACGCACCGGCTGTTACGAGTTCTCGAGCGTCTTCCCGCAGATCGCGGCGAAGGGATGAACAGCAAGCGGCAGTGCCTGCTGAGTGGTAGACTGCGACCCGTATGCATCTAAGTCTAAGAGGATGCGGTACCGCGCTCGTCACGCCGTTTCAACACAACGGCGCTCCTGACACGCGCGCGCTCACCGCGCTGGTCGATTGGCAGATTACCTGCGGCATCAACTTTCTCGTTGCCTGCGGCACCACCGGCGAAACGCCAACCCTCGACGAAGAAGAGTGGCTCGAAGTCATTCGCATCGTGGTGGAGGCAGCGAAAGGCCGTGTTCCGGTGCTTGCAGGCTGCACGCACAACTCCACGCGAGAGGCTGTGAAAAAAGCTCAGAAAGTCGCTGAACTGAAGGGTGTCAGCGGTCTACTCACGGCGAATCCCTACTACAACAAGCCATCGCAGGAGGGCCAGCTTCAGCACTTTCAGGCAATCGCGAAGGCGACGAAGTTGCCAGTGGTGCTGTACAACATTCCCGGCCGCACTGGTACCAACCTCGAGCCGAAGACCATCGCGCGCCTGCTCGAACATACCGACACCATTGCCGGTGTGAAGGAGTCGAGTGGCAACCTGCAGCAGATCACCGAACTCATTCACCTGGTGCCCAGAACGCTGCCCGTCTTCGCCGGCGATGACAACATTGCACTCGCGGCGATCGGTGTGGGTGCCGCAGGTCTTATCTCGGTAGCATCGAACGAGATCCCGCGCGAACTGGTGAAGATGATCCACTGTGCCCTGACCGACGACTGGGAAACGGCACGCACACTGAACGCGAAGTACTACGAACTGCTGCTGGCAAATTTCTGGGAGACAAGCCCGGGGCCGGTCAAGTGCGTCATGGCCATGATGGGCCGCGTCGAAGAGCATTACCGGCTGCCGATGGTTCCTGTCTCCACGGCGACCCGCGAACGTTTGCGCAAACTTGCCGC
>CAXTNK010000082.1:7052-10692 GCA_964245665.1 uncultured Acidobacteriaceae bacterium
AGCTCGTTCTGACTCACCCAGACCGCAACTCCCGGTTGCCCCACTTCTGAAGTCTGAGAAGGGGGATTCGAATCTGGAAGGAACCGGTGATGTATCCCCAAGTCTCAAAACAAGACCTGGGGCACCCGGGTTCCTCATCCTCTGAGCGAGCGACGACTCATTTCGGCCGGAGGCAGTCAGCTGTAATCGCGAGCCGCGCACTTACAATCGAAAGCATGACGATCTCTCTCAACCACGCCTCGGCTCCCCTTTTTGACCGCCTCGCAGAGACCCGCCTCGAAGAGACCATTGACGAGCAATTCGCCCGCGGGGCCGATGCGATCGGTGACAAGTCCGCCATGGAAGCATTTCTCACGTTGCGCGAGGCGCTCTGCGTCGGAACTTTGCGCGCCGCTGAACCGGATGCCGACGCACCCAATGGCTGGCGTGTAAATGCGTGGGTCAAGCGCGGCATCCTGCTCGGATTTCGTCTCGGCGAACTGAAAGAGATGGGCGGCCGTGAGCTGTCGTTCGTCGACAAGGGGACATACCCGGCGCGTGGCTTCAGCAAGGAAGACGGCATCCGCATTGTTCCGGGCGGGTCATCGGTCAGGACAGGCGCGTATGTCGCGCGCGGCGTCGTTTGTATGCCGCCGATGTACATTAATGCCGGCGCGTATGTCGATGAAGGCACCATGGTCGATTCACATGCACTCGTCGGCAGCTGCGCGCAGATTGGCAAGCGTGTCCATCTGAGCGCCGCGGCCCAGATCGGCGGCGTGCTGGAGCCGGTCAGCGCCAATCCCGTCATCATTGAAGATGACGCGCTCATTGGCGGCAATTGCGGAGTGTATGAAGGCACCATCGTGCGCAAAGGCGCGGTGCTCGGCGCGGGCACTATCCTCACGCGTGGCACACCGGTGTATGACACGGTGCGCGGCGAGGTGATCAAGGCCACAGCGGATCAGCCGCTCATTATTCCGGAAGGCGCTGTGGTCGTTCCCGGCGCGCGCGCGATCGCACACGGCAAAGGGCAAGAGTGGGGGCTGAGCCTGTATACGCCGGTCATCGTGAAGTATCGCGATGAGAAGACCAGCCTAAGCGCCACGCTCGAGGACCTGCTGCGTTAACTGACGGACGCTGCTAGGTGTGCCACTGCGCGCGCAGCGGACCTTTGGCTCCATACACGGGGTCTGACGGCGGAAACGGCAGCTTCGCCATCCGCGCGACAGCTTCCACGTTCGGCGACTCGCGGCAGATGTCCCAGGCCTGGTCAGGCGGATAGGCGCCGACGACCAGGAAGTCCGACGACTTCTCCAGTTCGCAGTGACCCGTGCCGGTTGGCAGCAGCACGACATCCCCGGCCCGCACTGTGACTTCGTGGCCGCCCTCGCCGCCGAGCACCAGCCGCGCCGATCCGGTCACAAAGCCGAGCACTTCATGGGCCGTCGAATGGTAATGATGAAACGTGTAGACACCATTGCGCCACTGCGGCGGCCAGCCGTTGGTCCTAAATAATTGTTCGCACGAGGAAGCAGGATCACCTTTGCTCGCGAGCACCCCGCGATAAAGCAGTACAGGAAGCCGTTTATTATTCGGCATCCAGCGGTTCCTGCCGAGACGCAGGACCTCAACCTTGCCACTCTCTGATTCTGTATCCCCAAAGGCGGAGGTCGACAGCGTGAACGCCCCGAGCAGTACGTTGAACTCTCTACGATTCATCTGCGACTCACCTGAAAAGCCATCCATTCGGCTTGAAAGTGAGATGCCTTGCATCGCACGTGGCGCTAGTTCAAATGCTCATCCGTCATCAGCTTCCGGAATTCCGGTGTCTCACGCAGCGAAGCAAACTCGCGATCGTTCAACAGCCGTTTGCGATCGTTAAATCCGTTGAAGAGCGCCTTCTGCAGTGCCTCGAGTGCATCGTCATTGCGGCCCTCGCTGGCATAGAGCTTGGCCAGGTTGTAGGCCATAGCCATACGCTCTTCGCGCGAACTCGCGGCCTGCACCTGTTGCCTCTGGGTGAGGTGGAAGACCTGGGGATCCACCTGCATGGCCTTGCGATACGCTTTGACGCCCTGCTTGTATTTGGACTCCGCGAAGTAGGTGGTCCCGAGATTGCAATAAGTGACAGCGGCGCGTGGCTGGTATTTCAGAGACCGCTTGTACATGCGTTCCGCCATGCCAAACTCCCGCTTGCCGTGGTAGACCGCGCCCAGGTTGTTGTAGGCATCGGCGTAATGCGGGTCGAGCATGATTGCCAGTTGATAGTCCTTCATCGCCTCATCCAATGCGAACAGGTGATGGTAGGCGAGACCAGTTTTGTTCCACAGCACCGACGATCGTGGCCACGCTTTTTGATACGCGTCGATGGCCGCGGCATAGCTGCCATGGATCCTCAGCAAATCGCCCTGCGCCTCCATCTTGAGACTGCTGGCTGTAGAGTTGAGCGAAAGTGAGGTTGGGACAGCCGTGGGAACTTTCGCAGTGTCCTGCTCGGCCCAGACATTATGCGCGGAAAGCACGATCAGGCTGGCGAGTATTGCAGCGAGAGTGGTTTGACGAAGGCCATTCATAACGCCCCCAGTGTCCGCCGGCCTTCATGAAACGAAGGCGGGACGACTTTGGAACGCATCATACGCCGACGGTTGAAGCAATGTCAGTAATGGTCATGCAGCTAGCTTCGTTCGTAGTGAAACAGCAGTTCCTGCTCGCTCGCGACCGGTTTACCATTCCGCGTGGCCGGATGAAATACCCACTGCTGCACGGTCGCGATCACGCTCTCATCGATACCGTGCCCGACACCGCGAGCCATGGTCAACTGGACGATCCTGCCGTTCTCGTCAATGGTGATGTCCAACACCACGTCGCCCTTGGTCCCGTGCGGCAGCAGCGAAATGTCTGGCTTTGGCGTGGGAAAGACAGCGAGCAATGCAATGTTCACGTCGCCTGTCCCGAGCGCGTCGTTGCCCGGAGTTGCATCCGGCTGGTTCGCCGCGGGTGCGGGCGTCGGCATGGAAGCTGCCTGCTCCACCGGCGCTGCTGTCTTCTGCTTCACCACGAGCGGCTTCGCCTTCGCCACAAATGGTTTCTTGATGGTAGCGTTCTGCTGCGCCGGGGAGCGGCCGGGAGCATAGGTCAGCACCAGGTGCGAACCCTGCGCGGTTCCCGGCAGCCGGACCGGCGAAATGAACGCCGACCGGTGATGTACCAGGAACAGCAGCACCGCAATGTGAATCGCGATCGAACCCGGCACCAGCCAGCCACGGTCGTCTTTCAGCACTTTCGTCATCCTGGTACGCAAACGGTCCATGCTCTTACCCTCTGCTGCTGACGATGCCGCCAGGCTGAATACTTTCGGCCGTGCAGTAGTTTGCCTTCTCTTATTCTGCACGCATTCCGGCTGTTTCAGGACGCAAAAAACGGCGGTCATTTGTCGATATGCACACTTTCGGCGCACATTCCGCTCGTTTTCAAGCGACCGCTCGGTGCAAACGATACTCTCAGAGCAGATGCTCGCCCAACAGAATGCCGTCGACGGCAACGCTCTTTATCGCAGGATCTCCTGGCGGCTGATCCCATATATGTTTCTGCTGTACATCGTCGCGTACCTGGACCGTGTCAACGTCGGCTTTGCGGCCATCGACATGAAGCGCCAGCT
>CAXTNK010000082.1:10702-12234 GCA_964245665.1 uncultured Acidobacteriaceae bacterium
CGCCCTGACCGACAGCGCCTATGGACTGGGGGCCGGCATTTTCTTTATCGGCTCCTCCTGCTTTGATCTGCCGAGCAACCTGCTGATGACGAAATTTGGCGCCCGCAAGTGGATCGCCCGGATCATGATCAGCTGGGGCATTGTCTCCACCTGCATGGTGTTCGTGAAAGGGCCATGGTCGTTCGGCGGCATGCGTTTTCTACTGGGCGTCGCGGAGGCAGGCTATTTTCCCGGAATGGTGTTGTACCTCACCTACTGGTTCCCTTCTCAGCAACGCGCGCGTGCCGTCGCCCGCTTCATGACCGCGACCGCCATCGCCGGCGTGGTTGGCGGGCCGCTTTCAAGCGCTCTGCTGAAGCTGAATGGTCACGGTGGACTGAACGGCTGGCAGTGGCTGTTTATCGCAGAAGGCACGCCAACCATTCTTCTGGGCATTTCCGTACTGTTCCTGTTAAAGGACAAGCCGGAGCAGGCGAAATGGCTGAGTGATGACGAGAAAAAGTGGCTTGGATCAGAATTAGAGCGCGACCGCGAGGAGAGCGGCAGCGGTGGGAAGTCCCACCTTAGCGATGCCCTCAAGACGCCTGCCGTTTGGCTATTGGCCGTCATCTTCTTCGCGAACCAGATTTGTCTTTACATCGTGAACCTGTGGATGCCGCTCATTCTGAGCAATCTCGAACACGCCGATGCAAAATCTTCGATCATCGCGCGTTACGCAACGATGCCCTACGTGGCCGCCACTATTGCGATGGTGCTGATCGGCTTCACCTCGGATAAAACCAAAGAGCGGCGTTTCCACATGGCGGGCTGCATGGCCCTGGCCGCGGCTGGCCTTGCCTGGGCTGCGAACACGTCGAGCATTCCGGTAGCGATCTGTGCCTTTTCACTTGCCGCTGCCGGTCTGTGGAGCATCATGGGGCCGTTCTGGGCGCTCCCGACCAGCCTCCTGCGCGGGACAGCAGCAGCCAGTGGCATTGCCATCATCACCACGGTCGGGAACACCGGCGGCTTCCTTGGTCCCTTCGCGACTGGCAAGTTGAAAGACATGACGCACACGTATACCGCCGGACTCTACGCGGCATGCGCACTTGCACTGGTCGGCGCCGCGCTCAGCCTGGCTGTGAGGACGAAGGAGACGAAAAGCAGCTCAGGGGATTTGGCATCGTAGCGGGGGCGTGCTGAGCCAAGTTCAAACCGGGTCATCCTGACCGATGCGCAGCGAAGTGGAGGGATCTGCATCTTGTAGCGCCCGCTTAGTAGAAGAAGAAATGCAGGTAATCCACTTCGCTCAGAATGACACATTCGTGTCCATGCAAAACATGACGAATCTGAGGGTTCTCTCAGGTTTAAAAAGTTACAGCGGCTTGGTGCAATCGAACCGGTCCAGATCGATCCCCAGCAATCCTGAACTCTTATCGACCCGATACATGTCGGTGTACTTGGCGTGCCATTCTATATCGTCGGAGTTATACGAAATGCGCGAGTAAACTACCTGCGAAGACGCCTGGTCCGTCCCACTCACCTGCACAATA
>CAXTNK010000082.1:12244-20054 GCA_964245665.1 uncultured Acidobacteriaceae bacterium
CGGGCTGCCCTTATCGATGAAGTGCACCAGCGTCCAGCCAAGAGGCAGAAACGACACATGAGAGCGTTCCAAGGGCAACGAGAAATATTTGCGGATGCCTTCTCTGCCATCGTCGAAAAAGGTTGCGACCATTGTCGCTTCGAGCTCGATCAGCTCACTGCGGCCAACATTGGTCAGGCGGATCAGGAGTGCAGGTTTTTCGTTTGTTCGCATCGCCGCCTTCCTGCTGAACCGGATGCGCGCAATCGGCCGCGCAAAGCGGGCGAACAATAATCCCGTCACCAGCGAATAGCCGAAGAGACCAAAGAACGATTCGACGGTCACCAGCAGATTCGAACGCAGGCCGACCGGCACAATGTTGCCATAGCCGATAGTCGCGAAAGTATGCACGCTGAAGAAATAGGCGCGCCAGAAATGTCCAACCTCGGGATCCGGCCCGTTCAACTGGAGTGCGTTCGCCCCGCACAAGACATACCCGCTCGCGAAGATGAAGTTGAACAGAAAAAACGAGACGACCACGCTGACCAGGAAGTGCGTCCAGGACATGGTCAGGAAGGTCGCATAGCTGAATTCGTCGCGATAACTCTTACGATTGCTCAGGACGTTAAACGTGCCATTGCGGTTGAGCAGCCGCTGCCGTTTCTGCTCAGACAGCAGGTCGCCAATGCCGAGATCCTGTCCCGAGTGAACGATGCGTTCCGCTATGCCGCGGCCGTCAATGTTCTGATCCATGACTACGCTGGACCCTTCACATATCTGATCAATCTCATGGGACGCTGTTCAGATTGGCAGGAAACGATCAACGGTGAGTCACGCATGCACGCTAGTGTAAACGAGGCCGCAATCCTGCGACGCGCGAAGCCGTGACCCTTCGCAAGCTGTCGGGACCAGTGTTATGTTTCGATATGCGCGCCCCCGTCCTGCTTACCCTCGCCGTGCTTTCCATCAGTCTTTCAATCAACGCCGCGAGCCCTGACCCGCTTGGCGCTTCGAATCCCAGCGATTCGACCGTGCGGCTTCTCGAAAAGCTTGCGAACGCACCAGGACCTCCCGGCGCCGAAGAACCTGTCCGCGCCATCATGGTCGACGAGATGAAGCCTTATTCCGCGCCCATCCGGTATGACGGCATGGGTTCTGTGATCGCGCAGCAAGGGACCAGCGGTCCGCGCATCATGATTGACGCCCACATGGACGAGCTTGGCGGCATGGTGCGCCGCATTACGCCCAATGGCATGCTCACCATGCAGATGCTTGGCGGCTGGCTTGACCAGGCGCTGGTCGACCAGCGGTGGATCATCCTCGGCTCCAAAGGCCCGGTGCAGGCCGTCACTGGCATCCGCGACATTCACGTTGTTCCCGTCGAAGAGCGCAGCAAAATTTATCCGCGCGATTCCCTGTTTCTCGACAGTGGCGCGAAGGACGCCGCGGCTGCCGCAGCGATGGGTATTGAACCCGGCGATCCCGTCGTGCCGGATTCGCCATTCGTCGTAATGAATGGCTCGGACAATTACCTCGGAAAGGCGTGGGATGACCGCGTTGGCTGCGCTGTCGTCATCGAAGCGATGAAGCGAACGGCGAAGCTGCCGCATGCGAACCAGCTTTTCTATGTCGCGACGACACAGGAAGAAATCGGGCTGCGCGGTTCGAAGACTGCAGCCGACGTCGTCAAAGCGGACATCGGGATCGCACTCGAAGGCGGCATTACCGGCGACGTTTTCGGCGGCCATCCTGATGAGACGCAGGCCAAACTTGGCGCAGGCCCGGGACTGTTCCTCTACGACTCCAGCACACTGCCCAACCGCAAGCTCGTGGCCCTGGTCAAGAAGACGGCTGCGGATAAGGACATACCTTTGCAGCTTGATCTGGTGCAGGGCTATGGCGACGACTCCGCCAGTATGCAGGAGAGCAATGGCGGTGTACCGACGGTGAACCTCGTGGTCCCAGTGCGCTATACACATGCGCACAACGGCATTGTGAACAGGAGAGATTTTGACCAGATGGTCGACCTGCTGGTCGGCATACTGACCGGCCTCGATGCAAAGTCAGTTGAACAGTTGCGTGACTTTACACCGGGCCGGTAGAAAAGCCTTGAGCATAAGACCCAGGGCTGTAATCTCAAGTGCAATGAGGTCAGTACTTCGCGAAATGCACTTCGACGTTGACCGAAACATCCACCGGTTGTCCATTGCGCATTGCCGGGTTAAAGCGGTACTTTCTCACCGCCGCGATAGCAGACTTGTCGAACTTCGGCGCGAGGCTGCGGAAGACTTCGACGTTATTTGGCAGACCCATCTTGTCGACGACCATCTTCAAGACAACGACGCCATGGAAGTTGGTAGGCTGCTCCTTTGCCGATGGAAAAGATGGGTCGACGGAGTAGATGAGCTGTGGCGCCAAGATATCCCCACCAATTTTGTAGACATGTCCAACGCCTGGCTGCGCAGCGCTAGTCATTTGCAACGGGTCCACTTCTACCGTTAACGCGACCGCGGAAACAGCGCAGGCCCCGGCAACGATCATTCCCGCAAGAGCCAGGGCTGCTTTCTTTCCCCAGCCCAATGCAACGTGCTTCGTCTTCAGATTCATGACCCGCTTCTCCAGAATGTTGGCGTCAAAGATACCGACGGCGTGAATGTTTTGCCCCTGCAAGCGGGCCGGGATCCGACTGACCAGCCGCAGCAGCGCGCTAGCATACAGTGCCGGTTGCATGACTGTCTCAGCCACCATCTGGTCGCAAGCCACTTCGCGCGTCTGGGCAAGCTGCGCCTTCAGCATCGCTGTCAGCGGATGCCAAGCAATAGGAAGGGCCAGGCATTCGTACAGCACGTTCAACAGGTAGTCGCGCCGCGCAATATGCGCACATTCATGCGCCAGCGCAGCCAGTAATTCTTCATCCGTCGTCTCCTGTAAGAAATGTGGTGGCAGCAGCAGTACTGGTGGACGCGAGCCGACCACCGCGGGCCCGGAGATCGCATTCGAGGTGCACAGCACTGCAGCTTCGATTGAAAAGACTGACCGGCAGCGCTGCCATATCTGCTGCTGCTCGGGCGTCAGCGTGACAAGCTCGGATACACGTGACAGTTCCTGTGCCTTTATTACGCTGGACAGCAGCCGCAGGATCGCAGCCAACACCAGCAGCAGGTAGACACCGGCAAGGCTATCCATCCATGCGTGGGAAAGTGCAAGCACGCTGTGCTCAAACAGGTGTCTCTGCGGCGAAAGGTCGGGAAATGCGGTCAGCAATCGTACCCCTACCAAACCGATGCGCGCGGAGGCAGTTGACCCTGCGCTCCTCATTTCGACTGCAGGCAACATCACGCCAAGCAGCAGGGTCGCCACCCAGATTCGATGCTGCATCCGCGGATGCGTCTGGCGGCAGAGCCGGTTCACCAGCCAACCTCCACCCGCAAGCAACGGCACCTGCCATAGGGCATTCAGGGCATAGTCGACCAGGAGGTTCACTTGGTCTTTCCCTTAACAGCTTCAACTTCTGCCTCGTACTCGCTAAGACCGCGCGACAACTCGGCGATCCGCGCCGGGTCAACCTGGCGCGCCTTGATCAGGCTCATCACCAGTTCTTCTGATGATCCGCCAAACAGCTTCTCGACCATGTCCCGGACGACGCCAAGCATCGCTTTATCTCGGGACGCAGAGGCGCGGTAGGTAAAGGAGCGGCCTTTGAGCGTCCGCTTTACCTTGCCCTTCTGCTCGAGGTTATTCAGGACCGTCTGCACGGTGGTGTACGCGAGCGGCGGCTCAGAGGAGAGTTTGACCTGAACCTCCTGCACGCTGCCCGGACCGTGCTCCCACAACACCTGCATAATCTGCAGCTCGAGCGGCGTGAACGCTGCCATACCCTTTCGACGACCTGCCATCGATGTCTCCTATTTAAGTAGGAGCATAATGCACGATGGCCGAGACTGCAACTATAAAAATAGGAGAAGTTAGCAGCACAGACAGACCATTCAGAAAAGGATTTGAAGATGCTTATCCAACTCGTTCAATCGAACCCGGCGAGCAGTCTTGCATGTGGAAGCTCAAGGTTTTCCGACGATTCAAGAGAACACGCCGTCTATCTGCTAGCATCGTGAGTGAATGAATCAAAGTAAATTGCAACTAATCCCGCTTGGCGGGCTGGGCGAATTTGGCATGAACTGCATGGCCATTCGCTGGCAGGACGATATCTTCGTGATCGACGCGGGGCTCATGTTCCCGGAAAGCGAATTGCTTGGCGTCGACATCGTGGTTCCCGACATCAGTTACCTGGTCGAGAACAAGGAAAAAATTCGCGGCATCGTGCTCACGCACGGCCACGAAGATCACATCGGCGGCCTGCCGTGGATTCTCAGTGAGATCAAGGTGCCCGTCTACGGCACCGAGTTTACCCTCGCTTATGTCGAAGGCAAGCTCGAAGAGCATCGCCTGCTGGATGACATTGAGTTGATCGAGATCACGCCTGGCCAGAAATTTCAGCTCGGCATCTTCTCGATTGAGCCGATCCGTGTCACCCATTCACTGGTTGATTGCGTCGCCCTGGCCGTCGAAACGCCGGTCGGCGTCATCATCCACACTGGTGACTTCAAGATCGATCTCTCACCGCCCGATGGCAAAGCTTTCGACCTGCACAAGTTCGCCGAATACGGCAAAAAGGGCGTTCTTGCTCTCTTGCAGGATTCGACCAACGTCGATCGTCCCGGCTACACGCCAAGCGAGTGGGCAGTGCGTCCGCGGCTGGATGAGATCTTTGCGCGCACTCCGCGTCGGCTATTTTTCAGCTGCTTCTCTTCTTCCATCTACCGTATACGGATGGCGCTCGAACTCGCAGCGACCCATGGCCGAAAAGTTTCCATTGTCGGCCGTTCGATGCTCGAATCTTCCGAGATTGCCCAGGATTTCGGCTACCTCAAAATCGGCCAGGGCCTGCTGATCCATCCTGGCCAGATCCGCGACTTCGCGCCTGAAAAGGTCTGCGTGCTCATCAGCGGTACGCAGGGGGAGCCCATGTCGGCGCTCTCACGCGCAGCCGTCGACAACCACAAGCACGCAAAGATTGAAAAAGGCGACACGGTCGTTCTCAGTTCGCGGGTCATTCCCGGCAATGAGAAGGGCATCTACCGTGTGATCGATCACCTGTGCCGACGCGAAGCTAACGTCATTTATGACGATGGCACCGCAGGCCTGATCCATGTAAGCGGGCACGGCAGCCAGGAAGAATTGCGCCTGATGATTAATCTCATCCGGCCGAAATTCTTCATTCCCGTTCACGGCGACTACCGGCACCTGCAGCGGCACGCCAAGCTTGCGATGGAAGTCGGCGCATCCGAAGCAGCGATCATGCTCGAAGACGGCGATATTCTCGAACTTGACCAGAAGACGGCCAAGAAGAATGGAAAAGTTACGGCCGGCCGTGTCTGCATTGATGCTGGCGCGACCGTCGATGTGGCCGATGATGTCGTCATCCGTGACCGTCAGCATCTTGGCGAGGGTGGGCTTGTGATGGCGATCGTGACCATCAACAAGCTGACCGGCAAGGTCGAAAAAGCACCGGAACTCATCACCCGCGGTTTTGTCGAAGGTGACATGGCGCTGGCCAGACAGGCACAAGAGATCGTCGTCCGTACGCTCGACGAATCGAGCGCCGAAGAGAAAGCCGATCCGGGCGTCATCCGCGAAAAAGTTCGGACGGATCTGAAGCGCTACATTCAGAAGAAGTCTGCGCGGCGTCCGATGATCATGCCGGTGATCCTGGAGGTTTAAGCCGCAGGACAGGAAGGCGGCCGCAGTAGAGCCACGCGGTCGCCAACTTTACCAGCATCAGGCTCGCTGCGAATGCCACCATTGCTCCAAGTGGCGCGCCTGAGCCATCTGGCTTTGTTCTGTTGAAGACGCGGAGGCTACCCCGTAATGGTCGTTGACCGGACGTCGGCATCCGGCAATGGAAAACGGGCTTCAACGATCGTCGCAATCCCGCCGCGTGGCCGGAACACACACCTCACCATCGCCCAGACAGGGTCGCAGGCCTTGACGATGTCAGAGAGCACCTGGTTGACGATGTTCTCCTGAAAGATGCCCAGGTTCCGGTAGCAGAAAAGATATTCTTTCAGCGACTTCAGTTCCAGGCAGGTCTCGCGTGGCATGTAGCGGATCGTGATCGCGCCAAAATCCGGCAGGCCGGTCTTGGGGCAGACAGAGGTAAACTCCGGATCGTCGATCAGGATCTCATAAGCCGGAAACTGGTTCTGCCAAGTTTCAATTTCGGGAAAGCGCGTGTCGAGGCCAGCCTTCGCGTGTTCATCTGTATAGCGTGCAATGGTTGCCATCCTGTTATTGTACCCAAGCAGGCCGATCTAGATGCATCCACCGGGTCAGCTGTAACTTTTTGACTCCCGCATGAGGCCTCTCGCCTCTTATATACTGACCTCCGGTTTCATGAATGTCCGAAGCAACTAAAAGTAAATTCGATTCCCGCTGGCTGTGGGTCCCCGCTATTCTTCTGCTCATCGGCGTCTTTGTTGTGGTGCGACATTTGACGCGTCCTCAACTGCCGGTGCGTGTGGCGTACGTGGCACGGCACGATCTGACCAAGCCAGACAGCACCAACGGGCGCGTTGAGCCACAACATAACTACGAGGCCCACGCGCCAGCGCCCGGCATCGTGAAGAAGCTTTACGTCCACGCCGGTCAGCAGGTAACGGCCGGTGAACTGCTGCTTTCGATGGATGATGCTGAAGCTGCCTCGCGTGTAGCGACGGCCCTCACGTCCGTGCGCGGTGCCCAGTCGAACCTCGACGCGATACAGACTGGTGGCACCCAGGAAGAGCAGCTGGACCTGACGGATAAAATAACCAAGGCACAAGTGGATGTGGACACCGCGCGAAAGAACCTGGCCACCCTGCAACAGTTGCAGGCACAGGGATCAGCCTCGGCTAGCGAGGTCACCAGTGCCAAGCAGACCTATGACGCTGCGGTACTGAATCTGCAGTCCTTGCAGAAGCGCAAGACGGACCGCTATGCCAAGGGTGATGTGGTTCACGCCCAGTCGTCGCTTACGGATGCGAAGGCAAGCTACCAGGCAGCCCTCTCAATTGTTCAACAATCGAATGTGCGAGCGCCCTTTGCCGGGACCGTCTATTCCCTGCCGGTTTCGCAGACAGAATTTGTGCAGCAGGGCCAGCTGCTTCTGCAGGTAGCAGACCTCACAAAACTGCAGGTCCGCGCCTATTTTGACGAGCCGGATATCGGCGCGCTCGCCATCGGGCAGGACGCCACCATCCAGTGGGACGCGAAGCCGTCGCACCTGTGGACCGGCCATGTGATCGCACTGCCATCGACCATCATCAGCTACACGACGCGCAATGTTGGGGAAACGCTGATCAGTATCGATCCCTCGGACCAGATACTTCCGCCGAATGCAAATGTGACTGTCAAAGTGACGACCCAGGATGTACGCGACGTGATGAGTGTTCCGCGCGACGCAGTGCACCGTGAAGCAGGAATCGATTATGTCTTCCTGGTGCATGGCAATTCCATCCGGCGCAAAGATGTGAAGACTGGCGCGATCAACCTCGCTTACGAGCAGATTCTTTCCGGGTTGAGCGAAGGCGATGAAGTGGCGCTCGGCACCACCAATGGCGAGCCGCTCGCCGAGGGCGTACCCATACGCGTAATCCAATAAATCCCCAGTCAGAACAAGCCATGACGCGAATGGGCAGAGCGAGCGACGTCCGCAGCAATGTGCGATGGAAGATTATGTATTGCACTGGCCTGGCAGCCTGTGCCGCGTGCCTGGTGGCGCCAGGTGCCAAAGCAC
>CAXTNK010000083.1:0-5651 GCA_964245665.1 uncultured Acidobacteriaceae bacterium
AACCATAACTCCCACCCGGCCGGCGCCCCCGGCCCCCCCCCCTTCTTGCGTTAGAGATAACTACGCTTTAAATAGGTCACTTACCGGATAGATATTCCTACCGATGAAGATAGCTACATGGAAGGCAGAGGACTTTTGCTCGGCGCAAAGATATCATCGAGCCGCGCTGGTGTACCCTCGACACGCTGCAACGAGGGGTAACGAAGACCACCGTGGTAATCAATTAAGATAGTCAGGACTTTATCATCGCGCTTGAAGACTAGCTCAATCGGCTTAGTCGTCTTCTCGGCATCTAAGATTGCTTTCTTCAAGATAGAAGCCGAGTAAAGTGTGCCGTTCACAGAGAGCAATTCCATGTCCGGAGTTACTCCAGCCTTATAAGCAGGGCTGTTCCACCAGACATTTCCGATAGCACCAGCTGCACCCTCGTTCTTGCCGCGGGCCGATCCGATAGCAAAGCCGAGCGACGTCGAAAAATCACCGTAACCGCTGGAGGCCTCTGACTTCTCGACCCATGACGCAGGAGTGTCGGTATACACCAGTTTGTAGCCGCCGCGGGTGAACCCATCCATCGGCACCTCGGGATGCAGATCATACACGCGCGTCTTGAGGAAGTTATCCCAGTCGAAAGGCGCAACGGTATTCAGAGCCTTTACTACATCTTCAAAGTGATATGTGAACGTTACATAGCTGCCGTTATAGACTCCGTAAAAAAGCTTTGCAAAATCGTCGAGTGATTTCTCGCCCTTCGTCAGTTCACGGATCTTCGTATCTGCATCGAGCCAGATCAACTCGCCTTCCGTGTAGTAATCCTCCGGCCGCTGCCAGCTCACCCAGGTCACAGGGGTGCGCTGCGAAACAGTTGGCTGGTTGGTCGTATCGACGAGCGGCCGCCAGGTGCGGCTGGGGCTGATTGCAAATCCCGCAGCAACCCGTGCGAACACATCGCGCGTGTCAGAAGGACTGCGCATCCCGGCGCGTGCCGTCAGTACATTGCCGAAATATTGCGTCATGCCCTCGTACACCCATAGCAGGTCATCGCGCATCGGAACGTTAAAGTTTGGCGTCCACAGATCAGCCGGACGACGGAATTTACCATCCCAGGAATGCGTATATTCGTGGCCCAGCAGATCCACGCCGCCGACTCCCGATGCCCAGTCAGTGAAGTATTTGCGGCCATGACCATCTTCGCTGGATTGATGATGCTCCAGCCCAACGCCGCCGACTTTATCGCTCAACAGCAGCAGAAAATCATAGTGATCATAATGGTGCGAACCGTAGAGCTTGTCCGCCTCGGCTGCCAATCTTTTGTGCGCAGCCAGTTCATCAGGAGTAATCTCCAGGTCTTCCAGTTCATCTGCAAAAACATTCAGATGAACAATGTCCGTCGACGTGGGCGACAGATCTATCCGCTTGAAATTCACACCACCGTACAGGGGCGAATCCACCAGTGTGTTCAGTGGCGTGGTCTTGAATTCTATCGTTGCACCATTTGCTGACCTAGTCTCAAGCGCGGTCGCATACTTCCAGCCTTGAGGCAGTTTCAGCGTGGTGTCGAAGGGAATGTCGCGAGAAAAATATCCAGCGGGATACATCACGACTTCATTCCAGGCGAGATCGATGATCTCATTCGAAACCTCGATGCGGCCCTCTGCTCGCTTGATGGGTGAGAGGTATTGAAAATCAAGTCCAACACTTTTTGCACCACTGCTCAAAGGCACATGGAACGCGTAAACATTGACGCGATCGCGGACCCACTGCACCCGCTGGCCATCGACCGTTGTCACGATACCGCCAAGCTTTGAGATCGGTCCCGTAGGCGAATGATTACCCGGGATCCACTGCGGATAAAGGAGGATGAGTTCCGTCGCGCCCTTTTCTACCGGGATGTCTTCATGCACGTTCGCAACCCGTCGTGCATTGTCGCTGACATCCACCGAGAGCTTCACCGGCCCAACGTACGCCTTGTCAACGGGCGCGGGGATGGCTGGCGGCATGGGGTCCGGCTGGGGAAGAGGCTGAGGCATGCTTTGCGCGAAGACAGGCAGGGCGCAGGCGAAAACGGCAGCCGCGAGCAGACGGCTTGAACGAACAGGGGAAGAATTCATGGTTAACAGCAGTTTAAATGCGAATGCGCTGCGAGATCTCTGGTGCTCTGGAGATTCGCAGCGCATTTAATCACGTCAACTTGTATGAACTATTCGCTCGCCGCCATCTCCAATTGCTTCTTCAACGGTAGCGATTGCGAAGAACCACCGACTGCGAGGGTATACGTCCCGGCAACCACCTTCATTTTCCCGGTCGCGTCGTCGTAGATCGACAGGTAGAGCGGGTCGATATCGATAGAAACTTCGCGGCTCTGTCCTGGCTCCAGCATCACCTTTTCAAAGCCGACCAGGCGCTTCGGCGGCTCATCTGCAGAGGCCGGAAGCATCGCATATACCTCGGCTACTTCGGCCCCGGCACGCTTGCCATTGTTCTTGATCGTGAATGTCACCTTCGGCGTCTGACCCGCCTCTGCATGCAGATCGGAGTAGCTGAAGGTCGTGTAAGACAGGCCGAATCCAAAGGGAAAAAGGACCTGCTTATTTTCGGCGTCGTACCATTTGTAGCCGACCTTCAGACCCTCGTCATAATGAACACTGTATTGCGACCGAGCATCCCCGCCTGCGTTGACAGCGTGCGTGCCCTGTCCTTTGTCTTCTTTCGGCAGCGGCGGGATCGTAGTGTGCGGCAGATCGGCATCTGCCAATGGAAATGTATTGGCTGTCTTGCCGGATGGATTGACCACGCCAGTCAGCACATTCGCAAGTGCTGTCGCCCCGCGCGAGCCGCTGTACCAGGCTTCCACAATGCCCTCGACTTTATCTGCCCACGGCATCAATGCGACGCTGCCTGTTTCCAGCACAACGATGGTGTGGCGATTTGCTGCGGCCACAGCTTCGACCAGCGCATCCTGGTTGTCGGGCAGCGCAAGAGTCGGCAGATCCATGCCTTCACTCTCCCACTGCTGCACAAATACGATGGCGACATCTGACTGCTTCGCCAGTGCCGCAGCGGCTGCTGTGTCCTCGCCCGCGTTATAAGTCACTTCTGCCGAAGGCATGGCCGCTCGTATTTGTTTGAGCGGCGATGTCGGGAACCAGATATGATCCTGCCAGTGCGTCGCACCTTCGCCCGGCGGCGCAATCGCATTGCCGCCTGGAGGATCAACCTGCGCCGAGCCGCCGCCGGAAAGCATGCCGACATCCGCATGTGCTCCAATCAAAGCGATGGTGTGCACCTTGCCATCCTGCAACGGAAGAATATTCTTTTCATTCTTCAGCAGGACGATCGAGCCTTCTTCAATATGCTGCGACACATCAAGATCGCGCTCAACATCGACGACGCCTTTCTGCACGGGATAATCGACCACGCCATCGGCAAAATACGAACGCAGCATGCGGTGTGCGTGATCATCAATCTCGGCAATTGATACCTGCTTCGTCTCCACTGCCTTCTTGAGCGCAGGACCAAGATAATCAGCCATTGGCTCTTCATTATCAAGACCCGCATGCGAAGCTTTCACCGTCGAATGCGTGCCGCCCCAGTCTGAAAGTACGAAGCCTGGAAACTGGAAATCACCCTTCAAAACTTCCTTCAGTAGATATTCGTTCTCGCATGCGTAGTCGCCGTTGATGCGGTTATACGAGCACATCACTGCGCCGGGATGCGCATCGCGAATGCCAATCTGAAAAGCCAGTAGATCGCTTTCGCGCATGGCCCGCTTGGAGATGACTGCATTCACAATATTGCGGCCCGTCTCCTGGTCATTGATGGCGTAGTGCTTGATATCTCCAATAACATGTTGCGCCTGCTCGCCTGCCATCAACTGTCCGAAGAGCGTTCCAGCCAGCACCGGATCTTCGCCGAGATACTCGAACGTCCGGCCATTGCGTGGCTCGCGCGTCAGGTTCACGCCGCCACCTAGGGTCATGTTGTAGCCCTGTGCACGCAGCTCCCGGCCAATCAGCGCACCATACTCATACGCTGCTTTACGGTCCCAGCTTGCAGCGGCTCCTGCATTACTCGGCAGCGCAGTCGAGTAGCGTCCGTTCTTGCCGGAAGCACGCACGCCGTACGCTGCATCCGACATGTTGATACCAGGGATGCCAAGCCGTGCAATCGGCGCGACATAGCCCGCGCCATCATTGGATTGCGAGGTAAGCGGCATCTGCCACTGCGGCTCGCCCGCCATGCCATTGCCGTGAAGCAGCAGGATCTTTTCATCCAGCGTCATCTGCTTCAGCACCAGGTCGGCGCGCTCGTCCGGGCTCAGGCTCTTGTCCATCCATCCAAATGACTTTGTATGGACCGCCTCTTGTGTCGGCTTATGTCCATTTGCAGATTGCGCGTCCGCCGCGCAGGCTGCTGCGGCCAGTGTTCCCGCCAGCATCCATGTACCCAGTGTTCTGAGACTGCTCTTCATGCTTCTACCCCTGTTTCTCAATCGTCCGTGCAGCCAAGTCTATGCAATGCAGCAGGAATGTGCCAGAGCGGGTGACGCTGACCCAGTCATCTCACTGGAAAAAATGCAAACTTGGGTCACAATCCACTGTTAAACTCCAACCCATGTCTCGTCCAACTGCCTGCCTCTCCTTGCTGGCCATCGCTCTTTGCATGGCCCCGACCGTTTCCTGCCAGACTGCGAAACGGCCCATGGTTCCGGATGACCTGGCGAAGCTCGAGCGGGTCGGTAATCCAACGCTGTCACCTGATGGTAAATTCGTCGCCTACACTGTGTCGCATGTGGATACAGAAGACGATAAGAGTATTTCGCAGCTATGGATGGCCAGCTGGGACGGCTCCGAAGACCTGCAGCTGACCTATGGGACGGACTCGGTGAGTTCTCCGCGGTGGAGTCCCGATGGGAAATATCTTGCCTTCACTTCATCGCGTCCGGGCATTGCCAAGGGCGACCAGGTCTGGCTACTCGACCGGCGTGGCGGTGAGGCACGCCAGGTGACCGACGTGAAAGAAGACCTGGGAGACTATCGCTGGTCGCCCGATTCACAGCAGCTCCTGCTCACCTTGACACCGAAAGATGAGCCGGACGACGACAAGAAAGACGGTAAGCCGAAGCCGCCCAAGCCTATCGTCATCGATCGCTCTCACTTCAAGCAGGATGTCGAAGGCTACCTGACTGACAAACATGCTCACCTCTTTCTATTCGATATTTCAACGAAGCAGTTGAAGAAGCTTACGACCGATAACAGGTTCGAAGAAGGCGAAGCAGAATGGTCGCCGGACGGCAAGCTGATCGCCTTCGTCAGCAATCACGACGCGCCTGATCCCGACCGCACGCAGAACAGCGACATCTTCGTCGTCGACGCAAAGCCCGGCTCTGTTCCACGTAAGCTGACCAGCTTTACCGGTACGGACAATGGTCCGCTCGCCTGGAGCTCTGACAGCCAGTTCATCGCATACCGTCAGGGCACGGAACCTGGCTACTCGATGTATGACTTGCCACGCCTTGCTGTAGTTCCTGCAGCCGGCGGTGAGCCGAAGATCATCGCGGCTGCGCTCGATCGAACAGTGGGCCGTCCGCTCTTTACTGAAGATGGGCACGCACTGCTGACAACTGTTGAAGATGACAGGATCCAATACATTGC
>CAXTNK010000083.1:5661-10184 GCA_964245665.1 uncultured Acidobacteriaceae bacterium
AGTAAATCTCGCCACCATGGGCAAGGAAAGCCCATCTCTACCGGCACCGCGCGAAGGCGTTGCCACCGGCCTTTCAGAAGAAGCTGGTCACATCGTGACGCTTTGGTCGAATGATGCTGCGCTGCCGGAGATCTTTGCTGTCGATGGCGGCAAACTGCGGCAGTTGACGACGCATAACAAGGCGCTGCTCGACCAACTTGATCTAGCGAAGACAACGGACATTTCCGCGAAAACAAAAGACGGCAACGAGGTGCATGGCCTGCTCACCATGCCGGTCGACTATAAGCCAGGCACAAAGGTACCGATGCTTCTGCGCATCCACGGAGGTCCCACTTCGCAGGATGCTCATGACTTCTCCGTCGAGCGCCAGTTGTTCGCGGCACATGGCTATGCAGTGCTCAACGTAAATTATCGCGGCAGCACCGGCCGCGGTCATGACTATTCCAAGACCATCAGCGCCGACTGGGGCGACAAGGAGGTCAAAGACCTTCTGGCAATGGTCGACGCAGCTGTCGCGACCGGCAACATTGACGCCAATCATCTCGGTATCGGCGGCTGGAGTTACGGTGGCATTCTCACTGACTACACCATCGCTTCGGATACGCGCTTCAAGGCAGCCTCAAGCGGCGCGGGCACGGGTAATCTCTTTGGTATGTATGGCATTGACGAGTACATCCAGCAATATGACAACGAACTTGGTCCACCATGGAAGCATCCCGAACTGTACGTGAAGCTTTCCTATCCGTTCTTCCATGTCGAAAAGATCAGGACGCCGACCCTCTTCATGGGAGGTGACAAGGACTTCAATGTATCGCTAGCCGGTGGGGAACAGATGTACCAAGCGCTAAAAAGCGTCGGCGTTCCGGCTGAATTGATCGTGTATCCCGGGCAGTTCCACGGCTTCACGCGGCCAAGCTTCATCCGCGATCGCTATGTCGCGTGGTTCGGCTGGTATGACAGGTATGTGAAGTAGATATATTTAATTAGCAACGACCATCAATAAAAAGGCCGCCATCGCTGGCGGCCTTTCTATTAGTTGATAGCAGCGGTTTAGAAGTTAATACGTGCTCCAAACTGCAGCTGACGCATGTACGGTTGGCCACTGCCTGATATCGCGCCGTCGACGCTGGTAATCAACCCAGGGTCGCCAGTGGTGCAATCCACGCAGCGGGAGTTTGTACCACTCGGCAGACCGAGCGGCACATGGTTGAATACGTTAAAGGCCTGGAACTGGAACTGCCCGCTCACGCGCTCAGTGATACTGAAGTTCTTGAACAGTGAAGCATCTGCAAAATAGTCCGTTGGTCCATGAAAGCTGTTGCGACCAATGTTGCCAATGGTTCCAAATGCACCACGTTCGAACGGTCCGGAAACACTACCATTGTTCGTGAGCGGAGCAACCGGCGTGAAGATACGACGGCTACCGGTAGCTGCGTCGAAGCCTGAAGCATTATGAACGAAACCCTGCTCCGCTCCATCGCTGACCTTGTTCGGACGGCAATCACTCGAAGAGCCGGGGCTGCTCGAGTTTGTATCGATGTCCTGATCCGAACCGCACTCACTGTACGTCGGTGTAAAGGGCAAGCCGCTTTCCCATGTTGTCGTGCCGGCAAGCTGCCAGCCGCCAATCGCATAGTTCATCCAGCGGTTGCTGCTACTGGCGAACATTTTGTCCTTGCCAAATGGCAATTCATAAATGCCACTCAGTACAAAGAGTTGGTTGCGGTTAGTATCGCTCGGTCCCTTTTCAACATGGGGATCATTGTTGAAGTAAGTCGAGCCGTAGTTGAGGGCATGTGACCAGGTGTAATTGGCCAGTAACTGGAAACCGTGAGCAAAACGCTGCTCCACCGTGGTCTGCAATGCGTTGTACGTTTCACGTGCATTGGGAGCAACAGAGTTAATGTCCTGTGAGCAGCATACGTTCGGCGTGCCCGGCAGGAAGCGGTTGTAGTACGGACGACGCTGATCACGGCTCAATACACCGGGAGGATTCGCCGCAGTGGCAGTTGGATCCGGCGCAGTCAGGTCTGCCGGATTAGTGGGCAGGAAAGGCTCGTTCAGGTTGTAGCCTTCCGTCTCACCCGGATAGACCCGCTCTCCGACATTTCCGATGTAGCCAAGCGTGAAGGTCATCTGCTTGGTAAGCTCCTGCTGCATCGTCAGGTTGAACTGGTCAACCTTCGGCAGCAGCAGTGTATTCGGACGAATGTCATAGCCGACGCCATTGACAATCGGAATCAGGCCATTCGCCGGGATCGGTGTTGCCGCAGGACGAGCAGGCAATGTGGCAAATGTGTATGCCGCGTTCGCTGCGCTCGTGCTGCCCTGATTCTCTGCCGTCAGAGCCGGGATGTTATGTGAAAGAGCCGATCCAAAAATGGTGCCGAAGAAGCCAACGTTGTCATACACCTGTCCGATGGCTCCGCGAATCACTGTTCCTTCGCGCACCTGGTAGGCAAAACCAAAGCGTCCGCCCAGGTTCAGGAAGTCGGTATGTTCGTTGCCATTCGTTCCGACGCCGCCGATACCTGCAACACGAATTACGCCGTTCGTTAGATCGGTGAAACCACCCTGACCATCACTGGTGACAGTTTCGGGGAAGATGATGTCCCAACGAACACCGTAGTTGACTGTAAGTTTGGGAGTGACACGCCAGCTATCCTGCCCGTAGAACGCACCACGCTTCTGGTGAGTCGCCGCGTTCGGATCGAACACATCAAATCGTTGAAAGTTTGCCACCTGTCCTTGAAGTACTGACAGAAGTCCGAGGCCGGCAGTGCCACCGGCAGCGGTGTTCGCGTTTGTGCTGTTGCTGAAGAAAAGTTCGCCGGCACGATTGTTATCACTGGCGTTGCGCAGGTTGAAGGCATAACGCAGATCGGCACCGAAGCGAACCGAGTGGTTCCCAAAAGTCTTAGTCCAGTTATTGTTTATCTGGAAGACCTGTTCGCTCTCACGCAGGGGGCAGTTGCAACCCTGGTTGCCGAAGTTGCTGACGCTGCCGTCTACTACGTTGTAAGTGGGTGATCCGGAGGTATCAGCATTGCCCGTGTTCAGGTTGGGCAGGCCGATTGCTGTCGCAGGGAATGTTCCTGCGTCGATCTTGTTTTCGTCGACGTGGTAGTCGAGGAAGCCGAAGCGGAAGTCAGTCAGCAGACTGGAACTCAGTGCATAGTCGAAGCCACCGGCAGCACTCTGATTCTGCACTGTATCGGTACCAGTTGTATTTCCTAGACCGAAGCCCGTACCACCTGCGGCACCAAAAACTGGCTCGCCGAACAGCGTAAAGCGGGAATAATCGTAACGGGCGAAGGCATGCAGACCGCTGGTTACCTGGTCATCCAGGCGGATGTCAGCCTGGTCGCCATTGTTGTTGCCGTTGCCTGAACCGGCGTAGTTGTTGGAAATGGCTCCTGCGGCACCGTTGTTTGGGCTGGGAAGAGAACTGAGGAGTGCGATGCCCTGTGGCGTGAGTGGCGTTGCAGCTTTATTGAATACACCGCCGCCATACTGTGACAGATCACACGTGGCACTCGCCGCATTCAGACAGGTACTGCGAACCAAAGCTGTGGGCACGTTCTGCAAAAGGCTAGTGCCAATTTTCTGGCGCGTTCCCTGGTAATCGCCAAAGAAGAACGCCTTGTCCTTGATAATCGGACCACCGATGGAACCACCGAACTGGTTATACAACTGGCTCGGAATGTACTTGCCGGTTACAGGACTAGGCTGTGCCTGGCTAAAGGGATCGCGTGCTTCAAGGTCCGCACTCCGACGGTATTCAAATACGTCGCCGTGAATGGTATTGCCGCCCGAACGGGTCTGCGCCGAGACGTTGCCGCCGATCGCGCCGCCGAATTCCGCAGGAAAATTTTCTGTATCGATCTTTGATTCGCTGACCGAGTCAAGCGTCGGGTTCACAACGATGATACCGTCGATCGGTTCGCGATTGTCTGTACCATCGAGATAGTAGCCGAGTGAACCGTAGTTCGAGCCATTCACTTCAAGCGATTGCGTACCCTGTGGGTTCTCCGTTGGCGCAATGTTGAACGAACCGCGTTGTACGCCCGGTGTCAGCAGGGCAAAGGTGGAGAAGTTGCGGTTCTGGTTGGGCAGGTTCTGCAGTTGCTTGTTGTCGATAACAGTGCCGACATCAGCCCGGTCGGTCTGCAGTGCAGATGCCTCTCCGGTGACGGTCACAGTCTGAGTGCCGCCAGCTGCCTGGAACACCAGGTTTACCTGGGGCGACGTGTCGGCGGAAACAACCACGTTGTCAGCCTGAGCCGGAGAAAATCCCTGTGCCGTGGCCTTTAATGAATAGTTGTCCGGAATAAGACGTGACACCGTGTAGTTGCCGCTCGCATTTGATTGGACGGTCTGCGTGGTGCCCTTGGCATTGTCGGTGACGATTACCGTGGCGTTCGGGACAGCTGCGCCGGTCGAATCAGTCACTGTACCGACAATCGATCCAAAAACGGCCTGTTCCTGCAGGCGCGCTCCAGACAGAACTACCAGAACAACGA
>CAXTNK010000083.1:10194-12338 GCA_964245665.1 uncultured Acidobacteriaceae bacterium
CATAAATCGCTCTTCATCCGCGGGTTAAACCCGCCGATCACGCGGCCAGCGTGGATGCGCATCCCTGCACAAAGAAAAAGACGCCCGGAACCCGGAAGAACGCATCTTCATGGGTATCCCGTTGCATTTTTCGAACTACACGCACCCACTTCAGGATCGTATGGTTGATTACCATTTAGTGAACCCCGTAGGTTGCCTTGTTAATAACAGAATACTTATGTGCCGTATCCTTGGATGTCGGCAGCGGCCAAAATGAAGCCTGAAAGTGTAAGAAAGCATCTTTGAAATAGCCAAATGACTCCCACGCAGGTAAAGAACACCCGGTTTGAACGAACGCTGGCCAGCGCCAAGCGCACTATGGTCCTGAGCGAAATAGTGAGCCTGGCATTCGACAGCTTCCGAGTGAACAAGCTACGTTTTGCGCTGACGGCCCTCGGCATGGTCATTGGATCGGCCTCGTTGATCCTGGTGACGACCATCGGCCTTACCGGCAAGAATTACATTCAGAAACTGATCCAGGGCATCGGCACCAACATGGTCGAGGTAGAGTATTCCGGCGGCGGGGCCGGCTCGGTCGGCGACACATACCGCAACGATTTCCTCACGCGCGACGACGAGCGCCTGGTCGATGCCGAAGTTCCCAGCGTCGCGGCGTCCTCGCCGATGCTTGAAAACCACGAGCGCATCTCCTTTGGCTCAGGAATTACGAAGGACATCCTCGTGCTCGGTGTCGCACCGCAATACCGCGAGGTGCGCAACCTAGTCGTGAACTACGGGCGTTTCTTTGACGACGAGGACGAAGAAACGCATGCCAAGGTAGCAGTCGTGACCGCAGAATTCGCCCAGCAGATGTTCGGCGGCCCGGAGGCTGCCATCAACCAGAATTTTCAGATCCAGGGCGAGCCTTTCACGATCATCGGGATTTTCGCAGAGCGGGTCGATACCTTTGGCCAGTCCGAGATAGCCGACCAGACCGTACTGATTCCCTACTCCGTCGGCCGCTATTTCACCGGGACAGACAATGTGAAGCAAATCTTCTTCTCGATCCGGGACCAGAGTGATGTGGAAGAGGCCACAAAGCAGATCATCAGCGTCATCAAGACCCGGCACAAACCAGACTCCGTCTACAAAGCGCAGACGTTGACGCAGCTCATCAAGGTCGCCGGGCAATCGGCCGATGCGCTGACAGCTGTGCTGCTACTGGTCGCCCTGGTGACACTCGCAGTTGGCGGCGTCGGCATCATGAACATCATGCTGGCCAATGTCCGGGCACGTATCCGGGAGATCGGCATCCGCAAAGCGCTCGGCGCCACCTCCAGGGAGATCAAGCTGCAGTTCCTGGTGGAAGCAGTGCTGATCTCGCTTGCCGGCGGGATTGTCGGATCGGTGATCGGCATGGCAATCCCGCTGTCAGTTCGTCTCTTTACCAGCTACTCTATCCCGATCAAGGGCCTGTCGGTCATTATCGCGCTGTTATCGTCGATGGTCGTCGGGATTATCTTCGGCACACTGCCAGCCACGCGCGCGGCACAGCTGGATCCAGTCGAAAGTCTGAAATACGAGTAGCGGGTAGCTGCGGAGCGCGTAGCTGAAATGCCAATAGCTAGAAAGCAGATAGCTGACAGGCCGATGGCTACCTGCTACCACTTGCTACCTGCCTTTACATCACAAACGCCACTTTTTCCAGTTCTTCCTGCATACGCAGAAAATTGCGCGGACCGCCCGCGATGCGCAGCATGGCATCACGAATCTGGTGCGCACATGCACCGTAGCCGCGCCCTGTCAGGAACTCGCTGACGATGTCGGCAGCCTGCCAGGAGTCGATTGAATCTTTGTCCAGTTCCATGCAAAGCGTTCTGAGATCTTCGCTTCTGAATTTCTCGATCTGTGCGCGCTCGGCCATTTGTCTCCTCAATCCATTGGACTGCCTATTGCATGAGTCGCTTTGCAGGCTTGGATACGCATTCGTCCTGGATCGCCGTACAGAAGATGTCCAATAGTTTTCGTTCTGCCACTCTTCTGGTCACAGCACATTGCGGCACTCAAAATCGTTCAGACTAATGGGTATCCTCTCTGGTAGATGATGAACATCCCCCAGCAGGAACGAGCCTGATCAGTTTTTTTGATGTATCGCTGAAAGTGAT
>CAXTNK010000083.1:12348-13857 GCA_964245665.1 uncultured Acidobacteriaceae bacterium
TGATCAGATCGATCGGTGCGAAATGAGGACCGGTATCCCGTCCACAATGGGATAGCGACGACCACACCCGCTGCAGCTCACGCTTGGTTCGCTGCCACTACCCTCGGTCGCGGTCAGGGAATTCCAGCAGACCGGGCAGGCCAGCAACGCCAGGGTGGATGGTAAAAGGTCATTCATCTGTATGAGTGTAATGCGCTGACATACCAGCCCGTGGCGCGGCTCACGCACTTACTCCTCCCGCATCAAGTACCATGAACATTAGAGGGATTGAACCGGAATGGCTGAAAGCACCAGCGCGACCCCTTACGCGACCCAGGCCGTCGCACGCATCCTGAACGGCACCGCGATCGCGGCAGAGATCCAGCAGGAAGTGGCAGCCGACGTCGCACAACTTGCAGCGCAGGGCATCCGGCCCGGCCTGGCCGCAGTACTGGTCGGCCATGTACCGGCGTCCGAGATCTACGTCCGCAGCAAGGTCAAGACCTGCGGCGAACTGGGTATCTACAGCGACCTGATCACCCCGCCCGACACGGTCACGACAGAAGAGATGCTCGAACTGGTCGCGACCCTGAATGCCCGCGACGACATAGACGGCATCCTGTTGCAACTGCCTCTACCGCCGCAGGTGAATGCCAAGCGTCTGCTCGAAGCCGTTGCACCCGAGAAAGACGTGGACGGCTTTCATCCTGTCAGCGTAGGGCGTTTGCAGACGGGCCAGCCTGCGCTCGCGCCCTGTACGGCCGCCGGCATTATCGAGATCCTCAAGCGTAGCGGCATCCCTATCGCCGGTAAAAGCGCCGTCGTACTCGGCCGCAGCGATATTGTGGGCAAGCCGACGGCGATCCTTCTGCTGCAGGAGAACGCGACCGTCACCATCTGCCATTCGCGCACGCGGGACGTCGCCGAACACTGCCGTCGCGCCGATATCCTGGTTGCCGCCATCGGACGGCCAGGCTATGTGACGCCAGACATGGTCAAACCGGGCGCGACTGTCATCGACGTCGGCATCAACCGCGTCACCAGCCGCGAAGAGTTCGATAAGTTTTTCGCCGGTGATGCCCGGCGCGAAGAGATGTTCCTGCTGAAGGGCTCGACTCTGGTCGGCGACGTCCATCCTGCCGCTTTCGCTGTCTCGGGCGCCTACACTCCTGTTCCGGGCGGCGTGGGCAAGCTGACCATTGCGCTGCTGATGGCCAACACTGTGCGCGCGGCACGTCTGCGTCGCGGATTGCCGGTCTAGCGTCACCATGCTGCGAGTCGGACTGACAGGTGGCCTGGGAAGTGGTAAGTCGACCGTTGCGGCCATTTTGCGCGATTGCGGCGCCCATGTCATCGAAGCTGATTCCGTCGGCCGCATTCTCATGGAACCCGGCCAGCCTGTTTTCGCCGCCATCGTCGAACATTTCGGCAACGATATTATTCGCGAGGACGGCAGCCTCGATCGCCGCAAACTGGCCGAGCTTTCGTTTCAGCAGGGCCGTGTTCGCGAACTGTCGCTGATCGTGCATC
>CAXTNK010000083.1:13867-20023 GCA_964245665.1 uncultured Acidobacteriaceae bacterium
GCTGTCATCGCTGCGCAGGAAAAGTGGATGCGCGACCTTTTCGCCCGCGAGCCGGAAGCTGTCGCTGTGATCGAGTCAGCACTGATCTTCGAGGCCGAGCGCGACGGCACAGTTCCGGGCTGGCGCGACCGCTTCGACAAGCTGATCCTGGTCACGGCTCCGCGTGAACTGAGGATCGAACGCTTCATCAGAAGGACCGGTTTGCCGCAAAATGACCCCACCAGACTCGCAGTCCTGCGCGCCGACGCCGAGTCCCGCATCGCATCTCAAATTCCGGACGAAGAAAAAACTCCATTCTGCGATATCGTTCTTGAAAATACTGGGTCTCTTGAAGACATGCGCCTTGCTGTCGAGCGGGTATGGCCAAAGCTCTCGCCGGAACCCGCCGCCGCGTCTGCACGTCAGGCGCAAAAATCGAATCACGAAAGGGACGTTCAATGAAACGTCAAAGCACATTGCGCCGCCTGTTCCTGATCTGCCTGTTCGTCGGCGCTTTCTGGTACATCGTTTCCGGCAAGAACTTCATGAGCATCGGCCACCTGCCGATCACGCATGGCGAACTGCCGAAGCTTGATCTGCCTATCCACATTACGGAAGCGAGCGCCGACCAGGCCTACGACTCGGAAGAGCAGAACAACATGAGCGTCTACCGACATGTACTGCCTGGCGTCGTGAACATCACCTCGACCTCTGTCTCCTACAACTTTTTTTATGGAGCTGTACCGCAGCAGGGGCAGGGTTCGGGCTTCATCATCGACAAGCAGGGTCATATCATCACCAACTATCACGTGATCGAAGGCGGCCGCGAGATTGAAGTCACTGTCGGCGACAAGCGTCGCTACAAGGCAAAGGTGGTCCTGCGCGATAAAGGTGATGACCTCGCGCTCCTGCAGATTGACGCGCCCAATCTGACGCCTGTCGTGCTGGCTGATTCGAAGAACCTGCAGGTGGGGCAGAAAGTATTTGCCATCGGTAATCCGTTCGGCCTGAACGGCACCATGACGACCGGCATCATCAGCGCGCTGCGTTCTGTGCGCGGCCCCGAAGGCAACCTGATCGACAATGCCATCCAGACCGACGCAGCTATCAATCCCGGCAACTCCGGCGGTCCGCTGCTGAACCTGCACGGCGAGGTCATCGGTATCAATTCACTCATCGCCACCGACCCAAACGCGCAGGTAGCCGTAGAGCAAAGCGCCGGCATCGGTTTCGCCATTCCTATCAACACTGCGAAAGCCGTGCTGCA
Source organism: uncultured Acidobacteriaceae bacterium (assembly GCA_964245665.1). Taxonomy (GTDB): domain Bacteria; phylum Acidobacteriota; class Terriglobia; order Terriglobales; family Acidobacteriaceae. Next base: position 15,114 of record CAXTNK010000083.1, read on the forward strand.
GGATTTCGCGCAATACGGCCGCATCCGCCGTCCGTCTCTCGGCATCGTATCGCTGCCCGTCGGGCCGGACCTTGCCGAGCAGATGGGGCTGGCAGCGAATGCGGGTGTGCTGATCCAGCGAACACTGCCGGGCGGTGCGGCAGCGCGGGCAGACCTGCGCGGCGGTAGTGAACAAGCCTATCTAGGCAACACCCTCATCTATCTCGGCGGCGACCTGATCGTGTCTATTGCGGGCCAGCCCGTTACCAGTACACAGGACATCAACGACATCATGAATCAGCACCGCGCCGGCGATACTGTACAGGTCACCTTTTATCGCGGCAAAGTAAAGCGCACCATCAGCCTCACACTCGGTGAAGCTGGCGAGCAGCAGGAAACACAGGCCTGAACCCGGACATGCCGTATCTCGAAATTAACGAAGGGCGACAACGAAACTTATGAGCCACTGGATCGCAAAAGATATTCCCTCGCAGGCCGGCAAGCTTGCCATTATTACCGGTGCGAACAGCGGAATTGGCTACCAAGCGGCCCTCGAGCTGGCACGCGCCGGCGCGACGGTCATTCTCGCCTGCCGCAATGAACAGAAAGCATCCGAGGCAAAGGCAAAAATAATTGCCGCGGTCCCGCCGGCACAGGTCGAGATCGCCAAGGTTGACGTCGCCGACCTTGAATCCGTGAAGACGTTTGCCGAGGCATTCGTCGCGAGTAACCGCAAGCTCGATATCCTCATCAACAACGCGGGTGTCATGTCCTTCCCGACTCGCCAGGCGACGAAGCAGGGTTTTGAGGCGCAGTTCGGCACCAATCATCTTGGCCACTTCGCGCTGACTGGCGAACTGATGCCAGCGCTGATCAAAACGCCCGGCAGCCGCGTCGTGACTGTCGCATCCATCGCTCACAAGGGCGGTCGTATGCGTTATGAAGATCCCAACTGGGAGCGGGACTACGATCCGCGCAAAGCCTACTCGCAATCGAAGCTTGCGAACCTGCTCTTCGGGCTGGAACTCGATCGCCGTTTGAAGCGCGCCGGCAAGGACGTCAGCAGCATCATCGCGCATCCAGGCGTGGCTTCGACCAGTATTATCGCCAATGGCATGGGTACGGATCTGAAGGCCAAAGTCGCTGGGGTGATGGTTTCGCTCTTCGCGCAATCGGAGGCTCGCGGTGCTCTGCCGTTGCTGTACGCCGCTACCTCGCCCGATGCCAAGGCCGGCCACTACTATGGCCCCGATGGCATCGCGGAGATTAAGGGCAATCCGGTCGAAGTAAAGCCCAGACCACATGCGCTTGATCCCGTCAGCGCCGCCCGGCTCTGGCACATTTCCGAGCAGATGACAGGCGTCGAATACGTCGGGGTTTCCTAAGCAACTAAATTCCTGGAGAGTACTTTGGCAACAACATCCTCACTTTTTGATCTGACGGGAAAGACAGCCGTCGTCATCGGTGGCACCTCCGGCATCGGCCGCGCTATCAGCCTGGGCCTCGCCCATGCCGGCGCCGATGTGGTCGCTTCCGCGCGTCGGCCGGAACAGGTAGACAGCACTGCAGCGGAGATCGAAGCAGCGGGCCGCCAGACGCTCCGGCAGCCCAGCGATGTACTCGACGCACAATCTTTACACGCACTGCTCGCCGCCTGTGAAGAACGGTTCAAACAGGTCGACATCCTGGTCAACTGCGCCGGCATTATCAAGCGTGCACCAACGGTATCGTTTCCCGAAAGCGAGTGGCAGAAGATCGTCGACGTGAACCTGACCGGAACACTGCGTGCGTGCCAGATCTTCGGCGCACACATGCTGGCGAACAAGTCCGGAAGGATCATCAACATTGCCTCGCTGAACACGTTCGTTTCGCTCATGGAGGTAGCAGCCTACGCATCGAGCAAGGCCGGCGTGGCGGCGCTTACCCGTTCGCTGGCAGTGGAGTGGGCGAAAGAGGGCGTCCTGGTGAACGCCATCGCGCCCGGCGTTTTCCGCACGGACCTGAATGCGAACCTTCTGGACAATTCACCTCGTGGCAAGGAACTACTGATGCGCACGCCCATGGGCCGCTTCGGCAAAACCGAAGAGTTGCAAGGCGCGGCCGTCTATCTTGCATCGGCTGCCTCCTCGTTTGTTACCGGGCAGATCCTTGTAGTAGATGGCGGCTTTCTCGCGAGCGGCGTCAACCAGTAAGGCGCCCGCCAGCCAATGTGAAGCGTCACCCTTTTCATTTACCAACCGCAGAGTAGGCAAGTACACTCCCTGCAGCGACCCGTCGCAGGTATGCACGGAAGGTACATGTCGATCTCCGAGAAGTCGAAGCCGTTGAAATTGCGCAGGTGAGCGCTGCGAAGCGCTAGACGCGAACGTAGCGCCGGCCTTCGATGCGATACTCGCCAGACAGCACCAGTCGAATAGCTTCGGTGTAAGCCGCATGCTCTTCTGCAAGCAATCGACTGGCGAGCGTTTCGGCAGTATCGCTATCTGTAACAGGCGTCGTCCGCTGATGCACAATGACGCCATGGTCGAGTTCTTCATCGACAAAATGCACCGTGCAGCCAGCCACACGGACGCCGTAATCAAACGCCTGATGTTGTGCTTGAAGCCCGGGAAACGCAGGTAGCAGGGACGGATGGATATTCAGGATGCGCTGCGGAAAAGCCTGGATAAAGCAGGGAGAAAGCAGCCGCATATAGCCCGCGAGACAGACCAGGTCAACGTTGTATTCCTGAAGTGTGGAGATGATCTCAAGGTCATGCTCGGCGCGCTTGCGGCCCTTGGCTTCAATGGCTATCGCGGTAATCCCACATTCGCTGGCAGCGGCCAGACCCGGCGCATCGGCAAGGTTTGAGATCACGACAGCTATCTCTGCATTGGGCAGACGTCCCTGCGCAATCGAATCAGCGATGGCGAGGAAATTCGATCCGCGGCCGGAGAGCAGAATGCCCAGCCGATGCTTCCTGGTTTCAGCAGTGCTCATCAGCTGTAGATGACCTTACGATCCTGCAAAGGATCGTTCTTCACAGCCGGCTTGACGATCCGGCCGATGACATACGACTTTTCATCCGCGCGACTGAGCAGCGCCTGCGCCTTCTTGAATTTGTCCGCGGGGATTACGGCGATCATGCCAATGCCCATGTTGAAGGTCCTCAGCATCTCGTCCTGGCTTACTGAACCCAGTTCGCGAAGATGCTCGAAGATCGGGAGTACCGGCCAGCTGCCAATCTCCACCTGCGCGACACAGCCGCGGGGCAGAATGCGCGGCAGGTTCTCCGTAATGCCGCCACCCGTAATGTGCGCGAAACCGACAGCGAGATCGGCAGCCGCCAGCTTCTTGATGATGCTGAGATAGCTGCGGTGCGTCTTCATCAGCGCCGTGCCCGCCTTGTCATGAATGGCATTCACGAAGTGGTCAGCACGGTAACCGGCGACCTCGAAAAAAAGCTTGCGGGCAAGCGAATAGCCGTTGGTATGCAGACCGGTCGAAGGCAGACCAACCAGTACATCGCCCGGCTGGATCTTCGCGCCGGTAATGAGCTGTTCCTTGTCGACCACGCCGACGATGAAGCCGGCGAGATCGTATTCGCCATCGGCATAGAAGCCGGGCATCTGGGCGGTTTCGCCGCCAATAAGCGCGCAGCCATTGGCTTTGCAGGCATCGGACAAGCCAGTAACGATCTTCTCAATCAGTTCGTCACCGGTGTTGCTGTCGAGCTTGCCGGTAGCCAGGTAGTCCAGAAAGAAAAGCGGGGTCGCACCCTGGACAGCGATGTCGTTCACGCAGTGGTTCACCAGGTCGGCGCCCACCGTGTGGTGGATATTCAGCTCAAAAGCGACTTTAAGCTTGGTGCCGACGCCATCCGCGCTCGAGACCAGAACGGGCTGCTTGTACTTGGCAGTATCGAGCCCAAAAAGGCCTCCAAACCCTCCGATTTCGCTCAAAACCTGCTTGTTAAATGTCCTTTTTGCGAGTGTTTTTATGCGCTGCTTGGCGCGGTCGCCTCGTTCAATGTCGACGCCGGAATCGGCATAGGTGACGGGAGTTTTCTTTGTTTCTGGCAAGGAGTAGGCTCTTCCAAAGTCTGCAGTATAGGAAATCTAAGTTTAGCAGCGGCAGCCGGACCTCCTGCTTTTTCCATGTTGGAACTGTTGATTTCCGCTCAATGCCCTGCTTCGAAGGTAGTAAAGCGCCGCTCCATCTCCCATTGGGCTGCTGCTTTCTCACTTTCGGCAAGATACCCCGCACAAGCGGCGTCTGCAGAAGTTTTCTGATCATGTGCAAGATGCGCAACAGACGCGCGGCACGCCGCGGCAGGCTCGCGATACATGGTCGCGACGCTGCCAATGGGCCATAGGCTCTCTCCGGGCAGGAAGCTGTATGTGAGACTGTTGCGCGCCATGTTCTTCAGCTGCTGGTAGCTGAGGCCGTAGAGCGTCGCAGCCTTGGCGTATTCGTGGGTCATGTTGCTGCGGTTCACGCCTTCGTCGTCCGTCGAAAGAGCAATGGGCACGCCGGCATCGATGTAGTACGGCAGCGGGCTGTTCGGGCCGCCGACCTCGAGAATGCCTTCATTAGAGGTCAGGTTGATTTCGACCATCACATGGCGGTCGGCAAGCTCATGCAGCAGTTGGTAGGGATGCTCTTCGTTCATCACATCGACGCCGTGGCCGATGCGCTCAGCGCCGGCGGTTTCGACTGCGTCGCGGATGTGAAAGAGCAATCCATCCGGCGGCACCAGGCCTGGCGCGAGTTCACCAGCATGCAGCGTCACGTGCACGCCGGGATAGAACCTGCGCAGGGCCGCGATCATCTGCATGTGCAGGTGATAGTCGCGCATGGAATAAAAGTCATCTTCCGGCTGGACAAGATTGATTGCGAGGAAATGTTGTGGATCGGCTGCAGCAACTTCAAATCCCAGCATAATCTGTGCA
>CAXTNK010000084.1:0-7929 GCA_964245665.1 uncultured Acidobacteriaceae bacterium
CGACGCCGCCTTCACCCACAGCATCCAGGTGCCCGAAGGCTTCGCCGGTCAGACCCTGAACGTCCCAAGACCCTCAGCCAGAACCCTCTACGTCAAACTCCGCGACGATCCCGAAGTCGTCAACACAATGCAGGTTCCCTGAGCACCAGCAGGCACCTAGCCTGCTGGCAACAGAAATGATGTCATCCTGAGCGAATTGGAAGGACCTGCGTTTTCCTGCTCAGCCACGATTTGGTGCCCTCTCGCCATCGCCACTCGGGTCTACACCATGCCGTACATCTCTCGTGCATCTCACACTGGAACGAGAAGCAGGAAAGGACCTCCATGCCACCGAAAAAAGGGGACAAAGCTCCCCACAAGAAGCATCCCGCAAAACATGTTGCAGCCAAAAAACATTCGGCACACAAGCCACACCCCAAGAAGCAGGCCCACAACAAGGACCTCCGCCGGGCCTTCGAGCACATGGGCCGCGTACTTTCTCTCCACAGTTCTCTGACCCCGGCGTCCAGGAAACCTGCCGATGTTCTTGTGAAACTGGCGCACCAGGAACTTACCACTGGCAGTGAGCAGAATGCCGCCGACCTGCTTCGCGCCGCCGAACACCTGGGCTTCGCGGTTCTTGCTGCCGATTCCACCAGCAGCCTCTCGCCTGCACTGATTAAAGCGATTCAGGAGCAGTACGAGCGCCTCGAGGACAAGGCCACAGAGCATTGGGAGGAACAGTCCGCTCATCCTGAGGAGTTAGCGAAGATCTACGAAGCCGCCCGGAAAGCAGCTGCCAAAGCCTTCAAGGACGAGCAATATCATCGAGCACTCGAATATCAGCGAGCCGCTGAGTCACTCGCTCACGTTGAACTGGAACCAGCGCGCAAACTCAATGCCGGCAAATCGCAGCGTCAGCTCAAGACATCATGAGCAATTTCGGTCAGTAACCACGACCCGTCCAGGCAGCCATAATCCATCCGGCCCGCCGCCGAACCCAGGCAGGCCGGAGGAACATCGCAGTCAAATACGCTGTATTCAACCGCCTCTGCCTACTCTGCTTCTGCAGCATCAGGTAAGCCTCTTCTTCGCTCACCTTTAAATCCCTCTGCAGAATTCCCTTCGCCCGTTCCAGAATTTTGCGCGTCTGCAGTTGCCCGGCCAGCTGAATATTCTCATTCTCCAGCCGGGCCAGTTCCACTTCCGCGCCCACCAGGAAGCCGATCGTGCTCATCAACTGCACTTCGCGGTGCGTAAACTCATGCGGCTGGCGATGCTGCAGATTAATGACACCCACCAGTTTGCCGCGCCCCGTGATCGGGATCGAAAGAAACGCCTCGAAGTTGTCTTCCGGCAGCTCGTGAAACATTTTGAAACGGGGATCGTGCGCTGCATCCCGGGCAATCACCACCGGCTGCTTGTGCGCTGCCACCCAGCCCGTAATTCCCTGGCCCACCTGCAGGTTGAGGCGATCCACTACGTCAGCATGCGGATTCTTCGAAGCTCGCAACACCAGTTCTTCCTTCTCCAACACATAGATAAAGCAGGAGTCGCACTGAACCACCGAAGATGCAAACTCGACGATGCGCTCAAGCAGCGCGTGCAGAGGATCGGAAGCAGCCATCCGGCTCCCGATCTCGTGCAGGAAATCGATTTCTCCAAACTCGCTGTTTACAGCTGCATCACGGGCAGAACTACTCTCGTTTTCACTCATAATTTCTCTTCTGATTGTCTCTCAAATCCAGTCTGGAAGCTCCACTCCCTACCAGAAAAACAAACGGCTATCATTCCCTCGCAACCTACCGCTGATGCACTCACCAATTTGCCCCGCTGTGGAGCCTTGTCATCCCGACCGGAGCGAAGCGGAGTGGAGAGTTCTGCGTGACCCATCCAGCCAATTCTGAAGCCGAGTGCAGGTGTGACCTGAACCCGAGTGAATGTGTCATCCTGGACGAAGTCGAAGGCCCTGCGTTTCTATCCCATCCACAGCCCCGGGTTCTCCATGTCTCGCTTTTGGGACTTGGGCCTACAGCAGTCGAACCTGGGAGCCGATACATATAAAGCTCCCATGATGACCCAGGTTGGAAACCTCAGTCCCATTCCGGGTCGCGCAATTGTCAACCCATGCGAATCTTCCGAATGACCTTGGAAACTGGATATGATTATTCAATGTAGTTGCCCCGAGGAAATCCAGAGAATCGCATTAACCTCAATCATCCGCATACTTTGCGTTTAACTCCAACCATGAATACTCTGGCGTCTGACCCGCGCATACACGCGCTGCGAATGTAATCTTTAGCAAAACAGGGGGAGGCGTACCCTCCGCCATCCACCAGGCCCACGCAGAAAAGGAAGAGTCCGAACTTGCCCCAGCTTCACCTGCGAACCGTTCTCGCCGACCGCTTCGGTTTCGCTGACTTCCGCGCCAATCAGGAAGCCGTCTGCGAAGCTGCTCAAGCCGGTCGCGACGTCCTGCTGGTGATGCCGACGGGTGCTGGCAAGTCGCTCTGTTACCAACTGCCCGGCATCGTCCGCGGCGGTACGACGCTCGTCATCAGCCCGCTGATCGCACTCATGGAAGACCAGTTCTGGAAGCTCCAGCAGCTTGGCTTTCGCGCTGCCCGCATTCACTCCGGCCTCGATCGCAGCGACTCGCGCGCTGCCTGCGTCGCCTACCTTGCGGGCGAACTCGACTTTCTCTTCATAGCGCCCGAACGCCTCCGCGTTCCCGGCTTTCCGGAGATGCTCGCGAAACGCAAGCCGACCCTCATCGCCGTTGATGAAGCGCATTGCATCTCGCAATGGGGGCACGACTTCCGCCCCGATTACCGGCTCCTAGGCCACTATCTGCAACTGCTCCGCCCTTCGCCTATCATCGCGCTCACTGCAACCGCCACGCCCGTCGTGCAGGACGACATCCTCCGCCAACTGGCTCTCACGACGCCAACCCGCTTCATCCACGGCTTCCGCCGTCACAACCTCGCCATCGAGTCGGTCGAGACCTCCGTTCCTGATCGTCCCGGCCGGATCGCCAGTCTGCTTGCCGACGAGAGCCGCCGTCCGGCCATCGTCTACGCGCCCACTCGCAAGCTCAGCGAAGAACTGGCCGCCCGTCTGCGCGAACAGTACAAAGCCGCTGCCTATCATGCCGGTATGGAGGCCGAGGACCGCGACCATGTCCAGCGCGACTTTCTCGACGGCAAACTCGAAGTAGTCGTCGCCACGACGGCCTTCGGCATGGGCATCGACAAGGCAGACGTCCGCACCGTCATCCACGCGGCGCTGCCTGGCACGCTCGAAGGCTATTACCAGGAGATTGGCCGCGCCGGCCGCGATGGCCTGCAGAGTCGCGCCATCCTGCTCTACTCCTTTGCCGATCGGCGTACGCACGAGTTTTTCTTCGAGCGCGACTATCCAGACACCGAACTGCTCAAGCGCGTCTATGCAAAATGCACCGACGAGCCGCGTGACCGCGAAAGCATCTGCCGCGCCCTGCGGATCAGCGCGGAAGACTTCGACAAAGCCTTCGAGCGTCTCGAACTGCTCGGTGTCTGCGGATCTGAACAGGATGGCGCCGTTTACCGAATGGAAGCGCCCAGCGGCCGTGTCCCATGGCACGAATCCTACTCGGCACAAGTGTCGCAACGTCGCTCACAGATTGACGCCATGCAGCGTTTCGCAGAATCACACGACTGCCGCATGGCCGCCCTGGTCAAACACTTCGGCGACGCCACCGACCGCTCGCCCTTCTGCGGCCAATGTGATGTCTGCTCGCCGGAACAGGCCATCGCCCAGCAGTTCCGCGAACTGAACGCTATCGAAGCGAAGGCGACCAGCACGGTCATGCGCGAACTCCGCTCCGGCAGTGCCCGTTCGACCGGCAAACTGCACAAGGACATCTTTCCGCGCGAAGAACTCAGCCGCAACGAGTTCGAAGCAATCCTCGGTGCACTCGTAACCGCCGGCTACCTGTTCATGGAAGACGCATCCTTCGAGAAGGAAGGGAAGACCCTCACCTATCGACGCGTAGGAATCACTCGTGACGGCGAGCAACTCGACGCTGGTGATCTGAAACTATTACGAATACGAGAAGCCTTCGTCTCTGAATCAGCAGGGAAGCCTCGCAGGCGCAACGGCAGTCCCACAACTTCACCGTCAGCCCGTTCGAAAAGTGGAGTAGTCGAAGTTGTCCTCAACCCGGAAGAGACCGCCCGCGAGCAGCGTCTACGAGTGTGGCGCTCGTCGGAAGCGAAGAAACATGGCTTCGCCGCCTTCTGCGTCTTTTCGGACAAGACCATGCGCGCCATCGCTGTCGACCGACCCACAACAGTGGACGACCTGAAGACCATCGACGGAATTGGCCCCGCCAAGGCCGCCCGCTACGGCGCCGAAATCTGCAGGCTGTGCTCCGAAAAGTGAAATGTCTCCGTCACAGCTCCTTTTGAGACGTCTCAAAATTTGAAGATCGCGCGGAAACAAAAAAATATTCTTGTGAAGCATTTCATCTACATTCGCTACCGCTCATGCGGATTATCGGGCCGATTAAACATTATCTTGAATAAGCCACTAACCCGGAGACACTAAAAGTCATCCTTTCGGTTGATGCCTACTCGTGCCCGCTTAGATTCTCGGCCTTGACAGTGCAATCTTCAATACGGCCAAATAGCCTGCGAGTAAGGCAATCTGCATTCGGTCGGGGTTGCTTTACCGCTGCATAAGGAGCGCCATCCCACTATGGGTATTGAAGTGATTTCATCAGATAGAAAGCAGGCAGGCCGTAATGGTCATGCCGTAAGACTTTGCAAGCGGGCTTTCGCAGCCCTTTTTCTCACCATCATGTTGCTGAGCGCACAGGCATTCGCGCAACTCACCACCGCAGACATTCTTGGAACAGTTACGGATGCAAGTGGCGCCGTTGTGCCAAACGCAACTGTCGTGGTGAAGAATATAGGCACCAACGAAGAACGCACCGTCCAGACGAACGGCTCGGGTGAATACACGGTCTCAACCCTGCCCGTCGGCCACTATTCCATCAGCGTGAAGGCGTCCGGCTTTGAGTCATCGATCACCAATGACCTCTCGGTAGAAGCAGGCGATCGCGCGCGCAACGACGTAAAGCTCGTCACCGGCGCAGGCAGCACCACCGTTGAGGTCCAGGCCTCCACGCCACTCCTCCAGGCCGACAATGCAACTGTCAGCTCGACTGTTACAGCCAAGGCAGTACAGGATCTTCCCCTGAACGGACGCAACTTCGTGCAGCTGGTCGCGCTGGTTCCCGGAGCCAATGAAGGCCAGGGCAACGGACTCAGCAGCGGCGGCCGTCCAGATGATCGCCGCACCAACGCCGCCGGGCTCTCCATCAACGGCCAGGATTCAAGTCTCAACAACTGGGTCGTGGATGGCGTAGACGACAACGAGCGCATCATCGGCACAATCGGTATCAAGCCCAACGTCGAAGGTATCCAGGAAATCACGACAGAGACCAACAGCTACGCAGCAGAAGCAGGCCGCACTGCAGGCGGCGTCATCAATATCATCACCCGCTCGGGTACCAACCAGTTTCATGGTTCGGCGTATGAGTACTTCCGCAATGATATCTTCGACGGCCGCAGCTTTTTCCAGAACACCGGAGCGAAGCCGGAACTTCGCCAGAATCAGTACGGCGCTAGCATCGGTGGACCCGTTCTCAAGGACAAAGCTTTCTTCTTTTTCGATTGGGAAGGTTTCCGTCAGGTCGCAGGCATGACCGACACCGGTACAGTGCCGCTACTTTCCCAGTACGACGCCATCCACAGCATCGGTGGATTGACGCCGCAGTCTCTCCTGAATAAGGCCAACGGTACGCTGAACCCGGTAACCGGTACATATCTCGTAGCTCCCGGCTTGGTCAACGGCATCAACCCTCTGGTGTTGAATTACCTGAAGCTTTTCCCCGCGCCGACAAATGGAAATCTGACAGCCAATTACGTCATCAGCCCGAACAAAACGCAGAATTACAACACCTACGATGCCCGCGTTGACGGACGGATTAACGAAGCAAATGTGGTCTTCGCCCGTTTCTCGTACAACAAGGTCAACACCTTCACGCCGCCGGCCTTCGGGACTGTCGGTGGTGTAGAAGTCAGTGGCGGCCGCTATAACTTTGATGGCCCGGCTACCAACGCCGCACAGCAGTGGGTTGGTGGGTACACGCACACGTTCAGCCCGGCTGTACTGCTCGACCTGCGTGCCGGGTATACACGCATCAACAATCTATCGCTCCCGCTCAACTATGGGAAGGGTATTGACCAGACATTCGGTTTCCCAGCTTCCATGACCTCTTTCAGTCCGTTTGCCGATTCGCTGACACCGGTTTCGATCGGTCCATTCGGTGATATTGGTGACGGGGCTTACGTGCCGCTGGAGGACATCGACAATACCTTCCAGTACAACGGCTCAGTAAGTTGGACAAAGGGCAACCACAACTTCAAATTCGGAGCCAGCCTGATCCGTCGCCAGGCACGCAACGTTCAGAGTGCATCGGCAGTCGGCGCTTACTCATTCAACCTGCCGACAGACGCGAATGGCACCGTTGTTAACGGCACGACCGACCAGGCTGCACTTCAAAGCAACCAGATTGCGTCGGCGCTCGTCGGTGGCTTTAACAGCCAGTCGCGTAACTTCAACCTGTCTCCGCCAGACTATCGTTCCTGGGAGCCCAGTGCCTTTGCGCAGGACAGCTGGAAGATCACCCCGCAGCTGACACTTTTGCTTGGCGTGCGCTATGACCTGTTCACCCCATACACCGAAGCACACAACCACATCTCCAACTATGACTTCCTGGAAGCACTGGGTAACCCTGCGGCCGCTACTTCAAGCGCGCTGAAGATTGCCGGTGTTAACGGCGTCAGCGACACCGCAGGTATCAAGACCAATTACGATAACGTCGCCCCACGCGTCGGCTTCGCCTACTCGGCACGACCAACGACAGTCTTCCGCGGCGGCTACGGGCTCAGCTATTTTCCCGGCAACTACACCTCGAACGGCGATTTGAAAAACGCTCCATTTACCTCTGTCTATGCGCCATCCTGCCAGTCTGATATAGCAGTCAGCGTTGAAGAGTCAGTCAATGGCGGAGCGCTTCCTGCAGGTCAGAATCCAGCCTGTTCGAGCCTTAACCCGCCGCAGCCTAGCGTCATCAATGAAGGGATTGCCGTTCCTTCGGCTCCCACTGCTGCTCAGTTGGCGAACCTTTCCACCATCGCCGGCCTGGGCTTTGTTGCTGAGCAGACCAACTTCAAGTCTGCCCTGATTCAGCAGTTCAACCTGCAGATGGAACAGCAGTTCGGCGCCAATGTCTTCATCATCGGCTACGTGGGAAATATCGGTCAGCATCTGCCGGAATCGATCGACAACATCAACCAGCCTCTGCCGTTCAATCCTTACTCTGTGCCAGTCGCCGCACGCGGAGCTCTGGCAGCGCGCCCGTTGGCCGGACCACTGCCTAACTTGAGTGGGGTCAGCTACCTGGCAACTGAAGGTGTTTCCAATTACAACGCATTGCAGACCTCCTTGCAGCGTCGTTTTACGAATGGGCTGGCGTTCGATGCGAACTACACTTGGGCAAAGGCCTTAAGCGACATCACTGGCTTCTCCGAACAGGGTGACCAGGGCTGGGCTCATGCTCTGCCAACCAACATCCGCGCAACCGAGTACGGCACTTCGGAAGATCAGATTAAGAACCGCTTCGCACTTTCGTTGAACTATGAACTGCAATACGGCAACACCTTCACCGGACTGAAGCGCGCAGCGTTGCACGGCTGGGAGATGAACACGATTGCCGTGTGGCAGACTGGTAAGCCGTTCTCAATCATTAACGGTGGTGCAGGCGCTGACAACCCTGCTGTGTCCGATACCTTCTCTGGTACCACGGTGACGCCTGGGTTCAACAATCGCGCAGTCCCGCAG
>CAXTNK010000084.1:7962-15226 GCA_964245665.1 uncultured Acidobacteriaceae bacterium
CGGGGGCGCAGATCGTCCCAATACCGTCGGCAACACAGGTGTCGGTACTAAATCCATCAACGAGTTCTTCAACGTGAACGCTTTCGCTCCGCAGCCTCTTGGAACGATCGGCAACACGCAGCGCAACTCGATGATCGGACCTAACTTCCGCCACGTCGATCTCTCTCTCTTCAAGGACTTTCCCGTTACTGAACGTGTCAACGTGCAGTTCCGTGTGGAAGCCTTCAACATTTCGAATACCCCCAACTTCTACATCGCCAACAACAACAGCGCCAATCAGACACTGGGCAATGCGGCGTTCGGCACCATCTCTGCGACCGATCCGAACTACACTCCGCGTGAGTACCAGTTCGTCCTCAAAGCGCAGTTCTAACCTGAATTGGCATGCACTACAGAGAGGCAGGAGCGTGGCTCCTGCCTCTTACCTTTTTGCATGTATCGCAGGATTCTTATTCCCGCTTTGGAGCATGCATCGGGCCCGTTCCTGGAAACTGGCAGAACCGTGGCTGGCACCTGATGCATAATGCTGATAGGGCATAACACGCCACTTTTCTCGCTGTCCGGCCCTCTCGGTCGACTTCGGGCTCGGACATCGGACTTCCTGTGAACCTGCCGAACTCCATCACGATGAGCCGGATTGTGGCAGTGCCGCTGCTCATCTGGATGCTGTCCCCCCGCTTCCCCTTCCACGCACCCTGGGGTGAGCAGGAAGTCATCGCGTCCGTCTTCTTCATCCTCATCTCTATTACCGACGGCGTAGACGGCTACCTGGCGCGGCGGCGCGGCCAGGTAACGACCATGGGCATGCTGCTCGACCCCCTGGCCGACAAGCTCATGATCTCGGCAGGCTTTATCACCCTGATCGAGTTCAATCCCCATATCGTGAAGGCGTGGATCACGATCCTGGTCATCGGCCGCGAGTTCCTCGTAACCGGCCTGCGGTCGATCGCCAGCACAGAGGGCTTTACCATCCAGGCCAGCGACCTGGGCAAGCTCAAGACCTTTGCGCAGATCTTTACCGTCGTCGCCGCCATACTGGCCCATCGTTGGCATTACTGGCATTTTGGCTGGCTCATTATCCCGGTCGATTGGATCGCGACCGCGGCGATCTACTTCATGGCCCTTGTCGCACTGATTTCGTCCGTCGACTACTTCCAGGCCTTCTGGAAGAAGATCGACCACGCCTCAGTCGACCGGCGCAAGGAAAGCTTTGTTCTCAGCCGCAACAAGAAAAAGAACCAGCCTGCAACCGATCATCCCTGATTTTGCATTGAATGCGATCAGAACGACAAAGCCCGGCAATCGCCGGGCTTTTTATCGTTTAAAAAGCAGCTCAGGCAGGAATCGCGTGGGCTGTTCCATGGGTCATTGCTGCATGCGCGGCTGGACGTGCCAGGCGGTGCACAAAATGGTACGGCGGCCAGGGGCCGGAGAGTTGCATATGGCAGTCTTTCAGCAGAAGACTCGCCGAAGAATATTTATTCTGATAGCGCTCCACGCACTTGTGATCGATCAGGTGGGCAATATCCAGAAGCATTTTGCCGCTATCCATGCGCCGGCAGGTGATTTCTTCATCCAGCGGGCAGAACATACGGTGCATTTGTGTGGACACAGAACGCGCCTTGGTCTGGCGCTCGCGTTGACGGCTGGCCACTTCTCTCAGATTCGAGAGATACTCCTTGCCAACCCGCTGGGCAACGCCGGATGGGATGAAGTCCCTGCAGCAGTCGTCCAGGGTCACTTTGAGGTGCATTTCAGCTTTCCCTCGCAACCGGTCAAGGTTGCCAAGGAAATTACGCTGGTTCGTGCGGATGGAGCGCCGCAGGGTTTCATCATCTTGGTAGACCGTGCCAAACCGGAAGGGCAGAACTGTGGAATGTTTGAAGCAGTCGGCGATGACATGCGCGTGATCAACAGCGGACTTTTGATCTAGATTTACGGATGGGTCGTGTTCACTGACGACAACTGCAAGATCACTGGCTGGATAAAGGAAGACTTGGTTTCCAAAAATACCTGTAACCGCTTCCATGGGAACTGGTTTGCGGTGACGGGCAAGCTCGGGAAACGCCTGTTTTTCACTGACACAGTAGGCGTACCACGCCATAGGAATCAACTCCACTGACTCTGACAGGTTCGCTGTCAGACCGTTTGGATTTATGAATTGCCGAACGACTGTGCATGGTTGGAACATCCTGGCACGTGCACCGAGGGCACTGCACCGAACTGGGAGTGATACTAGTCCTCGAAAAGAACGACTGGCAACAAAGAAGATTCCTTTTGTAAAGATTTTGTAAGATTCCGCACAGTTCGGCATTTCCAGCGGTTGCTGCATGTGCGACGTCTTCCGGATTCTTCCTGATCTGAGCTTAGGCAAAAAGGGGATAGCCGGCCGGCCGCTTCCTTTTTTATTCGATCTGCGATCAGTTCCAGTGGCGCCAGTGAAGCAGCATGAACGCTACCATCGCTGTCACCACGACCATCAGCCCGATCATGACCGTCGACAGGCCGCGGACCAGCGTCGATGCCGTCCGAAGGTCTTCGACCAGCTCCTGATGTTCCATGGTGTTGCGTTGGGTCGATTCTCGCAGACGGAGCAGCTGATCATCGATCCGTTTAAGCTGCGTCGATTGCTCCTGCACCTGGGTGCGTACCTCGCGGTTGCCAGCCTGTAGATCAAGTAAACCGCGGTTCACCATTTCTATCGCTGAGTGGATCTCGGATAGTTCCAGCTTCTCTACCCTGCCAGCCGGCAGGGGTGCAAGGGCACCGGGAAAATTACCTTCAAGTATTGGAACCAGTTTGCTGACATACGGCAGCAGCAGTTTGAGGTGCATGAGCGAACGCCAGATGGACGAAGCACCACCCTTTGAATCTTCGAGGGCGTATACCGTGCGACTCTGCTGGGTCTCGGAGAGTTCGCCGGGAAATCCCGGTTGATCCATGATCGCCGCTATAGACATGCCTATTCACCAATCCAGATCTTCGTTGATTGCCCTTGTCAGTGCCTATCGTAATCTCCAGGTTGGGGGGATGCCTATGACCGAATCGTGAGATTTAGTACATCGTTCCCATTTTGGTTCCAAGGCGGTCCGGATGGGAGCCAAACGCTTGATTGCGTCCGGGATGATCTTCTAACGCCACCGCTCCTCTAGCGGCTGAAGCGCGTCGCAGATCCGAGCGTCTTATCGCTTGCTGCGCGATTGGCTCTTTGACGCCATCGGCTTTCGACCTGCCGGCGGAACAGTCTTTTTTCCAGGGCGCGCATGGCTTGCCGCAGCCGTGCTCTTTGTGGCATGGCCCGTAGGGTGGTTCGACGGGCGACCCATGGCGTTACTGGCGCCATTCCCGTGCTTTGTCGATCCGCCATTTGTCGATCGGCCATTTTTCGATCCGTTAGAGCTCCCGCTCGCGGCCTTCCGCACAATCGCCGGCGCCGCTGCTGTCTTCCGGCTTGCAGCCTTGCCAGCCCCATTTTTCATTGAAGCGCTTTTTGCGGAGATGCTCTTTAGCGACCCGCCCTTTGTGGAAGCGCCTTTCTTTGCAGAAATCGCCGACTTTGGCGATGTTCCATTCTTTGCAGCAGCGGACCGCTTGACTGGATACGCCGGCTTGAGTGGTGCCGGCGTGTTCGTGACCGCTTTGCTTTGCGCCTCTACAGCTTTCGGGACAGGCATGGCAACCGGTGCATCCTTCTTGATAGGCACAGGTACCATAATTTTTTCGAGCACGGGTTTCGCAGAAACTTCGAGAATCAGCTTCGCAGGAACTATGGCAGGCGCACTCTCTGTTTTGGCAGCACCCTCTCCTTCCGGCTCTACGCTTAAAGCCCTTGCCGCATGCTCAGCAGCGGCGACTCGAGGCGGAGAGATCGGGATCACCTGCGCACCTTTGCCCCCTGTCCCGTTCGCACTCGCTTCGGCGCGCCGCTTCAACGCATGCAGAACTACACGCATCATCTCGTCTTCCGGCGCGGGCTTACCGGTCCATATCTCAAATTGGCGCGCTCCCTGCTGCACGAACATTTCGACACCGCTGATCACCGCAATCCCTTTTTCCCTGGCTGCTCGGATCAGCGGCGTATCGATCGGGTGGTAGACCGTATCGAACACGATGCGCGTATTCAATTCATGCGGTTCCAGGATGGAGGTCAGCTTCTGCCCGGTCATTCCTGCCGGCGTCGTGTTGATGATGACATCGAAGTGCGTCTTCGCCACCTGGTCCCGGCGGATGGTCTTCGCCTTCGCCTGCCGCGCGAGTTTCTGCGCGGTTTCTATCGTCCGATTCAGGATGAAAACTTCCGCTCCCCTGTCGACCAGGCCGAAGACCGCAGCACGCGCTGCTCCGCCTGCTCCGAGCACCAGGATCTTCGCCCCGCGAATCGGCATCCTTCGTTCAATTGGCCGCGTGATCCCGCCCACGTCCGTATTGAAGCCGAACAGCCGCCCATCCTGCGAGCGCACCACTGTATTGCAGGCGCCGATCTTGGCCGAGAGTGAGTCCGTCTTCTCCAGGTGAACGAGTATGTCCTGCTTATATGGCATGGTCACGGCAAAGCCTGCGACGGGCAGTTCCCGCACCAGGTTAAGCAGGTCAGACAGTTTCTTTGTCTCGAGCGCCAGGAAGACGCCGTTGACCGTCTCGCGCCGGAAGGCCGTGTTCTGCATGAGCGGCGAGAGTGATTGCCGGATGGGATTGCCAATGACCCCATACACTTTAGTGGATGGCTCGACATGCTCAATACGATATGTTTCGAGCAGAGTGCGCGCCGCTATCTGTCCCGGGCCCGTCTCCTCACCTTCGGTGGCAGATGCGAAGGTAAAAATGCTGCCCGCCCGCACGCCCAGCACGCGGCTCACCAGTCCCTGGTCGCCCATGCAGATGCCGATCAGGTTGGCACCATCGCTCTTGCGCTCAAGAAAGCGCATCATCGTCACATTGTCAGACAGCTGCTTCGCCGTCGAAACAATCTTGATGAAGTCCGGCTGATATCGCTGTAGACGGTCGAAGGTCTTGTCCAGGTCGCCAGTCGCATCGAAATCATGCGAGGAGAGAATGATCGCTGTTCCTTTTTCCGCGAGTGCTGCACGGAAAGCGTCAAATTCGGCTCTACTAATGGCCTCGGCTGTCTCGATTTCCAGGTCGACCAGGTGAAAACCGGCATTCGCTGCTTCTGTCAGTATCTCGAGCTGCACTGCAGCACTCGCCCGGAAACGTCCGCCACCAGTCGTACGCCGGCAGGTCGCGACGGCGGTAACTTCACTGCGTTCATACAGGAAATCGCGAAGCTGACCGATGGCGCTCTGCGGCTTCTCCAGATAATCGAGGCGGAATTCGAGAAACGGATTCTCGCGCAGGACAGCGTCGGCCTTCGTCAGCATCTCGTCTGCAGTGTCGCCCGTGATCGCAACACAAACCCGGCTCATGCGAGAGCGAAGGTACTGCGCCGTGGCTGCTGTAGGGTTCAAAGTCATCCGTACGTTTGCGGCATCTTAAGTGCTGACAAGCAAGTATGCAAGAGAACTGAGGCGAATGCGCCATTCCGGCTTTAATTTGTATGAAATTGTCAACAGGCGGACGACAACCTGCGGCACAAGACACCTGAATGTTCGTCAGGCAAAATGCTTCAGTCCACGATAGATAATGAAGATGAAAAGGGGAATGGAATGCCAGAAAAAAACGTCGCAGCTTTAGTCGAAAGTCACGCCTGGACGGCAGGACCGGCAGCTCTTGAACCTGGGCAGCTCCAGCAGTGGGCTGAAGAACGGCTGGCTCGCATCCAGGGTCGCCTGGATAAACTTGAAGGCAGCGGGTCCGCGGAGCAGATCTGGCGCGCCTATGATGATGCTGTCGCCGAGTTGAGCCAGGTGGCCAGCGAGTGCGGCCTCCTTGACAGCGTTTATCCGGACAAGGCTGTCCGCGACATGGCGCAGACGCTCGCCCAGAAGGTCTCGGAAGTCGCGACCGCCCTTTCGCTGAACCAGCAGATTTACCGCGCACTCGCCGCAGCCGACCTGAAAGGCGCCGACGACGCGACCCGCCACTATTCCGAGCGCACGCTGTTGCAGTACCGCCTCGCCGGTGTCGATCGCGACGAAGCCACACGCACTCGCCTCAAGGAATTGCAGGAAAAGGCCACTTTGCTGGCGCTGACCATCAGCCGTAATGTGCAGGAGGGTGCGAACCAGGTGCTGGTCGACGATGCGGCGGAGCTGGACGGTCTGCCGGCGGACTACCTGGCCTGCCATCCACCCGCGGCGGATGGTAAGAATGCCGGCAAGATCGTGCTGACCACTGATTTTCCAGACTACATTCCGGTCATGACCTTCGCGAAGAGCCACGATCTCCGGCTCAGGATGTTCCGCGCCTACAACACCCGCGCTTACCCGGCGAACAAGCAGCTGATGCTCGACCTGTTCGCTGTCCGTCACGAGGTCGCCAACCTGCTCGGTTTCGCTACATGGGCAGACCTCGCAACTGCCGACCAGATGATCGGTTCAGCCGACAACATGCTCCGTTTTCTCGACAATCTGGAAGAGAAGACCCGCAAAGGAGCCGAAGCCGAGTACGCCTCGATTCTCGAATTTGCCCGGACCCAGCAGCCTGATCTGCAGGCAATTGACGCCGCCAGCCGCGGTTACTGGCTGGAACAGTTCCGCCGTTCAGCGTACGACTTCGATTCGCAGTCGGTACGGCCCTATTTCCCCTATGCCAGGGTGCAGGCTGGTGTTTTGGCGACGGCCGAGAAGCTCTTTCATGTGCGTTTTGAACCGGCGAAGAATGCGCGTGTCTGGCACCCGGCTGTTACCGCCTGGGATGTCTTCGATGCGGGTGTGAGCAGAGAAGCAGGCAAGAACGGGGATGCGGGAGGGGATACTGCGCTTATTGGCCGCTTCTACCTCGATATGCATCCACGCGAAGGCAAGGACAAGTGGTTTAGCGCCGCGCCCCTGGTGCCCGGCATTCGCGGCAGGCAACTGCCGGAAGCAGCACTGATCTGCAACTTCCCGCAGGGCAACGTTACCGGAATTGCCGGCAGCGTTGCGGGAAGCGAGGGCGATCCCGGCCTGCTGCAGCACTCCGATGTGGTGACGTACCTGCACGAATTCGGACACCTGATGCATGCCATCCTGGGTGGCCAGCAGCCTTGGGCCGGTATCAGCGGCATTGCCACCGAGGGTGATTTCGTCGAAGTGCCGTCCCAGATGCTGGAAGAATTCTTCCGCGATCCTGACCTGCTCGCCACCTTTGCGCTGCACTACAAGAC
>CAXTNK010000084.1:15236-19885 GCA_964245665.1 uncultured Acidobacteriaceae bacterium
GACCATGAACCGTGCCGGCGCCTTTGGCCGCGCCGACTGGGTGCGAACGCAACTGTTCTACACCCGCTACTCGCTCGACGTGCACCACTGCGATCCTTTGACGCTCGACCTGGATGCGCTGCTGAAAGATGAATACCAGCGCTTCCTGCCCTATACCTGGATCGACGGCAACCGCCTCTATTCCAGCTTCACCCACCTCGTCGGCTACTCGTCGAACTACTACACCTACCTGTTCGACAAGGTCATTGCGATCGACTTCTTCAACCAGTTTGAGAGGGATGCGCTGCTCGAAGGCCCGGCCGCCATGCGTTATCGCGCGGCTGTCCTCGACCGCGGCGGTTCGCAACCGGGAACGCAGCTGGTCAAAAATTTCCTGGGCAGGGAACAGAGTCCGGAAGCCTTCGAAGAGTGGATCAGCGCAGGCCAGTTGACTGCAGATGGAGCAGCGCCGGCAGTGTTGTAGGGCTCTCCAGCTTAAGCGTCAGCTTTGAAAAGTGGGAATCCTTCTCAAGATGGAGGGGCGAGACTTTAGTCCCGCCCCTCCATCCACTGCAACGCAACTTAAGCCACTTTGCAGTGGGGGCACTCATCAAACATTCCGCGAGCATTTTCCTGACGTCGGCTTTGATACCGGTATCTGCATTTTCAGTATTCAGCCGAAGATCGAGCCCTCCGGCTGAACTATCCCAACCGTACACCCAGCCTACGGCAGAGTCCGCGCCTTGACTGCCAGGAACTGCGCCGGCGTGATGTTACCGCTGGCATCCGGCAGACCCGGCGCCAGGGTTGAGCTATCCGTAAGCGTGGACGTCGATACCAGGTGGACAAGATTGTCGCCGCTTGTTGAGACGTAGAACGTCTTCGTATCCGGACTGAATACCCCGGCGATCGGTGCTGTAGACGTGCCGGAAAGAGTGATCGGCACAAGCGTCCCGGCAGTTCCCGTGGTTGGAATCTTGTAAGCCGGAAGCTTGGCGCTGCCCGCCGTACCGGTTCCCTGGTAGGTCACAAAAGCCAGTGTCGAATCTGGCGAAGCAATCACCTGGTCGATGCTGCCGATGTTGTAACCCGTCAGCGGCTGCGCCGTGTTGCTGGTATTGCCGATCTGCAGCGGCGTCGAAACGGGCGGCGTGGTCCCGTTTAACTTGCAGGCCCCGGTCGGTATATCTGTGAATGAATCCGTAAGCTGTGGCGCTGCTCCTGCAGCTGCGCCAATCACGTGCTCACTGTTCGTGGTGGCAATCAGGTGATCGGTCGCTGCGCCAAGCGTGCCGGCGGCCGGATAGTAGACCGTCGGATTCGTCTCGACATTCGGGCAGAAGCCCAGGCTCTCACTCGTCGGATTGCCGGTCACAAATGGTCCGATCGTCGGGATAGCAAGTGCAATGTCAGGTGAGCAGAATGTGTTGTACTGCGCATTCGCATCGTCACCGCCGCCGAGCGAGGCTCCCTGCACATTCTGAGAAGTGATACTTGCCGCGCACGCAGTAGCAAGGCTGGTCGCCGCCGTCACGTTGTTGTTTACGCCGGTCCCGGTATTGAGCGGCACCGTACTCCAGCCGGTAAACACATTGTGGATGTACAGGTTGTTGTTGCCAACAATGTAGACCGTGTTTCCATCAGAGGAGAACTGGGCATGCTGGCCGACGCCGCCATACGTCGTGATGATCCCGGCCCCCGTCGCCGTCGATGTGCCGGTCGTGGTTGTGCCGGTGCCGGTAGTCGTGCCGCTGCTGCTGGTGCCTGCGGTACCATACAGGTAGAAAATTCCGCGGTTCTGATCATTGATCAGCAGTGTCGTATTGCTCGGCGATACGGCAAGTACCACCCCGGGCACGGTCGTATCCTGCTTGCTCAGCGTACTTGTGGCAGCTGAAAAAACCATCAGTTCGCGATAACTGCCGAAGTACAGGTTCGTACCCGTGGGATCAAGGACCATCGAGTTCGGCGTATAGGGCAGCTTGACCGGCGTCGTCACGCCGCCAATCGTAAAGTCGATGGCGCTGTAGAAATCGGACTTCGGACTGCCCATGTAGAGCACCGTCGAACTGGTGCCAGTGGAATTTACCAGCAATGGGTTGCTGACGATCGGTGTGCCATTTCCGTTGACGCCGATCTCATTGATGGGCGATGGATTGCAAGTGGGTGGCTGGCAAATCGCTGTAACCGATGCCGTACCGGGGAAGACCGAAGTGATTGTACCTGCCGTTGATACCGGCACATTTTCCGGCTGGGTAGAGGCATACGTCAGGCTCAGACCAGTGATGACATTCTTGTTTATGTCTGTAACAGTCGCTGTAATCGCCTGGGGATTGTTTGGCGTCACGTTCACGCAGGCGGTGCCGGCCGCCGCATTGGTGCAGGCCACGCCATTCGCCGTAAGGGAGATCGTAGCCGGCGGGCAGGTATAGAAATATCCCGCGGCCGAGGTCGTCGTGCCACCAGTCGTGTTCCCCGTGTTGGTCGAAGCCGTAATCGCGGTCGATCCCGGCTGATTAGCGGTAGCAATATTGGTCGTTCCCAGCGTCGTTCCGAGCGTCACCACACTGGCCGTCACCGGCGTGTAAGTCAGAGCGCCAAGTACGGTGCTGCACTCCGGATATTTCGCGGAATTTGGTGCACATAGTGGCGTCGAAGAGCCTGCTGCATAGGCCGTGATATCGAGAGTCGCTGTCTGGCCCTGCGAGACGCACTGATTCCCGTCACCAGCTGTCGAAGGAGTACTGGGCGTCGCCGTTAACTGGACGCTGCCGATCTGCGGATGCACATACACCGGCACCACATTGCTCGTGACCGTCCCGGCAGATGCCGTGATATTCGCCACGCCTGTTTTACCGGTCGGCAGGCAGGTGGTATAGGCTGCGACGCCGCCTGCAGTCGTGCGGTTCCATGTGCCTGCACAGATTGAGCCAGTGGTCGGATTGATGTCCGCGATCGTCATATCTGACGTGCCGTACTGGTAGGAACTCACCGAGACAGTGGAGTTGGTGCAGCTCTTTGCCGATGGCGCCGTCGGGGTGCCGATTTCACCAAAGGGCAGCGAAATGCCGGTTGTCGCCGGGCCGAGGGTGATGCTGGAGATCCCTGAATTCGAGGTTCCATAGCCGATGTTTTCACAGAAATTGGCAGCAGGGTTTCTGTAGCAACCAGTCACTGCTAGATCAAAGGGAAGGGTGAGACAAAACAGGAACGCCAGAATCAGATACCGCCGCATGAAACCTCCCCGCCGGAGCGATGCTCACCCGCGACGGTATGTACTGCCACTTCAAGTGGGTTGCTTCGATACTAGAGTGTAAAGCAAAACGTACTGCGCGTACGGCGGGACGCGCCTTTCGGCGCAGGACTGGCGGCCCGCCGACTCCGCGACCTGTTCGTGCAACTCCGGGTCCCGGCCTGCAACCTGCACCAAATTTGAAGGCATGCTGTGGTGTAGACGCGGGGCCGGGTGCCCCATGTCCCGCTTCTGAGGCATGGATTTCGCCTGCCAATTCCGTGCGCACCGTTTACAGAAGCAGCCTAGAACGCGCCGGAGACGCGTCCCGCCGGCCGGCCCGTACCCATGTGGTCCTGGAACCAGCCGAGCGAGCGTTCCAGCACGTCCGCCTGGTGCGCCGGGTCGCGGAAGTGATGACCTTCATTGGGATAAACGACCAGTTCCGTCGGCACATGCTCCGCCTTCAACGCGTGCCAGAATTCGAAGGACTGGGGCGACGGGCATTCGCCATCTCGATCGCCAACGACCACCAGCGTCGGCGTCTTCACCTGCTTGATGAACTCGATGGCTGAACTTTTCGCATAGATTTTCGGATCGTCATAGACCGTTGCCCCAAAGAACGGCACCATCCACTGGTCGATGGAATTCTCGCCGTAGTAGCTCTGCCAGTTGCTGATGCCGGCGCCCGCCACTGCGGCCTGGAAGCGGTTCGTTTGCGTCACCGCGAACATGGTCATAAAGCCGCCATAACTCCAGCCCGTCAGGCCCAGCCGCTTGTCATCGACGGGATATTTCTTCTCGACCGCATC
The DNA here is from genome assembly GCA_964245665.1 of uncultured Acidobacteriaceae bacterium. Lineage (GTDB taxonomy): Bacteria > Acidobacteriota > Terriglobia > Terriglobales > Acidobacteriaceae. The sequence goes on from CAXTNK010000084.1 coordinate 19,260, forward strand.
GACGCCGGCGAGAATATCGCGCAGATCGCCATAGCCGAAGTCTTTGACATTCGCCTGGGTAAACTTCTCGCCCTCCCCGTACGAGCCGCGCGGATTGGGCATGAATACGAAATAGCCAAGGGTCGAGAAGGGAATCCCGCCATAGCCGACCCCGGGCCAGCGCGGCAGCACGGCAGACGATGGGCCGCCATGCACCATCACGATCATTGGATACTTTTTGCCCTGATCCTTGGACGCGTCGTAGTTGGCTGGAGGAATCAGCCACCCCTGCACGTCGAAGCCTTCGTTTGTCCAGGTAACCGATTCAGCCTTGCCCCACGACGGCTTCAGCGCGTCGTTGTAGTGCGTGATCTGTTTGACGGCAGTGCCTTCATATATTTTTGAGTTCCACTCCCATACTTCCGGCGGGTGTTCGAACGAAGATTGGACGTAGGCAACCATGCCTGTTTTTGCGATCGAGAGACTCATCTCCAGGCGCCCGTCTCCGATGGAACCAGGCATTGCGACGTCCGACTCGGCGGCAATCTCTTTGCCGTCCAGGTCGATAGTGTCGAAACCACCATCGCCTCTGAAAATGTAGGAGAAGCTGATTTTGGATGGATCAGCCCATTCAATCCATGTCACGG
>CAXTNK010000085.1:0-2574 GCA_964245665.1 uncultured Acidobacteriaceae bacterium
CTGGCGCGCCTACTCCTGCTGAGCAAGCCACCCCTGCCGAGCACGACTAACCAATGGACTGCTTTTAGCCTGTAGCTCGCCTCGTAATGGGCAGATAGTATCTTTAAGCGACACAATCAATACGTTTTACATCAGCGTCGAGGAAGGGGGTCGCCGTTCGTTCAACGAGGATTGCAACTTAACCCTATGTGCTTGTAGAAAATCAATGCTTTCTCTACAGCGACAGTTACTATGGCTCTAGCGTCGGAGCCATTTTCGTTCAGAAAGCAACCTCCAGAAGGCTTCGCTCAGTCTGGAATGTTCACCCAGGTAAGTGTAGAGCATCCCAAACTCTAGAGTTAGCGTGTAACTGATCTATCCAGATCTTAATCTGCTCGAATCGTCCCCATTGCCAACATCGATAGCTCGAATGCCTACAACGCGGCTGACTTAGTCTCCGAAGACTTCCGTCCATAGACAAGGAGGAAGCCTGCTGGTACCAAGAAGATTGTCAGCGCCACAGAGACGACCAACCCTCCGCATAAAGCTCTTGCAAGCGGCGCATAGGATTCGCTGCCTTCTCCCAGCTTAAGTGCCATTGGCAAAAGGCCGATCACGGTCGCGAGTGAGGTCATTAAGATGGGACGCAGCCGAACGCGGCATGATTCGATGATAGCCTCTGCTACCTGTCTGCCATTGCTGATGAGTGTATGCGCAAATTCAACAATCAGAATGCTATTAGACATGGCGATGCCGGCAAGCATAACAACGCCCATCAGGGACATCACGTTCATGGTCGTTCCTGTAAGGACGAGCACAAGCAACACGCCCGTGATCCCCGGCGGCAGAGCAAGCAGGATAATGAGCGGATCGACAAACGAGCGGAACTGCGCGACCAGCACCAGATACAGCAGGATGATGGAGAGCAAGAGCCCGATGGCAAAGCTCTTGAAGGATGCATTCATCGCCTCAGCGCTGCCGTGGATGGTAACGTTTATGCCTGCGGGCAGCTTCTCACCAGCAATCACCTTCTGCACAAAACCGGCAGTCTTGCCGAGGTTCTCTGTCGCTGGACGGACATAGATGTCCATCTTCCTGCGAATCTGATAGTGGTCAACCTCTGTAGGCGCTAGAATAGGTTGGATATTAGCTACCATGCTTAGACGGGTGGGCAGAGTGACCCCCGACGCGTGTAAGGGAATCGATTCCAATTCCTGCACGGTATGAATCTGGGCTTCCGGATATTGAACTGTCAGGAAGTAGTTATTTCCATTCTTGTTATCGATCCACAGGTTCGGCGCGATCATCTGGTTCGAGGTGAGGGAAGTAATGACGTTGGTCAACACTTCTTTCTCAGAAAGACCCAACTTGGCCGCATGCAGGCGGTCCACGTTGATCCGCAGCGAGGGGTAGTCGAGATCCTGTGGTACAAACACATCGGCCACCTCAGAGGATTGCCTAAGTTTGGCACTAATCGATTGTGCTACGTGGTTGTCTGCCTGTAGATTCGCACCGCTGATTTGAATATCAATCGGTGCCGGAGCTCCCATGTTGACGACAGCATCGACCAGGCTTCCCGTCGAGAAGTAGGCGCTGAGCTCTGGCATCTGATCCGCCAGGCGCTGCTTGATGCGGGCGATGTACTCATAGCTGCCAATCTTATGATCGTGCGCAAGACCCACCTGGATGAAGCCTGTGTGCATGGCCGCATTCGGCGTGTAGATGGCAGAGAACCCATTGTCGACGCCGATGTTGTCGACGATGATGCCCATATCGGAAGGCTTCACGGCGTCACGGATTATTGCTTCGGCTTTGGCGACTTCCTTCTCCGTCACCGTCAGCTTGGTGCCAGAAGGCGCCTTGATGTTGATGACAAATTGTCCAGCGTCTGTCTGCGGGAAGTAAGAGAAACCGAGGAGGCCATAGAGCCCAAGGCTGATCACAAAGACGACTGCGAAGCCAATGACGACCCTTGCCGGCTGTCGTAGCACTTTGTTCACAAGGGCTTCGTAACCAACAAGCATTTTGTTAAACCCCTGATTGAAGCTATTGTTGAAGCGTTCAGCGAAGCCAGGCTTGTTACCTTCAAGCGTTCGCGCTTCGCCAGCTGCTGATTCGCTCAGGTGCTCCGGGTGATTGAGCTTCAAATATTTTGAGCAGAACAACGGCACAACAGTTAACGCAATCACGTAGGAAGCAAAGAGCGAGACCACCACTGCCAGGGCCATGGCAGAAAACAGGAACTTGCTTACGCCGGCGAGAAGTGTGACCGGAAAGAAAACTATCGCTGTCGTCAGCGTGGATGCAAATACCGGGAGCGCAACTTCCTTACCACCCTTTTCTGCCGCAACGATCGGAGGTTCACCCATCTCGAGGTGCCGGTATATGTTTTCTAGAACTACGACCGAATTATCAATGAGACGTGAGAGCGCTAGAGCAAGTCCCCCGAGCACCATGCTGTTGATAGACGAGCCGTTCAACTGAAGCACGATGAAGGTCGCAAGAACAGATAATGGGATGGAGAAGAACACGGCGAGTGTTGCGCGGAGGCTGCCGAGGAAGATGAGGATCATCAGACAAGTCAGGAACAGACCG
>CAXTNK010000085.1:2584-18853 GCA_964245665.1 uncultured Acidobacteriaceae bacterium
TCGAAAACAACATTTGTCTTCATCGCTGCGGGTACATCGACCAGGTGCTTCAGGGCAGCCCGTGTGCCTGAAACAACACTGATGGTGTTCGAATTACCCCCTTGCTTCAACACTGGCAGGTACACAGATCGCTGGCCGTTCACATGCACCACGTTGTACTGAATTGCGTGAGCATCTTTGAGTTGACCAATGTCAGACATTAAGACCGGGTTCTCGCCATTCATCTTGACTGGATATTGGCTCGCGTCCTTTAGATTGAATTGGGCGTTTGAGTAGATGTCGTAGTCCAGGTTGCCGATCTGCACATCTCCCGCAGGCAGGATGAGGTTGGCATCGTTCATTGCCCGAACAACGTCCATAGGGCTCATCTGTCGCGCTTCTAGAGCATAAGGGTCAACATAAAGTTGAATCTGCCGCCACGGCCCACCGAAAGGCTGCGGAATCGACGCGCCAGGAACGCTCGCCAGCTGGTTTCGAACAAAATTCTGCGCGACGTCTTTCAAAGCGCCGTCGGTCAATCCATTGCCGTTCATGGTTACAAGGCAGACGGGCAGACTGGAAGCATCTGACTTCAACACAATCGGTGGGAATGTGCCGGGTGGAAGATCTTTCATGTCTGACACGGCTAGATTACCGATAGTAGCCGCATCTGTGTCCGCGTTCGTGTCCGACTGGAAGAAGATACGGATAATGCTGACGCCGCTGAGTGAGCGCGACTCGATATGATCGATACCGCTTGCGAGTGTGAAGAAACGCTCGAGATGATAGGTGATGTTGCCTTCGATCTGCTCAGGAGGCATACCGGAGTAGAAGGTGGCCACTACGACGACAGGGATGTTCATCGACGGGAACATGTCGACTGGCATGCGCGCCACGCTCCCTACACCCAGAACTAAGACCATCAGGCAGGCAACAATAATCAGATAGGGAGTGCGTATAGCGAAACCAGACATGTGATCGTTTCCTCTACGAGACGGGTGCGGCAGTTGCGTCCGGAGCAGAGACCAGAGGACTGACATGCTCGCCATCCTGCAGGTCCGAGTGCCGTCCCGTAATGACGACTTCGCCCGGCTGTGCTCCTGACAGCACCTGAAGGTACTGAGGCGATTGCAATCCAGTGGTCACCTTACGGGCATGCACGATGCCATCACTGCCGACAACAAAGAGCTTTTGGTCGCTGCCTGCACCATCCACAGCGCCAGCTGGGACCACGACGGCATGCAAGGCCTGAGCCGTGTCGAGCCTGACCTCGGCGTACATACCCGGGACGAGCGTATAGGTTGGGTTCTTTACATCAACTTCAGCGGTCATGGTCCGGGTCGCCATTTGCAGACTGTCGGCGAAACGTGTGATTGTGCCTTCGAAGGTCCGCTTAAGTGCCGGAACTTCAACCGAAACGTTCTGGCCATTCCGCAAGGTGCTGACGTTTTCCTCTGGTACCGGAAGCATAAGGCGTAGAACATTATTCTGCGAGACTGTAACGACCGGCATGGCCTGCGTTTGAGACGCGATACCTGCCTGGATCATCGATCCATCACTCGCATAGCGTTTGGTGACGACGCCTTCAAAGGGTGAGGTTATTCTCGTGTACTCGACCAGGGCACTTTCGTGGGCAAGCTCTGCTACCGCACTCTGGTAGCGGCTCTCGGCAGCTGCCACTCGTTCCTCGGCGGATGCTTGCTGCGCCTGTGCCTCGAGTTCCTTCGAGTGCGCCACGTCGACTTCCTGCAGGGGAACTAGGCCCGGCTCTTTCTTTGAGACATCCTGAATACGAGTGAAAGACAGATGCGCGATCTGTAATGCGGCCTGCGATCGTAGCAGGTCTCCACTCGCGACCGCCTTCTCACTCGAAGCTACCTGTACGTCCGACTTGGCCTTGGTCAAGTCAGCCTGTAACTCCGGAATCTCCAGCATCGCGAGCAACTGTCCCGACTTGACGTGATCGCCGATATCGACCAGCATGTGGCGGATGTACCCGGCTTCTTTCGCCATTACGTCGACCTGATAGTACGGCTCGAATTCAGCTGTCAATCTGACATCGTTGCGCAGGTCAGTCTGGACCACACGTGCGGCAGGAACAACAGGCACGTACGGAGTGGTGCTTGCATCGCCGCGATGCCAGCAGCCCTGGCAGGCCAGCAGAATGACCGGCGAAAGCATTGCCAACACAGAAACTCGTAATTTTAACGAACGCATAATTGGCACGTTTCTCTCCAGTGAACCAGAGCAGTTATTGCAAAGTTCCGAGATTGTAGGTGAGCGCTGTTCTCGCACTCAGGTAGTGAAAGCGAGCGCCGGCGGCTGTGATCACGGCAGAAGTCTGACTCAGCTCTGCCTGATTGAGCTCGACGATACTGCCGAGTCCGGCATCGTAACGTGCCTTCGCGAGCCGCAGCGCGACGCCGGTCTGATCCACCAGCCTCTGCGCAACTTGGATCTGCAAAAAGGCGTCTTGCGCCTGCGACCAGCTGGTGCGGACGTCACGCGAAACCATCAGCGCGAGATCCTGCCTGTCGCGGGCCGCCGCCTGCGCTCGCAACTTCGCTTCTGCTGCTTCAGACGTGTAAAGGCCTCCATTGAACACAGGCACGCGGATGTTGATTCCGATCGCACCATAGTTCTGTCGCAATGTGCTATCGCGATCCGGCACCTCACCAGCAGTCCCGAGGATATTGATGGTTGGAAGGACTTGTTTCCTTTCAGCCGACGCGTATTGCTGTGCGGCCTTTTCTTGAAGCTGCAGTGCTTTCAGATCCGGGCGCGTGTTCAGAGCCTCATGAACATAGAGATTGACGTCCTGTTCGAGCTTAGGTGGCAGAGGTCCGTCGACGAGCGTGTAGGCAGGGTCATCCTCGTCGCCCATCGCAGCATTCAGCACAGCCTCTGCTTGCTGCTCATTGCTGCGAGCCTGGACGACAGCCATCTCCGCTTCTGACACCAGCACCTGCGCGAATCGAACGTCGAGTGTCGAGCGTAGCTGATTCTGGGCAAGCGCATTCAGCTGTCGATAGGAGACCTGGCGGTAGTCGAGGACGGCCTGTGCAGTCTTGCGGACGCTCTGTGCTGCTTCGGTCGCGTAATAAGCCTGATCTACGTCGCGCAGAATTTGCTGCCGAACATCAGAGGTATGCTGTACGGCAGAGTCAGCCGTGTAGCGCGAGGAGCGGACTAGTTCCTGCGTCCGCCCAAAATCCGTGACCAGTTGTGTGAGCGAGAACCCACCAGCTAATCGGGGCGAAATGCTCGACGTCGTGAGAGCACCAGCTGCCACAGCAGAGTCTCCATTGGACTGGACTGCCGTCAGATTGCCGACAAGATCAGGGAAGTAGGCGGACCTTCTTTGCTCGATGCGCTTGACGTAGGCATGAGCACGCAACTCTTCTGCTTGCAGGCGAGGCTCGTTTTTCAAAGCCCTTGTTTCAGCGTCTGCGAGGGATAACGTCAGAGCTGCAGGAGATGTCTGCTGAGCTGTGTGAACGGCAGGTGGTTGGGTTGCATCCTGAGGCGACGGTGACTGTGTCGCCGCAGATGTCTGAAGAGCTTGAATTGGGCCACTAAAACTGCTCAGAAACAGCACTTGTGCGAGCGCGAAGAGCGAAGGCAAACTGCGCTTCAATGCCGCTCTCCGGACCTGTTGTGAATGACCTGCAAGACTTTGGTCTCCTGAACTTCAACCATCCCATCGGTGACCAGCCTCAGTAGGGCAGGCATCAGCGCGTCCACTTTCTCGCGGCTGTCGATGAATTCGATCTGAACAGGTAAGTGTCTGCCTTCATCTCCTGCAGTGCCTCGGCTGTGCAATCTGTGATGAAAACCGAAACCTGCTTCGGGGCGAAAAACGCTCGCCCCGGCCACATTGCTTTCGAACAGGAACGACAGCAACTGGCTATGCAGGTAGTCTTTTGTAGAGCTGACGTCAACATTTAGATGAATGATGACTTTGAGTGCGAGACCAGGCGTCAACATGTGGCTGCTTACCGCGTGCCTTGCACTTCAATGAGCGCTGCACTGCCGCTGTAAAGTTTTACCGTACTGTGCGTGGATGCGAGACGGAAAGAGCCCTCGGTCGGACCATTGGAAATGGAGACGCTGCTGTAGCCATAGGCGCCGCAAGCCTCAGGCGAGAAGATGCCGACAGCCTGCTCGGACTGCGTGCCCTCGCAACTGAATTCTCCTTGTTTTCCTGCATAATCAGCGGGCAACAAACGGGCAAAGACGCCATGCTTCTTGTTGTAACCGATAATGTCCTCGTCATCGCTGGAATACATCTTATTGCTGATGGGAGAATAGTGGCCGCCACCGATTAGCTCCATGGTCCCGACAGAATCCGATTCGTCCGTCCCGTGTGGCTTTTCTGCATTCCACGCTTCAACAGCATTTGCAATGGCCCGAACGCCTACAACGATTGGCGTTGCCGTGCCATGGTCTACAACCTTGTCGAATTGGATCGACAACTCCGAGGCCTGTTGCTTGGCGTAAGGTGTCTCGTCAAAGTTGAATGCTTTTGCGCCGACCACATGCCCTTCGATGACAGTGTTCTTGGGCAGCGTCTCTCCACCTGGAAGAATGATCGCCTGCATCGTCTTGGCAGTCACCACATCGCCGTTTCTAGCCTTAGCGGCGTCAACGGTATGCGTAAATGCGATGGGCAGTGTCGTCTGCGCTGGGAGCGTGACAGCATTTGCCAAGGAGACGTTGAAAACACAGGCAGTAGCCGCCGCAACTACAGGAAAGACGAGGTTCAGATGCGTTTTGAACGATATATAAGACTTCACAAAGCACCTCAAATCATTCACTTCTTGAATGATTTGAGCACCGATCGAACCGCGCGAATCTTACATTTTGCTTACATTTTCGGTTGAAGGCCCCTATTCAGCGTGCGAGAAATGTAGATTTGAATTCGAGGCGTGCTTATACACACCTTAAGGGCAACCTATTGAACGTTCTAGTCATAGAAGACGAGCGAAAACTAGCAGAAGCAGTTGCCGAAGGGCTAGGTGGTGAGGGGTTCACCGTCACTCTGGCAATGTCCGGCGAAGAAGCCCTTGAACGCTTACGCGATCATAATTTCGATCTTCTGTTGTTAGATGTCATGCTGCCGAAGCGATCTGGTCTCGAAGTACTAGCTGATCTAAGACATGCAGGCCTAAGAGTGCCAGTGCTGATGATCACTTCAAGAGATGCTATCGAGGACCGGGTCCGCGGACTTGATGCCGGAGCCGACGATTATCTGGTAAAGCCATTTGCATTCGCAGAGTTGGTGGCACGTGTCCGCGCTCTGCTTCGCCGAAATATGCCTGTGGCAGCTTCGGTCCTACACATATCTGATCTGACTCTCGAAGTGAAAAGCCGCACAGCGATGCGCGGTGAGGTCAGGCTGGACCTTACTCATCGAGAATTCGACATACTCGAATACTTGATGTTGAACCGCGACTCTGTCGTGTCGCGCGAGATGCTCGCGCGCAACGTCTGGAAGCAGACGGTTCGTTACTCACCACTCAACAACGTGATCAACGTGCAGATGGCAAGACTTCGGAACAAGGTGGATGACAACCGAGAAAGAAAATTGCTCCACACGGTCCGCGGAGTGGGGTTTGTCATCCGGGAAGAGGAAGCATGAAATTCAGCTTCCGGCCGGTAAATATCCGTAACCGGCTAACGTTGTCCTATGTCGCAGTGTTCGGCTTGATTCTGCTTCTCTTTATCAGTGGGGCAACGCTGTTGCAATATGAGCAACTAACGCGGCAACTGTATCATGCAGAAGTGCAGGATCTGGAGACAGCTGAAGGTCTTCTCGCATTCGAGGTAGACGGCACGCTTCGGCTGCACGAGGAGTATCACAATCATCCGCAAACCCGACTCCTGCTTGATCGCTACATGGAAGTCCTCAGTCCCGTCGGCGAGGTATTACTGCGGAACGGGAAGCTCGGAAACGAAAGCCTGGGTAATACACCGGTCGAGGATGAGGGTCTGCATGGCTACAATCAGCGGAGGACAAACCTTAAAGATGGTACCCGTCTCCTACTGATCAGTCATGCGCATTCGATTGCCGGACGGCAACTGATTATTCGTCTTGGTTACAGTACGACTCCGCTATGGCAGGGCACGCTTCAGTTTGCGGGACTGCTTTTGCTCGCGCTGCCGTTTGCACTTGTTGTTACCGCCGTTGCCGGCTATCGAATGGCGTTTCAAGTTTTGAGACCGCTTGACCAAATGGCTTCACGTGCGCAGACAATCACTGCGAATGACCTCAGCCAGCGTCTGCCTATTGAAAACCCACGCGACGAATTTGGACATATGGCAACCGTTTTCAATCAAATGTTGCATCGACTGGAAAACGCATTCGAAAGCCTCAGAAGGTTTACCGCAGATGCATCGCATGAATTGAGGACGCCGCTTGCCTCAATCCGAAGCGTGGGAGAAGTCGGGCTGCAACGCCCACATGATGCGGCGGAGTACCAGGACATCATCGGTAGCATGCTTGAAGAGACAAACCGCCTTACAGAAACCGTAGATGCGTTGTTATCCCTATCCCGAGCCGATTCTGGTCAAGTTGTCCTAAAGAAAACCAGCTTCGATCCATACGACCTACTTGAAGAGATAGTTGGCGTACTTGGCGTTCTGGCCGAAGAACGAGGCCAACAGATAGACTTGAGCCGCGATGCGCCCACAGTCATTCATGCGGATCGACTCGTCCTTCACCGGGCACTGTCAAATATTATCGAGAATGCAATCAAGCACTCACAAGACAGTTCTATGATCCAGATCGAGGTCAGATCCTGCGTCTTCGCAGGCGATCTCGGCGCGCAGATCTCGATCGCAGATGAGGGTACGCCAATACCTCAGGAATATCGCGAAAAGATCTTCGAGCGATTCTTCAGAATCGACCAATCCCGTTCGCGTGAGATCGGCGGGAGCGGTCTCGGTTTATCGATTGCGAAATGGGCTGTTGAGATCAATGATGGGACTCTATCGATGGCAGAAGGTTCTGCCAACTGCTTCGTGATCCGTCTGAACAGTGTCCGGGCTTCAGAAAGCAAGACAGAATTGGGAATGATCCATTGAGCGTCGGAACTGTCTTTGTTGTGGAAGATGATGAAGACATCAATGCACTCGTGGCCTTCACGCTGCGGAACGCGGGATTTGCCGTGCAATCTTTCTACGAAACTTCTGCCATTATGAAATGCGTCTCGACGGAGAAGCCGGTCGCGATTGTCCTGGATGTCATGCTCCCCGGTGGCACAGGTTTCGAACTGCTTCGCGAGCTCAGTCTGGTGGATAAGAATCGGTCGATCGCTAAGATTATGCTCTCGGCTCGGTGCAGTATCAAAGACAAGACAACAGCATTCGATCTTGGCGCTGATGAGTACATCACAAAACCTTTTCTGTTGAAAGACCTGGTAGGGAGAGTAAACAAAGCGTTGCTGGCAAGAAACACGGAAGAGAGAGTCGAAGCAGTGGTCCGCTCTATCGAGAGCGCATAGCCTGAGCAAACCAGTCTCGGTTAGCAAAACGAAGGATTCGAACAAAAACCGTTCCCGCTAAGCTCTATGTCCTTTGCTGGATCTCGCTCTATCCGGCCTGCCATGTCCGGCTCCGCCGACTTTGATCTCTTTACTTGATCAGCCGTCAAGTTTAGCTATACCTCATCCCTACTGTCAGTTCCTAGTCGAAATGCGTTGAACTAGGATCTCATTAGGTTCTATTCTGTCACTCATGGCGAAGGTCGAAGAACCTAAATCAACGCAAAAGAAGAAAATCCCTCGTAGGGCTAAAGATCTCTCAAATCAACAAAGCGACAGAAGTCTGTCCTCACCGCTCACCGGATCGGCTATGTGAGAGTGAGCACGGTTGATCAGAATGCGGCTCGACAACTCGAAGGAGTCACAGTCGAGCGGACATTCACCGACCAAGCTTCCGGCAAGGATGTAAAGCGGCCTCAACTCGAGGCCATGCTTGCCTTCGTACGGGAAGGCGACACCATCGTCTGTCACAGCATGGATCGCATGGCCCGGAATCTCGACGATCTACGCCGTATCGTCCTGGGTCTAACGCAACGTGGCATCCACGTGCAGTTCATCAAAGAAAGTCTGACCTTTACCCGGGAAGACTCGCCCATGGCGAACCTGCTGTTGAGCGTCATGGGGGCGTTCGCCCAATTTGAGCGGGAGCTCATCAAGGAGCGACAGCGAGAGGGAATCGCGATCGCCAAAAAGGCGGGAGCTTACAAAGGTCGCAAGCGTTCCTTGACCTTGGCAAAAGCAGATGAATTCCGGCGTCGTGTCGCACTAGGAGAAAAGCGAACAGTCATCGCTCGGGAACTCGGCATCAGTCGCTTCACGACCTATGAATATGCGCCAGCCATTCCTGAAGAGCAAGTGCCGACGGCGAAGCGCAAGAAGACCATTCTTTGTGTCAATGCTGATGACCAGGTCCTTTCCGTTCGGAAGTTTATGCTGGAGATGCGCGGCTATGCAGTTAAGACTGCTCAAAGCGATGAACAGGGAATTGAACTGCTTAACCGCGGCAATATCGATCTGCTACTCAGCCGCTTGCCCGGCATCATAAGGGAATCCAAAGCGTCAGGACTCATCGTGCCCACAGTGTTTCTGGCTGGCTACGCTAAGCTTGGCGAAGCGGAGGCCGATGTCGCGTTGATGCAGGGTACTCAGTCGCCGGTCGAGGTTCTTGCCGCAGTCAAAACGCTTCTCAGCAAATTCAAGCCCAAGCGGCTGCAATGAGGCTGTTGGCAGCAGGCTTGCACTCATGTAGAACGCCACGATGGCGGCGTCTGATAGACCCAGATGAGTGGCAGAGTATGCAACCGACGTTTCAGAGGCGGCAACAAGAACAGCCCGGAAGGTCGCGGGTGTATCCTCAATCGAACTTGAAAGAAGCCTAGTATGTCGATGCCGTGGCCTATAGTGTTGACCGCTTTGTTGATAATCGTGCTCTCCGTCCCCCTGATCTACAGACGCATTCCAAAGAACTCTTTCTACGGACTGCGAACGCCGAAAACTATGGCTGGATCAGAAGCAGAGTGGCTTGCAGCCAATCAAATAGCAGGTCGTGCATTGTGTGCGGCGGGCATTACGACCATCTTTGGATGTGTGTGCCTGTCAGCACTTCCCATGGATAGCAAAACTATTGCTTTGACTTCAACTGGTTTGCTTGTTGCCGCCGTCATGGGAGCAGTCATCTATTCCATAGTGCGTTCGTAGCGAAGCCGCTACTGAAAAGTTCGGATATTTGGGATCACCCACGACAACGCCACCTGTCGTGGGTGTCCCGTGGAAGGTCACTGTAGTCTGTAAGCGGTTATCAGGGAAGGAAGACATTCGCAGGAAGCTTGAAGCGCTTGCTGAGCCGCTGGATCTGCGCAAGATTTAGTTTGCGCTGTCCAGATAAAAACATCGAGACAGCACTCTCCGATCCAAATTCAGGGGTCAGATCGCGCTGTTTCAAATTGTTTTGCTCCATGAGAAATTGAACCATCGAGAGCGGATCAGCTTTGGGTAACGCATAGTTCGCATCTTCATACTGCTGGATGAGAAGACTTAGCAGTTCGATTGCTTCGCTCTCATAAGCAGAAGGCTCGTCGATGGCGGTGAGCTTGAAGAGCTCTTCTGTGTAATGTTCCAACTCGTCGTCAGAATGAATGACATGCGGTGCGCCCTGCTGCATCATTGCTACCGGATTAGCTAGTACTGTGCTCATTGCCAAACCTCCGATCCCAGTTTTTTGGATCGTCGTACTCTTTATGTGTCAGAAAGGATCTGATGTAGACATGTCCTTCTGTCTGCTTCTCCGGTGTCGTCTTTGCATAATGGATGACAGTGACAAGCCTGTACCGGTTACCCCGAATGTTGAAGATGACATAACCATCAACATTATCGGCAGTGTTGATGCTCTCTCTCACTTCTAAAAAAGTGTGCCATCGTGCCGACTTCACCAACGTCGACCAAGCTTTCAAATCGTTCTCAATGTCTGGATACTTTGCTGTTGCTTCTTGTAGATGCCGTTGCGTAACGATGTACACAAGGCAAGAGTACTTCACAATTTGTGAAGTAGCAAGCAGATTATTCGTTCTTACAAGCCCTCACGTCGGGCTGGACTGACTCTTTGGATATACGATAAAGGACGTTATCCTACATCGATTGAACGGGTTAGCAGGAAGGTAAGTGCTAGATTTCAATCCGCTCGACTTCAGAGTGAAACCTCCTCCCTGAATCGAGAGCAAGTTACTCAAAATGTGACTTTGCGGGAGCTTGGTAAGCTCAGTGCGCTAAAGTCTCCACATGCCATGCTGGCCTGATCTCTGGCTCCATCTCAGGAATTTGCTTCCGTTGTTGAGCCCTGCGCTTGGGGCTCTTCTATACATCGCTCTTGCAATTTTTTTAGTGTGGGCACCTCGGCTGCAAACACGAAGTAAGGTGATCACGTCTCGTGTGATCGGTGTCGTTTGTCTCGCCCCTGTCGTTATCGCCCTCCCCTTCATTCTCTTTGGTCTAGCTTTGGGAAATGGCGGCCCTCCGGCTCAGACGAGGATTGTTCGGTCATCCCGAGGCGAAGAAGCACGCCTCAGCTATAAAGCTGGGTTCCTGGGACGTGACTACACAGAGGTCACATTGAAACGACCTGCCTGTTGTCGGCACACGGTTATCTTCTGGCATCAAGGACCGAGCTGGTTCGATGATCCGAAGCTGGAGTGGCGGGATAATCAACATCTTCAAATCAGCTATCACAGCCGCCCTAATGATCCTCAACACTGCGAGCAGCAGCTAAGAGATGTCAGCATCCTCTGCAAGTCCAGTCCTCTTGCAAGCGGGCCGCCAGCGGAACACGATTCACAACCTAGTTCACCACTTCATCCGTGATGCCGTGCAGCATCGTTGCTTGAAAACGGGGATTTCGGTAACTTGCCTATGGCTAAAGATCACCTACGGCAGACCCGCCTGTCAGATCCCTATTCTCTCGACCTCATCGAGTGAAACCTCATCGTTTCGTCGATCGTAAAGACCAGTCGTGCGCGCGCTCTCGTGATTGGCCATCTGCTGTGCAATTTCCAGCTTGCCGCCGTTTTTAAGGTAAGCGGTCATCCCAGTCGCTCTGAAAGTATGGCAACCGATCTCGGTTTTGATTCCTGCGTCGGAGGCACGCCGGCGAATCATCCTCCACACATCGGACTGAAGCAAAGGACGCTCGGCCAGCTCGCCACCACGTCCCTTGCTCGTACGAAAGAGTGCCCCTTTGCGGTCCTGGGCGATGACGGCGCTCGAGATGTACTCCTCAAGGTAGCGATCAAGATTGTGATGTGCGGGCATCTCGTGCTCTTTGCCTCCTTTCCCGTGAAGCCGGACCCAGCCGCGACGGCCCTGGACGAAGTAGTCTTCAACCTTCATCGAAATCACTGCGCCGACCCGGGCGAAGGTGTAGACCATGAGGCCGATCAGAGCGCGATCGCGTAGACCGGGAAGGGAAGTGACGTCTATCGCATCGATCAGCGCCCGCGCCGCGTCCGCCTGGAGCACCGGCGTTTTGCCACGGCGTTGCGAGATGAAGCGCTTTCTGTACTGGGTCAATGGAAGGAAGGTCTGATAGTTGCCGCAGAAAATAACAGTCCAACGCTCTTGCCTCTGGGAGAAGGAACTTGCATTTCCTAGCTGCTGGTGAAGTCGCGATACGTCTGAGCCTAGAAGCTAGTAAAACTCAACATCTTTAATAGTTACGGTCTCGAACGCTGGCGAATTCAAGCTGCGACTGTTTCAACATCGGAAGATCCTGGTCGGCAGCACTCCACACGGTAAGAAACTCTTGATAAGCGGCTTGTGCTCGAACCAAATCTCCCGACTGCACGTAGGCTCGTCCAAGCTGCAGGCGGGCCAGCGCTGCTATGGGATCGTTCGCGACTATCCCAGGATGATCCAGGATTTTATGGAATTCATTTGCTGCGTCACTACCACGGTGCAACATCAGGTAGGCCAATCCTCGCACGTAGATCGGATAGAGCACACCATAGAAACCGTCGAAGCTGCTCTGGGGGGAGCCGAGTTCATAGGGAACATTGGTCCGTAGCAACTCAATTGCCTTCACCGGATCATGGGCGTTCAATGCGATGAGGGCACGAACCGCGGGTGAATAGTTAAAATGCACAGAAGTATCTTCTGGGAAACGCTTCTCCAGGTCCTCCACCAAAGCGTTGGCCTGGGTTGATTGCCCAGATAGGGCGAAAGCGAAAGCAGCGCCGTACTCGGAGTCTCGACTATTTGAAAGGCCGACCGTCGATTGTGCAACACGCCTGGCCCGCCCTTGATCTCCATAGAAGGCTTCTCGCAACGCTGATCCTGCTTCCAGCCTCGCCGCTGCCTCTCGTCTGCCCGATTGCTTCATAAGCTCGACAGCGTCTTCCGAGACTTTGCGAGCCGAGTCTCGCTGACCGTGGTAGGCCAATGTAGATGCGAGCTGATTGGCAAAGATGTCCTTGCTTCCCGGCAACTTCTCTTCGGCCTTAACGACCCGCTTCATGGCTGCTTCATCGACCGACAGAAAGGCGAGGCGATACTGGTCAAGAGCAAGAAAGGGATTGCTGAAGTGCCGCGCCGTGGCATCGTCAATGACCCGCCGGGCGTCCGCATAGTGGCCGAGCGCAATGTCGTTGAAGGCTGCGAAATGATAGCCCAGGGCAAAGTCGGGATGAATGGCGACAAGGTGCGTTGCAACTTCCACGGCTCTCTCATAGGAACCGAACACCCTCAGAATGGCGCCAGCCCGAAAGCCGTAGCCCCCCGTGTCATGGGGATAGATCTGGCTCCATGTCTCGCAGGTCTGCTCAGCCTTCTCCAGATCTCCCGTGACCTGTATCTCGTACGAAACTACAATAAAGAATTTCTCATGATCGCTGGCGTGGTCGCGAAACTCATAAGCTTTGGCCGTGCTTTCCGCAGAGGCCTGCTCTTGTCCGATGTCTCCGTGCATGCGACCCAGCATGGCCCAGGCCAGGGCAAACTTGGGGTCGAGTTCAACGGCACGTTGCGCAAGCGGGATTGCAGCGGCACTCCCGCTTTGATTCCCCACTCGACTAGATTCACTGAAAGCCTTGAGAGCGTCGAGAGAGGAAGTTGTGGCTTCGTCAAGTGGAGTATCAAGGCTCTTGATGGAAGCGATAGACTCACCGAGACGGCTCCTCAGGCTGGCGGCTACACCGCTGAGAGCTCGCAGGACATCTTCTTTCCTGGCGACCTGAGCCTGCTCCGTATCGAGACTGTCTCCCGTAGCGCAGTCGGTTGCGTGAAGGGTAATGACATATTGGTTTCCGAGCGGCGCGATGGAGCCGTCAAGCATGGCCGCGCTGTTGGTCCGCTGACAGACCTCACGAGCCAAGACCGGCGTCAGGCGCGAGTCTACAGGCTGGTTCATCAAGAGAAGAGTAGAACGAATCCGCAGCTCGGAGACGAGGCTCAGGACTGGAGACTGCTCCAACTGGACGGTCATGCCTTCGCGCAGAGTTCCGTCGAAGACGGCGTCGCCGGTTGAATTGTCAAAATCGCTGATGACGATCGTTCTTTTCTCTTCGCGGACTGGCCTTGAATGACGCTTCCACCAGATGAAGCTTCCTGCCGCTGCCAGGAGCAGGATGAACAGTAAGATCCAATAGCGTGATGGACTCGACTGGCGCTGTTGTCCCGACGACAAGGATTTGGTTGCCCGTTCGTCGCCGCCTTCGATTGCTTTGGAGCGTTCAGAAAACCTGCCTTCATCCAGCTCGGCCCCTAGCCTGACCGGCCGCAGATCCGGGACCACCTGCGCATCGGAGAGAAACCTCGGACCGGCCTGGGTCTCCCTTTGTTCGGTAGGCGATAAGACATGAACTTTCGCGATGAACCGGTAGCCAAGGGTGGGAACCGTCTCTATATAGGTCGGGGCACGGGGGTCATCCCCCAACTGCTTGCGAAGGATTGTGATCGCGCGGGTGAGGGTGCTCTCCTCGACAAAAGTGGTCGCCCAAATGGTCTCTAAAATCAAATTCTTTTGTAGGAGCTTGCCGGAGTTTTGGACGAAGAGGAGCAGAACTCTCAGCGCCCTCGGCTCAAGCGGCACTCGCTGGCCTTCGCGGAACAAGCAGAAATTTAGATCGTCAAGTTCGAATTTATCAAAGAGATAGATCAAGACGAGACCCCAACCCTGCGACGAATCTGGCGGCCCTAGGAAAAACCTAGGAAGAAGTTCATGGGAAAAAGGCGACTATTCCAGCGACATCAGGAAGGATGACCCCATATCAGAACGCAGGAGGTTGTTCAGATGCATCGTACCCCATCCCTTTTGAAGTCATCCCGTATCGGGAAGACAGCATTTGTAAAAAAAACAACCATCATGGCCCTTGTCTTGGCTGCAATCGTGGCCGCTCACGGAACAGTAACGGCATACGGGCAGAGTACATCGCTCCACACCGCCGCCATCCAGGCCAAGGTCACAGCCGAGCGCGTCGCCATTGGCAAGGCGATCGCTACGCACGACGCGTCCGTCCTGAGCAGGTACTGGTCGCCAACACTGATCGTCAACGGCCCGACGAACACGATCGTCTCCCGCTCGCAGATTATCGGGGCTTCGATCCACGGCGGCCTCAATTACACCAGCCTTAAGGGAAACCCAGAGTTCTTCACCGTCACCAACGGCACCGCCATCCTGATGGGTCACGACGACCTCGTCGAGGCCGACGGCCCCCGGGCCGGGAAGCATCTCGTTCGCCGCACGACCGACATCTACCAGCGCTCCGGAAACGACTGGCCTCTCGTCGCCCGCCAGGCTACGTTTGTCGGCTTCGACGCTACGCCTCCGACCGGCCCCGCCGCAGCAAACTACACTCTGCCGGCATCCTCACCCGAGACAGCCGCGATCCAAGCGCAGATCGAAGCCAACGGCCGCGCTTGTGGGCATGCCATCGCCACCAATGACTTCGCCACTCTCGAAAAGCTCTGGTCGCCCAGCTTGGTGGTCAACAGCCCCGGCAACCGCGTTCTCACCCGTGAAGGGGTTTTCACGGCCATGCGCGAGGACAAGCTCAAGTACACCAGCGGCAAGGTGTTCCCTGAGACCTTCTTCGTCGTCAACGACCTCGCCATCACGATGGGCCATGAAGAGATCGTCATGGCGAACGGCCCTATGGCGGGCCAGCCGCTCAAGCGCCGCTATACCGATGTCTGGCAGAAGACTGGCGAGAGCTGGCTCTTGATCGCCCGTCAGGCCACCTATGTGGGTATCGATGGCGGTGCCGTCTACGGTCACCCCAATCCCACCATTGATCCTGCGGCACTCACAGCGCCAGCTACCGCTCAGACCGCAGCTCTCTCAGGTTCTTCAGAGGACATCACGGCTATAGAGGCATTGGTGCACTCGAATCCATCCGATCACGTCACCGAAGACGTCAGCTTCACCAACATCTTTGGCACGGTGCGCTTTGGCCGCGAAGAGTTCATCCAGCGCCATAAAGAAATTGGCCAAACCTTCTTCAAGGGAACAACTTCGAAGAGTTCCATCACCAAGCTGCGTTTCGTCCGGCCAGACGTTGCCGTGGTCGATGTCTCCGGAGAGCTAAGCGGATTTCAAAAGGTGTACCCCGGACTGCCCGTGGGCAAGGATGGAACCCTCCGGAACAAACTCTTGCTCGTCCTAATCAAGGAAAACGGGACCTGGTGGATCACGGAATTTCATAACGTAGCTCAAACGCCCGAGGTCTAGCCCAGAAAGCATGATGTCGCCTCCGGGCTCCGCCCTCGCGCGTGTCGTCGGAGTTGCGGAGACCCCGACTGCATCTTCTACCTGAATTCAATGAGATGGAGATTCAATATGTCACGTATACGCAGCGCAGCTCGGTGCTTCTTTAGAAGCGCTCATTTCTTCCTGATGGTTCTAGCGCCTGCCGCAGTCATTGCACAGAGGGTGCCCGATGAGTCGGGTCTAAGATCGCTCTTTCAGGATCAGGAAGCGGCAGGGAATCGCGGCGACGGGGTGGCATTCGCCGCAGCCTTTACTGAAGACAGCGACTTCATCAACGTTCGCGGTGACCTATATCATGGACGGACAATGATTGCGGCGCGACATGCGGCCATTCTCTCCGGACCCTTGAAGGGCAGCCATAACGTGATAACAATTCGGACGCTGACGCCCGTCAGTAGCAATCTCGCGATTGTGGAGACGGATCATTCAACAAGCGACTTTCATTCGTCTGCCGCCTGGCATTGTCGCCACTACTCCCGCCATCCTTAAGACACG
>CAXTNK010000086.1:0-8823 GCA_964245665.1 uncultured Acidobacteriaceae bacterium
CTCGCTAAGCTCGTTCAGCCTAGCAGTTGTGTCCACTCAACCGGGGGAAGATCACTTCCGCCCGGGAGCTCTTCTTCCGCAGTTCCGCTCTTCCAGCTCACCGAGAGCCTGCTTGTTGTTGACAACCTTCGAAATAGTGGTGAGCTTCCTATCCGTTGCCTTTTCTTTTTCCAAAGTGTCAGTCACTAGACCAAAAATTCGTTTGTTGCTTCATAGCTTTAACGAAAGCAGCGACTGTGCCGTAAGCGGCAATCTCGTAGTGTTCGGAGCGTCGCAGCAATGGTCGGCTACCTGCCGGCATTAAGCTACAAGACAATGCCTGCAAGATACAGACGAAGTTCTTCGACCTTGCTATGTTGGTCCTCGGCCCGTCGGATCAGAGTCTCCAGATCAGGCTTGTAAGCGTCCGAGGCAAAGGCGGCGCTTCGCCCTAGCGCCTTCCACAAATGGAGCTTGCCAAGGATCCCAAGCGCAAGCACTTCCAGCCCTTCGAAGCTTCCAAAAGCGTCTTGCGCTTCGCGCGTCTTCAGGCTAAAGAAGCGGGCACTAACCCAAGCGGCAGAAGTTTTAAGTGTGCTCGAGCCGATGGCCAAGCCCTCGGCAATTTCCTGGAGGGCAGCCTCGTCCCTTTTAACCTCAAGTAGAAGCCATGCCAGGACACTCCGGACATCCGGCTCCTCGACACGCCTGTGGAGCAACTCGATGAGCTCGATCGCCCCAATAGCGGCAGCAAGGTGATCGTGCAAGTATGTATCAAGGTTACGGTGCATGCGTATGGTTTCTCCCCACTATGATCTCACAACACTCTTCCCAGTATTGGTATAGCTTTATCTCCACCACTAACATGCAGTTCATATCGTTAACTTTATATGCTATATAACAGTCATTCGGCCGAAGACAGAAAGCAGAGCGAAACAAAGCGCCACTTACACCCGTCCTTGAATAAGCCACATGCCTTAATTACGTCTTCTTGGGAATGGAAGTAAGCAAATGCTTATCAATGACCGCAAAGATTCAGTTAAGGGCCACTCCATGAATGATGCGTATGCCCTCAATGGCTACATCTTCCGATTCTTCCATCCCGAAGAAAATAGGCACTCTGGACGCAGTAGTTACTCGTATCATCCCTCAAGAAGAGAGTTTTGGTATCGCGCGCATTCCAGTACTGCCGGCAATAGACTGCCGGCGGCAGGTGGGCAGCGATGCGGGTCATGAAGAGAACACGTACTCTGATAGGCAAGCCTATCGATTGGCAGCTCGGGCCTTCGCTGAAACGGCACAGATCGCTTATGGGCGTCCATTTGAGCGATTGCTGCCAGGCGAGCAGGATGAACTTCTTAAAAGTGTGTACGAAGGCGATCCCGTCGCAGCCAAAGACTTATGGGCACTGACAAATATCAAGGAAGTGTGGGAAATGATCGCTGCGGATTGTGCCTGTATCTATCAAGCACACTTAATCCTTCAGCATGAGGGTCGCGCTTCTAGTGCCGGATAGATGTATCGATCCATCTATCAGCCATACTCAATGCAAGCCTAGCACGGCCCCTCGAATGCTCCAGCTTTGGACTCCGTGAAATCCTTACAAGTCCGATCTTCTTCGGAGCGTTCTCTGGCGCTTCAGCTCTTCAGCTCAAGCCGCCAAGACTTGCCTCCTGTAAGGCTGTATCTCAATACGAGGGTTCAAGCACTGGCAAATGCTGCCCCTGCTCTCATCTAGCCTGCACCGCTAACTCACACTTGCAGCGCCCTTATAACAGAACATAATGGAGCAAGTTGACAACGGTATCTAGGCTTAGCTCGGCCCAACATCTCTGCATCTGCTCCCTAAGTCTCTTGGCGTCGCTACGTTTGACTATGCCATTCAATGATCTGCTCCTACTGTCATTTGCATCGAGGCGCATACCCTGCATCATTTGGTCCACCCAATGGTCATCTTTGAGCACGACCAGCGCAGTCCCATCGATGGTGGCGCCGAACGTCGGAGACTTTGTTTTGAGCCACGACATCGATGCCATGCAGAAGACCAATGACCATGACGGCGCAGACGGAGTTGGTCACCGATCAGTCATTGCCTACAGTTGAGAGGATGATGACGCCTCCGATGAGGAAGACGATGACAAACTCGACCAGCGTCATTTGCCCACCAGGACGTCGGCTCATCACGCGAACCGTGAGAAGCAGAAAGAAGTAAGCAAGAACCGCATGAATGATCGTGTACATAGTTTCAGGCCAAGGGCATCAGTTGTGTCCTCTTCATTGTTGAACATAGCTAGCGCCTTGCGGTGATCGGCATCCATAGCCTTGATGTATTCCTTGTCAAAGGAACTTCCAGACATACACGCCAAGCGTTGCGCTTCCACCTTATGAGTCGAATTCAGAGGTTGTGGTGTCTTTATGTTCATTTGCTGCGCGAGAGGAGTACTGTCCCTTCTCAACTTCTGGTGATCTGTGATCATCTGCTGTGCGTAGGTCTTGACTGCGGGATCATTCGCCTTCTTCAAAGCCATTTGGCTGGCTGCGATTTCTGTTGAGTTTCCTTCATCCGCCATCATGAGGAACTTCTTGTCTGAGTCCGTACTGCTGCCCGTGTTCTGGGCAAGCGTGACAGGTACGAATGTAGACAGACCTACAGCTAACAACGCTAAACTTCTGAAATTTCTCACATGTCATCGCCCTGCCTTTTGTATATCGGGCGGTCACTTCATAGTGAGAGCGACCGCCAGTTTCTTGCTGCATGTAAGCTTGCGTTTAGACTTCTGTACCCAATCTGCTCAGAACGTCTTTTCCTTTTTCTACAAGACCGGTCGGAGATCCGATTGCCTGTTCCTTTTGCCCAAAAATATCCGGCCGGGCAAACCCGAGGTCAGGCACGTCTCCCAAGGGCTTAGCAATGAAAGTCGTGAATTGACCTTTCCCATCTGGAGCCGGTCCGCTTGACCAAGGCTGATTAGCCTGATTTCCGACGCCGTCTGTTGTAGTGATGAAGAAATTGTAAGCAAAATCAGACTTCTCGTTCGCCTGTGAGAAGCTATTTGGGACGGGAAGATGTGATGGCCCCAACTCCTCGAGAACAGCCAGCCATTGCTGTTGATGCATAGTGTATCTAGCAATATTGAAGGAAAGCATGTCTTTCATTCCTGGATCATCTGTCATGTTGTACAGGCGAACAGCTAAAGCCCGCCCTGTGGCTTCTGCGACGACGTTGCAGTATATATCTGCGGCCAGATTTCCGCTGGCATAGATGTGGGACATGTTGAACGGAACACCGTTGGCATCGGAAGGCAGAGCGGCGAGGCCGGTTGACAAGACTTGGCGGGCGTCCATTCCTCCAAGAATGGCGTTGACCATCGGATTTGCCGCCGCAGCTTCTTCCTGAATGGCTACGGGAGCTTTTTCCAGATTCAGCGCAACCGCAGTAGCAAGCATTTCGATATGGGAAATCTCTTCAGTTGCAGTGTTGAGAAGCATATCCCGATACTTTACGGGTTCACGGCAACCCCAGGCTTGGAAAAAATATTGCATGCAAACACGGATTTCTCTTTCGACCCCTCCGATTACTTGTTGCAGCATCTTGGCGAAAAGGGGATTGGTTTTTCCACGCGATCGGGATACTGCAGCTTTTTGTCGGTGTAGTACATGGCGACTCGAATAATGAGATAAAGACAATTACTGCGATGAAAAACACAATGATGAAATCGTATGCCGTAAGGAATTCCCTTGTTGCACAATCAACATGTTTCTTTGCCTTCCCTCGATGATCCGGCGACGTAGTTAAAAGGGGTGTCTTGCCGCATGTTGCCAAAATGTCGCCGGTAACGTAGTTCGCTTCATCCGATGCTAAAAAGACGAAAACAGCCGCCTTCTTGAGGCATAGCGGGTCTGCCAAATGCTGTATTGCTGCCGAAGTTTTCACCTGCTCAGCAGGCATAGTGGCCGGAATCACTGGCGTTCACACTGGCCCGGGCGCGACGCCATTCACTCTCACGCCAAGTCTCATGCCTAACTTCGAAGCTCTTAGTCAGACTCACAAGCGCGGATTTGGTCGCAGCATAGGCGACCAGAGGTTCCTATGGCATGGATGCCTCGAGTAACACGTGTTTAATATCACGCCACCTGGCTCCATATTCGGTGCAGCAGCTTGAGTAAGAAAGAAGGTGGCCTACACGTTCGTGCGGAAGTTGGTATCGAACTCGTCTTCCGGAATCTCTTCCAACCTTTCGTGTGCCACTATCAGCACCAGTGATCAGTGCCGCACGGCAGTTAGATTCTGTAAGATCCTGACGAAGTCAAAACCGCGACACCAATGCGGGACTTTAATTGCCGGGCTCCTTCCAGATGCTGAAATGCAGTCGGTCCTTCGATCAAGGCGCGATTCGAAAAGGTGAATTACCATCGAATAGAAATGGCCTAAGGATCAGTCTAGCTGCTTCTTGAATGTCCACAGCGTTGCCGCCATGCGCAAGGCACACAGCTCCATCAGCAGACACCTTCATATCAAACATCTCTTCTCCAGCATCTGAAGCCGCGAGGACAGTTCTCAGATTTTCCGAGATTGTCAAGGTCAGCCTTCTGTATCGTTGATTCACCTCGTAAGGGGTCGATTTGGGAAGGGTCATTATGACTAATCTCTCTCGGTTTCCGCCGCTTGTGTTTAGGTGCATGCCTTTAGCCGTAGCAGCGTCAATGACCTTTCCTATTTGTCTCCACAGGTTAGCGAAGACTATCTCAGCGTTAAGCAGGAGCGCTTGTTGACTGCTTTTGATTTTTTCGTATTGCGCAAAACTTTCATCTAGCCAAGTCAACCTGTCTTCCATGTACTCCCTCCTCTCGCCCCACTTTAAGATGGTCCCTTTACTACCTACCTCTCGCTCCACTTTAAGATGATCCCTTTACTACCTAGTCGTCGACTGAGTTTTGCGCGCATCCACATTCATTCCGTACTCTCCCTCGCCACGAACAAATACAGGCCAAGCAAACCTGCCCTCGTGCTTGTGAAGCAATCGCGAGGATGGAGAACGGCGGGCATCACGAATAACATCTCATTGTGGCGGTTATTCTGCAGGAACGATCATGAATCCAGCAGGTGGTCAGAGCGAGGCAAAATACCGAATGGCGACTTTAAGACCTCACGGAACACCGCACCGCCTTATCATCGCTCGTTGGTAAACAACAGCGCGTCTAACGCTGACAATGCCTGCAATAGCTTCGTTGCGTGCAACCGCCAGGCAAGGGGCCCCCGGAGCAGGATAGGACCTGCAAGCTTCGTGTCTGATGCTCCGAGTTCGCCTGCAGAGCCGGCAGTGGAAAGGACAGCGACTTTCTGCGTTTTATCGCCAATGCCCTAATGGTTAAAGGGCCCAAGTTGCAGTACGGCAACTTGGGCCCCAACCTTGAACAGATCGCTTTGGGGCTATCCTACGGACGGCGACGTGCTTCTACTTACACGCCTCAAAGTCTTGTTCCGTAGTTCCGTTGTTCATCTCACGGAGAGCCTGCTTGTTCACTCGAGATGGTGGTGAGCTTTTTATCGGTCGCCTTTCTTCTTCCAGAGTGTCAGTAAGGAGACAAGGATTTCTTGTTGCATCCTAGTTTTAGCTAAAGCAGCGACTGTGCCATAAGCGGCAATGAGCGCTGCATCTCGGACAGCTCCCTCTTCGATATCCACGAGCGCCTAGGTCGATTCTTCAAGCACCCCCTGTAAGTCTGGCACTTTTGGCGCGTACATCCAGTCTGCAGCTGACAGGGTTTGTTCTTGGATGGATGGCGTGAAGTGCTCTTAAGTATTTCCCTGGGTGTTTCTGCATTTTGCATCATAACGTAGGCGTGTTCCTCCTTAGTTGATTTCGCGCCGAGGCCAGGAGCGCTATGTCAGGAGCGTATTTATGTTCACGTATGTACGGTGGTTTATCCTTTTAGCCGCCTTCGGTCCGGTTGTAGCAACTTCCGCTCAGGAACCTTCTGCGATCAAGACGGGACCCAAGAGCATTCGCCTCAATGTGCATGTCGCGCCCAAATCTGATGTACAGGTGACTGGTTTGCAGAGCAGAGACTTCACAGTCCTCGATAATAACGCTACTCAGCCTATCGCATCTTTCAAAGAAGTCCATGCAGGTCAAGAACCCATCCGCGTCATCCTGCTTATAGATGCTGTCAACACGGACTTTTCGAGAGTGGCTTACGTTAGGAGCGAGGCACAAAAGTTTTTGAAAGCAAACAATGGTCATCTGGATAATCCTACGACCGTTGCTGTTCTCACTGATCGTGGCACGCAGATAGAAAAAGACTTTACGAGCGATGGGACTGCACTGAGTGCTTCGCTCGACCGCTATACAATCGGCTTGCGTCAGATTAATCGATCTTCCGGCATCTGGGGCGCCGATGAACGCGTTCAAGCTTCCCTGACCGCGGTCCGTGAACTCACAGCATATGCGACCACTCTTCCAGGAAGGAAGATTGTGCTGTGGATCTCTCCAGGCTGGCCATTACTCTCAGGGGTCCGGATACAACTCGACTCGAAGCAGCAGAAGCAAATTTTTCAAAACGTTGTGACTTTTTCGCAGGAACTTCAGCAATCAGACATGACCCTTTTCAGCATCAATCCTCTCGGTCCCGCAGAAGACTTATTCCGCACTGACTATTATCAGAACTTTGTGAAGGGTATTTCTACATCTGACCAGACCGACTTGACGGACCTCAGTCTGCAGGTGTTGGCTGTACAAAGTGGGGGTTTGGCATTAAATGGCAGCAGCGATGTTGTCGCCGGCCTCAGGAAATGCCTTGCTGACGTTAGCTCATGGTATGAGATAACTGTTCCTGTTGCTCAATCTGAGCGGCTCAATGAATATCACCGCATCGACGTCAAGACAGATCGGTCAGGTTTAGTTGCACGTACGCGCGACGGGTACTACGCAGAACCCTAGCCTCCTCAAATCCCGGACAACGATCGCGGGCTGTTCAGAGGGAGGATCAGGGAGAAAGTGGTTCCTTAACGTTCGCCGCCTGACCTGTTCGAGACGCGGGTCTTCTGGCGAGCGCTCAAGAGCTGGAGCATTACGAGAGCGCCTACTATAGATCGGCGCGGAAATGGGCTGACTTTTTAGGCCTCACAGAGCATGCAGCACTCCTGCAAACGTCGTTGAATGAAGACGGTAGCGCGAGACTTGAACCATTGTCGAGCGCATGCGACCAGGTGTAGCTCGAAAGCGACTGCAGGCGATGCCATGGACTCTGCTTGAATTGCACTTGCAGCGAGTTGTAGTTCGAGTAGTCGTGATTGAATGTCACATTCAGGCACGCAACATTCGCATTGCCACCCATCGACGGCTGCAGCAGTTCATTCCGCAGCAGATTCACTCCCTTATTGGCGACGTAGCTGATCTGAAAGCTGCTGGTATGGCCAAAGTTCTGCTGCAGGCTGCCGTTCCACATATAAACTTTTGGATCTTTAGGTGAGGATCGAACGCGAAGACAAAGCTGTATCGCGGCGCTGTCGTAAGCGCCGGGGCAGTTGCATCAGCAATGCTCAATGGATACTTGTAGCCGTCCACGCGGCAATCTTTGCGGCGGTCGTTGCAGGATCTAGACCAGAAGCCTGGACATGCCTTCACAAGATCAGGTTCTCTGGATCGGCCGGCCGACCCGACGCTCTATCTACGCATCAGAACTGATTCGCTATCAGCGAAGGAGAAAGATGTAAGCTGCCCCAAGCACAGATGTGCCGATCGTGAGCCACAGAACGTAATCTCCGACCAGCCCGGACTGCAATGCACGGAGGGAGACGAGAGGACCTTCGAGAAAGGCACCAAGCCTTAGTATCCTGGGAAGCCGCTTGCGAAAGACCGATGTGAGGGCAAGCAGGACGGCGAGTGTGGAAGCGAAGCAGCCACGAAGCGCTGAGGCCTTGAAGCTAAGATTGAGGCTGGTGGGGAGAGTTATAGAAGGCGTATTGCCGCTGTAGACGGTATGTAGATACGTGGGCTGGAGAGTGAGTCTGTTCGCTGCTTCAAGGACCTGGTCGGTGAAGTGGGGCACGAAGGCGATCGCCAGGGCAGCGGTCAAGCAGAGTATCGGTGGAAGGATTTGATACCAGAACGTCCTATCGTCGTCTTCATCGTCTTCAGGCAACTCGTCGACCTGCGAAG
Source organism: uncultured Acidobacteriaceae bacterium (assembly GCA_964245665.1). Taxonomy (GTDB): domain Bacteria; phylum Acidobacteriota; class Terriglobia; order Terriglobales; family Acidobacteriaceae. Next base: position 8,142 of record CAXTNK010000086.1, read on the forward strand.
CTTCATCGGCGACGGGCTCGGTACCCCAGCCAAAGAAGGTATGAAGACCGACGCGGAAAACGGCTGCAGAAGTTAGGACACCGGCGAGCACAAAGACGAGTGAAAGCCAATGTATGCCGCTGGACTCTGCAGCGTTCGAGGTCAGAGCTTCGCCGTTCATTGTGGCAAACCCTGGGAAGGCCGCTAAGCCGAGGCCTCCTAAAAACCAGAGAGCTGCAGTGAAGCGTAACTTCCTACCTTGGCCAAAGAGAGCTGGCTCACTCGATGTCCGAAGGCGATGCAGCAGAATACCAGCAACGAAGAATAGGGCTGACTTCACAAAGGCGTGCCCGACCAGATAGGTTAGGAAGCCTGCAATGGCCAGAGTAGCGGGACCGCCCGCAGCGGTGGCGATTGCGGTTAGCATAAGCCCAGCGTGAGCAATGGTAGAGAACGCAAGTATCCGCTTTATGTGGTGTTCGGCGTAGCACATGAAGCTGCCGAGCAGTACGGTAAGAACTCCGAAGCTGAGCAGAATGGTTCGCAACATGGTTGCTCGCGTATCGAGCGCCGGGAGGAAGATGACGGCGTAGAGTCGCAGAATTGCGTAGAGGCCGAGTTCAACCATCAGGCCAGAGAACAGCACACAGACCGGAGTTGGTGACACTGCGTGAGCATCTGGCAGCCAAAAGTGGAAAGGGAC
>CAXTNK010000086.1:8833-14441 GCA_964245665.1 uncultured Acidobacteriaceae bacterium
GGGACGATTGCAGCCTTGGTCAGGAATCCGCAGGTGATGAGCGCACAGGCAAAGAGCACCAGGGGATCATGGCGATGGGCGAGCAAGAGTCCGATCTGCGCCATGTTCAGTGCGCCTGTGACGGCGTACAGGAAGGCGATGCCGGTCAGACCATAAACGCAGCGACTGTATTCGTTACCGCGAAATTGAAGGCGCCCTGAAGGGGTGCAGGTTCGCGAGTCTTCAGGCCACAGAGGGCGAAAGCGGCTGTGCTCATCAGCTCAAAAAAGACAAAGAGGTTGAAGAGATCTCCTGTGAGTGAGAAACCTGTCATCCCGGTGAGAAAGACAAGCATAAGCGGCTGGAAGTGGTTTGCCCCTGCGTCGACAAAGCGCCAGGAAAAGAGGAGGGCCAGCAGGGTGAGGGTTGCGGCAAGGGCGGCAAGTCCAGCAGACACCGGATCGATCACAAAGGCGATTCCGAGTACCATCGATCCCCTGGGGTGCCAGTTGCCGAACCAGTAGACGATGGTTCGGGCTTGAGCCTCACGCAATAAGGTCAGGGTGAGCGCAAGGTTGATAGCCGCGGTCGCAATCGCAAAGCAATCGACCGCAGGGCGCGGAAGATGCTTACGTAGCCCCGCGAGTGCGGATGCCGCCAGCAGAGGCAGAACGATCGGCAGGGCAGGAAGCGCATTCGCCAGGGATGGATGCATGATAGCTAACCCCGGAGAGTACGGAGATCTTTGGGGTCGATGCAGCCGGACTTCTCATAGGCTTTCACGACGATCGCCAGGAGAAGAGCTACAACCACTGCTTCAACCACTACGTCCGTCAACATGAGGGCTTGGACGACCGGATCGACAGTCAGCTTCCCTGGGCTGATATCCGCGAAAACCGGGGCCGATCCTCCAACTCGGTAGCCAATGCCGAGGAGAAGCATATAGGTGCTTGTCTGCAGGACAGCAAGGCACACGACTGTGTGGACAAGGTGTCGGCTGCTGATGATGCCGTAAAGGCCACAGCAGAATAGCCAGGCAGCGATGATGAACGGGAGCAGGGAGAGATGTGGTGGCATAGTTCTTAGTCTCCGGAGAGCTGGCCGCTTATGATCTCTTGCAAATAGGTGAAGGTGACTAAGAGGAAGGCTGCGGTCACCTCAAATCCGACGCACGTGCTAATGAGACCGATGTTTCCAGCCGAGAACACATCACCCGTCTTGCCCAGCGGCAAGATGTTTGTCAGTAAAGGCACGCCGGCGGCGAGCGGAGCTACACCAATCAATGCGTATGAGGCCGCCCCCAGCGCCTCGATGATCTCGATGCTCGGGTGTGAGGTGATGCGAATGAAAGCTCTGGTATCCCGCGCCAGATAAACCAGGATAGAGGCGGTTGCCATGATGATACCAGCCTGGAAGCCTCCGCCCGGTGTCAGCTGGCCATGCAAACCGATATAAAAACCGAAAATCACCGTCACGAAGATGGCCGGCAGAGAGATGGCCTGGATGGTGGTACTCAGCGGAGCTGCATCTTGCACCTTGCTTGCACCTTTCCTGTCGGGTTCGTGCCCCTCCTTGCGCAACAGGAGCATTACTCCAAGAACGGCGGTAAACAGGATGAACTCCTCGCCGAGAGTATCGAAACCGCGATAGTCGTAGTTGATGGCGTTAATTGCGTCTGTGGCATGACGTTCGTAGACAACCAGGTTAGAGATCACGTCTCCGTACGGCCCGCGATAGTAGCCCCATGCCGGCAGGTTCACGGAAGCGTAGCAAAACAACCCGAAGAAGAGAGTGCCAAAGACGAAGAAAAGGTGGACACGGACGCGCTCAGTCATGTTCACTGCCTCCCTTGCGGGCCTTTGTGGCAGCATCTCGAAACTTCATGCGTGAGATAGCGAGCATCACCATCAGAGGAAGCGCGACTGCACCCACCGTATTCTGAGAGGGTGCCACGTCAGGGGCCTGGAAAAAGAAGAACATCAAAGCGGTGATCAGCCCATAAAAACCGAGCGCGATGATCTGCTGCGTCACTTCGCGAGTCCGCACAACAACGAAACCGCTATATGCGACAAGGAGGAGGATGCCAGCTCCGACATACATCATGCTTTGTTCTCCCGTCGCGCATTCTCTTTTGAAACGAACTCGATGGGATCGCCGTCTCGTGGCTCCCAGTGTCCAAGTTCGCGGGTGCGGAAAGCGCGTGCTGTCGCATGAGCCACCACAGAATTGATCCCTAGGAGTACGACTGCGATCAGCGCTGTCTTCAGCGTAGTCGAAGTGATACCGGTTTCAACTAACACAGCCCCGGTAAGCGCTACGACTCCCAGGGAGGCGGGTAGGCCAAGATAGTGCAAGGCCTGCATCGGCTCTCGCATGCGAAGCATACCGATGACGCCTATCCAACAGGAAAGGACCGTGATGCCGAGCAAAATTTCCGTAAGCATAATGTGAAAGGTCACAGGTGCTTCTCCAGAAAGCGCACAAAGACAAGCCCGCCCCCGAAGCTCATAATCGCGAGAGCGAGAGGAAGATCAATGAAGATGGACCTGCCAAATCCTACGGTAAGAAGAACCATGGCAATCGTCACCAGGATGCTTGCCATCTCCAGGCCCACCAATCTTCGCTCCGGCGCCCCCCGCAGACACATGTCTGCGCATGGCACCAGCGCGGTGCATACTGCAGCGCCTGCGATAAGCCACGGGTTCACTGTTTGGCTCCGAGAGCCTTCGTCATTTCAGGAACCTTGCCGCTCTTGATCTGATGGAAGAGCATGCGTGATTGTGTAGGGTCTATCCCGATGACGATGATGTTCGGTGATGCTGTCGTGTAGGCGATCGCCATGACGCTGCGGGCCTGGCGTACCGGGTCGTGAACACTCGTGTCGAAACCACATACACGGTAGAGAGATTGTGCGGGCTGAAGGTGCAGCAGGTCCCTCACAGCGACAAGTGTCACTACATAGACGTCTACCGCAATGTACCAGGGTATACGCCAAAGCTGGATGAGATCACGGGGGCGAAGAGTGAGTTCCTCGTTGCTGGAGTGACAGACGAACGTGATGAAGTCTACAGTCGCCAGACTCGCAACCGTTCCGACAATCAGCTCATGCAGGTTGGAGCTGCCGACGAAGACGATCCATAACGCTGGCGTAAGGATCACGGACAGGGCAAAAAGGCTTGGGTGCCGCAGACTACGTCGAATTGACTTAGGCCACGCCATGTTGCTGTGAGGCTCGACATCGGCCGAAGGATGCCAGCGAAGTGTGACTTGTTTAGCCGTCCCCGTCGGTCCCTCCCCACTAGCTCTTCTGGACCGGAAAACGAAGGCTGACGGCCTTGATCTAGCATCCAAAGTACCTATGGGTGAGGCACCTCAGGCAGGCAAAATCCGCATCGGCATTTCGGGATGGCAATATGCCGGATGGCGTGGGCAGTTCTACCCGAAAGGGCTGGCACAGCGGCGTGAATTAGAGTTTGCTGCGAAGACATTCTCATCAGTGGAAATCAATGGAACGTTCTATTCGCTGCAGCGGCCGAGTTCTTTTCAGCGATGGACCAGTGGGACACCGTCTGACTTTGTCTTTGCCGTGAAGGGCGGACGCTTCATCACGCACATGAAGAAGCTGATCGGCGTGGAGACCGCGCTGGCAAACTTCTTTGCGTCAGGTTTATTGGCCCTCGGTGCGAAACTTGGACCATTCGTTTGGCAACTCCCGCCGATGATGAAGTTCAACGAGGGCGCTTACGACGCGGCACGCTATGAGAGCTTCTTCAGGCTGCTTCCGCGTACCGTCTGTTCTGCGGTGAGGCTAGCGAAACGATGCGACGAGCGGATGCTCACTCGGGCTTTTCTGAAGCCTACTCTGAAGAGGGGTGAAGATCCGCAGCTGCGGCATGCAATTGAGATTAGGCATGACTCGTTTGTTCAGCCTGCCTTTATCGCACTGTTGAAGAAACATGACATCGGGTTGGTAGTGGCTGACACAGTGGAGTGGCCTCTCTTGATGGATGTGACTTCAGATTTTGCATACCTGCGACTGCATGGATCCGAGCGTCTCTATCTCAGTGGGTATGAGGCCGATGCGATCGAGGTGTGGGCGCAACGTGTTGTGTCTTTTGCAACCGGGAATGCGGCGGAGGGGCGGTATGCAGGAACACCAGTTCAAGACCGTCGGGCCCGCGATGTTTACGTCTACTTCGATAACGACGCGGCGGGAAGGGCACCACTGGATGCCCAAGCTCTGATGCGAAGGGTAGAGGACTTGATGCGGGGCCAGTTAGCCATCGTGCCCAAGGCGGTGTAGCCTCCTGGCACCACGAGATTTCACTCATGTTGTCATCTAGTCCCGACGCGTTTCCACGTTCGAATGGCTGCCGCTCAAGTCACAGAAACTTTGTTCTCTCCATTGAATCGATATAGACAGGTACCACTCCAGTCCTATCCTTATTTGGCAGTCCTTAGAAACCGGTTCTTTCCAATGAGATCAAGCCGGCTACGTTGAAGGGCAGTTCGGTGGGTCTTTCCTCAGCTGGCTGATCTCCCTCGAGGTCTCCCGCGTCCCAGACAATGGGACGCACCCAAGAGCCGCTTGCATTGGCAATGAGAATGGGAAATGCGGCAAAGTATCGTCGCTTGCCATCGAGAAGGGCGTCCGGAATGTGGATGTCGTCGAGCAGAAGCTTTTGCTGACCGAGCAGCTCGAGGTGAGCGTCGGTTTCAGCGTGCTCGTCGGGGTAGCCGCCCGTTGAGAGTACGTCAATTCCAAATCCCTTAATGCCGCGCGCAACGAGGTAGCGGGCACCATCGCCGGACATGTAAGGCCAATCAGTGAGAAATTCCTTCGTGTTAGCGCGGCGGTCACCCCACCCGGTTTTCAAGAGGAGGAAGATGCCTTTGGAAATCAAGGCCTCGTGCTGCCGCAGGTCGTTGGCGTTGATCGGGTGACACGCATCAAGTGGACGGAGGTCGAGAGCAACGCAAGGACCGTAGAAATGCGAAAGAGGAAGTTCGCTGATGGTGGGCAGTTCCGGCTTGTAGTGGAAGGGTGCGTCGATATGCGAACCAGAGTGCGTCATGATCTCAAGGCGCTCTACGGTAGCACCTTGCACCACGGCACGCTGCTGGTAAAGAATCGAATTCGGCGGTTGACCTGGAAATTGGGGGCCATTGTTATAGAGGGGCTGGGCGAGATCGTAAATCATAGGGTGCTCCTTGTTCTGCATGAGCTATGGTCTGAGTGGTGAAAAAATCGAAGCCCATGGGAGTGCGAGCTGTGTGCTTGGTCCTCAGCCGCTTCGGGATTACTGGAAATCTCCGTCTAGTCTTTGCATTGACGCGTGAGGCCCTTTTGACATCTCAGGGCGGACTGACCGGCACTAGCCGACTCGTTTCTATGCAGCCCAGCACTCCCGGATCTCTAAGAGTGTTTAGATGCCCATATACAACCACACGCGATCCACTCGGCAGTGGTGAAGCTGCGGCCGGAACTGTGCTTCTGACCCTGGACGCAGCAGAACTCGCCTTCCTCTCGTCGTCGCTGGAACTCACTCTGCATTTCGGAAAAGCTGACTTCGCCCATGCCTCGGCGTAGGGCCTCGCGCATAATGATCCGTTCGTCGGCGACGGCCTC
>CAXTNK010000086.1:14451-18810 GCA_964245665.1 uncultured Acidobacteriaceae bacterium
CGCGCTCGAAGACTTTCTCCTTGGCGAAGGCCACGGCTCCGCGAGCATCGCCCTTGAGGCCGATCCCTGTGTCTAACTCAGCGCGCGTTCCCGCGCCGCTGCGACGACTCGCTCCGCCTGGTTGCCGGACCGGTGGTTAGTGACATCCGCGGAGCTTTGAGCAAGGCAAGAGGGTGGTATACCCTGGCAAACTGGCGAGTCGACTCAGTACCCTGGGAGCGAGGTTCCTGCCCCGTAATATGATCCTCCGGTTTGCTGTGAGTGTGACTAAGAAACTCAACCAGAAGTTAAGATAAGAGGGAATGTGACGCAGGCGAAAAAGTGCGATTGACAAGGTTAAAGTGGGTAGCACGGCGGTGGGCGCACTTGCAGTGAGGGCGGTGGCGCAGAAGCTGAGAAGAAAGTGACGCAAAATAAGTAAACGCGTATTGAGATGGATCGAAGGAGTACCGCGAGTGGCGAAAGCGAAGTTCCCTGGTGCTTGATGCTTACCTCTCAGCATTCAAACGTAATGGGTCTTGCGTGGATTCTTCGCCGCAGCCCGCGATGTCGATAATCGCTTTTTCGCGAAGACGGCTTTCTGAAAACGTTCAGCTAAGGGTGCGAATGCAGGTGCGGGCCCTTGCCAAAGTAGATTCTCTACGGATTCAAAGAGCGGGAGATTAGTTCGCAGTGTGGCAAGGTCCCGAAAGAGGTAGACCAGATCTCGTTTGCTGTTGAGAGTTTGTGATAGGTTCTGCGCATTCGAGACGTTTACGTGCCAGTCCTGCGGGTTCGGCGGGATCGCTTCGAGGGACCCGAAACGCGCCAGTACGGCAGACGCAGACTTGGCGCCCCATCCAGGTAGACCTGGATAGCCGTCGGCAGCATCGCCCACCAGGGCGAGATAATCGGGGATTGATTTGGGTTCAACTCCGAATTTCTGGACGACGCCGTCGTGATCGCGCTCGATGCGTCTACGTCGGTCGAACTGCACGATTCGAGTGCCTCGAACACATTGCGCCAGGTCCTTGTCGGGCGTACTGATGATCACGCGCTCAACACGGGAATCCTCCCCCGCAAGAAATGCGGCAGAGGCAAGCGCGTCATCCGCCTCGTACTCCTCCATCGCCCATACCACTACACCAAGAGCGCGGAGCGCCTCTTCTAACAGGGGAAACTGTGAGAAAAGCAATGGGTCCACACCCTCACCTGTCTTGTAGGCCGGCCACAGCTGGTTGCGAAAGGACTCGATCACATGATCAGTAGCGACTCCAATGTAAGTCGTGCCGGCCTCCATCATCCCCAGGAGGGAGGTGAGTACACCGCGCACTGCAGCGACCTCACGACCTTCACTGTCCTTTGCTGAGGGCAAAGCATAGAAGTGCCTGAATAGCTCATAGGTCCCGTCGATGAGATTTATCTCCACAGCACTAACCTCATGACCTAAGAACCCGCTTCACTCTTTATCTGCTTTCTGCAAGAACTTCCTGGTCGCCTCCGAAGGCGAGAGGATTTCTCCATCAATCAACATGCGCCCAGAATAACCGCCTTCCTTCGCAAACTCCCAGGCGACCGCATGCCCTTCACGAACGAGTTTTGCCCATTTCGATCTCTTCGCTGAGTTCTGATCCAGCCAGAAATGACCTTGGTCGTCCGTGAAGGATCGAAGGCCTGCGCGCCCGGTTTTCTCGGTCCAGCTTGACATGTCCTTCAGTTTGGCCGGCATCGTTCAATGATAGGCAGAGGACGAGGAGCGCCGCAATCCTGGAGCGAGCAAACGCAGCCGCCATCTCATTTCGCGTATATGTGTTTGACGATCAACAGAGCCGTCTCACTGCGCATCGCATACCTCACTCGCGCATTATCAGAATTAAATTGAAGTCAGCCGTCGCGGCGAATGAGGAGGCAGCCCATGAAGTTGGTAAGCTGCATGACGACAATTGCAGCACACCGGCGAGGAGATCAACCAAGAGAAGAACCGATGACCGCTGCTTGCGACTGTTATCCAATCACAAAACGTCTCCTGAAGAGTCCTTACACGGACATGTTCACCGAATCGAAGAGCTGACCCTCTGCCTCAGGACCCGTTTTGATAATGCAAATAGGGTAAAGCCCCGACGAATCCTGTAGATGGCAGGTCAGATCATCTTAAGACCTGTAATCAGCAAGGAACAGCTTGACTGTCGTCAATACCCGGTTGGATTGGTCAAGCACTTTACTTGGGCGTGTTGCATCGCGTCAGCGACGGCGCATTCGAACGTCTTAACAATTCTTAGTACAACGTTTTGAAAGAGGATCAGCATGAAAGCAGCACACTATATCGGTCTATTCGCACTCGGACTATGTTGTACGTCCACATCTCTCGTAGCTCAGAGCAGCGGAAGCAGCATGGATTCAGACAAGAAGTTTGTCATGATGGCAGATGAAGGCAATTCAGCCGAGATCGCCGCGAGTCAGATGGCGCTGAAAAAAGCAAAAAGCCCAGACGTTAAGTCCTATGCACAACAAATGATTACGGATCACGAAAAGCTGCGAAGTGACATGGCGCCTTTGGCACAGCAGATGAATGTGGAAACACCGCAGCCGCTCAACTCGACACACAAAGTCGAGGCACAACGGCTTGCCAGCATGTCAGGCAACTCTTTCGACAAGGAATACCTCAAGGTAATGGATGCCGATCACCACAAGACCCTCGCTATGTTCAAGAACGAAGAGGCAACGACCACTAACCCGGATGTGAAAACTGCTGTCTCGCAAGGCATAACTGTAATCCAGCAGCACACGGACATGGCAGATCAGCTATCCCAAAAGATGGGTGTGCCAACCGCTCCAGCGATGTAGAAGAACGAGCTTTGGCCTATACCACGATGGATGAACAGAGAAAAGGCCCGCTCTTGGCGGGCTTTTCTTGTAAGTACGAATGTTAACTGCATTATTTCTAAAGGGTCTCTTACCAGGCCGCATATGGAGCGTTCTTCGCGGGATGCCTGTTGTAGTCGGGGCTGCCATCCGCCCATCAAACATCGCCTCGCTCGCCGAGTTGCCGTTTTACTTGATCGACCGCCTGTCGAGCACGCTCTTGAACATGAGCGTCGTTCGCTCGCATCGCAACTCCTTTCATTCTGCGTGCTTCCAGTAACGACTTCACCAGAACATCATCTTCTTCCTTTAAAAGGTGCGGATTTGTCGCGCGCCAAAGTCTGCCGCGCAGGATGAGGTAGCGGCCATCCGGTGTCAATCGTGCCACCGACGCATGACTACCATTGATGGGGTACTGTCTCTTGTCCTCTGCATGCGGCTCTCTATCCGTGCGCCGAACTGTTTCTGAGCCATACATATAGACGTGAGACATTTGTGCAGCCGTTTGCAAAGGCAGGTAGATGCGTAAAACAGTTCTACTCTTCCCCGTAGTTCCGCATGTAGGGTGACGGACCATCCACGATAATTCCGAATGATCCGATCCGAGATCCAGAGCCCTAGTCCGGATGCCTTTGCTTTGCAGGTCCCATGCGCTTGGAAGAGGCGGCCTCTCAAGTGATCGGGGATGCCAGGTCCATAATCAGCAAGAAGCAGGTGCACGCAATCTGAGCGACCACCGACTTGAATTAATCTATTTCCGGGTACTTCATTTCGCGTCCTCTCTCTGAGAAGGATGACGCGTGATTCTCAAGTCTCACATCGTTCTTGGTCTTATACGTTAATATTTCGCCTGTCACCCTTCGCATGCAGTCAACATGAAGGGGTGTGTGTACGCTCTCTCTCGCATCTATCTACATATGCCATCCTGCTCTCAATCATGCCGCTGCTGTCTTGCCTTGCTCCTGATGTCGCTTGTAAGTCTGAGTTCGAAGGCCAAAGACTCTCCGGCAAATCAGGTTGATCGCTTGACGCCTATTGAGAAAGTTGAAGCGTCTAAGGTGGCGAGTGACGTAGCAAAACGAATTGCGACGACGGAATCGCAGTCGAACGGGCATCAATTCGTAAAGACAAGAGCAACGAAACGCGACTATTTACTCGCATGTGCTGCAGCCCATGCACACGCACTTGAAACCGCGAATCGGGCAAAGGAGAAGGTGCTAAAGGTCACTACGCAGAATGCTCAAGACGATCCTGCTATCGCCGAGTTGGCTGCGCAAGTACGAAATCAAACCGCCTTTAGCGCCTACACAGTTGCGGCGTGGCCTCTGCGAGGCGCGGCTACAGTAAGAGGAACCTACGTCATTCTTCTGCGGCTGCACAATGAGAATGAAACCGTGGATACGTCTTTAGACACAAGCCCCAACTGTCGATAGCCTGCTACTTACGGACCCAGTAGGACCTTTCCGAATCGAGTCGTACGTGATCATCTGAACAACTTCGCAGATACAGATGAAGGAT
>CAXTNK010000087.1:0-18796 GCA_964245665.1 uncultured Acidobacteriaceae bacterium
GGGGGGGGGGGCGGGCGGGGCAGTTCGATTACGATCAGCGGCTCAAGCGATGCCACGCTGAATGGAACATGGGTGGTGAACGCTTATCAGCCGGGCGCCAACTTTATCTCGGTCGTGAGTGCAGGGGCGAATGACGCAACCAACCTGGGCATGGTCGATGACCTGATGGATAAGGGGATATGGATTCCCAATGGCTACCAGGTGGATATCGAGCGTGTGACGGGGTTCAATTTCGGAGATGGTTTTCTCGACTGGGAGGGCGGCGAGGTGCTGTACGTGAACCATGTGCAGGGTTCTAACTGCCTGCAGGAGGTGACGACGAAGCTGCTGCGCCAGCTGCCTTCGTATCCGCCAGTGAGCGGTTCGGGGATTCCAGCTGTAAGTCCGATGGGCTGCGTGGTGTTGAATGGCACGGATGGGTACATGGAGTATTCGGAGATATCGACAGGTTCAGTGGCGACGACTGGAACGATATCGGTGATCGACGCGACGCTGCCATCGAAAGCGATCGTGAATGGTTGGAATGGTGTCAATAACTGGTACGAATCGAATGTCGGTGAGCTTTCGGATGAGGGTTTCTGGAGTGGTGGCCAGTTCAACCGCTGGTATATGAACCGGGCGGACCTGAATGCGGGCGACGGGATTGAGGATGCTTCCAACAACAGTATCTGGGTGGGAAACATGGCGCTGCATGATGGCAGCGACCAGGTGGTGGCCCCGGGGAGCTGGATCGGTATCAACGAGACGGGCAATGGACAGAATGTGCTTGGCGGCAACGTGTGGACGGGCAACTCGGTGGTGAACGCGTCGTTGCTGGCCTTCGACATCAGTGATGGAAGGACGAGTGGAAGCGGAACACCGAATGAGTGGAACGGAAATTTCGCGCAGAGCTATTCCACACCAGCCGGCTTCTCAAGTTCGTTCTCGTTTTCCGATAATGATTTCAGGCAATCACTGAATCCTTTTGCGGGTTTGCTGGGACAGAATGTGGCTGGACTGCACAATGTGCTACTGCAGGGGAGCAGCGCGGGTCAGCAACTGGGCAACTTTACCGGTGGGGTACCGGGGCAGCGCATCCGTGTGATGTCGAATGACGGATTCACTACGCTGCTGCCTGGCAGCGGTTATGCGCTGCGTACGTGCAGTGGTTATCCATTTACTCCAATGGCCGGGAACGGAGTGACGGGATTTACGCTGCAGGGTGATTACGAGATGGCGTGGCAGATGGACTGTGCGCAGGTATCTCCCTGGCAGATTGAGGGGCATGGATCGCTGAGTCTGCTGCAGACAGCGAATCCGACGCAGGCGCCCATTGTTGGACAGAATGGCATGCAGGGAAGCTCGAAGTATTCATATGTATGCACGGAGTTGAACTTTCAGGGCGGAGAGACTCTTCCGACTCCGTTGGCGACGACGGTAACGGGGAACGCTACGCTGAGCGCGACGAATAATAATGTAGTGATCTGTCCGCCATCGAATGGTTCGGGACTGACCGGGCAGAAGGTGTATCGAACGGCGGTGCCGGCGGGATCAACCTTAGCGCTTGGATATGTCGGTAACAGTGCGACGGTAGGCTATACGGGTATGACGGATAGTGGCCAAGCCGTGCTGAATGCTACGCTGCCGCCGAGCGCAAACCACACGGCAGATATGACAACGCAGGGTGCGGTGAATGCTGGGAGCCTGAGCGTGAATGGTGGAGTAGCGGTGAATAGTTCGTCGAACCTGGCGCAGGTGAACCAGGCGAATATTTTCACCTCTTCGCAGAGCTTCAATGCGGGTCTGAGTCTTGGGACTGGAGGCCAGACGATCCTGGATGGCCTGGGAAACGTGACGGCGACGGGGACGAGCAAACTAGCGAGTGTGGTTGAGTCCGGGCCAAGGGTGGACGTGCGTTATTACGGGGCGATCGGCGACGGAGTGACTGATAACTGCACGGCGCTCACAAATGCGGCGACAGCGGCAGGGGGCGGAGTGTTGTATGTGCCGGCACTTACATTCGATACATCGTGTGCAGTGAACCTGGCGTGGAATGGCTCCCTCTACGTGGAGACAGGCGGCGTGCTGCAGGCAAAGACCGGATCGACGATGACGGCGGTGGTGATTACTGGAGCGACTGCTGCATGGCAGGACCAGGTGATTGGCGGCGGAGGAACACTCGACGCCAATAACACGGCGCAACGGGCGTTGTGGTTGAAGCGACAGCAACGCGGCAGGATTCTGAACCTGCGGATGCTGAACGCTACAAGCTATTGCATGCAGAACGGCGATACGGCGGATGGTTATACGGGATCGAATTCGCTGGATGCGGTGGAGTTCTGGTGCTACCGATCGGGCAGTGCGATACCAGCGGGGAGTTATGGGATATGGACGGACAACGCGACGGATTCCAAGTATCTGCAGGGATATGTGAAGGGCTATGCAGAGGGGGTGCGTGATGATGTTGGCGGCTCGCGGTATGGGTATCTTCATGTCTGGGATACGAACGTGAGTGGTGCAATGACGACGTGCTTTGACGATAATTCACAGGGTAACTGGTGGAGCGATAACGTCTGCGACACACCGACGCAGTATGGGGCGGTTCTGCGCAGTTATAACTCTCATTGGGCGAACAATCGCTTTGAACTGAACGGTACTTACGGCGTGACGAACACGGCGATTGCTTTCCACAGTGTGAATGCGGACCCGACGAGCTTTTTTGTCGGTAACGAATTTACGGCGACGGTAACGACGGGGATGAACTGGGCAAAGGACTTCGACATCATCCCGGTCGCTAACATGCAGTCTGAATTTGTGTCGAACAGGCCAACGTATGTGACGACGAAGGTGGTGGGGTCGAATGATTATCTTCGATCGACTAACTCATTCGGGAGTTACAAGGATTTCGGCGCACACACGATGAATTCGGCGAACGTGGTGACGTGGTCTGCTACGCCAACCTTCACGCTGGCATATGAGAATGTGCAGAAGTTGATCCTGACCGGGAATGTGACGGCGTCGACATGGACCTCGAGCGGCGCGTTACAGCAGTTCCTTGTCATCCTTTGTCAGAATACGACTGGTGGATACACCTTCAACTGGGGGCGCGCGGTTGGTGGTGGGACACCGAGCACAGCGGCGAGCAGTTGCAGTACGCAGATGTTCTACGACGATGGGACGGTGATTCGGGCGACGGGCGCGATGCAGACGAACGAATGAAGTGGGTCGGCAGTGTTCGATTGACGTAACGAGATGAAGAGACAGCCGATGGCCCTGATGAATGATCAGGGCCTTTTCATTTGGGGATAGATGAATGCTTCTGCGGCCCGCGCTGTGCGGCTGCGAAGTTGAGATTCAGGAGGGTGTGATGGTCCAGGTAGCGTCTTCAAGCAAATCTAAATTCGGATTTTCTTCGATAGAGCATTTTTTCGCGAGTGCACTGGGTGATCTGCAAAAGGCCTCGCTTTTTGCGGAAAGGATCGGCGCTGCTGTTGCGTCTAACGCAGGCACCGTGGAAACGATTACGGGCCTAATTCCAGGCGCGGGCAGTCAAGCGGTCGTGCTGGAGCGTGCTGCATTCTCGGCCCTCGGTTTAGTGGTGGCAGCGATCCACTCCACGAGCACGGCGGCTACTGCGAGTGGATTGAGTATTCCTCTCGATGAGGCGACGGTACTTGCGTTCAAGGAACTGATCGCGGGATGCAGGAGCGATCTCGAAACGCTTGGGTACAAATTCTGACTGCATGGTTCGGGGCAGAGGCGCGGTTGATGCAGGACTGTCAGCGGAGGTGTCCTAAGTGGCTGGAGCGAACTGTAGTGAACTTGATGAGCTTAAGACCTTTGGCACAGTCCTGGATAGACCTTTCGAACTGCTGGATGGTCGGACGACCGCTGTCTTTCTATCGGAAGCACTGCTGCATATTCGCACGCGCGGAGGGCTGAGTATGGCGCTGCAGCAGAATGCGGTACAGAAGGAATTTGAACGACGTCGAGGGGCGAAGAACATAGTACTGAAGGCCCGGCAGATGGGGTTGAGCACCTGGGTTGCGGGGCGCTTTTTTTTGAAGACGATTACGCAGCCGGGCACGCTGACGCTGGAGGTAGCACACACGCAGGAGGCCGCTGAAGGTCTATTCAGGATGGTGCATCGCTTTTATGCAGGGTTACCGGAAAGACTGCGCCAAGGTGCACTGAAGACGTCAAGAGCGAATGTGCGTTCGCTGGTATTTCCGAAGATCGACTGCGAGTACCGGGTGGAGACGGCAGGTGATCCTAATGCGGGCCGAGGTCTGACTATACAGAATCTGCATTGCTCTGAGGTGGCGCGATGGCCGGGGGCTGGAGCAGACGTGCTGGCGGGGCTGCGTGCGTCGCTGCCGGCTAATGGTGAAGTCGTATTGGAGTCTACTGCGAATGGTGCGTATGGATGTTTCTACGATGAATGGATGCATGCTGAAGAGACCGGGTATGTGCGCCACTTCTTTCCGTGGTGGTGCGAGCCGGAGTACGTGTCGGGCAGTGGCGGAGCTGGAATACTTGATGATTCCGAGCTGGCGTTGATCGAGAAGCATGGCCTGTCACTGGGGCAGATTGCTTTCAGACGAGGTATACAGAAGCAGTTCGGACGGCTGCGGGCGCAGGAATATCCAGAGAATGCGGATGAGTGTTTCCTGTCGAGCGGTGCCTGCGTGTTTGACGTGGAGGCGATTGATCGCAGGATGTCGGTGGTGCCTGAACCGATGGAGCGCAGGTGGAAAGGCGAATTGGAGATATGGTTTCCACCGCTTGCAGCGAAAGAGTACCTGGTCTCGGTAGATCCGGCAGGCGGCGGCATGGAAGGTGATTATTGCGCCATGCAGGTGATTGAGAAACTGACAGGTCTTCAGTGCGCGGAGTATCGCGGACGGATCGGTTTATTCGAGATTGCGCAAAAGGCCTCGCAACTGGCGACCGAGTATAACCGTGCGCTGCTGGCGGTTGAGCGGAACAATCACGGTCATGCAGTTCTGGCGTACTTGCGGATTGCGGATGGTGAAGCGAACATCTATGCGCAGAATGGGCTGGAGGGATGGCTCACGACGTCGATTACGCGG
This sequence comes from uncultured Acidobacteriaceae bacterium, assembly GCA_964245665.1. Taxonomy (GTDB): domain Bacteria; phylum Acidobacteriota; class Terriglobia; order Terriglobales; family Acidobacteriaceae. Next base: position 5,073 of record CAXTNK010000087.1, read on the forward strand.
CCGGCGATGATGGATGGAATCGGCCGCGCTTTGATCGACAATGCCGGCATTTTTAGCAGCCGGAGATTGCTGCGTGAATGCAGAACATTTGTGCGAGACGCAGCAGGCAGGGTGGAGGCGGCGGCTGGAGAGCATGACGACTGCCTGATGGCGATGGGCGTGGGATTAGCGGTGCGGGCTGCGATTGTCGGCAGCTAACGCTGCGGTGATTCGTTAACCTTCGCAAGGCAGTCCAGGAAAATATATGTAGCATTACGGGTGACGGATAGTATCGGTAGCAGGGGTGATTGTGGCAGTTCTGGCGACGCAGCATATACGAGCGATGCGCGGAGGGGCGCAGGGGCACCTGATGCTGGGAGCTGACGAGGAACTGTATGTTGTGAAATTCCAGAACAATCCGCAGGCAACACGCGTCCTGGCGAACGAGTTCCTGGCGACGCGCTTTGCCAAGAAGGCAGGGCTGAGCGTACCGGACTGTGCAGTCGTTGAGGTGACGCCATGGATGGTTGAAACGACACCGGAGTTATGCATCAAGCTGCAGCATTCGTCCGAGGCGTGCAAGCCCGGGCTGCAGTTCGGGTCCCGTTTTGTTGGAGGCCTGATGCCCGGACTGGTAGTGGATTATCTACCGGAGCAGTTGTTGATGGAAACGAAAAACCTGGTGGAGTTTGCCGGGATGCTTGTCATCGACAAATGGACTTGCAATACCAATGGACGGCAGGCTGTGTTTGTTCGCAAGGGGCGCGAGAAGCGATATTCGGCTATGTTTATCGATCAGGGCTACTGCTTCAATGCGGCGGACTGGACATTCGAGGACATAACGCTCAGGGGAGTGTTTCCGCGCAACGGAGTGTATGAGCATATTACCGGGTGGGTTAGTTTTGAACCGTGGCTGACACGTATTGAAACGATGGATGAAGCGTGGCTCTGGCAAACTGCGGAGGAAGTGCCGCTTGAATGGTATGGAGGCGACACGGCCGATATTGTGCGGCTCGTCGAGAGATTGCTAAAGCGTAGAGTGTCTGTTCGGGATCTGATTACTGATTTTCGGAAGTCGGATCGAGAGCCATTTCCAAACTGGGGTAAGAGGCCAGAGGAGATTGCAGCAACAGTGTTTCCGGAATCGATGGTAATGGGAAAGGGTCGGTTGCAGTAGAAGAAATGGTGGGTTGGTGACGATGCAGAAGATAAGCGGGATGGTGAGGCAGTGAGCAGGGGTGAGTGTGGCGGACCGACGGCGGTGTGAATTCTCATTGATCCGGTATGTGCCGGATCCGGTGAAGAATGAGTTCGTGAATATCGGCGTTCTGCTGCGCGACGCGGGCCAGGATGGCGCCGCGAAGACTGAGCTGCGATTCACACAGGACTGGAAGCGGGTGCGCTGTGTCGATCCGCAAGCGGATGTCCATATGCTGGAAGCGCTGGAAGGCGAGCTCCGAGAGCGAATCGCTTCTCCGGAGTTAATGCGCATACTGGGTGAATCGCTTTCGAACGTGGTGCAGATGACGGAGCCCAAGGCTTGCCTGGCGGACACGTTTCAAACGCAAATTGAGCAGCTGATGAGGTTGTATGTCGAGACACACAAGATAGAGCGTGAAGGGAAGCGGAGTGGACGTGCGGCCATCCTGGCCGAGACACGCCGGGTATTTGAACGACAGGGTGTTTGGAAGTACATGCGGCATCAGATTGCTGCTGAACCTTACCTTGGGGAAGGTGATTCCCTGAAGATAGATTTTGGTTATCGCCCGAATGGCGTTATCAAGATGTTTCATGCTGTTTCTTTGGACAGCGATCTAATATCTGCCAAGAGCCTCGCGTTTTCTGCGCAGGCGCTTGCTGAAGGACTGGCGAAGGTCGACCAGGCCACCTTGCAACTCACGGCCATCGTTGAAGCCGTGAGCGATGTATCCGAAGATGGAGAGAATCGAAGACAGTACAAGCGCGGCGTTGATCTGATGGAGCGCAACCAGATCAGGGTCTGGCCCCTTTCGCAGGTGGCACGGCTGGCTGAAGTCGCGCGCGCGGAGTTAAAGCTCTAAGAACTAGCGAAATTTTGGTCTCTCGAGGAGCATGGCTAACGCCGTGCTCCTTTTTTATTGGCGGTCGGTATCGGTCGAGATTTTTTGCATTCGGGAGACGGAAACATGGGATTGCTGAACGGCACGCGGACAGTGTTGCGGGAGTGGCTGGTGGGAGTGGATGCGGAGAGTAACGAGGGACAGAGATTGACTGTGCCACTGCCATCGATTCTTTCCCCGTTCGGCTCGGCCCAATCGCTGATGCCGAAACCAACTCCTGCAAACCTGCGGCGATTTGCAGAGACGCCTGTGGTGCGGCGGGCGATCAACCTGATCAAAGACCGCATTGCTTCGATGGACTGGCAGGTTCGGGTAAAGCGTGAGTACCTGCCGGGAGATATTGGGTATTTCAATCGAAAATGCCGGGCGCTGCGCCTCATGCTGCAGGAGCCAAACGATGCCGATTCTTTTCGCACATTGCTTGAACAGGTGTTGGAAGATGCGCTGGTGGGCGGCTTCGGCGCCATCGAGATGGAAGCGACGGGTAACCCTTTGCGTCCGGCGCAGCTGTGGCCGGTAGATGGTGCGACGATCCAGCTGAATCCAAAGTGGAATGGTGATGCAGATACTCCACGGTATGCGCAGAGGACAGGCGGTATCGGTCCAGATGCGACGATTGCCTTGCGGGATGATCAGCTGATTTATCTGCGTATGAATCCGCGGACGCATACTCCCTTTGGCCTGGGCCCGCTCGAGGTTGCGTTTGAGACGGTGAACTCCTTCATGGGCGCGCACCGATTTGCCGGCAAGCTGGCAAGCAATGCAGTGGTGCAATATGCGCTGTGGATCAACGAAGCCGCACCAGCGCAGCACGAGCGGTTGATCCGCTGGTGGCAGGATGAGATCGAGGGTACGGGGCGGGTGCCGATCCTAAGCACGCAGCAGAAACCTGAAGTGCTGCGGTTCGCGAGCGGGACAGACGCGGATCTTCGATTGAGCTGGCAACAGTTCCTAATACGAATGATCGCCAACGCATTTAACCTGCCGCCGATGCTACTTGGGCTGGAACAGGACGTGAACAAATCCACATCCGGCGAGATGGGGGATGAGGCATTTCGCTCAGCAATTCTCCCGCTGGCTCGCCTGGTGGAACAGCACATTACAAGAGATGTTTTCTCGAAACTGCTGGGCTGGAGCGAATTCGAGTTTTCATTCAACGAGTTAGAGACGCGTGATGAACTGACAGAGCTGCAGATACAGACGCAGCTGCTGCAGGCAGGCGTTTTGACGGTGGATGAAGTGCGCGCGATGCGTGGACTGGCTCCGCTGCAGCCGCTGGCAGACACAAGTTTGAGTGAAGAAGAGGAGGTCGAAGCGAAAGAGTGAGCGGCGCCTGCGGGGAGGCGCTGCCGGGTGAATTTCAAGAGGCCGTTGTTTCTGAATTGCGGGGACTGAATGAGATTAAGGGCAATGGCAGTCGAGATGCCAATCGTAAAAGGGCATCCGAACCGTGTTGCATTTGAGGGTGTATTGACGCTGGTGGATGTGGCGAGTGATCGTGCGCCTTCAGGTGCGAAGGGGCACCGGGTGTTGTTGACACGACAGGCTGCTATCGATGCGCTGCCATCGTTGATGGGGATGGCAGTTAACTATGGCGCGGGCTGGGACGGGCATGATGCTCAACGCAAGTGCGGCATCATCACCGAGGCCGATGTGCAGGGAGTGCGCCTGACGGTGGCCGGCTATCTTTTCGGAAAGGATTTTCCAGAGGTTGGTAAGCGGATGGAGGGGCTTCACGCAGCGGGCGCTGCCGGCGAGATGGGGATGTCTTACGAACTGGCGGATGCGCACGTTGAAGATATGCGTGCGCAGATATGGCGACTAAGTAAGGCAACGTTCACCGGCGCCGCGATCCTACTGCGCAGCAAGGCCGCATATGCGCAAACGAGCTTCTGCTTGTCTGCTGCGTCACGGAACATTTCGCATACGCCCTTGAGTGTTCCGATGAGCATGCTTATGAGCGTAGCCGGGATAGCAGATTCTACGCAAGCTAACAGCATTAAAAAAGGGAGACAACCACTTGGAAAATGAACAGATAGACGAACGGATCGCCCTGATAGTTGAACGGCTCGCAGCAGCGGCCAGTCAATTGGAAGGAGCTATTGCCGGTCTGGAAGAGCGGCATGCGCATGTTTGCGGAGATGTACAGCGCATTGTTGCCACTGCGGAGGGGACATTCGGGAATCAGCAGGATGCCACGCGCCTTGAACTCGAACGCAAACTGGTGGCGGCCGAACAGCGGATCGCTTCTCTCCAGGCCAAGGTGGAAGCGAATCCGCCAGCGCAGGTGCGTCGAACGGCTATTGCTAGCTCTGTACAGATGTTCTCGAAAAGCGGCAGCGAGAACGCAGGCAGTCTTGAGGCCGGGACTCTGGATGCAGCGTTGACTGGTCTCAGCCTGGAGCAGCGTATCGCGGTAAAAGCGCAACTGGCTCGCGCCGGATTCCTCAGCTAGCAAGAGAGCACTCTGTGGTCGCGCATCCACTGCAGGCCAAGTATTCACGAAGATAAAACAACAAGCCGGGCGATGCCGGGCGGAAAGAATAACCATGCAATCGAAATTTCTGGACATACATTCTGCTGCAGACTACATCGGACCGGGCGCGATTGAAGTTCCGTTTTATCAGACGGAGATCTTTGACATTGTTCGCCGCAGGGGGATGTTCGGTCAGCGTATCAAGCAGGTGCCGGCAACTGGACATCCGTCGAGATTTTTCGAAGAGACAGCAATCCCAGCTGCACTCGCGAGCGCGGCATTTATGGATCCTCGCAACATTACGCCTGCGACCGTGGTGCCAACTCGCTTGGAGCGGAGTGTTCCACTGAAGGCGCTTGTCTCGCAGTTGAACTATAACCTGTTCGACGTTGAGCTTGGTGCCCAGCAGAAACAATTCGCCTATCTGCAGGCGAAGGATCTCGTTGACACTGTAGAAGGCCTGATGCGGACCCATGACCTTGCCTTGTGGAACGGCAATGATACATCGCTGGCTACGCCAACAACGTTCCAGTATTGCGGGGCAACAACACAGATAGCGGCGGCTGGAGGAATCTCGACAAACATCGGGACAACCTCATCGATTGTGGATGGCCTGAAGTCGACAATCGCACAGATGGTGGCGAGCAGTAACTATGCGGTGCGGCCTACTGCTATCTATGCCAACCCGGTGTTGCTGGATCTGATCGATCGCGAAATGAAGACTGAATTCAACGTGGTGCTGAATTCGCAGGAGATTGCTGCGGGTTTCACGGTGAAAACGCTTTCAACGCAGGCAGGCAACCTGCCGCTGATTCCTGAATGGGCGCTGAGTTATACGGGCACGCCCGGATCGGGTACGGCGGTTCTGCCGGCTTACATCATCAGTGAAGACCTTGTCGAATATCACTGGTTGAGTGATCCTACGCCGCGTGTCTTTCAGCTTGGTCTGCTGGGTGCACTTACACACCAGTACGCCGTCGTGAAGTTTGGCGGGGTCGTGGTGAAGGGTGCCACGTATGCGCATGCACAGGTTTTAGTTGACCGGTAGGTTGTGGACCAACTGATAGATATCTAGTGCACAGTTACAAGAATTATTAACCAAGAAGCGGCTGGATCGAACCTGGTCCGGCCGCTTGCATTTTGCTTGAGAATGTGGAGGCGTTAGACAAGATGGGATATCTGCAGCCAACGGATTATCTGAATTATGGTTTGGCATCGGAAACAACTGATGACTGGATAACCATGGCATCGTCGGTGATTGAAGCATTCTGCCGCCGCGCGAGTCTGAATCCAACGCAATATACCGAAAGGTTGCGCGTTGCTGCGGGCAGTCAGACGGTGCGATTGAGCTATCTGCCACTGGTTGCAGTGAGTCCGGCAATATCGCCGTTCGTCGCGCTGGAGGGAAGATTAACTCGGCCGCGTCGAGGTGAAATGCCCTACCCGGAATTAGGGGAAGTTGCTTACGCCTTTTCACTACCAGGACAATGGACAGCCTTTGATCCGAGTACGATCGACTTCGATCCAAATACCGGCGAGATTATATTGCCGTATAACCTTCTCGGACTCGCCTATGGCGAAGTTATGGTGACATACACGGCCGGGCTCGCGGTGATGCCACCTGCAGTGCTGGTCGCATGCGCACAGATCGTGAAGAACGCTCAGGCTACCCCGGGACTGAATGTGAAGCAGAGCAAGATGGACACGATGCAGATGCAGTATTTTTCCGGCTCGCTTATCGATCCGCAAGTAGAAATGCTGTTAGCGCCTTACGTAGCGTCGAGACTGGGTTAGGAGCAAGCAGAAGATGAGCGATTTAACGATTCGATCCTATAACGAGGGGCTGTCACGTGCGGCGGACTCACTTCTCCGCTCGCAGGGGGGGGTCGCGGTGGGACTGCGTTTACCGTCGCCTGCTGCACTGGGTGTGGACGCGGAGCAGCTCGGATTGAGTTCGCCCCAGTTTCAGGATCTGCCCCTTTCTCCAGCAGTCTTCCGCAAGGCGAGAATCGCTATGGCCGAGGGCGAGGCTGGAAAATACGAACTGCTTCTTTCGCCGTCGGCGGTGGCAAGCGCAGTAAGTGTGCAGCAGGTAGCATCCGCTGGCGTTTTATTCGCCATGGCTACAGGCATTTCTGTGAATGGAATTCTTTTTCTGATCGAGGCAACCTCATTTACTGAGTGGCTGGGTAATGTGTGCCTCTATCGGGTTCTCTTGCGCGAGAGCATACCGGATGCCGCGGAAGAGACAGTGGGCTAACTATGGAAAATACGAGAAACAGTTTTTACCTGGCACTACGCGATGCGCTAAGCGCGCTCAACTCTTCCAGGGTCTTTGTACTGCGTGGTGTTCAACGCCCTGGCATCATGGTGGAGGAAAACGAAAGCACGATCGCGATCGCGGTACCAGACGTCTTCATCCTTCGATGGACTGAGCTGAGTGTTGATGATCAGCATATGCTGCCGCTGGCAAAACAGGTGTGCGAGATTCTTTACTGGACGGAAGGTACCTCGACGAGCGGAGGCATGGACCGTGGAAGATTGCTCGCTGCCATGGATGAAGAACTTACCCAATTACTGAATGCACGGAATGCCGCTAAGCAGAATTACGCCATGACCCCACCGTCTCCCCTGGCAACGCGCCTGTTCTGGAGCACGGCATCTTTCGGTCCCGTCACGACAACAAAGAACAGGCTGAGCCGCGTAGCAAAGGTGACGGTCTACAGCTATGAAGAGGCGGGTGAAGCATGAGTACACCAGCGACGGTCAGTGCTATCGCTTCTACTGCGCCCATGAGTCGACGGGTGCGCGTCTACTTTGCGTCGGTAAATCGGGTGACGGAAACGCCGACTATTTTCGATGCATCTCTGGCCGCAACTTTTCAGACAAGCGCTCCTCCGGCTCCATGGCTCGATCTTGGTCGGATTGATAACTTCGTCAGGGAATCAGATGGAAAGCTCTCTACAGTATCTTCTGGCGTGCCGAGCGTTGCTCAATACCAGGTGCGCCAGGCGGCCGGCGCGACCGTGTCGTTTACTTTTGAACAATGGTCGAAACTTACAATGGCGCTATCCGGTGGGGCGGAGCATATGAATGTGCTGATGCCTGCGTCCGGTTCTGCTGCCAATGGTTCGGGTGGCGCCGCTGGCGTTGCGCAGTCCATTGTGTTCAATGGGTCAACGGCCACTTCAGCAACCGTTCTTGCGCTCGCCACCGCTGACCTCGCGAACTATACAGCGGGCTCGGTCGTTGCTGTCGATGTGGACTATACGGGGCAGACCGGCTTTGTAGGATCGGGTGTAAGTGCTGCCTATGTCAAGAATGCAGCCAGTGTTGCAAGCGATCCGGACTACATCAGGCGCGTGTCTTTCAACGTGGCCCGCGTGCAGCAGGTAACAGCGCAGGCTCTGATCCTTGCACAGCCATTACTTGCGGGCGGCCCGATTGCTGGTATGAAAGTGCAGCCGCTCACAGGTTTTGTGGATCGCGAAGGCGGATCTTTTGTACAAGAATGGTCTGCTCTCTTTGTTATGAGCGGTGAACAGGGCGATGCGGTTTTCTTTCACTATCCACGCCTGCAATCTATGGAGGGACCAGCAGAGATCGTAAGCACGCTGCAAAAGCCGATCGAGCGCGTGATGCTGTCAGCGGCCTTTCGTGCGTTGCCGGTAATTGACTTACTCGACGGGCAATCGGTCTTCTGCTTTAGAACGTATGTGCCCGGACCCTTCACTACTGTCTAGCTGGCGTGTGTCACAGGAGTAAGAGTTTGAAGATCACAATTGACAATCACAATGGAGTTGGTCCGGTCGACTACACGCAATGCCTGTCCGGTAAAACGCCTTTCACGCTGCAGCGCAAACTTAACCAAGTGTCACTCTGCACCTTGCTTCTGGACTGTAATGCATCTGGTTTCATAGTGCCTGCAAAATATAGCCGTGTGATCGCGATCTCTGACGCCGGGCTGGTTTTGTTTACCGGTTATGTTGCGTTAACACCTGCTCTCAGACTGGCAGGCGCGGGGGTTGCTGGACTTCTTTACCTGCAGGAAATGACGATCCTGAGTGATGAAATGCTGCTTGATCAACAAGGGACACCTGTTACTTCAGGCAGTACGGGATTATCAGTGTTGGCGGTTCTGCAAACCCTCACACAGCGTACTGATCGAGTGCGATTTTCAATTCTTCCCAATAGCACTCTCCCGCTCGTCGGGAAGTTTGTCGCGGAAGCTTCAAAGAGCTGGTCGGTCAACGCGGGCGTATTGATGTCAATGGCGAGAATTACTTATCGCATGTTGAATCAGCAGCTGAACCTTCTCCCTGTAGGCGGATCCACACACTTATTAACTGACTCATCCGGAACGCTTGATATGAGCGTATTTTCGATTTCACAGACAAAGGCTTTGGCAAATGACGTAACTGTATGCGGAGAGAGCGAGCCGCAGGCGTACGTTACGGATGTATTTCAGGGGGATGGAACTACTACCACATTCCAATTAACGCGAAAGCCAATGCTCGTCTCAACTTTAAAGGGAGCGCTAGTCAGTGATGCCTTTCAGGGACCAGCACTGAATGCAGTTCTGTGGGCATTGAAAGATCCGGGCTCGAAAACATCGCTAACGGCGGCTGGACTTACCGTTAACGGCGGTAACGGCATTGATGGGCAGACGACACTTACCGCCGTGGACAATATGGAAATGGGCGGTGCCCTGGTGCTCACCGCGGGTGGCGTACAGGTGAGCGCAGGAAGCGCCGGATACGTTGGTTGCTTTTATAACGGAAGCGTGCTGCTTCAAAATTTATTCGCAGGGTTCGGTGTCACACAGAGTGGCGGGCAGACGATAGTTGTTCCTATTCTTAACGGAGTACAGGCGGGTAGTTCGACGAGTCTCGCCGTCGGTCACACCTACTCATTTCGTCTACGTTATTACTGCAAAGAAATGCAGCGTGTCTTCGCCAGTTATTACGTAGATGGTGGTGCAGGTCAGCAATTGTTTGGCGGTGGACAAGTTGCAATGCCGGCACAACTGGTATTTGAAGTGCAGGACACGACAGGCGGAGTGAACCAGGCAACAATCGTTCTCTATGATGGTCCATCTGCCCTATCACCTGCGACGTGCTTATTGTGCGCTGTTAACAGTACATCCTTTACTGGCACTATTCAAACGATGATCCTCGAGCAAACAGGCACTGCGTGGGTGCGAAGCCAGCAGACGAGCGGGTCTGCGTTCACGCGAAGGATTGGCCTGGCGACGGCCGGAGCAGACTGCAAGGTCCAGACGACGGCTAAGCTGGTCTTCTATGCCACCAGCGTGCCGCAGCCAGGCGAGTTGATTACAGTCAGCTACAGGACTGCCGGCAACGCTGTCGCGCGATTGGAAAACGCTGCTTCCGTCCTGGCTCAGGGTTCGGCTGTGATACCGGGTGTTGCAACGTGGACAGGCAGCGTTACGAGCCCGGCCGCGCGCAGTTCCGCCGACTGCGAGAATGCAGCGCTCGCGCTTTTGACCGTGGCGGCAAGTCCGAGCGCTGCCTGGTCGGGGAAATACGCGACGATCAACGCGCAGCAGGTCAGCGATATCTGGCCTGGTGATGTCCTGGCTTTGCAGTCGACTACGTTGGGATTGTCGGTAAATCTTATTGTACGATCCGTAACTGTTACATGTCTTACTGAGCATCCGGAGATGCTCATCTATACGACTGAGTTCGCCAACGACTGGGCCGAGACTCTCGCGATTAAGACATCTTCGGCCGTTCCGAAGGAGACTTGGCTGCCCCAGAAAGCACTTACTGCTCCAGCAGGCCTGCCTAACCTGACCAGCATGGTCTCGGTCGTAACTTCCTCGCAGATCAACGTGTCTGCAGGTGTAACTGCTCCGACCGGTGGAGGCTTTGAGGTAAGACGGGTTGACTGGCAATTCGGGACCGGCAGCGATGGGTCGCTGGTGTTGCGCAGCTCTGTACCAACCTTCAGTATTATTCGTGAGGCGGCGATCGAGCAATACTACGTGCGCATGTATGACGGTTCCACGCCACCGACTTATTCCCGGTTTTCAAACGCAATCTGTGCCAGTGTGCCGCTCTAACTTGTTATAGGGCGCTGTAAAACATAGGCTCAATGCATCGCGGGTAGCAGCGATTCGCCGCTATAATCACGGGATGCAACGATCGGCACTGGTAGGTGTGGTGATGGGCAGCAAGAGCGATTACGCAGTGCTCGAAGAATGCGTCGCGCTGCTTAAAGAACTCGATATCCCGTTTGAGGCGCGCGTGGTTTCTGCTCATCGCACGCCGGATTTATTGTTTCGGTATGCAGAAGAAGCAGAGGGCCGTGGACTGCGCGTAATCATCGCCGCAGCGGGTGGCGCCGCACATCTGCCGGGCATGCTTGCAGCCAAGACTCTGGTGCCGGTACTTGGTGTGCCGGTGCCGGCAACCATGCTGCAAGGGGTTGATTCACTGCTGTCGATTGTGCAGATGCCGAAAGGCATCCCAGTCGCGACGCTTGCAATTGGCAAGCCGGGTGGTGCAAATGCGGCATTGCTCGCTGCGCAGATTCTTGCAGGGACAGACGAAGTGCTGCGCGCAAAATTGCGCACCTGGCGCGAGGCGCGCACTGCCGAAGTGTTGGCACAGGAGTTGCCATGATGAACGCCAATCCTATTCTGCCCGGTTCGACGATCGGCATACTTGGCGGTGGGCAACTCGGACGTATGACAGCCATGGCCGCGAGGTCGATGGGTTACCGCGTGCAGGTTATGGACCCGGATCCATCATGTCCGGCCCGCTTCGTAGTGGACTCCTGCTTTGAAGGAAGCTGGGATGATGCGAAGGCAGCGGCACAACTCGCACGCGGCTGCGATGTGGTTACGCTCGAGATTGAGCAGGTCGCACTGTCCTGTCTGGATGCGGCGGCAAAGTATGCCCCTGTGCGTCCCGGCAGAGCGCTGCTGGCTATTATTCAGGACCGCATCGCACAAAAAAAATGGCTGAAAGAACATGGCTTTCCCGTCGGCGATTATCGCGAAATCTATTCAGCCGATGATCTTGCTAAGGCACTCGCAGCGTTCGAAAATGACTGTTTTGTGAAGAGCGCTCGGGGCGGGTACGACGGACGGAGCCAGGTACGCGTGACTCCCGACACTTCTGCCGAAGAGATTCAGGGTGCGTGGGCAGCTCTGGGTAGTCAGCCATGTGTTGCGGAGAAGGGCATAACGCTCGAACGGGAAATTTCCGTGATGGTCGCGCGTTCGCCGAGTGGGCAGATGGAGTGCTTTCCCAGCGCGACCAATCATCACGAAAACCAGATACTTGTATGGAGCGTTCTTCCTTCGCACATACCGGCCGAGCTTGAAGCAAAGGCACGCAGGATCGCCGGCGAGATTGGTCGTGCGATTGAAGTGGAAGGCCTACTGGCAGTCGAAATGTTTGTGACGCACGGCGGCGAATTGCTGGTGAATGAAATGGCGCCTCGACCCCACAACAGTTATCACGCGAGTGAGCAGGCGTGCATCACCAGCCAGTTCGAGCAGCATGTGCGTGCCGTTTGCGACCTGCCCCTGGGAAGTGTTGATCTGATCCGTCCTGCTGCCATCGCTAATCTGCTGGGAGATGAATGGCTTAATGGTGATCCGCGATTTGATCGCGCGCTCGCCGTGCCTGGTGTAAGCCTGCATCTCTACGAAAAGCAAACGCCGCGCAAGGGTCGCAAGATGGGGCATCTCTCAGCGTTGGGAGATACACCGGAAGAAGCAGTCAAACGAGTGCTCGAAGCAAAATCGCGTTTGTGAATGGACACTAAAAAGGGGTGCAGCAAAGTTATCCGCTGCACCCCTTTTTCCTGTTTGTAGAGGACTATCCAATGTCTTCGGACCAGTTCTCCAGGTATTTTTTAACCTCTGACATGAACTTGCCGGCGTCCGCACCATCGATAATCCGATGATCGAAGCCTAGCGTCAGATGGATCACATTACGAATTGCAATCGAGTCAGTTCCGTATTCGTCCGTCATGACAAGCGGTTCCTTCAAAAGGCCGCCGATACCGAGAATGGCTGACTCCGGCTGACTGATGATCGGCGTTCCAAATTGTTCGCCAAAGATACCGGAATTAGTCAGCGTGAACGTCCCGCCGCCAACCTCGTCCGGCTTCAACTTCTTGTTGCGCGCGCGTTCAGCCAGGTCAACGATCGAACGAGCCACGCCCAGGAAGCTCTTCTCTTCCGCCTGCTTGACGACTGGTACGATTAGTCCCCAGTCAAGCGCGACCGCAATGCCAATGTTGACGTTCTTGTGGTAGCGGATCGCTTCGCCTTCCATCGACGCATTCACAATCGGCATCTTGCGCAGTGCCTGTACGACCGCGCGCGTAATGAATGGCATAAACGTCAGCTTGACGCCGTTCCGCTGTTCGTACTTCGATTTCTCCTTGTCCCGCAGACGCACGATGCGGGTCATGTCAATCTTGAACACGGTGTGGACGTGAGGACTGGTATGCTTCGATTCGACCATGCGCTGCGCGATGATTGAACGCATGCGCGAAAGTGGAACGAGCTCGCCGGGCTGTGGACCACTAGCAGGTGCCGCTGCCGTCTTAGCAGGAGCGGGCGCGGACGGCGCTGCAGGAGTAGGTGCAACCTGTGCAGGTGCAGCGGCTGCGGGTTTAGCCTCACCCTTACTTGAGATGAAGCCAACAATGTCTTCCTTGGTGATACGACCAGAGCTGCCGGTCCCAGGAACTTTATTCAGGTCGACTTCATTTTCCTTGGCAATGCGACGCACCAGGGGCGAAGAGCGCAGCCGCTCGGAAGTAGCTGCGGCCTCATCCTCAAATGGGGTGACCGCTTCCGGCGCTGTCTGCGGGCTTGTGGGACTGGTCGCCAGTTGAGCTGCAGGAACACCTGGAGTTGCCGTACCCGACGGTGCCGGAGCAGCAGGTGCGGCGCTTTTGGCACCGCCAGCCGCTCCACCGATGACAGCGACCACGGTGTTGATCTGCACGGTCTCGCCGGCCTGTGATTTGATCTCTGTCAGTACACCGGCGGCCGGTGACGGAATCTCTGCGTCAACCTTATCCGTCGAAATCTCAAACAGGGGTTCATCGCGCTGAACCGTATCACCAACCTGTTTGAGCCACTTGGTAATGGTTCCCTCAAAAATCGACTCGCCCATCTG
>CAXTNK010000088.1:0-2977 GCA_964245665.1 uncultured Acidobacteriaceae bacterium
GGTCATGCAGAACATAGCCGCGGTTGACATATGCCGTGACCATTTTCGGATCTCGCTCCAGCGCGAGGGTGAAATCCTGACGTGCTTCTTCAAGCTGGCCATTATGTTTATGCGCGTAGCCGGCGAGGAGCGGAATATCTGCTTCTTTTGGAAAGACCGGGCCATAGTCATTCGTCAACTTCAAAAGGTCGTCATAATTGCCGAGGTTCAGCAGGTCGTACCCGTAGTAGACGACGACGTCGCGATCTTTAGGCAGGACCCGAATGGCATTTCTGGCGATCTCGGCGGATTTTTTGTAATCACCCTTGAAGCTGAAGTAACGTTCTTCCTCGCGGAGTACCTGGGGATCCTGTTCCATTTCAGTCGTAACTCGAGCGACCCACACAGCGGCGCGATCCAGCTTGTGTGCTTCTATATCGACGTTCATGCCGCCGGCAACCACCAGGGCATTCTTCGGCGCAAGCTGAAATGCCTTATTGTAAGAGCCTTCGGCCTTTCCGAAGTCGTGGCGTGCCGTGTACAGATCACCCAGCGCAAGATAAGGAACGTATAGTTTCGGGTAGGCGGATGCCAGCCGTTCAAAGTATTTCTCTGCTTCCTGGTCCTGGCCTGCGATCCGCGAAGCGTACCCAAGAGAAGTCAAAGCCGATCGATTTTTAGGATCTACCTTGATGATTTTGCTGTACGAGGCTATTGCCTCCTGAGTCTTGTTCAACCTGATCAGCAGATCTCCGTCAAGCTGCAGCGTATTCAGATCATTGGGATTGATCGCCAGCGCTTCCTCCAGATCTTTCCCTGCACTTTCGAGCTGATCACCACGCATTGCGATCAGAGCGCGCAACCTTAAAAATGGCACTCTGCCGGGGCCGCCTTCGTCGAGCGCGCCAATCAGCTTCTGCGCAGTCGCTAACTGGTCCTTGGCTGCATCCGGCTTGTGGACATTCTGGTAAAGGTCCATCAGGTCAACATGCACCTGAATGCCGTAAAGTGGTCCCTCCGACGGACTTTCGGGAAGATGGGCAAGTACCTTGTTGTATTCCTCGATAGCGTCTACAGGCCGGTCCTGCAGCCTGGCAATTTCACCGCGAATCGCATGCAGACGGTAGTAGTCCGGATCGATACCAGCAGCCCTCTTGAGAAAGACATTCGCTTTGTCAATCGCTTCGATACTTACTTCGGCTTGAGCCGCGGAGAGCTGCAGCGCCATATCTTTCGGAACAGCATTCGCTGCCTGGCTGTAAACTGCCGCGGATTCGGCCAAATTTCCTGCCAGCTGGTAGGTGTAAGCGAGTTCCGCCTTCACATCCGGCTTGGCATTGCGGATGGACTTCAGGGCATTTATGGCGTCCTGATAATTTCCTGTTTCAAGATAATATCCGGCCAGTGAGCGTTGCACTTCCGGATTATCCGGGGCACGATGCTTGGCCATCTCGAGATAGCGATTCGCGGCATCGAACTGTTTCAAATGTTGATAGGAGAGGGCCAGGAGCAGTTCCGATCGGGTTCCCGGCTGCACCTGTTCTGCTCGACGGAAATACTCGAGGGCAGTGTTGTAGTCGCCAGAGTGCATGAGCAGTTCGCCCAGCAGCAGGGAATCGTCAGTCCGTCTGGAATCGGATGCAATAACCTGCTTCAAGAGACGAATAGCGTCTTCCGTTCGGCCCATCCTGCTATAGGTTTGAGCGAGACCTGAAAGCCCTTCAAGCGAATTCGGAATCAGTTTGAGTCCTCTGCTATATGCGTCGGCCGAAACCGAGGTTTTGCCGTTGAGTCGGGCGGCATAGCCGAGCAGAAACCAGAGGTGAGCGTCATTCGGGCTGGTCTGCGCGGCACGCTGGGCGTATTCGACAGCCAAGCCGTACTCGCCTTTTTGCAGAGCCAGTTCCGCTGCGCGCGCTACACGCGCTCCAACAATATTCGAGCCAAAACCCAGTTGCTGAGACTGCGGGGCTGCAGGCGTCACCTTGGCTGGCGATGACGACTTGGCTGAGGGCGCCTTTGCAGTATCAGGCCCAATGGTGTACGTCTGACCGTGCGCGTGGTTCAATGCACCAAGCACAGCTACAGCGACACATACAGTTCTAAAGCTTCTGCCTCTTAAGTTCAACAATTCGATAAGCAAGATCGTTCACACCATTTATGTCTATGCTTCTTTAGGTCTATGATCTTGGAGCGGGGAAGACCATAAGATTCAGGTGTTCGCGAGAGTCCTTCATCTTTTTTACCTAGCCCTAATCTCTCACAACAATGCCGGAATGTTTTCGAATTTTGCACCTTACTAATGGCACTATGGTGTGAGAGATGCACGCTTTCGTTACTGCCTACTACTGAAAAGTGGCTTGGAAATCGAGCAAGGTTGTGATGTTCTTTTATCAAAGGTATTCGAGAGGCAATCTTGGAGCAATCAGTTCTAGCGTCCCCCTCAAAACGGCCACTGCCATTAAGCATGATCATGATGGTCGCCTGTGCGGTTCATCTACCACTTCTGCTGATGAAGTTGCCATTGAAGTCGTACGATACCAACTTTCATATTTTCTTCGCATCGCAATATGTACGGCACTGGTTTGACCCGTGGAACGCCAAGTGGTACGCAGGTTTTTCCCAGACTACCTATCCACCCTTGCCACAGCAATGGGTCGCGCTGCTGTCGCACCTGCTGGGTTTGGAGATGGCTTATATGGCAGTGCAGTTTGCAGCCATTTTACTGCTTGTGCTCGGGGTATATCGCTTCTCTGCATTGTGGGTCAGTGAGCGGGCAGCTTCTTTTGCCGCACTCGCTAGTATCTTTCTTGGTTCGGAAAGCTTCCTTGTTTACTCCGCGGGTCAGCTTTCTACAACGTCAGCGGCGCCAATCTACCTCAATGCTCTGCCTTATATGTTCGATTGGATACGTTATGGGCGCTGGCGATCCTTTCTAAAGGCTTCAATTTTGTTCATGGCAGCGGCGGCCGCTCATCATGCGACCCTGCTCTTTGGA
>CAXTNK010000088.1:2987-17960 GCA_964245665.1 uncultured Acidobacteriaceae bacterium
TTCTTTGCCCTGCCTGTGCTCGCGCTTGTCTTCATCGATCGCACAGACGGCGAAAAAACCGGGCTGCCTGCCCTGGTCACACGGACGGTGGCAACTGTCATTACCGCCGTCATAGCTGTTGTTATTGTAATCCTGCCATTCTGGGTGGCGCTGATCCACAATCCGGTAACGCAGGTCGCGATTCCACACGCCAGTCGCGCCAATTACATTCTCAGTCCGCAGTTTGGATTAAACTACTTTGTCATTCCCTATGGAGCGCTGATCCTGGTGCTGCCATTTATCTTCCTGCGGGGGGCTGCGGTGGTACGACTGCGGCCGCTGCTGCTCGGTTTCTGGCTGGCATTCATGGTCGGGCTGGGAGGAACGACGCCAGTTGGCCATCTCGTGCTTGGCCGCGCTTTCCAGGTGTTGACCATGGAGCGCTTCAGCTACTGGGCTACGCTGCTCGCCCTGCCGTTTGTCGGACTGCTGGCGGTCGATTTGATCGACCGATTCAGAATGCGAGGGATCATCGGATTGTCCCTTGCCGCGTCTCTTACCTGCGGCTTTTCCGTGGCGTGGGTGGTCTATCACCCTGCTGATGCTGCAAATTTCAGTGTCGATGGTGTCGCCGCCTGGCTGAACCGTGACGGTCACGACAAGTACCGCTACGTCACGCTTGGCTTCGGCAGCAAGATTTCGCGCCTGGCCGTTCTGACAGATGCAAGCAGTGTGGATGGCGAATGGAACTCAGGTCGAACTCTTCCGGAACTCACCCAGTACGGTGCAGGTTCGCTCAGCAACTCAAAATATTTCGGCAAGCCGGGTGTGGATGCCCTGCGCGCCATGCTGCACCACGCGGACTACTACGGCATCAAGTGGGTCTTTGTTAAGGACCCTTATTACGAGCCGCTGTTGACGTTTGCGGGTTGGCGTCGCGTGGACGATCTCGAAGACAAAACCATATCCGTGTGGGGTAAAGAGGGTGTCCCACCCGCAGTACCTCGGAACACTGCTCTCATTCCACCGCCCTGGCAAGGTCTGATGTGGGGACTTTTCCCAGTCGGCAGCAGCCTGCTGGCCATTCTGGTTGTACTACTGCCGGATAGACGCAGGCTCGGTGCAATGGGGCCGGATGGTTCTCTGACGGAACGGCAAACAGTATCGGAAAGGCTGGTCTCATGAAGGCGGGACGGTTGTTTGCCGGTGTTCTTGCGGCGCTTACTGTAGTACTTGTCATCATTGGGATCATCTGGCCGATCTCCGACACCATTGCAGTCGCTGAAGGTGGCGGGACGACCACTGTCACGAGGAATGCAACCTCCCCAGGGATTGCCGTCGACAACCTGGCTCATGAGATCGGCCAGAGAGCTTTTGCGAAGGCCTATGCCGGCCTCGGGAATAAAGCCGAATTTGATGAGAGCGATTTCGTCCGCGATGTGGCGGGAAGCAACCTCAGTCTTCGCACCTACGCGACGCTCGACGGGTTTCAGTCCAGACCGCTGCATGCCACAGATACCGAGGCACTGTACCAGTTGAAGCTGCGCTGGTCGACGGTCGTCGGAACATTCACTGACAGCAAGAACATTCGCGTGGTCAAGAACGGAGATAGCTGGGTGCCGTACTGGCCGCTCGTCAAGGAAGCCCGCCTGCCACCGCAGGTTATTCCGGTGAACTATCTGCGATGGGATGTTATCTACCGCGGGGCTGAAGATGACTGGGGAGCGCAGGATGTGGAAGCACCCCATGTCAGGATCGTCGACATGCACCCCATTGAACATGGCGACGCTGTTTTTATCATGGGCGAGCTGCTGAACGAAGATGTCGTCCCGGCATTCGTTACAGTCAAGGCAACGTTGATTGCAAAGAACGGCACCCCCATCGGGACGGAAGACAGTTTCGATGAAATCTCTCATCTTCTACTGCCGAAACAGGTGACGCCCTTCCGGATTGAGTTTCGTAATGTCGCCTTGGCAGATGTTGGCAGTGTGCGTATGGAACCGAACTCAAACCTGATCGCTGCTTCAGCAGATCCGATCATCGCAATACAGGATCAAAAGTTGAACCCTGCCCCCGGTTCTGCTTCGTTCACCGGCAGTCTGGTGGATCAGGGCGGCCAGATCGTCAATGTCGCGCACGTACTTGGTACCTTCTACGACAAGTCCGGCAGTTTGCTGTGGGTAGCGGATGATTACATCGATCGTGCTCTACTGCCGCAAACCCCTGCGTCCTTCAATATCGCTGTTCCCCCGGACATAGCTGGAAAAGTGAGCAGCGAGCGTGCGGTCACAACGACCTATAGTTCGGGCGGTGTTCGATGAGACGGATGCCCGGCTTTATAGCCGGCAGCCTGCTCGCCGCTCTGCCGGTTCTGGCGTATTCGCAGAGTCTGGGCCTTACTGTGCCAAAAACGGTAGAAGCTGGTTCTTCGTTTGCCATACAGACGACTGGAAGCGGCAATGCCAAGCTGTATATCGTGGGCCCGGGACAGGTCCTGCGGCAAGAGGTGCAGCTTGGTTCTCCTGCCTCAATCTCTGCCGCAGACATCTATAATGCCGGGCACTACACTGTCGTTATTTCGACTGGGGCATCTACGGAGACAGGTGCGTTTGACCTGTTACCCGCCGGCAAGGTCGCGACTGTCAGCTTTCTTGCCAAGCCTTCGCGCGTGTCGGTAGGTCTGCATAACGGCATCAGCGGCGCCGTGTATGTTTTCGACTCTTTTCAGAACCTGATTCTTACCCCTACACCCATTTCTTTTGAATTGTCCGGATCCACCGCATCTGTGCAGGAGCGCACCGTCGTGACGCACGATGGCTTCGCCGCGACACAGATGGATTCCTCGCCAAAGGAGAGTGCTGCGAGGTTTGTAGCCCGGGTTGGAGATGTTTCGAGCACCAGGGTCATCCAGCAGGTACCGGGCGATCCGTGCGGCTTGAGGATGACTGCGCACCAGTCCGGCCAGAAGATCGAGCTGGAGACAGATCCGTTGCGTGACTGCGGGGGGAACGCAGTTCCCGAAGGAACGATTGTGACGTTTACCGAGGCATACCAGGGCACACAGACGACAGTGGACGTGCCGGTGAAGCGGGGAATCGCGCGAGCCGAGTTGCCTGCCTACAACGGCGCCCTCATTTCCGCCGCTACGGGCATAGTGCTCGGCAATGAAATCAGATGGGGAAAGTAGGATGACAAAACATCTGTTCGCCTTGTGCGTTTTCCTTGCTGCCCCATTTACCCTGACGGCTGCGCCGACAGTGCACGTAGAGCCTACCAATCTGAACGGTCCGCGAGTTCTTGAAGAGCAGACGCAGAAGGGCGTTATCCGGGATTATCTCGAAGCGTGGCAGAGTTTCAGCGCTGCTTTCAGTCAGAACCGCGCAGACCTTCTTGATCCTGCGTTTGTCGGTACAGCCAGTACCAAGTTGATCGACACGATCCATCAACAGACCAGCCTGGGGATTGTCACACACTACCAGGATCTTAGCCACGACCTGAAAATCGTTGCGTATTCGCCGGAAGGCCTATCCGTTGAACTCGTGGATACGGTCGAGTATGACTTGCAGATTGTCGACCATGACAAGCCGTTGAGCACCCAACGCATCAAGACCCGCTACACGGTGGTTCTGACACCTGCTGAGGTCCGATGGAGAGTGCGCATCTTCCAATCGCAGCCGGAATAATCCCGGCCTGAATTGAACAAGGAACAATCGGCAACCCTTTCCATTCATAATAAAGAGTGCCCCGGCTCTGTGGTCGCAGCCTCTGCCGTCTATCGGCTGGACCACAGGCTCTGCATGCTGGCCAATCTATCCCCGGGAGTTCGATGGTGCTCGATCTCAGTCCTGCAGCAACTCATACTCAGCGCACAACCGGGGATTGCGTTCCGCCTGCGCATGTCGAAATCCCTTTCTCCAACGCCGTCCCTTCTTCGTAATCATTCCACGTTTCAACAACAACATAGGGCGAATTGCCTGTGGACGCGTACTCATGCCAAAGCTTGAGTGTGTCCGCAAACGTCTGGCCACAACGACCGGAAATATGGCGATTCAGCCCCCAGGACGCCTTGCTGTCATCGAAATTAGACCAGATGCCGCCGACAGCAAGCTTGTCCGGATAGCCTGAAGCCATCGTCTTGTAGAAGTCAGTCAGGTACTGCTGTCCCCAATGGCTGCCATCCGCTGCCCAGCCGCTGCCTCCGGGCGAAATCCAAGCGTAGTAACCATCAAAGGCCGCATCGAACTTGCCCGGCGGATACTCATTGATCAGCAATGGCGCCGGCTGCCATTTGTCGACTTCAGCGCGTACCCGGGTCCAGTCCGTGCGAAGCCCCTTAGGGAAAACAAAGATGACCGGACGCCCCTCGTACACCAGGTAGGCCTGACTTCCTGCTGCATTGGCGGCCAGGTAGGTTTTGCGAAACAGTTTGAAGTCCTCTATGGTTTCGTCCGTGGCCGTGTCTTCATCATTACTTTCGTCGTACATCATTGCCACGTGGAAATTTTCTTCAGCAGCTGCCGTCTGCATGAGAGCGTAACTCTCATTGATGAACGGCTCACGGTAGCCGTACCAGTCCACGATAAAGCCGGTGATGCCGAAGCTTTTTGCCTGGCGCATCTGGCTTCGCAGAACCGCGGGATCATGAGAAGAGTAGCCGACAGAGATGTGGCTGGGATGGCCGAACCAGGCTTCATACACTGCCAGCACCGCCGGCGGCCCATCCGGATGACGGGTCTTGACCAGATGGTTCTGTCGTGACTTCGAAGGTGAACAACCAGTGGCAAAAGAAAGAATCAGAAGCAATGCCGCCATCGTGCGAAAGAGCATAGCCAAGAATAAACCTGACGAGCTCTGCGCAGATGCAGGTCCAGCACAAACTGCACCAGATTTCACCCAGCCGAAAGTACCTAAATGTCTATGACCAGGGGGTCTTAAATGGTGACTTTCAGGCCGCTTGCGCCCCGTTGGTTGTATTTTTGAGGGTGAAAAAACCGGTCAGACATAGTACCTTGGCGTTAGACCTTCCCCGATGAATTTACGAATATAAATCGGGTGACAAGGCTGAAGGCAACGAAATCGTGCCTTTTTGGAACCGGAGCTGAATCACCTTGGTGAATAGTACAAAAAAGCAGGCTAAAACTCTCCAAGCCCGAATACTGTCAGGCAGCCTGGTTTTGCTGCTCGGCTCGGGAATGGCTGCGGCCATCAATTTCGCATATAACGTGTCAGTAGCGCGCTTTCTGGGGCCCACAGCCTTCGGGCATGCCACTGCCGTTTATACGCTGCTGACCCTGATCTCTGCCGTCACTCTGTCCTTTCAAATTGTACCGGCTAAGGCCGTTGCTCAACAGAATACTGCCGAAGGTAAAGCCGCAGCGTATCGCAGCTTTCATGTCAAAGCCTGGATGTGCGGCGTTGGCGTCGCTCTACTGCTGGTGGCGTTTCAGCGAGGGATCGCCACATTCCTCAAACTACCAAGCCCCATTCCGGTCGATCTGATTGCTATCGGCGCGGCCTTCTATGTACCGCTAGGCAGTCGGCGCGGCTACATTCAGGGAGCTTTTGGCTTCCGTGCGCTTGCGACCAATCTGGTACTTGAAGGTTTTGTCAGGCTTTGTGGATCACTGCTGATGATCGCGGCAGGTTTCGGGATCAATGGTGTGATCGCAGCCAATGCAGCAGCGATTGCCGTCGCCTATTTCGGGGCAGCGCCAAAACTGCCTGCTGCCTTGCCTGACCAGCCACGGTCGAAATATGCCTTCCGCGAGTCTCTCCAGGCAATCGTCTTCTTTGCTGGACAGGTACTCATCAATAACAGTGACATCGTGCTGGTCAAGCACTTTTTCCCGCCGATGGAAGCCGGTCTCTATGCTGCCGTAGCCATGGTTGGCCGCGTGGTCTTTGCGTTTTCTTCCGCGGTCGTCAACAGTATGTTCCCGCTGGTGGCTGGAACGCACGAATCGGAGCGAAAAGATCTTAAAGTTATTGCTACCTCGCTGTTACTGGTATTCAGCATCGGCAGCGGTATAGCGCTTGCCCTCATACTGACACCGGCTTCAATCTGGGCATCTTTCTTCGGTTCCGGCTTCGTCATTCATGGCCGCTACGGGCTCTCATATCTGCTCTCACTCTATGCGATCACCACGATGTTTTATTCGCTGAGTGTCGTGATGGTCACCTATGAGATGTCTTACAAGATCGCGAACACGAGCTGGGTTCAACTGGCTTTCAGCGGCGCCCTGATCGTTGGGATCTGCCTCTTCCATGGATCGCTGCGGGAGGTCATTCTTGTCCAGTTAGTCTTGATGATCTCTCTCCTGGTGATGGTGGCGCTCCCATTCATTGTCGACTCGCTCAGCTTTACAGATGTCATCGAGACGAGCGGCGGAAAGCGCCCACTTCGTTTGATCCGGCGGGTGTCAGAAGATGAAGTGATCGCAGACTTCTTAAGAAGCGAATTCAATGCTTCGATCTTCCAGGCCTACCAGAAAGATCTTCGCGGGATAGTCATGAACCCTGACCTGAGCAGCGCCAGCGAAAATGCGAAGCGCCGTGCGCTGCTCTTTATTCGTCACCTCGCCCTATGGAAAGAACTACCTGAGGGAACGGAATGGTACGAGGTAGAGATTAAAGTCGAAGACCTCGAAAACATCAGAGTTTTTCCGCGGGCCCAATGGCGTAATCTCGCGCGTGGCAACTTTTCGCTGGTTGAGATTGTGGAACACATGAGCAAGTTAGCCAACAGCAAGGAGGATCCATTCTTGACGAAGATCTCAAGCATCGGCAATCGTCTGGAAGATGATCAGGAAACCATGGGATCTGTCCTCTTCATTGGCCTTGAGGGTAGCAATACGTTAACGGTACTGGATGGGAACCACCGGCTGGTGGCATCTCTTCTGGCGTCGCCTAACAGATTGCACCGCCTTCGTTTTCTGTGCGGGCTGTCCCCGAAGATGATGGAGTGCTGCTGGTATCGCACGAATCTAAGTACACTTTCCCGCTATGCAAGAAACATGATCAAACACATCGTATACAGCCCAAAGGCGGAGCTTGCCAAGTTGCTCCAGGCCGGATGAAGCAGTTGCTTCCGACCGTTTAGGAATGATCGGACACACCAGGTTGATGTAGAAAGACGCTTACCTTTACTTGTACTTATTTCTGCCTTGAATCGAGAATACGGAGACCCTAAATGTTGAGATCTATCGTTGAAATAAAGAAACTGCCGCAAAACATGAGCAAGAAAGAAGAGGTTATCTTCTTCCGTGAACTACAGGAATGTATGCACATGGATCGTCCACGGATCGTTCTGGATTGCTCCGTTATTTCGCGCGCAGACTTCGGGGTCATGGCCCTTTTGCTAAACTGCCTGGAAGGGGCTTTAAAGCGAAATGGCGATGTGAAACTGGCGGCAGTGACACCGAACCTGTCAGAAGTTCTGCATGCGACCGGTATCAATAAGCTGTTTGACACGTACCGAACAACAAACGACGCCGTTGAGAGCTTTCATCAGCACTCCATCGAAGCCATCCTGGAATCGCTTATGCCCTCGCGCAAGACACTTCTCGAGACGGAGAGCGCAGCGTAATCCTTATTCAATATGTGCACAGAATGGATAGTCGGGCCGATAGAGGTGAAATGAAGAGGATCGTCTTACGGTGGCACTATCGCCAACTGGCTTTTTGTATGGTCTTGCTACTGGCTTTTCCCTTCGGGTCAGCCAGAGCGGCAGGCATTCCGAACAACGGTCAACAGCCTGACGCAGCTCCATCGTCATCCTCCAAGCCGGCGGCCCAAACCAAACCGTCCGGGCCGCAGCCCGCAGCGGTATCTTCATCGAGTGCGTCCACGGATCCGCAGAGCGGGCAAGAGCCTACAGCGCAGGCACCTCTCGGGACTGCCGCGGCTCCATACGAGAACCAGATTGGTGTCGCTGCATCTCGCCCTGCGGGCGTAGTGATTGCGCCGGCAAAGCAGAAACGCGAGCGTTCTCTGTTGATCAGGGTGGGCTTGATTCTCGGAGGGGCGATCGCCGTTGGTACCGTGGTTGGTCTTTCAAGTGCGAGCAGCAGCCGACCACACTAAAGAGAGTTGTGCGTCGCGCTGAATACATTAGGAAATGGAATGCATCATGCCAGCAATCGTTGCTAAACAGCCTGTAATGTTCGTTAGCTTTTCGGGCATTGATGGGGCTGGGAAAAGTACCCAGATTGAGAATCTGCGATCGCGGATGTCAGAACTGGGTCTGGTTGTACGCATCATCACCTTCTGGGATGATATCGCCATGCTGACCGGGGTTCGCGAGGTCTCAGGACACAAGCTTTTCAAAGGCGAAAAGGGTGTTGGTTCCCCGGAAAGGCCAATCAACCGGAGAGACAAGAATGTTCAGTCTTTTCCGATTACCATCGTGAGATCGTTTCTTTACCTTCTTGACGCCATATCTCTGCGGCTTGTTGTGTCCAAAGCACTGCGTTCGGGTGCCGACTTCATCATTTTCGATCGCTATGCTTATGATGAGCTTGCAAACCTGAACTTGAAAAATATGGCTTCGCGGGCCTACGTTCGTTTGATCATGAGTATCGTTCCGCGTCCGGATGTAAGCTACATCCTTGATGCCGACCCGGTCGCGGCGCGAGCACGTAAACCGGAGTATCCGGTAGAGTTCCTGCACTCCAGCCGGGCCTCGTACATGACTCTCAGCAAACTAATCGGTGGAATGACGATCATCCCACCGCTGCCAATACAGGAAGTGAAGGGAATGGTTGTAGAAGCGGTATTGAAGGAGAAGCCGGTACGTGATGTCGCTGTGAGGTAGGCGATATACCTGCTTTTACTCCTGTATGCTCGCAACCTTAGTAAAAGGCCCCTACTCAGGCACACTGCCTTAGACTCATTAACTTCTTCATTGTCCCGAAGACTGCTCTGTCGCACCTACCTCACGCTGCAATAATCACGCTGTCAGTACCTTTGCTTGAATGTCATGGTCGCGTACAGGATGTCAAAGTCTTCTGGCTGGCAGAGCACGAGAACAGCGGAACAAGAGTGAGCGCTGAGCAGATCCCGCATCTGGTTCAGGTCCAGGGCTTACGTCTTCGTCGCAATCTGAAAAGCGGTCTTACTCTCAAGATTCCAAGATTCTTTTTCACACCGCACCTCACAGCGCCGAACTACCAGCGATAGATAGTCAGTTTGTCCAGGTAGGCCTGGATAGTGCCAGCGCCGGCGTTTGCTCCATCCAACTGGAAGTTAAGCAGCAGATCCCCTCTCGCCCATCCCAGGCTAAGTGCTGATGGACCTGCAGCATTTACGAACAGAGTATAAACTCCGTCCACTTCCACGCCGTCGTAGGTAGCGATCCCATTGCTGTCGCGATGTGTCGCTATGCGTACGTGATGCCAGGCGTTGGCCGCCCATGTTTTGGGATGGCAGGGAATGTTCGAAGCATACCAGTGCGTGCCACCTGCGGCGACTTTCGTGTACTCCCAGGTTCCCGAGCCGCTGGCGCATTGCGTTCCCAGAATTACGGTCTGGCCGTTAGACAACACCTGGTTCATATCCATCTCAATGTTTGCAATCTGCGACGGATCAGCCAGGTAGATGTACGTGTCATAAACAAAATGCGTTGCGTTGGTGTCGTTCGCGAAGGAGAGATGATAAATCTCACCACCATGCGCAGAGTAGTTCATGAGAAATCCGCGGGCAACATTGTCAAGGGAAGGGCTTACGACAGCGTAAGTACTTGTGCCGGTCGAGTTTCCACTCGTTCCCGGATCATGATTCCATTCCCATTTTGGCGAACCGTCGAGATCTCCGGCCGAAACGGCGCTGCCTGGAATCACAAGTGCAGGAGCAGTGGCGGAGACATTGAATGGACTGCTGGTGGTGCTGGGGACGTCAGGAGCCGAAGCGGTAAGGGTATCGGCTGAGCTGGCGGCAGTAATGCTGAGCGCGGGGAAGGTAGCGATACCGCCGGATGTCATTGCTGCAGCCGTGCCGTTGAGCGTACCAGCGGAACTGTTCAGCTGGAGTGTGACCAGAACAGGTGTAGTGACCAGGGCGCCGGTGGTGTCGAGCACGCGGACGGTTGGCGCAGGAGACAGTGCTGTGCCAACGGTGGTACTTGCCGGCTGCATCGAAAACACCAGGTGGGCTGGCTGGGACGCTATGCTGACCAGCGCGGTGCTGCCGGCACAGCCTGGAGCGGCAGCAGTCAGAGTGGAACTGCCGGGATTGAGAGCATTCGCTGCGAACGAAGCCTGCGACTGTCCGGCGGGGATCATGATGGTGGAAGCGGCGAGGGCAAGCACCGATGGCGTGCCACTGGTCAGCCGGACGGCAACTCCGCCGCTGCCGGCAGGCTGGCTGAGCATGATAGTGCCGTTGAGCGTATTACCAGCAGCTATCGAAGCACTGGGAAGGGAAAGCAGCAGGGTCGTCTTGGGAGCAGCAGCGGAGACATTGAATGGACTGCTGGTGGCGCTGATGATGTGAGGAGCCGAGGCGGTGAGGGTATCGGCTGAGCTGGCGGCAGTAATGCTGAGCGCGGGGAAGGTAGCGATACCGCCGGATGTCATTGCTGCAGCCGTGCCGTTGAGCGTACCAGCGGAACTGTTCAGCTGGAGTGTGACCAGAACAGGTGTAGTGACCAGGGCGCCGGTGGTGTCGAGCACGCGGACGGTTGGCGCAGGAGACAGTGCTGTGCCAACGGTGGTACTTGCCGGCTGCATCGAAAACACCAGGTGGGCTGGCTGGAGGCTGAAAGTAGCCGAGCCTACGGCGCTGCTGACACCATCCACCACGGCGATCGCACGCACCGTTTCCGCGGAGGACAATTGGAGGGGCGCGCTGTAGATAGGCGATTCCTGCGTTGGAATGCTGCCATCTACTGTGTACCGAATGGCAGCCCCGGCTTTTGTACTGATAACCAGAGGCTGACCCGCTGCATAGGAGCCCGATGACGGCGAAAACTGTGGGGTTTCGGGGACGCGGAGCAGATCAAGGTTCCAATCCGCAGGCTCTTCCGTAAGCACCGGGGTGAAAGCTGGCTCAGCAGGAATCAGCCTGTAAAGGCCATCCAGGCTGAGATGATCCTGAATCGCGAGATTGAGGGCAGCAGCTGAGGTGTCGGTCGGGGCGGCTTCGTTCTCAAGCGTCGTCATCGAGAAGAGCTGGCTACATGGACTGCTCTCTCCTGCAGCACCACTCGAATTTATGCACGCGTGAAGGTCGCTCGCCAATGTATCGAGTTTGGCCGTCTGAACTGCATAGCCGGACGGTACCCCTTTTCCCGGCGAGATACCAGTCGTTAGATCAACGAGTTGATTCAGTTTTGTCAACGCAGCCTGGAAGGAAGGGTCGCCGGCCAGATAGCCCATCCGGTCGCTGCTGGACATATAACTCGAAAACGACCAGGTGAGTGCTACGGTTGTTACTTCATCCACGGTGTAAAGCAAAGAGGATGAAAGCTTGTTGCAAGCTCCAAGCATTGTCATGAGGCGAATAGCCTGGTTGTTCCGTCTGACGGCGGTACTGGAATAGCCGCCGCTCGCCACGATATAAAGCTGGGATGTCGGAGCCGGGCATGTATAAGAGCCCGCTATTGAAAAGGTACCGTCATCCTCGGTAAGTACCGGCTGTGAGAGTAGAGGTACTGCCGCAGAAGCAATGCCCTGTGTACCGACGGCATAAAGCTGAACAGAAGCGCCGCCAATCGACCAATCCTTCCCGCCGACATAACCATGGATCGGGATGACTGTTTCTACGGTCTCGGGCACGCTGGCCTTGGAGCCGTAGAGGGATGAAGGATTTGTGACTGTTAGCCCACAGCCTGATAGGCCGATCAGTGCGATCAAGCCAATACAAGCAACTAAGTATCTGCGTAGAGCAACTAGAGCCTTCGGCTTGTGAATAGTCAAAGGATTTATCCTGTCTTCTAAGGATCAGCCTCTGATAGCTGCAAATAGCTCACAATGGCACAATAGGCGCAGGTAAATGTAACTCGTTGAACTCACATCTTTTACTCTTCGTCTGAAGGTCATATTACCTTACTTCAGTACTATTACTCTGGAATACATAAGCTTAGTAATTTGACTTAGTAAGATCAGATCAAGGTTCATGTCATCCGCCCGACGGTCCGGGCGAATTGCTGGGATAACGCGTCATCAGTTGTTCATCTACGCCTTTGACCAAGCATGATCGTGGTTGTATGTCAGCGTCACAATGCGAGCTCGTTCGCTAACCATGGTGTACTCTCCTGTCACTTAGACGTATTAAGAAAGCATTGCGCGGTTTTGGAGCAGCCATTAAGGTGAATGAAGAGGCGCAGTCGTCCGATAGTACGGATTGAAGAGCTGGACCTGCGATTTAACGAGCTTCCTCCTCTGTTAATACAGAAGCTAATACTTCTAATACTTATTAAAGACACAGTAGTTATGACGTATTTGCCTCAAAAGGGATGAAAAGTGAACACAGCGAAAAAGATGGCAGCCACCCCTGTTCCAAGACCTGAGCTTGCGACTACGTTCCCCAAAGAGGGGCCACAACTGGTGAAGCTTGCGCCAGTAATCGATGATTCAGCACTCCGGTCGATGATCGACAACGTGCGTGACCTGTTCAGGTCTGAAACGCTGCCACCGCTCAAGCTGACTTCGTCGTCAGTTCCCATCAAGGACCCTTTTGCTGTTGAGCGGGACCCATTGTCTTCGGCAGTTTCCGTCGGCGTGCATATTGTGATCATCTCGCTTGTTGCTTGGTTTATCTACACGGCACATAGCCATCCCATCAAACCCACGAAGCACGTAGCAGTCACAGCGATAGAGATGCCCACGTTCATACCGATCGCGCCGAAACCTGCCGCCATGGGCGGAGGGGGTGGGGGCGGTTCGCATGACATACTGCAGACTCCGAAGGGTCGCCTACCAAAAATCGAGAAGGATCCTATTACGCCGCCGGTAGTGTTACAGAACATAAACCCCAAACTAGCGGTTGAGCCAGCGATCAACGTGCCGAAAGATATAGCAGTGACTAATAACAATATGCCGGATCTCGGTGACACAAAGAGTACCGTCATCGGGCCTCAGTCCAATGGCATAGGGGCAGGCGGAGGGATGGGCAGTGGAAGGAGCGGCGGCATAGGAGCAGGCACGGGAAACGGACTGGGACTTGGGACCAGCGGCGGGATCGGGGGAGGACTTTACCACGTAGGCAGTGGTGTGGCGGCTCCCCAGCTGATTCATTCGGTTGATCCGGAATTTACTGATGAGGCCCGGCGCGTCAGGTACCAGGGAGTAAGCTCATTGCAGATCGTCGTAGATGCGCAGGGCAACGTCCAGCGCGCCCGGGTGCTTCATCCAATCGGCATGGGACTGGATCAAAAAGCCATCGAAGCAGTGAAACAGTACAAGTTCAAGCCAGCTATGCTGCAGGGCAGAGCCGTACCTGTCGAAGTGAACATAGAGATCAGCTTTCATCTGATGTAAGGCTTCGACAGTGCGTTGCTGTAACTGAAATGCATCTTATGTAGGTGTTTTACTGCTTAAGAGTGAGGGGAGCTTCGTTTTCTAATAAGCTGCTTCTCCCCGAACGACTCGTTGCCGGTAATGCGCCCGGCAGTCCAAGAGTAACGCTCCAAAATACATCTTGACGCTCTGTATTCCTTTCATGACGATAGGTACGCGTCTATGAACGGATACTGGTGGCATCGGGCGGCCCGACACGAGTTACTGTCCCGACTTAGGCATTCAGACGAGTTAGTAACGGTGAATTCCATGCAGTCGCTTTGCCTTGTATTTGCTTGTATCGCCGCGGCACTCCCGACCTTCGCCGCGGCGCCGACCGATCGGACGGTCAACCAGGATGTTCAAACTGCTGCCACTAGCGCAGGCGTTAACGCCATTCAGCATGTAATCTTCATGCTTCAGGAAAATCACACTTTCGATAACTACTTTGGAATGCTGAATCCCTATCGAAAGAAGAACGGATGGAATATCGGCCAGGATGGCAAGACGTATAACGTTGACGGCATCGACGACAAGCTAAAGTTTTCGAATGAAGATGATGAAGGGGTGGTTTATACGCCATATAAGCTCACCACCACGTGCATCGACGATGCGACGTCTGCCTGGCTTGAAAGCTATGGTGATGTAAATCGCTATGACTTTCTTACGACACGTCCTATAAAGATGGATGGTTTTGTTCACGATGCCGAAGGTTTTGCCAAGGATTGTGCCAAGTCTGGAACTTGCTCTGGTTCATTTACAGACCTGACAGGTGAAAGAGCCATGGGTTACTACGACCAGACATTTCTTAACTATTACTATTACATGGCTTCGCAGTTCGCGCTTTCAAACCGCTGGTTTTCGCCGATGTCGAGCAAGAGCATTCCGAACCGTATTGCCACGATGACTGGCGGCACGACTCAGGGATTGGTTCTCGATCCCGGTGCCGATGACAAGTTGGAACAACTCAACATCCCGACCCTTTTCGAATCTCTGGATAAAGCCAAGGTTTCCTGGAAAATCTACTACACGGTGACCGAAGGTTATTGTCTGAACGATGACGATTGCGGCCACTCCAAGAATGCTTACTATCCGGACACGACCTTCTCTTACTTCACTTACTCATATCAATATCTCCACGGCAACCCGACAGGGAAATGTGCCGCTCCCACTGTGCCGTCAAGCGTTGTAGGTGATGCTTCAAATTCGTTCTGTATTGATCCAAATCATATCGCGCCCCTTGCCGACTATTACACTGATCTTACGAATGGCACCTTGCCAAGCTTCAGCTTCATCGAGGCCGGCTATGCCAATAATGATGAGCATCCAGGCTCCGGGCAGTCAATTCTCAGCGGGCAGGCTCAAGTTGCCAAGGTCGTAAACTCGTTTATGGAAAGTCCTGAGTGGAAGGATTCTGTTTTCTTTCTGAGTTATGACGAGGGCGGCGGCCCCTTTGATCACGTACCGCCAGTGCCCGGATATTCGAACATCAATACGGATG
>CAXTNK010000088.1:17970-18678 GCA_964245665.1 uncultured Acidobacteriaceae bacterium
CCTGGGCAAGATACCCGATATCTCAACTATTTCTGTCCAACCAGATAGTTATTTTCCGTGCGTGCCTGTGGGTGGCAAAGCTACAACGCACTGCGATTTAAGCGCGAGTTCGCCTGGCGCGCATGCTGGCGATGCGGCGAAGGCGCACGGGTTTGGCGCGCAACTCGGCTTCAGGTTACCGAACATGGTGATCTCACCGTATACCAGGCGCCATTATGTATCGAACATCCCGATGGATCATACGGCTGTGATCAAGTTCGTAGAGAATCGATTCATCAGCAGTACAGCCCATCTCACCGCACGCGATGCTGCCCAACCCAATCTGCTCGATTTCTTTGACTTCGTAAATGTCCCGTGGGCAACGCCACCAAAGCCGCCCGCTGCAGCTACTCCTGAGTCGCTTGGCTACGATCCCTGTGAGCCTTCCCACCTGAATTGAGAATTGTCGGTCAGCCAGTACTAAGCCATTCGTGGCTCGGTGCTGGCTGACGACTCGGAGGAAATCTCTGCGGCCACTACTTCGAACGGCCGCATCATGTCATTGTCTTCGTGTTCAAGCATGTGGCAATGGAACACATATCGGCCGGTAAAACCTTCAAAACGTATCAGCACGCTGAGCACGTCTCTTGGATTCACGATCGCAGTATCCTTCCAGCCAGCTTCATTCGGTGCGGGCGGCCTTACTTTACCAATCAGTTCCAGCTTTCC
>CAXTNK010000089.1:0-18168 GCA_964245665.1 uncultured Acidobacteriaceae bacterium
TTCCCACGCTTCGGTGCCGCTGTTGCAGAAGAAGGCGCGGTCCATGCCGGTCATTTCTGTCAGAAGGGCAGCAAGCTTTGACTGGCCTTCATGAAAGAAAAGGTTCGACGTATGGATGAGCTTTTTGCTCTGCTCGGCGATGGCCTGCTCGATCGCCGGGTGGCCATATCCAAGGGCGTTGACGCCGATGCCACTGAGAAGATCGAGGTAGTCATTGCCCTGATCGTCGGTGAGGTAGACGCCTTTGCCGGAGACGAAATGCACTGGGTTGCGTTCGTAGGTCGGCAGGAGCAGCCTGGCTTCTGCCGACTGGAGCGCTTCGAGTTTTGAGTCGATGTTCATGCGACCATCACCTCTGTTCCAAATGCTATGCGTGCAGATGCCAGGTCGGGAAGGACCCGGGCCTCATCTGCGGGTAAAATTCGCACACGTTTCACACCGTGGAGCAATGCTTCACGGCAGGCGCTCAATTTCGGGAGCATGCCACCACTGATTACGGAGTCGCGGGTGAGGCCGCCGATCTGGTCGATGCTGAGCCAGCGCATCACTTCGCCGTTCGCGCCTTTAACCCCTGGGACGTCCGTGAGAAATACGAGTGCGTCGGCGTGCGAAGCGATGGCACAGGCGGCGGCCATTTCATCGGCGTTGACGTTGTAGTATTCGCCATCAAAGCCGAGTGCGATGCTCGAGATAACGGGAACCGCATCCATCTTCCAGATGGCTTCGAGCCAGCGGACGTCAGACGATACGATCTCGCCGACATAGCCAAGGTCGGGTGCGGTGCGCTTCTTGCGCGCGCGAAAGACGAGACCATCGCCACCGGAAAGTCCGACGGCCGACTGACCATGCGAGCCGAGTGCAGCGACCAAAGCCTTGTTCACTTGCCCACCGAGGACCATCACGGCAGTGTCGCGCGTTTCAGCGTCCGTGATGCGCAGGCCGGCGACAAACTCGCTCTGCTTGCCGAGGAGTTTCAAGGTGCGCGTGAGCGCCACGCCGCCACCGTGAACGACAGTGACCTGGTGGCCATCTTTTACCAGCTCGGTAATGGCGCTGGCGCAGCCGTGCAGCAGAGTGGCGTTTTCGAGCGTTGCTCCACCTAACTTGACGACATATTTCATAGCAGGCCCTCACTTTCATTCCAGCCATACATCACGTTCATATTTTGGACTGCCTGGCCAGCGGCGCCTTTTAAAAGGTTATCGAGGCACGAGACGACGATGCAGCGTTGGCGATCCGGAGCAAGTTGAAATCCGATGTCGCAGTAGTTGGTGCGGACGGAATATTGAATCTGTGGCAGCTCCGGGGTATCGAACAGGCGCACCATCAGGCTGCCGGAGTAGAAGTCTGCGAAGCACTTCGTAATTGTCTCGGTCTGCTGTGGTTCGCGAAATCGGACGTAGATGGTGGAAAGGATGCCGCGTGGAATCGGCAGCAGATGTGGCGTGAAAGCGATCTGCTCGTTTGCGACGGAAAGCTGCTCGAGCAGTTCGCCGAGATGGCGATGACCGAAGACCCCATAGACGGAAAGATTGTCGGCAGCGTACATAAAATGCGTTTTCGCGACCGGTGCTTTGCCTGCGCCTGAGACGCCGGACTTCGAGTCGCAGATGATGCCGTGCTCGATGTCTACCAGTCCAGCGGCGACCAATGGTTTCAGCGCGAGGATGACAGACGTGGCGTAGCATCCGGGATTGGCGACGAGCTTCGCATCCCCGATCCGCGCGCGGTGCAATTCCGGCATGCCATAGACGCTGGCCTGCTGGATCTTCGCCGCGGCTGCTGCGTCGTTGTCTTCGAACTTATAGACAGCGCGATTGCTCTCGTGTTCGAGCCGCCATGCGCCACTGAGATCGATCACGCGTATGCCGCGCGCGAGTGCTTCGGGTACCCAGGCGCGCGACTGTTCATGCGGCGTGGCGAGGAAGAGCAGGTCAATGCCTCGCTCAGCGAGCAGGTCCCACGAGAACGGCTCGATAGCCGGGTCCTTCGCGCCTGGCATTCTCAATTGAGGATGCAGGGACGTGAGCGTCGCAAGCTTACCCGCGCCATCTTCACGGCCAAGAAACATGGGCGTCGTGTCCTTCAGCCGCGGGTGATGCAGCAGCAGCCGTGCAAGCTCTGCGCCTGCGTAGCCGCTCACGCCGGCTACTGCGATGGATGGATTTTTCTGGATCACTTAGCCGATTATCCCTTCAAGCTTGCTGCGCAGTGCCGAAGCCTGTTTGACGTCGGGACAGATGATGAGGATGGTGTCATCGCCGGCGATGGTGCCGACTACCTCCGGCCATTCTTCGCGATCGATGGCGATGGCGACCGTCTGCGCGCTGCCCTCGGCGGTTGTGAGTACGATTTGATTCAAAGCCTGCCGCAACCGTATTGCAAAATTTCCCAGCACGTCTTCCGCGGAGAGGCGAATATCTTCATCCGCTTCGCCATTTGGCAGGGCATAGCCACGCGGCCCCTTGTAGAGTTGCAGCTCCCGGATGTCGCGGGACAGTGTGGCCTGTGTCACATCGAAGCCGCGCTTGAGCAGCATGCGTCTCAGTTCATCCTGGTTGCTGATTGCGGATGAACCGACCACTTCGCGGATTGCGTCATGCCGACCGTGCTTCATGCGTCTACCTGGTGGAGTTGAAATGCGACGGCGTGACCCGGAGGCCACGCCTTCGCCTGCATAAATATCCATTTACATGTATAAATATGCAAAGGGGCATTCGTCAAGTCCCGGCGAACAATATTTTCAGGAGGTGTTTAAGGCTTGGTGAGGGCGAGGTAAGTCGGCGGTAGCGCGGAGGAAACGCGCTTCCCGAAAACTTTTCGTACATAGTTCGTCACTTGCCAACGTTTACGCCTTATATTTACTCATGGACAGCTTATCCGCGTACGATCAGCCGAGCCAGTCCCACGATGGCTGTAGTTCACTCCTTGACCCCCGGTTTGAACACGAGTCGTGTGGCGTTGGCTTCGTCGCCACGTTAACCAACCGTGGCACCCACACCATTTTGCAGCAGGCGCTGACGGCGCTGGCGCGGCTTGCACATCGCGGTGCGATTGCAGCGGATGGCCGCAGTAGTGATGGCGTAGGCGTGATGACCGGTATTCCGCGCGCCTTCCTGCTGGAAGAGATGGGCTTGCGCCTGGAAGACGATAAGCCACTGGCTGTTGGTGTGGTTTTTCTTCCCGCGAATGCGGCAGCTTGTGTCGCGCAACTGGAAAAGTGCTTTGATGGGCATGGTCTGCGGGTACTGGGCTGGCGTGATGTACCGACGCGGAATGATGTACTGGGGCCGATTGCCCTGGCGACACTTCCGGTGATCCGGCAGGTGCTTCTGACGACCGATGCTTCCGACGGGCTTGAGCGCCGCCTGTATACAGTCCGCAAACAATTTGAGCGATCGGGGGCGGAAGGGTATCTCTGCTCGCTGTCGACTTCGACGATGGTCTACAAGGGCATGTGCGCGGGGCGACTGCTGGGTGAATTTTATCCGGATTTGAGTGACGGGCGCTATGTCACGCCGTTCGCGCTCTTCCATCAGCGGTATGCGACGAACGTACTGCCATCATGGGACCGGGCCCAACCGCTGCGCGTCCTGGCTCACAATGGCGAGATCAATACGGTATGGGGCAACCGCGCAAGGATGGATGCACGTGCTGCAACGCTGCCGCAGGACTGCTACCCGATTTACTCAGCCGACGGTTCCGACTCGACCACGCTTGATGAAGTGGTGGAACTGCTAGCGCGGAATGGCCGCACGGTGGCGGAATCGATCCGCATCCTGGTGCCGCCCGCGAAGAATAAAGAGACCTCGAACTTTCTGAAATATCACGGCGATGCGACCGAACCATGGGATGGTCCGGCAGCACTGGCATTTGCCGATGCTGGCGTAGTGGGCGTGGCGCTTGACCGCAATGGACTGCGGCCTTGTCGATACTTCGTGACAGATGACGGACTGGTTGTCGCCGGTTCCGAAGCAGGTCTGGTTGATCTCGATCCTGAACGGGTGGTGCACAGCGGACGCCTGGGCCCGGGCGAAATGCTGGCCATCGATCTCGAACTACATAAGCTGTATGAAGATCCTGACGTTGCTGATTTCTTCGACGCAAGTAATGAGTATGGTGAACTGGTCGAGGACATCCGTCTGGAGCCGTCGCTGAATCTTGAGCCGCCACCGACAACTGCCGAATTGCTGCAGTTGCAGAGGGCTTTTGGCTATACCAAGGAAGATGTGCGGATGATCCTGACGCCGATGGCGTCGGACGGCAAGGACGCCGTGTGGTCGATGGGAGATGACACGCCGCTGGCCTCGCTAGCGCGTTCACCGCGGCCGGTTTATGCGTATTTCCGGCAGAGGTTTGCGCAGGTCACGAATCCGCCGATCGATCCGTTGCGCGAGTCGTGCGTGGTGCATCTGCATACGCGGCTTGGACCATGGGCGCCACTGCTGGACAAGCACGCGCGTATCCCCGGGCTGTCGTTGAGTTCTCCGTATCTTTCGCTGGAGCAGATGCGCGCGTTGCGCACCCGCGATTTCACACTGGCGCGGGAAATGCCACTCGCGGTGCTGGACTGCGTGTATGCAGCGTCTACAAACCTGGCGGCAGCGATAGATGATCTTCGCGCCCAGGCAATCGACCTGGTGCGCGGTGGTGCGGCGGTGTTGTTGCTGAGTGATCGGGCGGCGGGTGCGCACGCACTGCCGGTACCGATGGCGCTCGCGACGGGAGCGGTGCACCATGCGCTGGTGAACGAGGGCATCCGCAGCCGCGTTGGACTCGCAGTGGAAGCAGGAGACTGCCGTGACCTGCACCATGCGGCGCTGCTGCTGGGGATGGGCGCGGGTGCTATCTGCCCTTGGCTGGCGCTCGAGACAGCGCGCAGTATCAATCCGGAGCATGGCGCAGAAAACATGATGCGTGCGCTTGACCTGGGGCTTGCGAAGATCATGTCGAAGATGGGCATTTCCGTGGCCGACAGTTATCGCGGCGCACACCTGTTTGACTGCCTGGGTCTCGGCAAGGAAGTCATAGACAAATGTTTTGCGGGGACCTACTCGCCGATTGGCGGCATCGGGTTTGCAGAGCTCGAAATTATTTCGCGGCATATCTGGATGTCGGCTTATTACGATGGCGGGACTTCTGATGTAGCAGTAAATGGTAATGGCGATCATCCGGGAGTGAGCACGAAAGTAGAAACGAAAGACTTGCCGGACTATGGCTGGATTCGGTTCCGCAAGTCCGAGTCGGCAGAGCCTCACTCCTGGCAGCCGCAGACAGTGCGGGCCTTGCAGATGGTGACGGGTGCAGCCCGCAATGCGGCGGCCAGTGCGCTTGCTCCGGCGCAGGCGTGGGCCGCGTTCAGTACGCAGTCGCACGAAAAGGATGCGACAGTGCTGCGCGAGATGCTCGAGATGCGACCGGCAGGTTCCGAGATTTCTATTGAAGAAGTAGAGCCGGCGTCCTCATTGTTCAAGCGCTTTGCTGCATCAGCAATGTCACTCGGCTCACTCAGCCCGGAGGCGCACGAGACCATCACGATCGCGATGAACATGATGGGCGCGCGTTCAAATACTGGTGAGGGTGGGGAAGATCCTGCTGCCTATGCACCGGTAGTCGACGACCATGGAGTGCAACAGCCATCATTGCTGAATAATAAAGTGAAGCAGGTGGCGTCTGCGCGCTTCGGTGTGACGGCACAGTACCTGTCGCATGCAGAAGAGATCGAGATCAAGATCGCGCAGGGAGCGAAGCCGGGTGAGGGCGGCCAGCTGCCGTCATACAAGGTGACGGAACTGATCGCGCGCCTCCGGCATGCGCAGGTTGGCATGTCGTTGATCAGTCCGCCGCCGCATCACGATATTTATTCGATTGAAGACCTGGCGCAGTTGATCCACGATCTCAAGCGAGTCAATCCGCGTGCGGCGATCGGCGTGAAGCTGGTCTCCGGCTGCGGCGTGGGAACGATTGCTTCCGGCGTGGCCAAAGCATATGCCGACTACATCGTCATCGCCGGGCACTCCGGCGGCACAGGCGCGTCTTCGTTGTCGAGCATCAAGTATGCCGGTAATCCTTGGGAGCTGGGATTGGCGGAAGCGCAACAGTCACTGATCGCTAATGGAATGCGGGGCCGGGTGCGGCTGCGGTGCGATGGTGGATTGAGGACAGCGCGCGACATCCTGGTGGCAGCCATGCTTGGGGCTGATGAATATGCGTTCGGCACAGCTGTACTGGTGGCCATTGGCTGTGACATGGCACGGCAGTGTCACTTGAACACGTGTCCGACGGGTATTGCGACACAACGGCCGGACCTGCGGGCGAAATTCCGTGGAAAGCCGGAGCAGATTGTCCGGATGTTCGAAGAACTGGCGCAGGACCTGCGGCAGTTGATGGCGCGGATGGGCATTGCGAAGATCGAGGATGTGATTGGCCGCACGGATCTTCTGGAGCAGGTGCGCCATGATGGCATGCTTGACCTGCAGGCGATGCTGGCTGCCCCGGTCGAGGGTGAACGGCGATGGGCCGGTGGACGCAATCCTCGGCCGGATGCCCGGGAGGCGATGGATGACGCATGGGTGGAACCGGCGATTGCGGCTGCGTCAGCAGGTCAGCCACTCGAGATTGTGGCTGGCGTTGTTAACGAAGATCTGACCCTCGGCGCGCGGCTGGCCGGGGAACTGGCATCGCAGGGCATTGCCATCCACGCAGACAAGCCGATCACGATGACGCTGCACGGAGTCGCCGGGCAATCGTTCGGAGCATTCGCAGTGTCAGGCATGCGGCTGGTGCTGGACGGACTGGCGAATGACTTTGTGGGTAAGGGACTCTGTGGTGGTGAGCTCGTTCTGCGCGGGCAGGGAAGAGCTGCGCGGGATAGCGAGCAGCATGTGATCCTCGGCAACGTTGCTCTCTACGGTGCTACAAGCGGGTCGCTGTTCGCGGCAGGACGAGCGGGCGAACGATTCGCCGTCCGCAATTCGGGCGCGCTCGCGATTGTCGAGGGTATCGGCGACCATGGCTGCGAGTACATGACAGGCGGCGTGGTGGCGATCCTTGGGCCGACCGGCTGGAACTTCGGCGCGGGCATGACAGGTGGCCATGCATGGGTCTTCGATGAGCATGGGCAGTTCCTCAGCAAGCAGCAGTACCATACTGATTTCCTGCAGGCTGATGCTTTTGCAACGCTGGACGCTTGGAGCCAGGACAGCCTTAAAACGCTGATCGAACTGCATGCTGAGAAGAGTGCAAGTTCGCGGGCACAGTGGATGCTGGCTGACTGGTCAAACCTTGCGACGAAGTTTGTGCGGCTGACGCCAATTCAAAGCTGAGCCCGTTTAGCAATCGTTGCTTGCGCCGTTTGTCACTAGTCGCGGCACACCGCTATCATGCGGTGTGCCTGCAAGAGCGGGCGAGGAGCATTTGAAATGCGAGTTGGAGTACTGACGGGCGGCGGAGACTGCCCTGGCCTGAACGCTGTAATCCGCGCTGTCGTGCGCAAGGGTATCTTTCACTATAAAGATGAATTTGTCGGCTTCATTGAAGGCTGGCGTGGCGTAGTCGAAAACAAGACGATGTCACTCGATCTCGACACTGTGTCGGGCATTCTGCAGCTGGGCGGAACGATTCTGCGGACATCGCGGACCAATCCCCGGAAGATGGAAGGCGGCATCGACAAGTGCCTTGCATCGATTGCTGCGAACAAACTGGATGCGCTGATTACCATTGGTGGCGATGATACGCAGGGTGTCGCAAATGCGCTGATCGAAAAGGGTGTCAAGGTTGTCGGGGTTCCGAAGACGATTGATAACGATCTGTCAGGCACCGACGCGTGTTTTGGTTTCGATACGGCCGTTTCGATTGCGACCGAGGCAGTGGATCGTCTGCATTCGACAGCCGAAGCACATAACCGCGTCATCGTCTGCGAAGTGATGGGACGCGATGCGGGCTGGATTGCCATCACGAGCGGCATCGCCGGCGGCGCGGACGTGGTGCTGGTGCCAGAGAAGCCGATCGATCTTGACCATGTCTGCGCACTGATCAAGAACCGGCATGAGCGCGGAAAGCTGTTCTCGATCGTCGTGGTGGCGGAAGGCGCGAAGCTGCCGGGCTCGGACAAGAATGCGACTCTTGGCCAGAAGGTCGATGCGTTCGGGCATGCGCGGCTGAGTGGCATTGGCCAGACGCTGGCAGATCTGATCGAAGAGAAGACCGGCTATGAAACGCGTTCAGTGAACCTGGGACATACGCAGCGAGGCGGCACACCGACGGCATACGACCGTATGCTGGCCACCCGCTATGGTTCGGCCGCGATCGACCTGGTACATGCGGGCGAGTTCGGTCGGCTGGTGGTATTGCGCGGCACAGAGATCACGAACATTGCCTTGAAGGATGCGATTGCCAAGACGCGAACGATCGGGGATGACCTGATTGAATTGGCGGCTGGTCTGCAGCCCGAGGTCTAGCGAAAGAACCGACGCGGGGCCGCCCTAATGTCGGCCCCGCGTTGGGCAAAACTTAAAGAAGTGATGCTGCGGTGCGAGCAAAGCAGAGCCGGCAACAAGCGTTTGGGCCGCGCTAGCAGTTCTTACATTTCGCCATAATGGCGAGATGCAGACGTTCGCGTAGTTCCGGTGGTAGCTCGTAGAGTTCATTGGTGCGATAGATCTCGATGGTCTTCTGAGTCGTGACCAGGGTGATTTCGCAATGCTCGCAGCCGCGGAGATGTTCTTCGAGGTCAGCGCGCAAGGTTACCGATACGGTTGAGTCGATATAGTCATCGAGCTCAGCTAAGAATTCCGAGCAGGTCACTTGGCACCTTCCCCATCACCCTTGCGGAAGTAACGGCTCAGCCGCTCCCGCAACTGCAATCGCGCCCGCAGGAGCCGCGACTTTACCGCCGGAATGCTCAGACCGAGCGTCTCAGCGGTTTCTTCCGTCGAAAGACCTTCAACGTCACGCAAGACAAAAACTACGCGGAAGCCCGGCGGCAGTCCATTCACAGTCTTACGTAAGATGTCCGCCAGTTCCGATTGACCATACAACTGTTCGGGATTTGGCCGCCACTCGGCAAGGTCGCGCGGAACCGAGCCTTCTTCCGTGGCGATATCTTCGTCAATCGAAACCATCTTGCCGGTACGCCGCTTACGCAGACGCATCAGCGCTTCATTCACCGCGATCCGCACCAGCCAGGTATAGAACTTGGAGTTACCCTGGAACTGGTCCAGCTTCTGATAAGCCTTGAGAAACGCATCCTGGACGACGTCCTGCGCATCCTCCCGGTTCTGGGTGATGTGCTGGGCAATTCGAAACACCTGGCGGTCATACTGACGAACCAGTTGCTCGAAGGCTTCGACATCACCAGTGCGGGCACGGGCAACCAGTGCGACGTCAGGATGAATCTCCTCGGTCGCTACTGCTTGGATGGCTGGGATCTCGTTCGGTTTCAACTTTTCGGGCAAGGGCTCTCTCGTGAGGTGCTAATGAATAGTAAATTGAGCACCCGCAGAGGGCAAAAATGAGAAAGTTCAAAGACTTGGGACAGCTTTGTGGCCATCCCTGTGCTGAGATGGGTTCAGTCCTCTCAAGTTGCATAGCAGGAGCAGCTTTTTCGCCTTACATTAGTGAATAGAAGGCACAGGTGGAAACGGCATTGGCTTGGTTTGCGAAGGGTAAAAAGATATGGGCGGCCGCGGCGCTCTGTTCGGCACTGGGCTTTTCGCTCGCTATCCCGAGTTACGCCCAGCCCACGGCAAAAAAGAAGCATCCGGTGAAGCATGCTGCCGGAGCGTCAACTGCGCGTCACGCCGCAGGGCATGGCCGGAACGTCCACGTTCGCCATAGAAAATCGCGCCGCTCTCCGCGTACCGCCAAAAGTATTGCCCAGAGCCGCAAACTGCAGCATGCCTTTCTTGCATCGTCACAATTGCGGCCAATGGCTCAACAACTGGCCAACAGCCGAACGCCAGCCGCATACGCTGGTGTACAAAGCTACGCGCATACTCACACAGGCGACGCGGCAGCAGCGGCCTACCTGGCGCTCGGGCACGCGAACCTGCTCGACCGAAATTATCCGGCCGCCATTTCGAGCCTGGCGCAGGCCAATGCGGCAGGTGATTCACTTGATGATTATGCTGACTACCTGATGGCGCAGGCACAGATGGAGTCCGGGAAACT
The DNA here is from genome assembly GCA_964245665.1 of uncultured Acidobacteriaceae bacterium. GTDB lineage: Bacteria > Acidobacteriota > Terriglobia > Terriglobales > Acidobacteriaceae. The sequence continues at coordinate 10,171 of CAXTNK010000089.1, forward strand.
TGCCGACGCTGAAACACTGTTGAGCAGTTTCGCGGCGAAGCATCCTGACAGCATTTTCGTGGGTCAACTGCCGGTAACGATTGCCAATCTTTCGATTCAGCAGGGAGATCCGCAAACCGCTTTGCGCGTCCTGAATGCGCATTTGTCTGATCCAATTGCTGCGCATGCTAATTTCCAGCTGGCGCTGGCACGTGCCCAGCAGGTCTCGGGCAATCAAGACGCAGCGGCCAAAATCTTTCGACATATTTATCTCGGCTTTCCCCTGAGCAGCGAAGCGGCCCAGGCGAAGCTGCAGCTGCAGACGCTTGGCGCCGAGGCACCGCTCACCGTTGGAGAGCGTCGTGGACGGGCTGACGCCCTCTATGCTGCGAGCAGATTCGGTGATGCTGGCGATGAATATAGATCGCTTGCGGCAGATCCGCAGGCAGACCCGGCGACCAGGGCGTCTCTGACAGTGGCGGCCGCTGCCTGCGACTACAAACTGAAGAGGGCGACAACTGCACAGGTGGAGTCGCTTCCGGACAGTGACAACGAGGCCGGCGCCCGGCGCCTCTACCTGTTGATGGGACTGGCACGCGACCGCGGAGACGTGGACGTCCAGCAGGCGATGGTAAAGCAACTGGAGCAGCGTTTTGGCAGCAGTCGGTGGCTGTCGGAGGCACTCTATTCATCCGGCAATATGTACCTGCTGCGGAAAGATTATCCGCAGGCCATTGCCTACTACATGGAGCTGGCAAATCGGTTTCCGGACATCTGCCAGAAAGGAGCCACCGAAGGCTGCTCCAACTATGCGCCGAGCGCCCATTGGCGGGCGGCATGGCTGAACTACCGGATCGGCAACTACTCCCAGGCGGGGATTCTATTCGACCAGCAGATTGCGACGTATCCGGGTGGCAAGGAAATTCCAGGAGCACTTTACTGGCGAGGCCGCGTTTACCAGGATGCAGAGGCGTCTCCTGGAAAGGCAGCGACCTACTTCCAGGTATTGAGTGATACCTATCTTCATTACTACTATGCTCAGCTCGGTGCCGCGCGATTGAGAGACTTGAAAGGTGTTGTTGCTGTAGCGATGCCGCAACTCAACAGTGTGCACAGGGAAGAGATTCCTGCGCTGACAGACGATGTCCCTGAAGATGACCCACACGTGGTGCGAGCCAAGCTGCTGGCCAACGCGGGGTTGAATGAATACATCACTCCCGAGATTCAGGCAGCTGATGGAAGTGATGAGTGGGGCGGCTTTGCCGAGGCCGAAATCTACGCATCCTTCGGCGAGAACTTCAAAGCGATGCATGTCATGAAGCGTGCCATCAACTTCTATGCCTCTGCGCCGATCGACGCCCTGCCACTCGCCTACTGGCACATCCTGTTTCCGCAGCCGTACTGGGGGACAATTCAAGTGGAGGCGGCGAAGAATGGACTCGATCCATATATGGTGGCCTCGCTCATTCGCCAGGAGTCAGAATTCAATCCTGGAGTTGTCTCCCATGCGAATGCCTTTGGCTTGATGCAGCTGCTACCTTCCGTCGGGAAGCAGATGGCGAAGCAGGCGGGCATCCATCACTTTAATGAGAGTGAACTGCTCGATCCGAATACGAATATCAAGCTGGGCACGATGTATCTTCGTCAGACGCTCGACAAGTTTGGAGATAAGCCGGAGTATGCATTTGCGGCTTACAACGCGGGCGCCGATCGCGTGGATGACTGGCAGTCCGCAGGAAACTTCAAAGGTATTGATGAGTTCGTGGAGTCGATTCCATTTACAGAAACCCGAGACTATGTGCAGGCGATTATTCGTAACGAGATGATCTACCGTGAGTTGAACCAGACGCACACACCCCATGATGCGGTGGTGTCAGCCGGCGGTTCGGATTAGTCATTGTGAGACCATCCCGCCGCAATTTCGGGCTGGTATGGCTGTAAAGGTCTCAATGCATTAGCATTGGTTCAGTCCTCACTTTCCTGAGCCCGGATGGCGAAATTGGCAGACGCAGTGGACTTAAAATCCATCACCTTTACAGGAGTGGGGGTTCAAGTCCCCCTCCGGGCACCAACATTCTAAAAGACTTAGCTGACTTAATGAACATGATCCGCCTTCGCCTCATCAGGTTTGGTGGGAGATTTGGTGGGAGTTGAAAGAATTAAGTCCATCGAGTCCGCGACCTCGTTCCTCAGTTGCGGGATGATGTGCGAATAGGTGTCCATGGTCAGCTGATAGGTCGAATGCCCAAGGGTCGCCTGGACTAATTTCGGATGAACGCCTTGAGCAAATAGTAGGCTGGCGCATGAATGTCTGAGATCATGCAGGCGCATGTCTGGCAGACCAGCGTCCTTCAGCGCTTCTTTGAAGTCCCGCGTCAATTGTTCGGGGTTTAATGGAGTTCCTATGCCCGTGGTGAAGATGAAATCAGTCTCTCGCCACTTGGACCCGGCCCATTGTCGCGCGCGGCTCTGACGCTCTTGCTGGCGCAGCAAAGCGGACACGCAGACACGGGGAAGATGTAAAGTCCGAGACGCCTGCTCGCTCTTCAGTTCTCCGAGTCGTAGTCCCTTACCCTTGACCCGCTGAAGCGCGTGCGTGACTCTTAAGCTACCGCCTGCCCAGTCGATGTCCTGCCATCTCAAACCCGAGATCTCACCCCTGCGCAATCCCAGACTCAGAGCGACCGAAAATAAGGCTTCCTGAGGATGATCGCTCACCGCGGCCAAGAACACTTTCGCCTGGTCGGGCGAGAGAAATGCAGACTTGTACTTGCGCATCCTTGGAAGGCTCACCAGCTTTGCTGCATTGTTATGCACGAGTCCCCATCGGACCGCCTGCGAGAGGGACGCCCTCATCGTAGCGTTGAGATGTTTCACGGACGCGGGGCTGAGACCGCTTGCGTTCCGCTCGTTGAGAAACGCCTGCAGCTTCTGCGGAGTCAGCTTTTCGAGGGTTAGCTTTCCGAGGCCTGGAATAAGCTGCGTTCGCACAATCGACTCATACGATCGGTAGGTCGTCTCCCGATTCTTCAGCCTGACGGTATTCTCCAGCCAATCGGTAAGGCACTGAGCAACCGTAAGACGTTGCGGCGCCACGTTCATGCCTTGCTGCTGCTGCGTCAAAGTTCGCTTGAGTGCTTCGCTGACTTCGAGGCGCGTGGCGCCATAGAGGATCTTGCGATGTGGCTTGCCGTCGCGCTTATACCCGAGCGAGACTTCAGCACGCCAGCGGCCGTCTTTCGCTTGGTAGATCGAACCTTCGCCAGAACCCCTACGCTTTGCCACCTAATTCTCCTTTTTGGATCCACGTCTTCGTCTTTGCCCAAATCTATGAGTACACGCGTCGCTGCAGGTCGTCCTTCTCTTGGTCGGCGGCTCGAAGACCGCTCCGCACGGGCATGTTTTGTTAACCACACCCGCTCGCCGATCGAGATAGTTTGCTGCTGCTATGGCCTCGAGCGCTGAATCGCACTCCAGAAGTAGGGTTACTTGTTCCTTGCCGCCGGCACGAGGGAGAGGCCACGTTCTGAGGCTTGGTTCTCCAACGATGCGGAAGCGAGACGCATCGCTGCACCGCTCAGGCAAACTTCCCCAATTCTTAGCAGTCAGCCTCTGTCTTGTGAAGTAAGCCTTCCATGCAACAAACGATGTCCAACTCACCGAGAACATATCCGCCCGAAAAGGTCCACATCGCTTGAGAAATTCCTCGGCATCGTCCGGATTTTTGACAGCGAAGAAAGCGTCTCGAAGAGCAAACGAGTCAGCTATCTGCAGCTTTACGCTTTGACCTAGATCGAACCATTCAAAGACGACGTCCGTCTCATTCTGCTTTCGAGTTATTTGCCAATCAGATGGCTCGGCGCGATAAACGATCTCAGCTGGCATGTTCACCATGACGGCACCGCGATTGCCCCTGTTGCTGAATAGGCTCTGTCCTGCCACTCTTGACCTCCCGGCATGTGAGGCTAAATGTGAGGGAAAACTATTATTGTTCACCTCACTTCATGTGCGAGCATAGCACCAGTGGACAGGATTCGCACAAGAGAATTCGCACACTATGGAGGGGAAATGGAGAGAGTGCAAAGAAATTCGCTTCTTCTGAGAGCGTCGGAAGTTGGACCCTTAGCAGGAATCAGTCGCTCTATGGTTTACAAGCTTTTGGCATGTGGAGCACTGCCCTCGATTCGCATGGGTAGATCGGTAAGGGTTCCGGAAGCTGCTCTTCAGGCCTGGATCGAGCGCAACACCACTGGTGGCGATGTTGCCTGATCACGGTCGTTCTACCTCGCCGCGCGGAACATCGCGAGAAGCATAAAAGGATAAGTGTCTTCGGAGGGAGTCATGGGAGAAAGCAGGGCCGTACGGGTGGAGTTCAGAGGCCGCACATACCTCAGGTGTTCACGCTTGGAAGCGGAAGCTGAATGTGCTGCTGGTCGAGCGACATGGATCCGACGGGACGTTATCGAATCTATGACTGCGCCAGCACTCCGGTTCACAGATGGCCAAGCTTCGCCGGAGTGGAAACCGCAATGGACTGGGCTGACCGAGGTCGATATGGAAAATGGCGCCTTTGAGAATTGTAGTCGCAGACAGAGAGCGCGAATAAACGGCTGGAAGGCTCTAGACTCAGATACCAAGTCAAATCCAATTAGCTATTAGAAGACCACGTTAGGCGCGCGATCTGTTGGCTGGTTGCAGTCAGAAGTAGACGCTTGGATCGCCTCGCGTATTGCGCAATCCCGCAGGTAGCCACCAATCTTTGCAGCAAAAAGAGTAAGCCCTGCCGCCAAGCAGGGCTTTTGTGTTTTCCACCCTCAACCGCGAAATCAAGGAGAAGGAAATGAATAGGTTCAACGCAAAGATACCACGGGGATTCTGTTTTGTAGCGGCAATTTTGATCGACTTGGATGGAAGACTTAAGGCGCTTGCTGAAGCTGAGATCCCTAACAGTCGCGCGGCCGTGGGTGCTTATCAGAAACTGCTGCAAGCGAGACGTGCACATGCTTCTCACGTTGAACGATGCCCCGTTTGCAGGCGCCTTCACAATCTCGCGAGCACCCGCTCATCACACTCAAGGACCCGCCCAAAGCCGCCCCAGTCGCTCAGCGGTGAAGAGTTAGATCAACTCGGCGACGCTGTTGGAGCTCTATTCGAAGACGAACTTATGCGCCTGGCACGGCTCGAGTGTGCAGCACGTCATGGTGAGTACCGCGGCTCAGATCCTGATTCAGGAGCGGAGTAGACCGTGGCCATAATCGATCCAAAAGGTTTGCTACACGGCGAGCGGTTGGCCGCCTGCAGTGACAACGCTCAAAACTGGTGGCCGCGACTTTTCCTGGCCGCCAACGGATACGCAAGGATTGAACTTTCCTACAGCAGCATTGTTCAGGAGTGTTTCGCCGGCTATCGCAAGAAACCCACGGAGGATCAGCTCTGGGATGCGTTCGAGGAGTATTCCGAAAATCACCTGGTCGTGATCTATGAAGCGAATGGCTTGTCGTGGGCGCAATTCATCACGCCAGAGAAGTGCCTGCGTCGTTACAAAACAAAGGCGGACAACGAAAGTCCTGCTCCACCAGCGGAGCTCGTTCGTCAGGTGACCGCGAGTTATCTTGCCCATAAAAAGACGGCATCTTTTCGGAGAAAACCTAAGGCTACTGAGATTTTTCAGGAATTTCAGAAATCTTCCGAAAACTTACAAACAGTTCAGAACACTTCCGCAAATTTCGGCCTAGGAGAAGGTGTTGGTGTTGGTGTTGGAGAAAAACAAAAACAACTACTTCGTGCAGAAACCGAGCATGGTCCGGCGGTGGCCGCTGACGCGGCCGATGTCGACTCTTCGCACCCTGACGCCACTGCGAGACCAGCAGAGACCAAAAAACAGCAGCGCGATCGGCTGGTGCGGGTCGCGTTTTCTTACTACTGCCAAGTCTTCGATCGCTCCAGCGGTTACACCTTGAGCGACACCAGGCGACGTCAGGGCGAACAGGCAGTTGATGCGCTGCTCTTGAAAGCGAAAGCTGAGAGTCTGGCGGATGATGCCGTTGAGTCAGCGATCCTCGGATGGCTGGAGACTGCGATTCACCGCATGGCAGACAGCGAATTCCACAATGGCAAAAACGACAGACGAAAGTTCTACAACGACTGGGAGAATCTCTTTCGTTCGAGAGAGAACAAATCGCCTGATCACCTTACGGATTTCTGGCTCAACGACGCAAAGTGGGTGACGAAGTGACGTTGACTTTCGATCAAATTCGCAAATTCTTCGAGCATCACCACCTTGGCCAGAAGATCGGCACGCGAAACAAGGCCTCCGTGAAATGCCGCTTCCACGAAGACCACACGCCGAGCTGCACGCTTTTCCTCGACGGCGCTGGCGGTTTTCATTGCAACGGTTGTGGCGCCCGCGGCAACTGCTTCCAGTTCCAAGCGAAGATCGCTGGATGCAGCCTGGCAGAGGCAGAGGCACAGGTCGCGGAGATCACGGGTGCAAAGCCTGAATCAAACCGTGGCGCAACGTCGCAGATCGGCCCCGCCGTTGCGTCGTACGACTATAGGGATACCGATGGGCGCGTTCTTTTCCAGAAACGCCGCTACGAGCCTGCTGGCGTGCCGAAGACGTTCAGAACATATCGGCCGGATGGAGATCGATGGTTGGCAGGCATCGATCCACAGGACGGACCGCGAACGAAGCGGGTTCTATACAACGCTCATCTGCTGGTGACGGCCAACTTGGCTCTGATAGCTGAGGGCGAGAAAGATGCCGACAACCTGATGCAGGCGAACTTGTACAGCGATCAGCCTGACCTTCGCGCTGTGGCTGTTGCAAGCTTTGATGGCGCATGGAAGCCAGGACAATCGCCGAAGTGGCTAGATCAGTACAACCGCTCGTTCAGCGACAAGCATGTGATCGTCTTCGAGGATAACGACGAGTCAGGAAGAGCGTTCTCCGCGCACGTCGCTGCTGCTCTAAGTCAGTTTGCTGCTTCCGTACGAGTGGTGCGATTTGATGATCTGCCGGAAAAGTCTGACGTCTCTGACTTCCTCGAGACTCACACTTCAAAAGATTTGGAAGCACGGATCCGGCAATCGCTGAAGTGGCCGCAGGCGACTGAAGAGACGGCAAAGTCGATGTTCGAAGACGCTGTCTCATTCGCGGCCTCGGACATTGCACCTGTGCGGTGGCTCGTCGACAACGTGGTCCCAGTGGCTGGTAGCGGCATTATCTGCGGTGATCCGAAAGCCTCCAAGAGCTTCCATGCAACGGATATGGCAATGTCGCTGGCGTGTGGCGTCCCATGGCTGGGCATGCGGGTCCTGCGGCGTGTTCGCACTGCTCTTGTGAGTCGTGAGGATTCGCCTGGGCTGACGCAGCGAAGGATTAAGAAGCTGATGCTTGGCCGTGCCGAGTACGCAACGATCGAAGGCTGGATGCTGGTGAATACACGTCGGCATTCGGCTGACTTCAAAGTCATGAACCAAGCGAACCTCGATCAACTGGTGCGCGAACTGAAAGCGTTCAATGTCGAGTTCTGTGTTCTCGATGTCTTTCGCAGCATTCATGAAAGCGAGGAAAACGACAACGACCAGATTCCGCAAGTGCTCGAGAAGGTGAACCGCATTCAGAACGAGTGTAACTGCGCAGTCGCATTGGTCCATCACCTGAGCAAGCGTGACAGCGAGAACATCTTTCGCGGTCTACGCGGCGCTAGCGCGATCCATGGCTGGATGGAATGGGGCATCGGTATATCTGTCGTGAATCCAGACGCAGAAGACAAAACAGATTATGTCCGCAAACTGGAGTTCGAGAACAAGGAAGGCGTCTGCTCGCCTGTCTATAGCCAGATTGGCAGCGTGCATCCAGACGTCGTCAGGATTGACCTTGCTGCTAATCCAGTGACACCGAAGAAGCAGCGACCAGGCATCAGCGCTAGCCGGGCCGGCGTGCAATGAAAGCTGTTAAAGGCAATAGCCGCAGATACTAGCAAAAGGAATATTACATAAGCCATAGGGTAGGGG
>CAXTNK010000090.1:0-17988 GCA_964245665.1 uncultured Acidobacteriaceae bacterium
AGGCTTTGATGTCCATGCCGAGACGATTGCCGCAGCCATCGCCGAACCTGATGGCGAGGTACGAAGTCTTGGCACCATTCCTAACTGGATGGAGTCCGTACGCAAGCTGATCAAGAAGCTTAGCCCAGTGGAGAAGTTGCGGGTCTGCTATGAGGCTGGACCGACTGGCTACGTGCTTTACTGGCAGTTGGCGGAGTTAGGTGTGCAGTGCGAGGTGATCGCCCCGTCTCTGGTCTCGGTGAAGGCTGACGACAGGGTAAAGACCGATCGGCGTGACGCCGAGAAGCTGGCGCGGAGTTATCGATCCGGTGATTTGACGGCGGTCTGGGTTCCGGACGAGGGTTCCGAGGCACTGCGCGATCTGGTGCGTGCACGGGAGGCGGCCAAGCAGGATGAGCTGCGAGCGCGTCACCGGCTAGGCAAGTTTCTGCTGCGTTCAGGTCACCGTCCGCCGTCCCCGCCCCCATCCTGCCCAGCACGGGAAGCGACTTGCATCGGGAACCTCGGCTGCGGCGCACAATGAGTCATTATCAACGCAGATAACGCATCGATAATTGGGGAGGAGGGTCAACCCTATCCCAGGGTGTTTTCCTTTCCGTATTGCCCTTTGCACTGCCGACTCGGGGGAGAAGGCAGTGCCTTTTTTATGCCGGCTCGAAGAGTGCCCTCGGCTGCTTTTCTTCTTAGAGCCTTTTCCTTGTTGTCAGCGCCACAACCTTCCTGACCAAACCGGCATCTCCAAACCGGCATCTCCAAACCGGCGTGGCTTGAGACGGATGACAATCTGCCGACTTGTCTTACGCCCAAGGCATATGCTTTGGGGCCATTGGTTTCAAATGGTTCGAAGGAATTGCTAGATAAGATGATGTAACTAAATCGGTCCATGGTGACGTTCTCACCTTACGGTTTACCTTCCACTTCCGTGATGGTTAGATAGATGACGACGTAACGTTATTTACGCAGCGAGGCGTGTTGCGCCTTCTCAGCGATCACCACATCCAGAAAGGCCCGCCATTTCCGAAACGGTCAGACATTTTGATCGACGCTGTACACGGCCAGGTCACTTCTCGCGACGAGAAGGGAGAGTGCGAGTCGAGCATATGGATCTGCCGGCTGATCTCGCGAATGGTCTTCCACCCAATTTGCTTTTAATGTACTTCCCTCTGATACTGAGACGGACATCCTTACCTCCTTCCACCACAAAGCTTCGCGTTGTTCGCGTAACGATCAAACCTGCTGGCATGGTGCCGTTCACCATTGGAGTGACCCCCAAAAAGCTATCGACTATGTACTTCATGTTGAGCTCGGCGGCCTGACTGGAATCGTTGCACCGTTGCCGGGTGTGACAACGGATGTGTATAAGTGGTGGTTCCTGTGGCATCCTATCGAAAAAGAACGATACATGCTTTGGTTTCCTCATGCGCATGTCGACAACTACCTCGTTGATCCAAAAACGGCTTGCAGATACAACTTTGACTTACGAGCAGCGACTCTACGGCAATCCCAATCATGTGGAAGAGTTCATTGGTCCGTCTTCTCTGAAGATCATCATTCACTTCACTGATCCAATCGAGCTCGGCTTCAGCCCTGAGAGTTTACAATGTGCGGGAATCACGGCCAGCGCAAGCGGGGCGGTCAGCATCGCCGGCAGCCCAGACACAACGTTCATGTTCATGTTGCATCTGGCCAGGGATACAGAACATGGATTGGAGCTCTTTAGCCGGCATTGGATGGGGGCGCATCCCGAGTTTAAGCGCTTTCAAGGAGGTTCTCAGGCACCAGCGCTCTTGCAAAGAATGGGAATGGATAGCCGTTCACTAGAAACCCTTGCATATGATATGTCCGTCCACGACATGACCGAGTTCAACCAACTTGCGGTGATGTTGCCGGGCTTGTACCGAGGGTTCGGCGTTTAAGGAGTCTTGGAAACGGAACAGCTTCAGATCCGCCGACCGGAACTACAGCTGCTGACTCGAGTACCGTCCTGTGTAGGTTGTTGCTCAGGCGACACCACTTTAGACTAAAACTCTTGATAACGGTTATCTAGCGTCCGCAAACAGTCAATAGCAACTCCCCGGTGGCATGATTAGCAAATGCGCCTCATGCTGGACAACGACGCTGTCGTCAACAGCACAAGCGCAGGCTCTGGAATTCGTCGCATCTTAGCGGCAATCTTCGAACGTTGCAGTTCGAGCTTCCTCGGATACAAAGTCACAACGGACCTACGAGAAATATAGAGAAGACCGGAAGATGGGCAATCGCGCCGAAAAACAGGTCATCATTATTGGCGGGGGTTTCGCCGGAATTAATGCGGCTCGCCGCCTTCGCAAGCGCGATGATCTTCGCGTCATCCTGATTGATCGTAATAACTACCATCTCCTGCCGCTTCTCTATCAGACGGCTCTCTCAATGCTTGCCCCGCAGGATATTGCGCGCCCCATTCGGCAGATTTTGAGAGGTCACCGCAACACGGAATTCATTCTGGGCGAGGTCAGCGGGATCGATAAAGAGCGGGGCACGGTCGATCTCATCGATGGGCGGCAGCTTCAGTATGACTACCTTGTGCTGGCGCCCGGTGCGACCTCTTCTTACTTCGGCAACGAAGACTGGGCGCGTTTTGCACCCTCGCTCAAATCTGTTGACGATGCGGTTGCGACTCGCCGTCGTCTGATCCTTGCGTGTGAGAAAGCGCAAGAGTCCACGATCCTGGGCGCTACATCTCGCAGCCTGCATGTCGTTGTGATCGGCGGTGGGCCTACAGGCGTGGAACTTGCCGGCAATATTGCAGACCTCTCGCATAAGGTCCTCTCGAAGGACTACAAACACGTCAAGATGGCTGAGATACGCATCACCCTGCTGGAGGGCTCTCCCAAACTTCTGGGCACATTCCCGGACCATCTTCAGGCGAAGGCCATGTTGCATCTTCACAAGGTCGGGGTCGTCGCGCAGACCGATCGAAGGGTCACGAAGATTGAAGAGGGTTTCGTCACTGTTGGCGAGGAACGAATCGCTGCTGATCTTATCCTCTGGACCGCCGGCGTTCAACCATCCCCACTTACCCGCGCGCTCGGTGTTGATTTAGACAAGAAGGGCTGCATTCCGGTAGATGCAAATCTTGATCCAGCCGGCCACAAAGAGATCTTCATCTGCGGAGACGTTGCCGCAGTGACTGAAGATGGTCACAGAATACCAGGCGTCGCCCAGCCAGCTATGCAGATGGGCACGCACGCTGGGAAACTGATCATCGCGGATCTCGACCGCAAGCCGCGCACCCCCTTTCACTACTTCGACAAAGGCGATATGGCGACGATTGGCTTCACCGCCGCGATCGCGCGCATCGCCTGGCCGTTCAAGGCCCACTGGAGTGGGGCACCAGCGTGGTTGACATGGATGGTGATACACATCGCATTTCTGAGTGGCGGCGGCAATCGAGTGGCGACTGTAATTAGCTGGCTTTACAACCTGTCTACCCGCGATATGCGCTCACAACTTCTGATACCTGCCATGAACGGTGTAAACGAGGCAAAGCATTCATAACTAGATCCATTAGGAGACTACTTCACTCCGGTGTCGATGGAGGGTGCTGACCACGCTTTGGTGCAACACCCTTTCGCCGCCCGCGAGCTACTTCTATGCCGCCCGCTGACGTGAGCGTGGCTGATTCCATAAGTCGACACCGCCCTTGAAAGCATTGTCGTTAGATCCACGCTTGAAACCCTCAGGCATCACTTCAATCTTCTGCACGTCACCGCCGCCCAAAACGACGTAGTCGGCATTCATAGCCTGCATCAACGATCGACCGATTTTGAAGACCTGGGCTGTCCACTTCTCTTCTCCGAGCTTCTCAAGCCCGCGCAATCCCAGAACATCCTCGTAAGTTTTCTTGCCCTTGAACCTGAGGTGAGCAAGCTCCATTGGTTGCACGATGCCATCGACCACCATGGCCGATCCCAGCCCGGTGCCTAGACCAAGGAAAAGCATGCGACCATCTTCATAACTACCTAGAGCCTGCATAGCCGCATCGTTCGCCATTCTTAGCGGCCTTTGAAAGGCGCGGGGATAATCAAACCCCACCCAGCCAGCGGAAAGATTGACAGGGTCGTGAAGCGGCTTGTCGTGCACCACGACCCCTGGATAGCCGATTGAGACACGATCATACCTCCACTTTGCGCTGGCCTCCAGTACTCTCCTGACCATCAGGGCGGGAGTCATCTCGGTGCCCGACTTCAACTTCGCGGGTTCTTTCTGTTCCGGGGTCTTTACCTTCACATGAGTCCCGCCGATGTCGATAACTAGGACGCTCACTTTTCCTCCAAATCACGCCAATGATGTCCGCGCTTTGCTAACAAGGCTTCTGCAGCCTCAGGTCCGGACGAACCTGAGGCATAGTTGGGGAATGATTGAACCTTCGGCGGATTCTTCCAGGCTTTGAGTATTGGATCGATCATCCTCCAGCCTCCTTCCACCATGGCTGCACTGTTAAAAAGCATCGGGTCCCCACGCATACAGTCATAAAGCAGTCGTTCATATCCCTTGGCATGATTTCCAGTTACGCCGGTTGGCAAGTTATAGCTCAGTTCTCCACCTTCAGTCGCAGAAGCGATTCCGGGAGCTTTACTTACAAAGTGAATGTTGATAGCAGCGTCAGGCTGCATCCGAAAGATAATGCGATTGGGGTTGCTACCAGCTTCTCGCGAAAACAGCTGTCCGGCTGGTTCACGAAGCGTCACAACTACCTCGGTGAGCTGCGTCTTCAGCCGCTTGCCGGTTCGAAGATAGAAAGGTACTCCCTCCCAACGCTGGTTATTGATCATGACGCACATCGCAACATAGGTTTCCACAATCGTCCCAGGAGCCACATCTTTTTCATCTCTATAGGCCGGCTGTTTCTGAGCATCTGGGCCAGCACCGTATTGTCCGCGAACAGCCCATTGATCCACTTCGCTTATGTCAGGAATCTGCACTGACTGAAGCACGTCAGCCTGCCGGGAGCGCACATGGTCAGCATCCAAAGCTTCAGGCTTCTCCATTGCAATAACCGATAGCAATTCAGACAGATGATTGGGCACCATGTCTCTCAGCGCCCCTGACCCTTCGTAAAAGCCTGCTCGGCCCTCGAGTCCTACGGTCTCGGCTGCAGTTATCTGCACATTATCGATATAAGTGCGATTCCAAAGAGGCTCAAACAAGGTGTTCGCGAAGCGTGTGACGGCTATGTTCTCGACCGCACTCTTGCCTGCGAAGTGGTCAATCCGGTAAATCTGGCTTTCGTTGATCTCGCCCAACAACTCTCGGTTGAGATCCTTGGCAGACTCTAAGTCGTTGCCGAACGGCTTCTCCACCACCACGCGCCGCCAACTTTGGGCTTCTTCGCAGACCAGCTTCAAGCCTGAGAGTTGCTTGACGATTGGGCTTATGAATGAAGGTGCTGTAGCCAGGTAGAAAAGCCGGTTCCCACCTGTACGCCATTGGTTCTCTATCCGTTCGAGACTGGTTTGCAAACTCCTAAAGAATCAGCGTCTTTAAAGTCACCTTTTAGATACGCAGCTCGATCCCTCAGCCATTGAAGCGTAGCGCTGGGGACATCATGTCCCCAGAATTCGTAGAGACTGTCCGAAATGTGCTGACCAAAGCCTTCATTGTCCCAGTCCTTATCTGCAAAACCCACAAGCGCGAACTGATCGGGCAGCTTGTGTTCTACAGCAAGGTTGAACAGGGACGGAAGAAGCAGTCGCTGGAACAGATCTCCAGTTGCACCAAAGACGACCATTGCACACGGAGGTACTGACTCATTGTTCTGCTCGCTCATGGACCTCCTCACACTGTGTGGGCCTGTGACTCCGCGAAGCCTGTTGAGTGCGCTTTTGTTTCCTGCGCGCACGCATCAGCCTTCGCGATTACCATGATGCCACGGAGAAACGATGAATGAGCCTCTCGTGTGTTAGCTAACGGTTAGCACAAGATGCCATTCGTATGCGATCTGCTACACACTGAAAAGTGTGCGCTTTGCGTCGTCGCAGCTGAGTCTACAATGGGCAGGAGAACGCCCGGGGTGTCGGAGAGGAAGCTGCTGGCCCCGCTTCTTCTCATGAGAAACCGAAGCGAAGTTCCCTTATTCCGCAACTTCGGTACCTTCCGAGCAGCCGTCACTTACGACATCTCTGCTGGGGGAGCGCGTGAGACCAACCTGTGCTATACCTCAACGCCTGTAACTGAGCGGCAGAGTCCATTTGTAAATCCCGTCACAAGGGATATGTAGAGCAGGATCTCTCTATGCGCGAGTTCAAGGCTGCCACCGACGCTACATGTCGACCCGTTCCGTGACTTTATCACCCAGGGCCGTGATGAATTCCGAGCATTCCTTAAAGAGGCGTTCTCGACCTTGATAGCATCGCTATATGTATCCATACTTTCCACGCTCTCGCCTGAGACTAGACTGCAATATACCTCTCGCCCTGGAAAGCCTGGCCTTGGTCGCCGCCTTTGAAATACCGGCTGCCTGCGATATCTCTTCTATGGAACTGTCGAACGTTCCTCTCATCTTCATTACTCCACGGTAGGATTCCGGTAACCGGCTTATAGCGCTTCGAAGTTGCAAGGCAGTCTGCTTATTGGCGTACTGCTCTTCCGGATTCTTCTCGTGAGTCGGAAAATCCCATGCCGTCCAATGCAGGCCGCTGCTCTCGTCAGGATGTAAGGACACTTCAGGCCGTGTACGTTTCCTTCTAAGGATCATCAGAGCACAGTTAACTCCGATGCTGTGAAACCAAGTCGAAAAGCTGGATCGGCCATCGAAGGCCTTCAGATGCATGAATGCGCTGAGCGTAGAATTCTGCAGCGCGTCTTCTGCATCCTCGCGGTTTTGAGTGATTTGATAAAGCCTTCTGAACAGGCGCGGCGAATTGCGGGCACACAATTCCGCAAACGCCCATTCATCGCCCGCTTGCGCGGCCTGAACAAGCTCATGATCCGGGATAGTTGCAGTCTCACTACTCATTGCTTCTAACATCGAGTTGCTCCTCTATTCGTTATTACATGGTGTGGATCTTTTTAATGCAGATAATGAATGCCAATCATGCTAGACGGAAGAGCACACTTCACCTCTTTCGCTCACCGGCGTCGGTAGCATGCGGCCACTCTCGAAAGGGATTCCCGTTTTCAGCCAAGAAGTAAGCAGAGGATCAAGTACTATTCTTTTGGGATAATCTTTTCTGCGGCAAGTCCAAGTGCTGTTTTTATCTTTTCGCTTTCAAATGGCGGAGTAATGATATCCGTGCCGCCGGAATCAAGTACACCCGACCATCGAGCGAAATCAACTTTTCTCCCAAACACAAGAAATGCAGGACGCTGTGTGTATTGGCTTAAGACACCATTTATGATCCATGCCTCGCCATCCGGACATTCACCTGGAAGCAAGATGATGTCTCTTATCCCTTCCGCGGGAGGTACTCGAGGTAAGTCAGTCAGCTTCTCCACCAGGTGCACCTGCACCTCTAATGAACGGAGGACTGCAACCAGATCTCCCTGGATAACTAATTCTGCCAGTGTTATGACCCTGACCGTCTTTAGATCTATCATCGTGATATTCCTTTGAAGCGGTCGAACACAGAACCGCATAAGCAATACAGCTCTTCTTGCCCCTTCGACCAGCGAGCCTGGTGAGTAGCCTTCATAACGGAGCCCTACCTTCCAGGACGATGACCCGAGACAGGGCGAACGAATTCCGATCATCAGTTTGATGAATGGCTCGTGCGTACATGAAGCATCTCGCTCACACACCTAACGTGCGATTTCGCCTAGAAGTTGTCTTACTTCACTGCGGGCCAATGAAAGGTTCAACGCTGACTCGCGCTCGGACGCCTCCGCGTCTGCAAGCTGAGCGTGTGTCGTATCCCGCTCAGAGGCAAGAATTTCGCCGTGAGTATAGCGTGAGTCGGCCACTCTCGCCGCTTCACCGCGCGCTACAACAACCTGCTGCTTGGCTCTAAGGTCGAGCTCAGCGCTTTCAAGATTGTCATAGGCAGCTTCAACGGAAATCGTGGTCGACGCGCGAAGGTTGGTCAGATTCAACTCCGCTTCGCCAAGGAGTGATTTCTTGCTGCGCACTTGCGCTCGTCTGGCTCCGCCTTCAAAGAGATCATAACTAAGTTCACCCTGGAATATCCCATAGTTGCGCACCAGGAGCGCGATCCCTACCTGATAACTGTGGTGGGCACTTAGAGTTACTTCTGGTATGAATGCGTCCTCGGCTTCTCGCAATTCGGTCTTAGCTTTTTCGACCTTACGCTCTGCAATAAGCAACTGCGGCTGTCGTGCAAGCGCTAGGCGTATAGCTTCATCACGAGCCGGTAGCGCACTGGAGTCGGAGCTGGCCATATCGGCATCAACCAGTCGAAAACGAGCGTCAAGCGGAACCCCGATGGCGTTGTTCAATTCCAGTCGCTTGTCCCTTGCTGTTATGCGAGCTTTGAACGCTTGGCTTTCAGCTTGGAGCAGGTTGGCGCGTGCTTCCAATTCCTTGACCGACAATGCGGCTCCGTCGCGAACCTCATCGGCCGCTTCCTTGTCTCCGTTCTGAAATGTGGCGCCTTCCTCCTCGGCCGCTTGAAGCTGGGACTCTTCCTCTAAAACCTCATAGTAAAGTTGGCGGACCTGGATGGCTATGTTTTCGCTTTTGTCGTCGACGCCCAGCCGTGCTATGTCGACATCCATCTTGGCAGCGTGATTGCCGGCGTGAATTGCGAAGAGCTGCAGGGTCGGCTGATCGAGATAGGTGCGACTGGCATAAGTGAGGTTTCCGCCCTGATCGATGCGCAATGTCTGCGGCGGAATGGGCCCAGTCGCAGGGAGAACTCCAAGGGACCCGGGTGGCAGCACCACACCTTCGCGTTCAGTGAGGTACGTTGCCTCAGATTTATTGGTCAGCTTGGGCATGTACTGCGCGCGAGCCTTCGCCTTCATTGCTTCGAAGTGTTGCACGTCGAGCTTGGCTATGCCGAGTTCGCGATTGTGCTGCAATGCGAGATCGATTGCTTGATCTAACGTAAGCTGGCGCTCTGCCGTCGTCTGAGCTGCAGAAACCTGTTGTGGATCAGCGAATGTAGATTGTGCAGTAGCGGAGGGAGACAGCAGTGGAAGCCACGATATGCCAACACAATAGAGCGCTAGGTAGAGAGAGCGCAAAGACCTCCGGGCCGAAATCCTCGGTCGGAATATCACGTGATATATCGAGACTTCAAGCATTTCTAATCCTTCACCTTCAACAAGTCCTTGAATTGAAGCGGCTGGCGGCTGATTGAAGCGACCACCAGCAGGGCAAAAGCGATAACCAAGGCCTCAGTGATGTAGGCGTCGGCAATCGTAAGAGTCGCGGATTGCGTCGCGAGGCGCTCCGCCATCAGCGCCTCGGAGCGCGCCAGCGATGTTCCTGCGTTCAGGCTTTGAGGACCAACAGCTGCACTCAGGCCCAACAACTGTGTTGTGGCTACCGGCCGACCCGCATTGATGAAGTCGGCCAGCATGCTGAAGTGGAAGTGAAAACGGACGAAGAGGAAATATCCTAATAACGTCGAGACGATCTCACCGCCGAAGAGCCGAACAGTATGGAACCACGCCACGAAGGTCAGCGTATCAATAGGTCTCTTGATCGCACCTGTATCCACAATTTCCAACATGATGCAGCCCACCAGGCTGACGACCGAAATGGCCGCACCCACTCCGATGAGAAGCTCTGTTGGTAAGAAGTCCTGCCGTGACCATAGCGAAGTGAGGTTGTTATCCCAAAGGCACGCTGAACCGGTAAGCAGAAAGCCGAAAGCCAGCAAGAGGCGTGGGTCCACATACCTCATGGCCGCGGCTGCCATCATCCCAAAGAGGAGCGACGGCAAGGCTACCCAAGCCAACACCGAGCCGGTCTGCAAAGGGATAAGATGTTGCACGGTAGAAAGAAATGTGGGTACCAGCTGTGCCGAAGACAACAGGCTGAACCTGAGGATGCACAGGCAGATGGTGAGCAACAGGATGTTGCGCCGGAATATAAAACGCAGATCCACCAACGGGTTCGGTTCGAAGAGGTGACCGACGAGAGACACAAGGAGCAAGAAGGCGCCGGCGGCCCCCAACGCAACAATGCCGCCCGAGTTCCCCCAATCCAACCGTACTCCTTGAGTCAGGAGGAGGAACAAACAGACAAGTCCAAGGCTCGCGTAAACAAAGCTCTGCCATGAAGGGCGAAGCCTTTTGGTATCGACGCTGGATGTGGGATCTGAAGAGATCCCGAAGTGCACCAGAGGCCACATCGCTGACGCCATGAGAGTCGGCTGCCAGTAGATCCAGTGCCAGGAAAAATACTGCATGTAGAGGCCCTCGAGCAGGGTGGCGACATGGAGAGAACTCACCACGTCGAAGCCATAGGCGGCGATGCCGAAGAGCAGGAACGGCCTCGGCAGACCTCTTGCAACAAAGCTGAGAGTGAGTGGATAAAAACTTCCACAGCCCAGGCCCGCCACTGCCAAGAGCGTCAGCATGATCGGATAGGACGTTGTCAGCCCGAGCAAGAAGGTGGAGACCGCAACCGTTGGCGCTGCCACCAGCAGCACTTTGCGAGGACCGAGAAGTCCACCCATGTAGACTGTCATGGGTCCAATGAACATCTGTCCGGCGTTATAGACCGCTGTAAGCCAAGCGCCCTGATCCTTGCTCAAATGCTGCGCACCTTCAATATCGGACAAGCCAATGCCTATCAGCTGTCCCAGAAACACGGACGTGCTGAGTCCAATCATCACAGCGGCGATACCGGCCCATGGTGTTCGTTCTTTCTCCTGGGACTGGTTCTCGCCTTCGCTGGACTGCTCCTGTTGTGGCTGCGGTCCTTCCGCTTGGCCGTGGCCATCTGCCACACGGCGATTCGGATCATCGGCCGTGGGCTTGCGCGTCGACGGAGTGGTCCCTGCTTGCCCGGTGCTCAACGTCTCGCACCGGAGGCGTGAACGTACACCTCTGCCGATAATCCGGGCTGCAGTTCGCTGACCGAGATGCTGCCGGAATCGATCGACACTTTAACCGGAAGCCGCTGCACCACCTTCGTGAAATTCCCTGACGCGTTGTCCGGAGGGAGTAATGAACCGGCCGCCCCGCTGGTGGGGGAGATCTGCAGCACATGGCCGCGAAAGGAGGAGGAGGGCATCGCATCGATGTGAATGTCTGCCGCATCGCCAACCCGCATGCCCGCCAATTGTGTCTCCTGGTAATTTGCTTCTATCCAGGTATCGCCTTCCACAAGAGAGATGACTTCAACTCCCGGAGAGACCAGCTGTCCGGGAAAGACCTTGCGCTGGCCAACGCGCCCGTCCGCAGGGGCGTAGATCCTCGTATAGTTCAACTGCACCTGCGCGGTTGCGACTGCAGCCTCCCTTTCTCGCACTTCTGCTCTGTAGTCTTCGTCCTTGCTGTTCAGCAGCTCCAGGGAACGTTCACCTTCCAAGACCGTCGCACGAGCTTGCTGAATGGCGGCGGCCGCTTTCATCCGGTCACTTTCCGCGCCATCCAGCTTTGCGTGGGCCTCCCGGCTATCCGCAACTGCTTTCTCGAGCTTCTGGCGAGTCGTTGCATTCTCCGTATAGAGAGCTTCCTGACGATGACGTTCTTCGTCTGCTTGGTCCGTCTCGGCCTGAGCCGTTGCTACATTGGCCGCAGCCGAGGCCTCGGCCTTTACAGCCTCCTCAACTTGCTGCTGCGCCGACACAATCGAAGCCTTCTGCACTTGCTTTTGCACCTGATTGTCGTTGAGAGCGGCCCGTGCCGCATCGAGACTCGACTCAGCCTGCTGAAGTTCGGACTGGTAATCC
The DNA here is from genome assembly GCA_964245665.1 of uncultured Acidobacteriaceae bacterium. GTDB lineage: Bacteria > Acidobacteriota > Terriglobia > Terriglobales > Acidobacteriaceae. The sequence continues at coordinate 11,847 of CAXTNK010000090.1, forward strand.
GTATCGTCGAGTTGCGCGAGCAACTGGCCGGCACGAACAGTCTGATAATCATTCACGTTCAATTCCCGCAATGTGTCAGAGATGCGTGTGCTTAAAGGCACGATGTTGGCGTGCACATACGCATCGTTGGTTTTTTTTGTTGCCCTGTTCGACTGCCAGAATACCCAGCGTTGACCAATGACCAATAGCAGGGCAGCCGCCGCAAGGATGATCAACGCCGGGATGATGAAGCTGCGCGGCCTGACGCTCACAGGTTGTGATCCCCCCATGGATGCATGAGGGATCATGTCATTGCGAAGTGAGTCAAAAGGAGTGAGGCAGAGCTAGCTAACTGTTAGCGCGAACGAAGCCTGACCGTGCCAGCTATGCAGTGGCCGCCAAGGATAAGTCTCCACGAAGGTTTTCATATTTGGGATCTATCTTAATCCAGCAAAGTTGCGGCTCGTTCTCAGCAACAGCGACTTTGAGAAGGTTCCCGCAGGCTTCCTGGTCCTGAAAGGCCATGCAGAGTCGAGCCTGGTATGTTCTACTCACCAAAGCATCTTGGTCTAGGAGCTGGAAGCGATCAATCAGTTTCCGAGCCCTGTCTATCGACCCTGCCGTGGCCAAAATAGCAGCTATTTCTGAAAGGATCGCCGTGCCTTGATCCGGGTTCCGCAGGATAGTGTCAATCAAACCGACCGCATCGGCTGATCTTTCGATTCGAAGAAACAGTTCTGCCTCAAACAGAAGCACCTGCGTAGGAATAGGGCCGTACTGAATCTCTTCTCGAAGAGTACCGGGCTGGTCGTTCGGATGCCAGGTCAGATAGCGCAACCGTGCTGTCGAAACTCGCTGACGACAGGAGAACGGATCCACGCGATGCGAGTCATGAAGCTGAATCCAAGCTTCTTCAAATCGGCCAAGCGTCATCAGCAGGTCGGCATACGCCTGCCGGATGTTCGGACTTGCTCGTAAGGTCAATGCATAGCGAAATGCTTCTTCCGCTGTCTCGCAATTGTGCTCCAACAGGTAAGCGCAACCGATCGCCGCATGTGCTTCGCCCATTTCTGGATCGAGCTGTAGAGCCTTCGCGGCGGCCATCTTTGCTTCCTGTATCTCGTCTCGTGTTAACCGCTCCCCGAGCAGCGCCAACGAGTAGTAGCACTGCGTCATGCCACAGTAAATACGCGCAGATTTTGGCTGCCGTAGAATTAAACTCTTAAATTTTGTAAGTGCATTCCGCAGCGACACAGATGTACCTTGATCCACCGCTGCTTCGGCGCTCAGCATCTCCGGGAATGTAGAGAGACAAACTGAAGGTACTCTCATCTTCATATGGCGCAAGACAGAATCCTGAGGACCGATCCGGGCCATAATGGCCGTCGCGATCTGCTCTTCCAAAAACATAAGGTCGTTATTTTCTGTGGTGAAGTCGAACCTATCTGACCAGGTTTCAAGCCCCGAAGGATGAACACCCGTTACAGAAACTCGAATATGCGAGGCATCTTTGCGAACGCTTCCAGTGATGACCTGATCAACGTCAAGAACGTCGCTCAAGAGAGAAACGTCGGCAACGTGCAACTGTGCCAGAGCAACGGATTGCGAGGCTACGACGCGACAGCCATCAGTCGAGGTGATGCGAAAGATCAGATCATCCGTGATACCGGCAGCGATCGCCGCCGTTTCAGGCTCCCCCTCTTGATGCTTAAAGGGCAGAACGGCAATGGTGATACCTGGGATTTCTTCCTTAGGGATGCTCGCTGTATTCACGGCAGGCAGATTGGTGGTCCCTGAATGCCGTTCGCTCCATCGGAAGACCGGCTGGTACTTTCCGCTACGGTAGTAGACCAGCACCTCATCCTCTACTCCCTCAGTCTCGTAATACTCTTTCAGTTTGTTTCGGAGACGCGTCGCTTCAGTACGTACGATCGAATCCTGGCTAGGATGATAGGGAGGTCGTCGATCGTAGACATCGGTCCCGATCACGTATTCCTTGAGCGTCTCGCCCTCCCCTGACAAGGTAAGCTCAATCGTATAGCGCAAGAATCGGCGCAGGCGTGAGGAGTTCCTGAAAGTTAAGCTTCCGCAGAGGCGCTCTAACTGAGCGGCTACGGCCTGACTGGATACTTCTACTGGGGAATGGCTCACACTAGCGTTCCTAACCTAATCTGGACGAGCATTTTCTAAGATGCTAATTCTTAGAATTCTGTCAGAACTAGTGAAACGGTACGGTGCAAGGTCAAAAACGAGTCTAAAGAAGAAGAGACAGCTCGCTCGTCGAAGGGTGCACAAGTCGACGTAGACCTCTGATGTCAAGTCGATGTAACTGCCAGCGCATGAGTGAGTTTCTGACTGAAGGAGCAAGCGTGAGAAGAAGCATTCGAACAGGAGCAAGTATTCCCGTTATCTACAGCCGATTGATACTTGGACCAGCGCTCGGAGTCTTCGAGAAATAAGTGACCCGGCAGCTTCGCTTCTTCAGTCAAGTTTGGCGAGAACCACGATACAAGCGCCTCCCCAATCAGTCTTGCCAGCGGCCGCAGGCGGAGTAGATTGCAAGGCAATATATCCAACATTGTTCGAACTAAGATGGAAGCGCATTTTGATATAGTCCCTCACCGCAATCGCTCTTTCACGCGATTGGATAAGTTGATCCGACGAGGTCGGTGCCTTCGAATAGCCTTCAACCACAATGGGGGAGTTTACGAATGTGGGCCCCTCACTCCCGACAAACTTGTCGATTTGTTGCTGCCCCGATGCAGTCAGCAATTGACGTCCACCGGCGTCGATCACAAAGGCATCCTCTTCTCCGACCCAAGCGCGGGCTTTCGCCTGATCCCGGAAATAAGCATTGTTTCTATATTCTTCGGGGGTCAGATCCTGAAGCGAATAGAAGCCTCGCTTCTTGAAGTACCCACGGAAGAAGAACTCATGCTTCAGAGCTTCCGTGTCTTCGGCCATATTGCTCGTGGCCACGTTGACGTTCGTTAGTGTCCCTTGAAGATTCTCTCATGCTGTACGGCCTCCGGCATCGGGCCCTAATGCCTGACTCAAGGTGGTGTTCAGCTGCTTTGACGATTGGTCAATCTGGGCGGACGCCTCGCGAATGTTGTCCATAGATTGATCTGCTTTGCCGATCAGACCACGCGACTGAAAATCACTCGCGATCTGGCCTGCCTGGACAGATACTCCTTTCAGGTCGGCCGTTGCCGCACGTGTATTGGCCATCGTTTCCTTAAGGTCATCGGTAATCTGCTGGTCTGTCAACAACGCTCCCACCGGCCCATGGCCCTCGCGTATCCCGGTCACGATGCCATTTGTGTTATTGACTGTGCGGGTGATCGCATCGAGCGTCCCGTCCAGGCGACCACGAACGTCTCCTATGGTCGCATTGGCCTGATCTATCGTGCCGCTTACCTTCTGCATAACAGCTGAGAGTTCAACTGGCTCTTTGCTACTTAGCGTCGCACCGTCAGCGACAGTACTCGCGCCATCAGTTCCGTTATGCACCAGCAAAAATTTGTCTCCAACAAGCCCGTCTGTCTCGACGGTCACCATCGAATCAGCTCGTATCAGTGCTTTGAGCTTGTAATCGAGTTGTAGTTTGAGCCGGAACTTGCCGCTGGGCTGCTTCGGAATGCCGATCTGTTTGATTTGGCCAGCTTCATACCCGGATACACGAACGTGCGACCCCGGAATAAGCCCATTCACATTCGACAGTTCCGTGTAGAGGGTCATCTGATGACTGAATGCCTTATGACGATCTCCTATAAGAAACAAGCCGACACCGAACAAGATTGTGCCCAGGATGAGAAAGGCCGCCACCGCGGCGCGGTAAGGTTTCATGATCAGGACTCCAAAAGTAGCTTGCGAACCGTTTCATTCTCGTTCTTTTCCAGATCCGCGAAGGAACCAAAGCCCACCAGCGCACCCTCTTCAAGAACGGCCACCTTATCGGCGACGCGCCTGGCTCCGCGAACATCATGCGTGACGATAATCATGGTCGTATGCTGCTTCTGCTTAATTCCCAAAAGGAGATCGTCGATTTCCGAAGCTGTTATGGGGTCCAGTCCGCTACTTGGTTCATCGATCAGCATGATGCGGGGCCTAAGAACAAGAGCACGGGCCAGACCCGCGCGCTTTCGCATGCCTCCCGAGAGCTCCGCCGGCATCTTTTCCTTGTCAGACTCCAGTCCCACCTGCTGCAGCGCTTCATCGACCCGTCTCTTGATCTCGTCAGCTGATCTGTTTTTCTCTAACCTCTGAAGCGGAAGAGCCAAGTTATTCGCAAGGGTGAAGGAATCAAAAAGAGCGGCACTCTGGAATAGAAAGCCCATCTTGCGACGGACTCTGGTGAGATCTTCCTCCTTGAATTGCACGATACTTTCGGAGTCAATGATGACATCACCCGTGTCAGGCTTCAGCAATCCTATGATGAGCTTCAAGGTCACGCTCTTGCCTACTCCGCTTCGTCCTAGAATGCAGAGCGCTTCTCCGTTCTCTACCTGGAACGATACGTCGGACAACACCTTCCGTTCACCAAAGCGTTTGGACAGGTTGCGAAGTTGGACCGCTGGGCCTTCGCTCATATGGCCTGCTCCGGGAAAAAGAAGAAGATCAGCTTCACTAGGATCACGTCGCTTAATATGATCAGCAATGAAGAGAGGACGACGCTTGAGGTTGCAGCACGTCGGACGCCCGCAGAGCCCTCATTTATGGTGTACCCAAAATAGCAGGAGACGGTCCCGATCAGCAGCCCGAAGACTGAAGTTTTCAGCGTAGGTGCTATAAAGTTTACCGTCTGAACAGACTTAAATGCCTCGCTAAGGTAAAGCATCGCGGAAATGCCAGAACGGAAGAACTCTGCTACATACCCACCAGCCAGACCTGCAAAATCCGCGAAGATGGTGAGCACGGGTATCGCAATGCCACATGCAACGATCCGAGGGACAACCAGGAACTTGACCGAATCAATAGAAAGAGTTTCGATGGCGTCGATCTGCTCTGTGACTCGCATATTTGCGAGTTCCGCCCCAATTCCGGCGCCAACTCTACCCGCAATGAGCAGACCTGTCACAAGCGGTCCGAGTTCGTTGAAGAACGACATTGATTGCAAAGTCGGAATCATCGCTTCCGCGCCAAATTGGACGAGCGTGCTGCGCGTATGCATGGTCGTGACCATACCGATGGCGAAACCTGATGCCACCAGGAGCGGTAGCGAGCGCCAGCCGATCTCCGCAAGCTGAATCGCTAGCTGACGCCACTCGTAAGGTGGCCGCAAGCCACTGCGGAGAGAGGCGAAAGCAAAAAACATCATTTCGCCGGCGACATCGAGAAACTTCTTCAGGATCGCCTCACGCGTTCTAAATCATCAGTGAAGACACACGTCATATAAGTTCACCTTGACCCGGGTGTGACGGCGTTAATAACCTTATTAGACTTTCTACACTTTAGGAAGGGTGCCATGGAACGCTAGCTAACAGTTATCACGAGCCCTCACCGCCCGGACGCGAGCAGTTGCTCGGCCTTAGTGAGTAAGTCTGGCAGGATCTACAACGGGCTCAATCTGCATAACGATTGGTACCAATCTGTCGCGCTTACCCGCAATGCGGAGGGACAAAGCATGGAACAGACGGTTGGCTGGGATAAGAACCTGAAGGAAAGGTTACAGTCGTAACCGGGGCGGCTCGTAGTATCGGCCCAGAGGTCGCAATTGCATTCGCTCGTTGTGGGACCCATATCGCAGGAATCGACATCAGCACAACAGTAGATCCACGTTCAGGAGTAGCACCGGCAACGCCGCTTGATCTCGAAGAGGTACAAGCACTTATCGACAGGCTTAGACCACTCTTCGTGCAGACCTGAAGCGAAGCTCTTCAACATTGAGTTCTTCGATCTCCAAGCATCGAAAGAAGACCCTGTAGAACACTCGGGCACTGCGCGATAGGCTGCTAGGCGTCCTGATCGCTTTACTGAAAAAGCAAAAGACCTTTGATCGAGCGAGAAGAAACACCACCTTCGCTAAAAACCCTCTGGCCGTCGCTTCAGCATAGGGCGGGTGCAATGGCGCTTCCTTTTCAAGCCAGAAGTAATTCTGACGGGAACCGCGTTTGAACTAAGCCGCTGGCGCGGCGGATGCTGCATTAGTGGCGGGATAGGC
>CAXTNK010000091.1:0-484 GCA_964245665.1 uncultured Acidobacteriaceae bacterium
GACGGAAAGGACGATCGCCGCCAGGATCTGTTTTGCTGCGGAATGGTGGACGTGAACCTTCGCGAGGGGTAAATGGACGGGGAGTAAATGGACGACCTTCGCCGCCCGCCCTCTGGGGACGTGGACGATCGCTTTCTGTCCGAGGACGGAAAGGCCGGTCGCCATCTCCACGAGGCCGATCACCACCCGCGCGCGGACGGAACGGCCGATCGCCGGCTCCGGCTGGTTTTCCGCGGAATGACGGGCGTGAAACTTCACGGGGACTAAACGGGCGCGGCGTGAAGGAACCTTCGCCACCCGGCCTGTCAGAACGCGGACGGTCGCTGTCAGTGCGCGGACGGAAGGGGCGATCACCGGCCCCTTCACGGGGACGAAACGGCCGATCCCCTTCTTCACGAGGCCGGAAAGGACGATCGCCGCCAGCAGCTGGTTTGCTGCGGAATGGTGGACGTGAACCTTCGCGAGGGGTAAATGGACGGGGAGT
>CAXTNK010000091.1:494-10889 GCA_964245665.1 uncultured Acidobacteriaceae bacterium
GGGCCGGGATCCAGAGGGACGCGGCGTGAACGGACGGCGTTCGCCGCCGGATCTTTCGAAAGACGGCCGGTCGCTTCCTGGGAAGTCACCAGATGAACGATTGCTGCGTGGTCGATCAGCTCCGCTTGCCCCTTCGCTCCTGCGGAAGGGCGGACGGCTCGATGCGCCACGTGCGCGGTCGCCAAAGGACGGACGACTGGGACGGGACGATCCGCCTGCACCGAAGCGTGAAGGACGAGCTGCCCCGCCATCCCGTCTGCCAGAGTCGGGACGGGACGACCCGAACCGCGATGGTGCTGCCTGGTCTGCAGACGGACGCGAACGATCCGAGAATGCAGCGCGGCGCGGGCGATCTGTGCCCGTTTCTCCGCGACGTTCGTTGTAGGTACGCGGACTGGTGTCTTCTGTCTTTTCTTCTTCGGACTTGCCGTCTTCTTTGGTCTTGTTGAGCATGCGTTCACGGTAGGCGCTGCGGCCCATAAAGGCGGGCTTGTCTGCATCACCTGATGGGGCAGTGGTTTCCGGCATGTCGGGCAGCGTGCCTTCGACGAACAGGAAGGTCTGGGCATCCATGGAAAGCGTTTTTAACTGGCGGGTCGCGCCCAGGCCGCGAATGACATCCCGTAAACGCGAACGCGAGGCTATGGGCGAAAGGAAGGCTTCGATATCTTCAGCGGTCGCGGTCAACACGGATTGCACATAGTCGGAGACCAGCAGCGAAAGCGCAGTGGACTGTGACATGGTGCTGCCCTTCGCCATTTCCTTTTTGTGCGTGACGGAGAGAATCTCCCAGTTGGCAGGTTCGCCAGCCCCCTGCGGCAAAGGAGCGACGCGCATGTTCTGCCAGAGCTCGGACAGGCCGCGGATGGTCGCAGCCTCGGTGAGTTCGTGGCCAAGCTCTTCGCGAATTTCGGTCGCGGTGAGTACGCCTTCGCGCTCGAGCAGCTTCCAGATTTCAGTGGCCAGCGGAGAGACTTTGCCCGGGCCGGTGCGAGCTGGCGGCTTCTTCCAGTTGCGGTCCGCCTGCAGGGCGGCAAGCTGTGGCAGCGCCGATGTGACGATGAGGAAGTCGGGCTGCTCGCCGGGGGTGCCGAAAAGGTTGAGCGGCACAACGAAGCCTTCAGTGACCAGGCGGACGAGGTAGTCATGTGCCTGCTGAATAGTTTCAGGCGGCGGTGTCGCGCTGGAGCTGCCAAGCACGGCGCCGGCAAATGACGGGGCGGGTGCGAGGAGCTGCGATTTGCGGGGAAGATAGAGACAGAGTTGCATGCGCTCGAGCCAGGCTTTGGCGTCGTCGAGCGAGAGAATGGGCTGGGCGTCTTCGCGCCAGTGCGCGGCACGGGCCGACGCGAGTTGATCTGGTGTCACTTAAAATCCTTCTTTCGAGATCGCGGGCATTCAACAGCGCATGTACTCGGCACTTGCCATTCAGGATCAAAACTTCCTGTTCATGCCATCACATCCAAGGCCATCCGTATTGCCGCAGCGGGCATACATGCAGGTCCCTCCACGACGGTCGGGATGACAAATCCTGTCTGGCTGATGAACTCTGCAGATCGCTAGATGCGGTGGAATGCCTTCTGGATCTCTTTCCAAGAATACCGCAGAACGATGGGGCGACCGTGGGGACAGCTGGTGGGATGCTCGGTTTTGGCCAATTCGGCCAGCAGCCACTCCATGCGCGCGGGGTCGAGCGGCGTGTTGACCTTGATGGCCGAGTGGCATGCAATGGACGCGGCCACCCGGGTCCGCATGGCTTCCAGGTTCTCGGATTGCTCTTCGCGCTCGGATTGCTCGAGCACTTCCATCAACATGCGCTCGAGTTCACGGCCTTCGAGACCAAGCGGCGAGGCCTTGATGGCGAGCGTGCGCGGGCCAAATGGCTCGGCTTCGAAACCATTGCGATCGAGCTCGGCGGCAATCTGCGCGAAGTGGATCATCTGCGCGGGCGTCAGTTCGATCAGCATGGGCATCAACAGGCGTTGACGCTGGACCTTCTCGACCTTGCGTTCGCGGAGGACTTTTTCGAAGAGCACCCGTTCATGCGCGACATGCTGATCGATGATCCAGAGGCCTTCTTCGTTGGTCGCAAGAATAAACGACTCGCGGAGCTGGCCAAGAGCTTTGAGCGTGCCGAGAGTTTTCAGGGTTGCGGCGTCTTCGTCCTGGGCTGCAGGACCGGTTGCGCGGCGTTCGTTCTGTTCTGCCAGAACATCTACAGGAGCGAAATCGAGCCGCACAGCCACCGGCGCTACAGGTGGTGGCGCAAGTTCAAAGTTGTTCGTGTCGGCGGCATAGTTCGGCGGGTTCTCTGACTCACGCTCGGCTTCGCGCGCGGCATTCTCCAGTTCCGACGCACTCGGTGAAATGTGCGCACCGAGCGAGGGACTCGCATGCGGATTAATTTCGAGCGCGGCGCCAAAGCTCATTGCCGGACGGGCCATGATGAGCTTCATGCGGATCTGGTCACGCACAAAATCGTGCACCAGGCTCGGCTGGCGGAACCGCACCTCCGTCTTCGCAGGATGGACATTCACGTCGACCTCTCCGGGCGGCATCTCGAGAAACAGCAGCACAACGGGGAACGACGTAGGCGGCATGATGTTTCGATAGGCCTCGGTAATCGCGTGGATCAGGACGCGCTCACGCACCAGCCGGCCATTCACGAACGAGTACATGGAATTGCGGTTCAGCTTCTGCAATTCAGGCTTGGAGATGAAGCCGTGCATGCGCAGATGACCCGGTTCAGGCGCGGTATAGCTCGCATCGCGCTTCCACGGTGGTGGCTCAGGCAGGCCGATACGATCAAGGGGGACCTCGGCCGCGATGTGAACCAGCTGGTCGAGCGTCTCCTTACCAAAAATCTGGTAGATGCGTTCGGAAAGCTGCGCGACGGGCGGCGCAATCAGAAGAGCGTGCGTAGCAGAATGCAGTTCGAAATGCTTGTCCGGATGGGCGAGCGCATAATTCGTCACCAATGCAGTAACGTGTGATAACTCGGTCGTTTCCGCTTTGAGAAATTTGCGGCGAGCCGGCGTGTTAAAGAAAAGATCGCGCACCGCAATCATGGTGCCCTGCGGCATGCCGGCTTCGCCAACGCGATGCATCTTGCCGCCAACGATTTCGATGTTCGTGCCGGCCGCGTCTTCAGCAGTTCGCGTTGAAAGCTCGAGTCGAGAGATGGAGGCAATCGAAGGCAGTGCTTCGCCGCGAAAGCCAAGGGTCGAAATGGTCAGCAGGTCACTCGAGGTGCGGACTTTGGAAGTTGCGTGACGCTCGAAGGCGAGGAGCGCGTCGTCCTTGACCATGCCGCTGCCATTGTCGGTGATACGGATCAGTTTGCGGCCGCCACCCTCGACCTCAATGCGGATGCGCGTCGCACCTGCGTCAATGGCGTTTTCAAGCAGCTCTTTGACGACAGAAGCAGGACGATCGACAACCTCACCAGCAGCGATCTGGTTGGCGACAAGGTCCGAAAGGATGCGTATCTGGCCCACGTTATTACGTTAAAGCATTCTGCATTCCCGTGTTGGGTCTGCTGTTTTCTTAGAAATGCAACTCTTACGATTGCATATCTGTGTTCGTCCGTAGACTCGACCTAGGCAGGTTCGATTGGGATCAGAAGATGTGCGTCTGGCATGTGAGGGAGAGGGTCAAGGTTGCCAACGCAAACGGCCCTCCATCAACAGGGCCGCACCTCTCAATTGAAAGGAGGTAGGAGACATGTTGCGAATAAACATGCGATTCAACCTTGCAGTTCATCTACCTTGCGGTGGATTGCTGCAGCCTGGTTCTACCTTTTCAGCTAGGCCGGGAAATACCTTTCGGTGACGGACACCACCGGAGGTCAAAACCGAGCATATCTGAGTCGCCAGCCACTCGTCCTATAACTTGTCGGACCTATCACTCACGTAATCCCAAATCAGGCATGTACCGGTTCAGGCGTCTGTTTTGCCGGCTTGTTCGTATCCGGCAACTGGTCGCCTGTGACATGCAGCCGCAGGAAGTTGGTCGAACCGGACAATGTCCGCGTGCCCGCGACGATGCCCAGAATATCGCCCTTCTTCACGTGACCGGCATCTTCCAGCAGGTGCTCGGCAATGGTGACCATCTGTTCCGTCGTCGTGAGCTTGGGACATAGAATTGCCTGCACACCCCAGAGCAACGGCATCCGGTTGATGACCTGCTCGGAACTGCTGAGTGCAAAAATCGGCGGCTTTGGACGGTATTTAGAAAGCTGGCGTGCCGTCGTGCCTGTCTCGGTGAAGACTGCAACAGCCGCAATGTTGAGATCTTCTGTAGCATGTGCCATCGATTCACAGATGGTTTCCGCTATCGACAACTGGACGCGCGACGAGTGCGGCGTGGCCAACGGGGCAAGCTGCAACTGCTCTTCCGTTTCGACAACAATGCGGGCCATCATGCGAACCGCCTCGACCGGATACTTGCCGGCGGCCGACTCCGCAGACAGCATGACCGCGTCCGTACCGTCATAGACGGCATTGGCGACGTCGCTTGCTTCGGCGCGGGTGGGCCGCGGATTTTCCACCATGGACTCGAGCATCTGCGTCGCGGTGATGACCGGCTTGCGGTATTCAGCAGCACGGCGGATGACCAGTTTTTGGATGGCCGGGACTTTCTCCGGCGGCACTTCGACACCGAGATCGCCGCGGGCGACCATCACGCCGTCTGCCACTGCGAGGATGCTGTCGAGATTCTCGATTGCCTGCGGCTTTTCGAGCTTGGCGATGATCCACACATCGCCGCCATGCTGTGCAATCTTGTCTTTCACGACGATGACGTCTTCCGCGGTGCGGACAAACGACAGGGCAATCGCATCGACTTTGGCTTCCATACAGAAGACCAGGTCGATCTCGTCCTTCTCGGTAAGGGATGGCACCTTGACCGGGATACCAGGCAGGTTGATGCCTTTAAATTCGCCGAGCGTGCCGCCGTTGATCACGAGGCATTCGACATCATCGCCGCTGACCGAAACGACGTGCAGTTCGATCAGGCCGTCGGAGAGCAGCAGGCGTGAACCGGGTTCGAGGTTCTCTGCAAGCGTGGGAAAAACGGTGCTGATGGTCTCGATGGTGCCGGCGATATCGCGTGGTGTGATGGTGAGCTTCTGACCCGTCACCAACTGGATCGGCTTCTTGTCCTGCAAACGCCCTGTGCGGATCTTGGGCCCCTGAAGATCACCGAGGATGCAGATAGTCTTGCCTTCTTCTTTGGCAACTTTGCGGACCATCTGGATGAGTTCAAGCTTCTCCGGATGCGTGCCATGCGAAAAGTTGAGGCGGGCAACGTCCAGGCCGGCGCGAACCAGTTCCCTGAAGACGTTTTCAGTCTTTGACGACGGTCCGAGGGTTGCGACAATTTTTGCGCGGCGCTGGGTAGCGACGGGGCTGTTTCCCAAATGATCCACTGCTGTAAAGCTCATCCATCCCCCGAAGCCCGCGATGCTGGATAGGTGCAGCGGACTCCCGCTCCATTCTAGTGCAGGCGGAGCATCCTTGTGGAGGCGTTGGCAGGAAAGACACTGGAACACTGCGGAAAACCGGTATGAAGATCGGCACGCTGCATGAGCAGACGGTTCAGACACTCTTCAAACGGTAGGGGTGTGTTCGGGGATGTTGAGCGGTTGTTCACCCGGTTGGATGGCCGGCCGAGTTGCTTCGTAGAACGCGTTTTCCATGGGGAAAACCTGCGCGTTCAATTCCCCACCGATGAACACACTCATACAGGTGATGTAGAGCCAGACCAGTGTCGCAATGGCTGTACCGAGTGAGCCGTAGACCACGCTGTAATCAGCGAACCGGGTGACGTACCAGCCGAAGAACAATGTTGCGAGAAACCAGATGATCGTCGCCCCGGAGGCACCCGGCACGACAGAGCGCCAGTCCCGCGGCCGCGGCGTTCCGTAGCGATACACGATTGCCAGCACGATTGCCGTCGTGCTGAGCGCGATGGCCCAGCGCGCCATCCGCCAGGCGAAAAGGATGTAGTGCTGCAGGGTGTGGGTCGAATGATTGACGATCCAGGTTTCGATCTGGTGGCCGAAGGCGACAATCAGTGTGGCAAAGAGCAGCGGCACCAGGCAGAACGGGATGAGTCCAATGGCAACGATGCGTTCCCGCCAGAAGCTCCAACCGCCTTTTTCCAGGTTATAAGCGCGGCGGAAGCCTTCCATGAACGAGGTCATGACCCCCATACCACCAAAAATGCTGACCACTGTTGCAGATAGGAGCACAGAAACGGACCGGCCATGCTTGGCCTGGAAGTAGACCTGAATCGCGGACATCATGTCGGTAGGAAGGAAGTCGGCCAGTGTTGAGCTGACTTCGCCGGCGATGGTCTCATTCTGCGGCACGAGGGCAAGGAATGTTGTGCCGACGAGGATAGCGGGAAACAGGCCGAGGATAGCCGAGTAGGCCGCCGACTTCGAGAGTGTGAGCACCTCGTGCGCCAGCGCTTTCCAGATGGCTCGCCGTAAATGGTGAAAGTGCTGCAGCATGTTCCCCTCAAGCGTAACTGATGGAGTTTGCCGTGGGAAAGCGATTCGAGCCATTTGATGGCAACCTGAACATGACCAGCCATCGGTTATCGTTCAATGGCCTTTGCGTCCAAGGCATCTTCTGAATTGGTTGGACCCGTAGCCCGTCCAGAGTCAGGTTGACGCAGCGGATCATATGGCGTCCGAATACAGTTACCGGACATCAATCCAACTCGAGTCAACAGCGCGGAGCCGACGTTCTTATGCCTGACCTAAACGTCGGTGAAAATGAAGCTGCTACCTATACCAGGCGACGATACCTGAAAGGCTCAGCGGCTGGTTAACCGCCGTACCCGAATAATTATCAGACCTTCGGCCATCAGTTAAGGCGTGTGTCGAGCGGACCAGCGTTCAAGGCAATTCTGCGCACGTTCGGTTAGACTGGCGCACGGAAGCTCGTTATGAGACCTATCCTCAAGACATGCCCAACAGGATGGTAATTCGAAAAGCTGCGCTTATCGCGCTGGCCACCTGTATAGCGGGCGGCTATGCGATGGCGCAGCACGTTAAAGTCTCCCCGCATGTGATCTCCGGTCTGCACGCGGAGCGTTGGCAGGTGCGCAGAGATGCCTTCGAACATCTTCCATGTCACCCAAAAGATTCGCAATTAGATTCACTGCTGATTCAGCTTCGGTTTCGAGAGAATAGAGCCTCCGAATACGACCCGGATGATCTGTTCGAAGATGACGATTACCTGGCTTACGACGAACGACTGACCAATTGCATAGAGCAGATCGCTGTGACTAAGAACTGCAAGGATGCCTGGAGATCGCTTGTCTACATGCGGTATAACGGCGACTCTGCAACCGGAAGATGGCTGGCTGATCACCCCGAGACTCTGCCTTTTCTCTTGGAGCAAACCCGGAGCAGGAGTTCATTCCAACGCATGACTGCTGTCTATGTAATTGCAGCCTATGCGGCGAAAGCAAAGGCAAAGAAGGCTGTCTCACCGCAAAAATACCAGTCTTTAAGACAACTCGTCCGCAAACTGGCAGTTCACGATGAACTGCCAGTGAGAGATGCAGCCGTTGAAGGGTTGGGGGTACTTGGTGATCCAGCGGACCTTCCATTGCTTGAACAGATCGGGGCAAATGACAAGGACCAATATGTCCGAAGCTTTGCCCTGGCGTCCGCAAAGAGCATTAAAGGTGGGACCACCCCGGAGACGCTGCGTCGCGAATAAGCACGATTGCGGTAGCATGGTTGGGTTGCCTCAGCCATGAAAACTTACCCAGCCGCCCCCGCCCCGTTGCGCTTTGCCGCATGCCTTTCTCTCGCTGCTCTTGCCTCTTTATCGAGTGCTGCTGCCGCGAAGCATCCGGAGCCGCTACCGGCTCCTGCGGTCACTCATCCCAATCCGCAGTTGACGGGCAAGGATCTGGACAGGAAGGTCGAAGCACTGCTGAGCCAGATGACGCTGGCCGAGAAGGCCGGACAGCTGAACCAGTTCACCGCAGGCGTCGCGACCGGCCCTGGAACCCACCGCGAGAATTACGACGTGATGGTCCAGAAAGGCGAACTGGGTTCGCTGATCAATGTAGTGGACGCTGCGACATCCAACCATTACCAGCACATCGCGATGGAGAATTCGCGGCTGCACATCCCGCTGCTGTTTGGCCTTGATGTCGTCCACGGTGATCGGACGACGTTTCCCGTGCCGCTGGGAATGGCCGCCAGTTTTGATCCACAGCTGGTCGAGCAGACGGCGCATGTCGCTGCAGTGGAATCGCGTGCAGACGGCGTGAACTGGGTCTTCTCGCCGATGGTCGACATTGCGCGCGACGCACGGTGGGGCCGCATTATCGAAGGTGCAGGTGAAGATCCGGTACTGGGCAGCGCGATGGCCAAGGCATATGTGCGCGGCTACCAGGGCAACGATCTGTCGTCACCGGATGCAGTGGCAGCCTGCGTAAAGCATTTCGCGGCTTATGGAGCACCGGTGGCGGGTCGTGATTACAACGCGGTCGACATGTCCGAGATGCAGCTGAGGCAGACGTATCTTCCGACCTACAAAGCTGCCATCGATACGGGCGCAGCGACAGTGATGAGCTCTTTCAACTCACTCAACGGCGTGCCGGCAACGGCCAATCCATTCACGCTCACGCAGATCCTGCGCAAGGAGTGGGGCTTTGACGGGCTGGTGGTCAGCGACTACGGCGCGGTCTCTGAATTGCTGGCGCATGGCGTCGCTGCGGATGGCGCAGCCGCGGCCGACAAGGCACTCACGGCCGGCGTCGATATGGACATGGAAGGCGACCTGTTTTTGACGCGCATTCCCGCGCTGGTGCAGAGTGGCCAGCTGCCGCTGCCAGTGGTCGATGAAGCGGTCCGCCGGATCCTGCGCGTAAAGTTTGCGATGGGTTTATTCGATCATCCCTATGCGCCAGATAATGGCAAGCCATATGTTGCGACCGCTGAGAAGCGTGTGCTCGCGCGCCAGGCCGCGGAAGAAAGCCTGGTGCTGCTGAAGAATGAGGCTCTACAGGGTTCGGGCCCGCTGCTGCCGCTTCAGGCAGACAGGAAGAAGCAGATGAAATTCGCCCTGATCGGGCCGCTGGCCGATTCGCAGCATGACATGCTCGGCTCATGGGCCGCCAGTGGCAATGCTAAAGATGCCGTGACCCTGCGCCAGGCTCTCGCGAAGCGTCTGCCGCAGGAAGCATTGCTTTACGCCAAGGGAACCGACGCCACCGGGACGTCGACTGATGGCTTCGCCGATGCAGTGGCGCAGGCAAAGCAGGCGGACGTGGTCCTGCTCGCGCTTGGCGAACCAGCCGACGATACGGGCGAAGCGTCATCGCGCACGCGCCTTTCATTACCCGGCAACCAGGAACAGCTGCTTGAAGCAGTCGTGGCTGCAGGCAAACCGGTGGTGCTGGTCCTTTTCGGTGGAAGGCCTCCGGCAATTCCCTGGGCCGCGGCGCATGTGCCGGCCATTGTCGAGGCGTGGTTCCCGGGAATCGAAGCGGGTACAGCCATTGTCGACGCACTGTTCGGGAAGGATGAGGCAGGCGGCTATATCAACTTCTCGGGCAAACTACCGGTTGAGTTTCCGCAGTCCGTTGGACAGGAGCCTTTGTACCTGGCACAGTTACCGACTGGCCGGGTCGCCGGGAATGTCGACCTGACGCATCCGCCGGCCAATGCCGAGGAGCGCTATCTTTCGCGTTACATCGACGAGACCAACGCCCCGGTCTATCCATTCGGATGGGGATTGAGCTACGCCCATTTCAGCTACAGCACGCCGGTCGTGAACCACACCATGGGATCGAGCAGCGAAGTCGGCAAAGTGGAAGTCAGTGTCGATGTGAAGAACACCAGCAGCGTCGCAGGATCAGAAGTTGTGCAGCTCTACGTTCGCGATATGGTGGCAAGCGTAGAACAGCCGGTGCGCGAGCTCAAAGGGTTTCAACGTGTAACCCTTGCTCCGGGCGAACAGAAACATGTCAGCTTTGCACTCGGCTTCAACGATCTCGCTTTCTACAACGTCGCATTGAAGCGCGTGGTAGAGCCGGGAACGTTCAAGATCTGGGTCGGCGGCAACTCGGCATCGACCAACGAGGCCGAGTTTACCGTACTGCAGTAGGCCGGAAAAGAGAACTTACGCTACACTCAAGCGCTCAAAGTATCGCCTGCGCGTATCTAGTTCGCTTTCCACTGGTTTAGGAAATCGGTCACGGATTGCGCTTCCATGTGTCGCATATTCGCAAATTCCCCGGTGGTCTGCGCATGGAGCACTTTGCCATTTGGCGAGAGTACGGCAACGGCGGGAACACCTCTCTTGAGCGGCACGCCATACTTTTCAGCGACGTCTGTATTCATGTCGTAGCGACCAATGT
>CAXTNK010000091.1:10899-13757 GCA_964245665.1 uncultured Acidobacteriaceae bacterium
GGTGAAAATAGGTGTCGAGCACGTGGCAATCGGGGCACCAGTTTCCACCAAAGTCCAGGATCACGCGCTTATGCTCATGCTGCGCCTTCAGCAAAGCCGCGTGGATTTCCGGCTTAGCATCCGGCGTGTCGGGATAGATGTCCTTCATTTGAGCAGAAGCAGAAAGGCTTACCAGGGCAAGAACCAGGCCGGCGACGAAAGAGCTGGAGCGAGAGAGCTGAATCTTCAAGACATATCCTTCAAGAATTTTTTTTGGGACTTACTTAATTTAAGACATGCCCATGGCTAGACGCTGCCACAGTTTGGGCATGCCGCCAAGTTGCAGAGCCAGGTCAGCCCAGCGTCGATCGAGCGCGCTGGCGTACAGGTAAAGTTGCGCCGAACCGCCCGGCGCCCAGGTACCGCTGAAGCCTTCAAGGCCGGCGTTGCGCCGATCGAAATCATAGGCGACACCGGAGCGCATGAATTCCTGGTGCGTGTCAGCGCCGGTGGCATATGTATTGAGCCAGGCAAGCGCGGACTGCAGAGTGACGCCGCTCGGGGCAGTGATGCCGTACCAGTTTTCTCCGTGATCATGCGCGGCGAGGGCAGCCGTCACCATAGGCTGTAGATCACGCACGACGTAATAGAGTGCGTCACGTTTATCGTAATCGGTGGTCGAACCATCTGACTGAATGTTGGTATTCAGCTGCGCCGTAAATGCGGATTGCAAGTGGCCGATGGCGCCAGTATCGGCAACGACGTACGCCGCCAGTGTGGCGAGCTTGATGCGGGTGCTCTGACGATTGTCCGCGTCAGTCGAGTGGCGGTCAATCTGCGCAATGTAGCCAGCGCTTAGACGCGACGCGAAACCCTGCCACTGTGCGAGCAGCGGGGCAGGCATGGCGCTGTCGATGATGTCGGCTGCGAGAAAAAGCTGTTCGAGATTGGCTTCGTCGCCGGGATTGAAGTCGGGCTGATAGGTCTTTACCCATGCAGAAAGAATCGCTCCCGCGTGCGCGAGATAGACCGGGTCGCTGGTCACGCAGTAGCCGACGGCAAGATCACGCGCCGCGTCCCAGTCTCGCTCAGCATTTACGCTTTCATCGCGAGCACCCTGATGGGGCAGCAGGCCGTCGGTATGCACATGGACCATGGGATGAGGAATGCGCGGCAAAGCAGACTGCGCCAGAATGACAGCAGCAGCGCGCTCTTCCGGCGAAGCAGCCTTGCAGTTGTTCGCGGCAAGGTCACCGTTGGTGAAGGCAAATCCCTGCGCGTGCGCTTGGCTGACCGCGAGCATTGTCCAGCAAGCTGCGGCAAGCAATCCGGTAAACGCTCTCGCCGCCAGTTTGTGCATGAGTGTTGGAAGCATTTATGGCGGTTTTTGACGCAATTGTTTGGAAATATTCCGAGACAGACGTGTTTGCTTTGAGGAAAAGCCTTATTCCACAGCGCGCTCGGCCTGGCGGATGAACTCTGCCAGCGACCTGAGAGGGTCTGCTGGGACGCGCTCATGTGATACGTCCAGCGAGGTGATCCGGTCCAGGCGGAAGGTGCGGAAACCGGCGCGGACCTCGCACCAGGCAAGCAGCGTCCACTGCTTGCCCCAGAACGCGAGACCGAGTGGATGAACTGTTCGCTCGCTCTCCAATTCCTGCAGATTTCGGTAGCAGAGGTGGACTTTGCACTTGTCCGCGATCGCTTTACGGATGGGGTCGAGGAAGGCGTACGTGTTGCTCGGCACATGATAGCCAGGGGCGTAGAGTGAGGCTGCGGTAATCTCCTGCCGGCGATTTTCGGGCAGGGCGTGACTGATTTTCTCGAGCGCCGAACGCGCTGCACTGGCCAGACCGGGACCGCCCCAGCTTTCCATGACGCGAATGCCGGCGACCAGTGCTTCGACTTCATCGTAGGTAAACATGATGGGAGGAATCTCGAATCCTGCGCCCATCCGGTAGCCCACGCCCGCTTCGCCAAGAATCGGCACGCCGGACAGCGAGAGGTCGCGGATGTCGCGGTAGAGCGTGCGCGCAGAGATGCCGAGCGCGGCAGAGAGCTGGGCCGCAGTGACGACCCGCCTGCCGCGCAGTAACTGCACAATCTGAAAAAGCCGATCGGCGCGTCTCATGTTGTCAACGCTACAACAGGAACAGATTTGTCATCTCTACTGAAGCGCACAGCAAAAGGATTGTCATCTCGACCGAAGCGGAGTGGAGAGATCTGCGTTTGCGAATCATGCTTTTAACCGATCCGTTGCCTAAGAGCCTTTTGACTACTGCATTGCGTGCAGGCCAATCAGGTTCCCTTCGGTATCCTCGATACGCGCGAAGCAGCCCATCTCCTCGGGCAACTCGGTATAAGGATGGACGATGCTGCCGCCGGCTGCCTCAACGCGATCCAGCACTGAATCGAGGAACGGATCGGCATTGAGAGCAGGCAGCGCGCCATGACCCGGCTTCAGATTCGGGGCTTCGATCAGGCAGCCGCTGATGGATGGCGCTGTGTACGGAAAGACAGCGATGCGCTCGCCCCCAAAAACTGCCAGAGTGAGCGTGGTTTTGAAGATGGTCTCGTAGAACTTCTGCGCCCGCTCCATGTTGGCGACCGGAATCTCAAACCAGACGACACGACTGTTACGCTGCGCTTCGAGTACCTGTGGTTCGACCGCCGGCTTGCTTGCTGGAAGTGTTTCGGTGGACATGTGGCTTCTCCTCTTGTTGGACTGCTCTATGCAGAAGGTAGAAGAGTCCTGCTGACAGCATGGTGTCAGTAGACATAATAGAAATCATGAAAGTGCCAGCGGACGACGATGAAAATAACTGCCGGCTCATCGTTGACAGCCAAGCTTGGCCAGGTGCATTCTTCACAAGGGTCCG
>CAXTNK010000091.1:13767-17497 GCA_964245665.1 uncultured Acidobacteriaceae bacterium
GGATTCTCCCTTGAGGTGTCGATTGCCGCCTGGAAGAAGGGATCGTCTTATCGCGCTGATACTACTGGCCGCCGCGCCGCTACTCTGCGCCCAGTTGCAGCGACGAGTTTCAACAGCAAAAGGGGAAACTGCTGACGTACCGGTACCCCATCCTCTCTCGTACTGGACCGATGACCCATTGCGACTGGATGCGACCGGGGACCTGATGCTCGGGTACAAAGCCCGGGACGGCAAGCCCATTGTCACGAGCGACTATCGTGTCGATCAGCAGGTGACGCATCTCGGCGTCATCAATGGCTTCGGCATCCTCCAGGTCCTGACCACCATCCATGCCGGGCCGCATGTGATCGCCTCGGGTTGGGCAACCGAGCAACCGCAACAATGGAAGAGCCTGCTCGTAAAAGATGTACACGGTGCCGAATACATAGAAATCTACGAACTTCAGACTGATTACGGGAATTACGAACCTATCAAGCCGGCGAAGATCTATGGCAAGGGGCCGGATGCAATTCTAGGAACATACGATCCGGATAGCGGCAATGGCGGCGGCTGCGATGACGGCTACTGATGGTTCGATAAAACCGGCGCACATACGGTGGACTTCTCTCCACTAGAGCATGCGATTGGCAAAGTTCTTCCAGACAAAAGTTCCTATACAGAGAGTTGCTGGGCGATGCATCTCGATCAAGCTGAGTTGAAAAGCTGGGTGCAAAAGGCCGATGCAGAGTGTCTCGGATGCGGCGGCTTGGCGAGATCGATGCCAGGTACAAGATCGAGCATGGAGCTGCAATACCTGTCTCGGTTCACTTTGAGCCGGAGCAGGAATAATAAAGCAGAGGAATTGTCCTGCGCTCCCGGTTGATAGTTGAAAGCCTCGAAGGTGTATCGCTAACATTTTGGCGTTCTTGAGGCTTGACGCGCCGTCTCGACCTCCCGGCAGTACGCGCCTGCCCACATCCAAATAGGGCAGAAAGCCTCACCCAGGCTTTGGCGCAGCAAAGTACCTACTTATCAAAAAGCGTCCAAAGACTTGATGTGGGAGACAGGAGCAACAATGAACATTACTGGCAATACGATCCTTATCACCGGCGGAACGAGCGGCATCGGGCGCGCTCTCGCTGAAGCACTGCACGCGGAAGAGAATAAAGTCATCATCGCGGGCCGTAGACAGCAGCTGCTCGATGAAATCACTCAGCAGAATCCTGGCATGACAGGCCTGCAACTCGATGTAACCGATGAAAACTCGATAAAGAGTCTTGCCGCAGAAGTAAGAAGCAAATTCCCTGAACTGAATGTGCTGATCAATAACGCAGGCATCACAGGATTCGAGGATTACACTGCCGAATCGGTCGATACTGCGAAAGCACTATCGATTCTGCAGACAAACGTGACCAGCGTCCTGCTGCTTACTGCGGAACTGCTTCCTGTGCTCAAGGCCAAGGCTCATGCGACATTGATGGCGACCACATCGGGGCTGGCTTTCGTGCCAATGGCGCCCTATGCGACCTACTGCGCTTCGAAAGCATTCCTGCACAGCTGGCTCGACTCTTTGCGCTTTCAGCTTCGCAACACCAGTGTCGAAGTACTCGAACTGGCGCCGCCGTATGTGCAGACGGAACTGGGCGGCGCGCGCCAGGCAAGCGATCCCCGGGCCATGCCTCTCGCGGCATTTACCGATGAGGTGATGCAGATCATTCGCGAGAACAAGATCGAGCGGGGAGAGATCCTGGTCGAGAAAGTAAAGGCGCTCCGCTGGGCGGAGAAGAATGGCAAATATGACGAGATGCTGACAGCGATGGGCAGTTTCTAGCTGCTTGTAAAACCAGCGATTGGCGGAGGCCCACCCTTACCGCAAAATCACGGTCAAGGATGAGGCACCCACCGCGATGGTGGGACTGGATCTCATGAGCTTTCGTTGTGCCGATACTTTGGGTGCCCCATTCTTCGCGCCCTTGCGAAGGGTGGGCCTGTACAAGTCCCAGGCCGGCAAAACAAAAAGCCCGGAGTCTTAGCTCCGGACTTTGCTTACTACAGAACCGACCTACTCTTCGGTGGTCGCGTACTTGGTCTGCGCGACGGTCCAGTTGGTGTCGCCGACTTTGAAGCGGGCGAATCGACTGACCGCGATGTTCTCGCCCAACTTGCCGATCTTGGTCGCAATCATGTCCTTGATGGTAACCGACTGCTCCTTGATAAACGGCTGATCGAGCAGGCAGACTTCTTCGTAGAACTTGCTCATCTTGCCTTCGACGATCTTCTCAACGACCGCGGGTGGCTTGCCCGTAGCCGCAGCCTGCGAACGATAGATGTCCTTCTCGCGTTCCATGTCAGCAGCAGTGACGTCTTCGCGACGCACATAGCGCGGATCGGTCGCGGCGATGTGCATCGCGATGTCCTTCAGCAATTCCTGGAAGTCTTCGGTGCGGGCGACGAAATCGCTCTCGCAGTTGACTTCAACCATCACGCCGATCTTGCCGCCGGCATGAATGTAGGTGCTGACGGCGCCTTCGCTGGTCGAGCGCGATGCTTTCTTCGCAGCAGAGGCCATGCCGCGCTTGCGCAGCACGACGACTGCTTCTTCCATATCGCCCTTGGCTTCCTGCAGAGCCTTGAGACAGTCGCCCATAGGCGCGCCAGTCTTTTCGCGAAGTTCTTTTACCTGGGTGGCGGAAATCTTTTCAGTAGTCGTCGACATCGGTGTAATCCTTTTTGACTTCTTGATTCTTGCGTTACGCAGAACTCCATTGCAGTAGAAGTTCTGCAGACAATAAAGGCGTGGCCATGATCTGCAGCCACGCCTCCGTCGTGTTTCCTGAATGCACGAACTGCGTAGCCTAGTGGCCTGCTGCAACCTCAGGCTCATCGGCTGCGGTGACTGCCGCCGGGGCCTTGCGGATGCCGCCACCCAGAACTGCTTCCAGATCGACCGTTTCATCGGCTGCCGGATCATCATCTGACGGTGAGCCGGCCTGAATACCATCGACTGAAGCTTCATCGGCACCCGACTCAAGCTGGCCATCCTGCACCTGCGCATTGAGAGCGGTCGCGCCGGCAATTGAATCGGCGTACTGCTTGTCGGTCGCCATCTGCACGCCTTCTGAGATCGAATCCGAGATCTTTGAAGTGAACAGCCGGATAGCACGCAAAGCATCATCATTGCCGGGGATCACGTAGTCGACGACCGTCGGATCGCAGTTGGTATCAACCACCGCGACGACCGGGATGCCCAGCTTGCGGGCCTCGGCTACGGCGATCGCTTCATTATTCGAATCTACGATGAAGAGTGCATCGGGGAGGCGCATGTTCTTGATGCCGGCCAGGTTGGCCTGCAGGTGCTTGCGTTCGCGCTCGAGTTTGATGACTTCCTTCTTCGTCAGCAGTTCATAGCGGCCGTCTGTTGCCATCTCATCCAGTTCCTGAAGGCGCTTCACAGACTTCTGCACGGTCACCCAGTTGGTCAGCAAGCCACCCAGCCAGCGCTGGTTGATATAGAACATGCCGCATTTCGTCGCTTCTTCCGCGATCGCATCCTGGGCCTGTCTCTTGGTGCCGACAAACAGAATTACTTTGCCCGTCGATGTCAGGTCAGTCACATACTTGCTGGCTTCCTTGAACATCTTGAGGGTCTTCTGCAGGTCAATGATGTAAATGCCGTTGCGCTCGCCAAAGATGTATTCCTTCATCTTGGGGTTCCAGCGCTTGGTCTGGTGGCCGAAGTGGACGCCGGCTT
>CAXTNK010000092.1:0-12898 GCA_964245665.1 uncultured Acidobacteriaceae bacterium
TGAAGGCTTTGGCGCGGAGGTCAAGCGGCGCATTCTGCTCGGCACCTATGCGTTGTCTTCCGGCTACTACGATGCCTACTATCGGAAGGCGCAGCAGGTACGGGCCCTCCTTACCCAAGATTTTCTGAAGGCTTTTGACGAAGTGGATGCCATCGTAACGCCGACGGCGCCGACGCCGGCGTTCAAAATCGGCGAAAAGACAGATGATCCCGTTTCCATGTACCTGGCCGATATCTACACCGTTACCGCAAGTCTGGCTGGCATTTGCGGACTTTCGGTGCCGGCCGGTATGTCGAAAGACGGTCTGCCGATCGGCGTGCAGATTCTAGGGAAGCACTTCGCGGAAAGTACTATCCTGCAAATCGGCCATGCACTCGCCTAGTTGACGTGGACCGACCCGGCCAGTTTCCTTATCGCTCATATTGAGGATCAAAGTCGCGGGTACAGGCCGGCCTGGAGGTACGGGTCGAACATTGTCTACGGCCCGGCTACTTGATCGGCTGATAATAACGCTCGGCTGGATTCGCGCAGCCTTCACAAAGCATTTTGTTTCCGGCCTGTTCGCGAACGAAGCGATCATAATTGATGCCTTCGCCACAGATTGAACAGGCGACGCGTTCGCCTTTGAAGCCGGGGAATTCGCGGGGCGGCAGCTCGACCGTTACCCACTGCTCGCTGAATAAATCCGCATCTGCCATCTCACGGTAGGCGAGCATCTGCTGCTGGTTGCGGTTCTCGAGGTGCGGGTACATGGTGCGGGCCAGATCTTTCGAAGATTCACGTGCAGCGAGCCGGATGGCACGATTTTCCTGGCCCAGGTCGACGAAGGTCGCGGCCATCTTGCCCCAATCCCGGAACTTCAATGCGCGTTTACCCAGCCGGCAGCCGGTTACAACACCGATGGCGTCGGTCGCACAGCGATCAATCTCGACAAAGGTCACGAGCCGCTTGCGATCAGCGCCGCGTGGATCGTCAATCCCAAGTCGCGCACAACCGAGCATCGCCATACGCAGACCGAGGATCTGGCCTGCGCAGAGATGCCCGTGGGCGATTTCGGCCTGTTTCAGGAGTGCTTCAAAGCTTTCCACCTCTATAGTTTATTCTGGCCAACGCTTGCAGAGCAGCCCGGCCTGGTGCTTCGGTTAAAGTTCTACTGGGAGCTAGTCGCCGGTCTTGCGGAGCCATCGGCCGCTGGCTCTTCTGCTCCATCTCCTTCTTCGACCATTACAGCTGACGAGCCAACAAGGTCGTAGCTGACAGCTGATTCTCCGGTGTGTCGAAAGGTGACGCGCAGCGGCTCTCTCTGCCACGCTGTCGTACCACATGCGGAAGTATTCAGGTCGCCCGAAACCTGTTCGTGCGGAGACCAGGCCGCCAGTTTCTTTGAGAGGACAGGCTTGCGGGCACCCAGCTGTGCTACGACTGCATATAACTGTTTGCCGCTCGCTGAAAGCCCGCAATAGGCTGCGTAGTCGCGGTACCAGATGACCTGCGAGACCGCAGGATCGTACTCCGGCAGTTTGAGCGCGACATAGTGACCGTTGGTCCGATCGACAAGGAGCCACGGTCCTTTCTGCCAGATCCAGTGCTCGCCTTTATCTCCTGGCAAGGCATCGTTCAGACGAAGGGCGCGGCGAACGACAAAGCTGCGGTCAGTAATCGCATGGCTGTCACCCGTAGTCCAATCCTTGACCTTGTCATCAACGATCAGCGGACGCACGCGCAGCTCCTTGTCCGTGGAGAGGGCACCTGAAGGGTCGGTAGCAGCGGAATAGGGAACGCGCTTTCCCGAGCCTAGTCCGACGGCGTGAACTTTCGCTGGTTTCGCGGCGAATGCTGGAGCGTCTTGAAAGAGGAAGCAGAACGCGCAAAGACTAACCGAAGCCACGCACATGTTTCTGGAAGTCATTGGAGACGAGGCTAGGCTCGAAGCATGCTGTCGCACAAGGCAGGAATCTCATTCCCGAGTAGACGAGCACCTAAACGGGAATCAGTCCGAGGCATTTCCCGAAATGGGAAGGATCCCTGAAGAATGCGGATGGACGCACACAGGGCAACACCTCGACATGGATCAAAGCCGACGCCTGTACGAACAGCAAAAACGCTAAGCGAGTAAACCAGTCGTCAGCGCACGTGAGGCGCGGGGTGCGCAGGTGTGTGGGCAACTGCGGCATGGAGACGCTGGTTGTCGAAGCGCATTGACTTAGGCGGGCGATTGACTTCGACGCGGAGGGTAACCCAGAGGCAATACAACCCAATGGCTAGAGCAGACCCGAAAAACAGAACAATAATTATATGAATCATTATGAGTGCAAGCCCGTCAATAAAACTCTAGTCAGATGTAGAACGATCACCACGGTAATCATGCTTAAGTACCTTCGTCAAGGATGCCTGGCGAACGGTCGAACAGAAGCATTGTCAAAGTGTATACAGGTCTCGAGTTAGCGAGCATGAAATAAATTTCCGCCGCGTATCATTTCGAGGCTTTTCGATCTTGCACGAGACATTGTGCTGCTAATGAGATGCGAATCAAAAGCTAACGTTCGGCCGAAATTTGTTGCCCGATGGCTGCCTTGGAGTTCCGGATTGAAAGCGCGTGGTTTATCCCACCGCATTTCGCGTTGTGGATTCCGGCGTGGAGGTGCCACCGAGTTTATTTCGCCAGACGTCTGGAATGACGCCCAGAGCATGGACGTCAGCCTTGAAAAGGCCGAGCTGGTTGAGGCGTCAGATGAGGTATGCAAAGCTACTGGTACTTAGATAGTTTTCCGCTCAATCCATGCCGGGCGTGAAGTTAATCCACGGGCATGTCGGGCACTGCGCGCGGAGCAACGCCATGCTTTCCGGCGTAAGGTTCATGTGTTCTACGAGGGTGTGCGATGTCCGTGCGTCGGGCTGATTACGTAGAAGCGCGACCATCCCGCTGCCGTCAGGCGGATGCGGACAGATGATCGCGTAGAGGACATAAAGCGGCTGGTTGACGGCGGGCACCTGGTTCGCCTGTACACGCGCCCAGTCTTCGTCGTGGATAGCTTTCAGGAATGTGGATGGACGCTGATCGAGAGCGTCCGCGGGAGAGACTGGATGGCAGGCGTAAAAGCGGTAGCTGTGATCATCGAGCGGCCCATTGCAGGCAGAGCAAGCGGGGATCGTCCGGAGCAGAAGCTCGGTGGTGGCGTCGATGCCGCGCGTTGTTGTGGAGACGGTGTTACTCCGGCCTGGCGGCCCTTGTTCGATGGCATTCGGCATACTGCTTCACGATACTCTGCGCGGCATTGAGAGACTTGTTCGAGGCGGTCCGGCGCTCCCTGTCCCGCGCATGGAGTAGCTGTTGTAGGTGCGATTTCAAATTAGCGGAAAAGACGAGCGTACTCGAGAACTATCCCTCCGAATGCTTCCTCTGGATCTTCGTGAACGTCTGATCCCATGGTGATGAGCTACTCGATCATGGCGAGTCTTGTGGCAGAGGAATGCCGCATGCTGCGAATTCGGCAGCCCAGGTGAGTCGTCCATCGCCGAATCCATCGCTGAGTCCATCGCCGCCATGACCGATCGGGGCAGTCGGTGGCTTCTTGTCCTCGTGTTTTGCGAGAGTGTGCTCGAGGGTATGCTGACTCACGGCTCTTTGAGCAGTTGCTGGATGTGGTGTTCGAAGTCATTTTTGTCGACTACACCGGTGTGCGAGAGTGCGATTCTTCCGTTGCGATCGATGAGGACAGTCATGGGCATCGAGGTCAGTCCATAGGCCTTTGTGAGGGATGGATTGCCGAGGATGACGGGGTATTGCATGGCGGTATTGCCACCGGTCTCAGCATCTTTTGGTTGTGCCAGGAATGGACGCACCTTGGCCCAGCCTTCGTCATCCATTGCGACGCCGATGACGGCCAGGCCCTGTGACCTGTATGCGCGGTCGAAGGCCATGTACCAGGGGATTTCCAGTTTGCAGCCGCCACACCATGTCGCCCAGAAGTCGAGGAGGACAACTTTTCCTTTGCAGGCGCGGAGGTCGATGGTCTCGCCGCGAGCATCCACCAGCGTGAACGCAGGCGCTGGCTTCCTGGCGGCTACCGGACGGAAACTGTCCGTAGTTGCCGCGTCCGCTGCATGCAGCGGGCCGGGGAGATTCATTGAGGCGAGACTTGCCATGACAAGCAGGGCGAGAGCGAAGAAGCGCAAGAGCATACGACTACTCCTATATGCAGATTGACTGGTCGCGCTATTAGTATCACAATGTAGAAATAATATGCTCGGAGAGTTCGAATATCTTGTTCTTGCGGCGGCAGCGCGACTGGGTGACGGCGCCTACGGGGCGACCATTCGCCAGGAGATTGAAGCAGCCACGCAGCGGCCCTGCTCGATTGGTGGTCTTTATACGACACTCGATCGCCTGCAGGTCAAGGGATTGATCAGGACGCGGATGGGCGAAGCGACGGCAGAACGCGGCGGCAGAGCGAAGCGCATGGTGCGCGTGACACGCGAAGGAACAAAGGCCGCGGCGCACTTCTACGCGACGGTGCTGCAGGCAACGCGAGGAACTTCGTGGGCGATGCTGAAGGCGGGGTCGAGACAGTGAGCCGGTTGTGCGCGTTGCTGATCGCGCTGGTCTGCCGAATGATCGGGCCGGATACTTGCGAAGCAGTGCTGGGCGACCTGGCCGAAGCTGGAGCAAGCAACGCTGCGACACTCGCTGGCCTGCTTGGATTTCTCGTGAGGTCTCAAATGCAGGCCTGGCGGATGCCACGGCCACGGCTCGTTCTAGTCGGCATTGGAGTGCCGCTGGGGTTGCTCTTGAACAGCGTCGCCATCCGGGTTTCCGCAGGCCAGTCTGTGTATGTGTGGATGTATGCGCACAACTGGACCAATACCTATCTGCATGCGGGATGGCTGTGGTCGGAGATGGTCCCGATGCTGTCGGGAATGATCCTTTCGTGGCTGCGCGTCGCGCTGCTTTCCGGGGTTAGTGGATACGTTCTTGTGATGCTTGCGCAGAGGACAGCGTGGCTGCATGGAATTGTCCTGATACTGCTTCTGATCAACGGGCGATCAGTTGGAATTGCTTTTATGCCGGCTGCAATATTTCCGATGCTGAGCGACGGCGCGATGCAGACAAATGCAGCAGCCTTTGTCTCGAGTTTCTACCGGGTCGTGCTGCCGCTCAACGAGCAGATTCTATTTGCTTTCATTCCGATGCTCCATGGCATGTACAGGGCGCAGAGAACGCTGAGGCGTAAACAGCTTCGTTCGGCCTGAAGCGAAGTCGTGTGACCGCCGTCACAGTAATGTCTCGCAATGACTATCCATACTGGATGCAGATGTCAGAGGTGGGTGCCATGCAGTTATCAAGCATTGAATCGCCGAATGTTCGCGCACTGGTTGCGCCGGAAACGATCCTGGTCGCAACAGATCGTAGCGACATGGAATTTCTTCTTCCTTATGCAATCGCGCAGGGAAGGGCAAGTAACGCAATGCTGACACTGGTAAGCGCGATCACCCCAGGGGACAGCGTACCGGTGGATTCACCCGGCCCCTACATTGACATGGTGAAGCTTAAAAAGGAAGTCACGAACGAAGTGGATGACCAGGCTGCAGCGATCGAAGCGCAGGGCGTGCGATGCCAGGTCTTCGTTGACTTTGGAACAGCGGTAGATGTCATTTGCGGCGCGCTGAGAAAGACGCGTGCACAGCGGCTGATTATGGGCACACATGGCCGTGGCAAACTGGGACGGCTGACACTTGGTTCGGTCGCGGCTGAACTACTGCGGACGGTGCAGGTGCCGGTCTTCGCTATCGGGCCAGGAGCACGCAGCCACAAACTGCACGAGACGCCGCAGCGAATTCTCCATCCTGTTTCGCTCGAAGGCAGCTTTCGAACAGGCGTTCAGTTCGCTATAGAACTGGCTACAGCCAACCATGCTGAACTGACGCTGATGCTGGTTTTGAACCAGAGTGACAAGAGAGACGTGAATCCCGAACGCTCGATTGAATGGGGACGCACTGCTCTGCGGGCGCTGCTCCAAGGAGCAGATGCGCTGCAGCTACAGACGAAGGTGGAAGCGGTTTTCGGCAAGGTGCCAGATGAGATCTGCAAAATGGCGGAGCAGATATCGGCTGACCTTATTGTGATCGGGGTAAGTGGGGCCGACAGCTTTTCGCCTTTCGCCGAGACGAAAGCCTACAAGGTACTTGCGCTCGCGGAATGTCCGGTCATGACTACTCCTCATGAAGTGAAGATCAAAGACCCCGTTCGCGAAGACCGCAGTGAGTTGACTGCTGTTCTTGCTGAGAGCGGCTACTAGAGAAGTGTCGCAGAATTGTCAGTGAGTGGGCTTGTACAAACCCACGTCTCAGAGTCAAGACGCAGGGCACTCGCTTGAATGGCTCAACGAATGAAATGTCTCTACCGGCCAGTAAAGGCATCGCTTGCGATGCAGACGTGAGGAAATTATGCGGTGCGCCAATCCAGCATGCCAGGTAGAGGCCCTCTATCTGAGAGGCGGAAGTATATATTGCATCGATCGCGAACTTGATGGAACTGGCGGCGTTGCGAATCGCGGGCAAAGGCAGATGATCTGGCTGTGTCCCGATTGCTCGCAAACCTGCGTAGTTGAAACATGGCGGCAGCCGGGCCAGCAACTCCAATGGCCGTGCAGGCAGCCTGCGCGCAGACAACTGATGATGCATGTGAAGCTGGACGAAAAAGTAGCGGCTTGACCAGGTCTGCTGCAGAAGTTCGAGGCAGAGAAGCCATGGGGCGCAAGGGTGCGTCGCTTCGTATCCCGGGCTGGAAAAGCTTGATTTACTTGCGCAGTAGTATTTGCCCGCAGGGACTCAGGTAGTAAGCTCCGGGTGCGGGGCATGGTCCAACGCCAGGGCCGCATGGACCACAGCCGGGGGGTGTTCCTCCTCGCAAGGGTTGGAACGAAACAGTGGTGAAGGTAGGCAACGGGTCGGAGGGCTTTGATGTTTCGCCGGACCGCGAGGAAGTGTGGGTGGCGAATGCGCAGGATGGGACGGTGTCGGTCGTCGACCTCGCAAAGAAGTCGGTGGTCGCGACGCTTTCTCCAAACGTCGAGGGTGCGAACCGGTTGAAGTTTACGCTCGATGGTAGATATGTGTTGATCTCGACACTTGGTGGAACGGACCTCGTAATCATGGATGCGCATACCCGCAAGGAGGTGAAGCATGTTGCTATCGGGCATGGCGCAGCCGGTATCGTGATGCAGCCCGATGGTGCCCGTGCATTTCTTGCATGCACGGCGGATGATTACGTTGCAGTGATTGATCTGAGAACGCTCGAGGTTTCCGGACATATTGATGCAGGTGGTGAGCCGGATGGAATGGCCTGGGCCAGTCGGTAATTTCTTTTCCAACTCGTGGCGCGTACTTGGCTGATTGTCGATTGCTGGGGATCGCTGCCAGGCGCGTGCCGATTTTATTACCGCAAGAGCCCGATGATGAGTGGATGTTCGTAACGTGCAATGTACCATCTTTCCGGTTGGATAAGGGGCGGCACGGGTTACTATCCACTGGCGGCCACTTTGCGCGCACATGTTTATTGCGAAGGGTTTGTTTCATGAATGATTTGCTGCCGGAGGGAACTGGCAGGCGATTTTTACCGCCGCCCGCATGGCTGATTGCGTTTTCGTTCGCAGCGTTCGCCGGATTGTATTTCTTTCAGTATCGCCATGACCTGCTGTACCAGTGGATGGAAGACCTGCACGTCTATGCGCGCGCAGTACGTTTTTTTCGTGGCGGCACGAACCCTTATTACCTTGAGATGTTCGAGGGTTTGCGTTTCGTGTACCCGCCCATCGTTTTATACGCAGCGAGCGGACTTGCTGCCGTGATGCCGGGCGAATCCGAGTGGGTGCTGGTCGGGTTCATTCACCTGACGTGTGTGCTGCTGGCTCCGTTTGTGCTCGCCCGCTATTATCTTCGCGCCTACTGGTTTACACCGGCGCTGGCCATGCTGGTCCTGCTTGCAGAGTCACGACTCACGGGTATCAAGGCGCTCTACAGCGCGAATGTAGCGCCGAGCCTTTACCTGGCGGCACTGCTGGCAGCGGTGCCGGGCATACGGAAGAATCGCTGGGGATGGTTCTACCTGGTGATCCTGCTGGCCGGCGCAATCAAGATCACGTTCGTCTTCATGTTGCTGTTCCCGCTGATGGCTGGAAGGCGGCAATGGTTGCAGAGTATCGCGACCGGTGCTGGCGTCGGCGCAATCTATGCAGCGCAGTCGAAGCTCACTCCTGTGCTGTATGTCGGATACAAATGGGCAGTGCTGCAGCAGGTGAAGGTCGAACACCAGTATGGCTACGGGGTCTTCGGTGTCGTGGGTTCGCTGGATGAAAAGCTGCATCGGCCGCTCGGCATCGAGGCCTACGCGCTGCATGGATTAGTGGCCGGCATTATCCTGGCGATGCTGTTTTTTCTACGCAGGCGCGGTGCAGATGTACGCGAGCCCGGCACATGGATGGGTCTGCTGGTGATGACAGTGATCATCGTCAATCCGCGGATGCTGCACTATGACGCGTACCTGGCGCTGATCGCTGCGTACTTCGTGCTGGCCGTGGGATTCCGGCTTGATCGCTGGAAGCTCATTGCTCTGCTGGTCGTGATGTATGTGCCATGCCTGCTGGTGCCGCATGTGATTCACACCAGGCTGATGTATGGCAGCTATGAATTATTGATCATCCTGTTTGCGATCGCGGCCGGTATCTGGCGGCTTTTCCGGGTCATTGATCGCCCGGCAGCGGAAGCTTTGATCTAGAGCATGAATATGCGCGTGCAAAGTTGTCGCGGCTATGGGACTCTGAAATGACCCACTGTCACACTGGACAGTCAGGAGAAGCCTTCTGCGCACAGCATGCCGCACTGTCTTTATCGTCAGCCTGTTTCTGACCGCCTTCTCCGAGGGAAAAGCGCAATCGTACCCGCCAACCCAACCGTGGCCTATTCGTGCAGTCCTTGTGACGACATTCGAAGTGGGAGCGGACACAGGTGACATCCCGGGAGAATTTCAATTCTGGGTCGAACGCGAACATCTGAATGAAGTCGAGGATTTTCCCGGCGGCGTTCATCCGCTGCGTACAAATGCTGATCACACGATCCTTGGCATGGTGAGTGGAACGACGCTCGTGAATGCTACGGCGTCGATGATGGCGCTGGGCCTCGATCCGCGCTTTGACCTGAGCCATGCGTACATACTGATCAATGGTATTGCCGGTGTCGATCCGCACGACGCGTCCATCGGTTCGGCGGCGTGGGCAAATTATGTAGTCGGCGATGTGGCGCGTGAGATTGATCCACGCGAGGCACCAGCAGACTGGCCGTATGGCATTTTTCCGAATGGTGCCAAGGGGCCGAGACCGGCGACACTACCGGCTACGCCGTGGCTGCGGTCGAACCTGTACACACTCAATCCAAAGCTTGCCGCCTGGGCTTATCAGCAGACGCGTAATTTGAAGCTTGGCGATGATCCAGCGGTCGCGGATTTCCGTGCTGGTTTTACTGGGTTTCCTAATGCGCAGCGTCCGCCGTTTGTGCTGATGGGCGATACATTCGCTTCTGACTACTATTGGCACGGCGTGGTCATGACGCAATATGCGAATGACTGGGTCTCGCTTTATACAAGTGGCAAAGGTAACTTCGTCACGACGGAGATGGAAGATTCGGGCTTTATGCAGGCGCTCGAGCGGCTGGGCAGGATGCATCGCGTGGATGACGATCGCGTGATGGTGTTGCGCACGGGAAGCAACTATTCCATGCCGCGACCGGGCCATACGGCGGTTGAATCCGTGACGGCTCCGTATATTGGTTCGAGGCTGGCGCTGGAATCGGCGTGGCTTTGTGGCAGTACGGTGCTGCACGAAATCCTGAACCACTGGGACACGGCGGAAGGGCATATACCTGGCAGCTGAGGGGTCTAGGTGAAGGTTCACGGCGGCTTCCTTCGCGGATTGTTTGCGAGTTACCAGAGATGGCTCCCGAGTAGGCCGGTGTGCGGGTTCCATCTGCGGGTTACACT
The DNA here is from genome assembly GCA_964245665.1 of uncultured Acidobacteriaceae bacterium. Taxonomy (GTDB): domain Bacteria; phylum Acidobacteriota; class Terriglobia; order Terriglobales; family Acidobacteriaceae. The sequence goes on from CAXTNK010000092.1 coordinate 10,031, forward strand.
ACTTTGCAGGCCCGATGATGAAGCTTCGCCAAGCGTTTCCGCTGCTCTGCCTGCTGGCAATCCCGGCGGGAATGCGTGCACAGGCGCCTGCACACGCCCCGCAAAATCCCGTCTTTCGTACCGGTACGACACTGGTGCTGGTGCCTGCGCTGGTGCGCACAAACAAGGGCGACCTGGTGTACTCCCTGACAGCCAATGATTTCACTCTGACCGATAATGGAGTGCCGCAGAAGCTCTCGCTCGAAGAAGACACCGGCAGCCAGCCGCTTGCGATGGTGATTGTCGCGGAGACAGGCGGAGCGGGGGCGCAGCATCTTGCCAACTACAGCAAACTGGGGCCGATGGTCGATGCGGTCATGGGCGATGTGCCGCGGCAGGTTGCTCTTATCAGCTTCGACAGCGAGCCGGTGCTGGCGCAGGATTTTACGGCGAACCTGGACCAGGTAACCGGCGCTATCAACCAGATGAAACCGGGTAACGATGGCGCGGCAATCTTCGATAGTCTGCATGCTGCCGTGGACCTGCTGCGCAAAGAGCCGCCCACGTATCGAAGAGCAATTTTGCTCATCAGCGAGACGCGCGATCTGGGCAGCCAGGCGAAGCTCGAAGATACGTTGAAGGCAATCAGCGATACGAATACCGCGATCTACAGCATGGGTTTTTCGACGACGCGCTCGGAGATGAAGCATGAGGCGGGCCAATTCAGTGACCCGGCAGATCCGGGCCCCGCAGGTGGCTGCATGAGCCGCGGTGACAAGCCTGATCCTGATGCTGATCCTGACCCGGATGCCGATGCTGACGCTGCGCCTGGCAAGAAGAAACAGAGCCGTGCCGCACAGGCTTATGACTGCGCCAGTCTGCTGGCTCCGCCGTTGCGTGCGGCCAAGATGCTGGCCATGGCGGCGATGAATGGATTGCATAAAAATGCTCCGGAAACAGTAGCGCAACTGACTGGCGGCGAGTACTACAAGTTCGAGAACGAGAAGAATTTCGAAAAGGGTCTGATGACCATCTCGAACCATATACCAAACCGGTATGTCCTGAGCTTCCAGCCGCAATCGCCGCAGCCGGGCCTGCACAGTATCAAGCTGCAGCTGAAAGATTTTTCGAAGATGCAGGTGACCGCGCGGAGCAGCTACTGGGTCGACAGCGGAGCGCCAGCTGCGCAGCCCTAGCGTTTCATACGAAGCTTCGAATCGGGACGAGGATTTTGGTTCAGTGCGGGATTGCGATATGTTCAGCGCATGAGATTTTTTCCTGTTTGCTCGCGCCGTCTGGCGGCTGCGCTTGTTCTGGTGTGCGGCCTGCCGCTCTCATTCGCCTGTCTGCCTGCGGCTGCGCAGGACCACGATGCTGCTGCCAAACCTGCCGATGCCAAGGCTGATGCGAAGCCTGATACTAAACCTGACGCGCTGCCTCCGCTGCCTGCTGATGCCTCTGTCGAACAGAGTGTGACGGTGAATGGCAAGGCGCTGCATTACACTGCGACCGTTGCAGTCATTCCTGTTTATGGCCGTACTGATCCGGCCAAAGAGGAAACAAAAACGGGCGAAGTTGTGGTGACGGCATACACGCTGGATGGTGTGAGCGATAAGGCAGAGCGGCCGGTGACGTTTGCCATGAATGGCGGTCCGGGGGCGTCGTCGGTGTATCTGAACCTGGGCGCGATTGGACCGAAGCATATCCAGTTCGCAGTGCAGGGCGACAGTCCATCTGATCCAGCGAAGCTGATGGACAACCAGGGGACGTGGCTGCCGTTTTCGGACATGGTCTTCATTGATCCAATTGGCACTGGCTTTTCGCGTTCGCTTGTCTCACCCGCCGACACGAAGAAGATGTTCTATTCGCCGACGCCGGATATCGAATATCTGTCGCGTGTCATCTATGACTGGCTGGTCAAGAATGGCCGTCTGCAATCGCGCAAATATCTGATCGGTGAAAGCTATGGCGGCTATCGCGGACCGCGCGTGACGCATTTCCTGCAGTCGCAGCTGGGTGTGGCGATGAATGGCGTGGTGCTGGTGTCGCCGTATCTGAATCCATGGATCGACGGCAATGGTGAGCTATCGCCGCTGCCATGGATGATGAGCCTGCCTTCCATTACAGCAGCCCATCTCGAAACGCAGAACCAGTTGACGCCAGAGAAAATGGCCGAAGTGATTGCCTACACGCGCGGCCAGTATGTGACGGATCTGCTTGCCGGGCGGTCCGATCCTGAAGCAACGCCGCGCCTGATCAAGAAGGTGACGGATATGACAGGACTCGATCCTTCGTTCGTCAAATATTCGGGAGGACGGCTCGATATTGGAGCTTATCTGCGCGAGGTACATCGGGAAAAAGGCGAGATTGGATCGGTCTATGATTCAAACGTAACATCGCCTGATCCTTTCCCGTTTTCGCCGGACCAGCAGTCGAACGATCCTATTCTCGAATCGATTATTGCGCCGACGACAACAGCCATGGTGGATTGGGTGACGCGCGTAGTTGGCTGGAAGACGACTGCGCGCTACAACGCACTGTCGATGGAAGTGAATGAGCAATGGGACCGCTCAGATAATTCGCTGATGAAGGGGTCGGCAGGGGCTTTGCGCGAATCCGTTGCGGCTGATCCGAAGATTCATGTGCTGATTGCGCATGGCTGGGATGATCTGAGCAGCCCGTTCATGGGTTCGGTGCTGACCGTCGACGAGATGCCGATGATGGGTGATCCGCAGCGCGTGCAGGTGCATGAGTATCCCGGCGGCCACATGTTCTACACGCGTTCGGGTAGCCAGGCCGCGTTTGTGAAGGATGTGGAAGCGATGGTCGCGGCCCATTAAACCGTTGTCGCAAAAAGAAAGGCGCAGCTTGTTGGCTGCGCCTTTGTTC
>CAXTNK010000092.1:12908-17280 GCA_964245665.1 uncultured Acidobacteriaceae bacterium
GACTAATAGCGGCGATAGTTGCGGTGGTCATAGTGGAAGCGCTCCCGCTCCCAACGATCGTGGTGCCAGCGTGCTGCGTCCCAGCGATAGTGATCGACATAGACCGGCCGACGCCATCCGTCATAACGGGGATGGCCATAGTAGCCGACAGCAACAGGCGCATAACCATTGAAGCCGGCGCTCACTACCGCCTGCGCGTCTGCCTTGTGAGGTGCTGCGAGAACGAACGCACTCGCCATAGCTGCGCCCAGAAGCCACTTCGTGATTGCCTTCATGTTTTTCATGACCTTCCCTCCATGCTGCACTTGAATGAACACGGTTCTAGACGCAGGGTTGCGCGAGGTTTTTTCAAGTTGACAGTTGTTGACGATGGAGCGTCGTTCATTGGGTACCGGGCGCACCCGGCCGAATAACTTTTTAGAACCACCCACCGCCTTCTGCTTAAGCGTCAGGAAAGTCAACGGCCGATCAGAGAGACAGAAGCCCCCGTTTCAGCCTAAAGTAGTAGGAATGAAGAGCAGGGCACAGATGGTTTCATTCGGGTTGTTCGTTGTGGTGGCGCTGGCGGCATTGTTTTATGTGGTGCACCGCGGCGGCCGCGACAACCTGGCGCTCGCTGGCGGATTGGCTGCCATCATTGCCATTCGCGCGGGAATGTTCCTCTACAATCTGAAGCGGCAGAAGGATCGCATCGAAGGCCGGAAGCCGAAGATCGAGACGAAGCTCGATCTATAGATGATTTACCTGGCGGCGGCCTTTGGTTGAGCCGTAGTGTCATCCCGGACGATCTTCCAGCCCTCCGGCGTTTTCTCGTATACGAGTAGATAAAAGCCATCAGCATTCCCGCCATCTGCCTCTGACCGGACGAGATGGAACCGCCCGGTTGCGGTGGCGAAATGTGCATCGAGCGGCTGGATTTCCAGATCAGAAAAACTGAGCTTGCCCATCTTCGCGCGACTGGCGTAGTTCGCCTTGTAGCTGGCGAGCATTTCAGCATAGCCGTGATGGATTTTGGCGCCCATGAATAGAATGTCCGGCGAATTCTTGTAGCCTGAGGCGAAAGCTTCGATGTCTCCACGGTTCCAGTCGGCGACCTGCTTGTCCATCACGGAGCGGATGGCTGTTTCGTCAGGAGACTGTGCCATGAGACTGGGCAGAGCTATGAGAAAGAGGACAGCGGCAATAAGAATGCGCATGGGCGTGCTCCGTTTCGTTCGTTCGAATGGTAAAGCACGGCTGGCATGCTGCTCTTATTTCTTTTTACGCTTGCCTTTACTTTTGTCGCGAATCCTGCCTTTGCTTTTTGGCGGCTTGCTCGCTGATTGCTTTGATTTTTTATCTGCTTTCTTCGCACCGCTTTTCTTCGGCTTGCGTATGCCGCTGGTCAGCGTTGCGAGGTCGACGTAGATACCGAATTGCAGGCGGCGTTCCACGACGTCTATGCGTTCGAGGACGACGTGAACGCGGTCGCCGGCGGAGTAGCGTTTTGGCGCGCCAAGACGACCGGCCGAGATAATCTGGCGCGTGTTCTCGCGATACGTGAAGCTTTCGTGATTCGGGTCAGCGGCGCTCAGGCTTTCGAGTGGCACCAGGCCTTCGACGAAGAGTTCATCGAGCTCGACGAAGAGTCCATACTTGGTTGCGTTCAGGACCATGGCGGAGAAGTCTTCGCCGACGCGGTCCTGCATAAACTTGACCTTTTTCCACTCGATCAATTCGCGCTCAGCGTCGGCGGCGCGGCGTTCGGTCTCGCTGGTCTCCTGCGCGATGGCGACCAGTTCGGTTTCAGAGATTGGGAATTCGATGGGAGATGCAGTTCCCTCCACTTCGCTTCGCTTCGGGCGGGAGGACAATTCATCGAGGGACGGCTTCGGTCTGGATGACGATTCATCACCGGAAAACTTGGATCGGGACGACAAATGGGAATGGCCGCTTACGCCTTCGCGCAGGAGGGCTTTGCTGATGCGGTGGATGATGAGGTCGGGATAGCGCCGGATGGGTGAGGTGAAATGCGTATAAGCAGGAGCGGCGAGGGCGAAATGGCCTTCGTTCTTCTCGCTGTACTTTGCCTGCTTGAGCGAACGCAGCATCATGTGCGCGAGGATGCGCTCTTCCGGTTTGCCCGCGAGTTTACGTGCCAGTTTCTGATACATTTGCGGCCTGACGGGAATGTGCTCGGGCACTTCGTGGGTTCTGGCTGTTCCCTTGTGGTTCGAAAAGCGATCTTTTTTCGCCAGATGTTCGCGGCGTTCGCTTTTGAACTGGAACTTCTTCACGGGCAGCGCGCCGAGGCCGAGGGAGTAGCCGAAATGAGCAGCGGCGTCTTCGAAATCCATCACGCGGCGGGGGTCGGGGATCTCGTGGATGCGGTACAGCGAGGGCACGTGAAGATTTTCGAGCCACGACGCGACGCATTCGTTCGCCGAGAGCATGAATTCTTCTATCAGGCGATTGGCCCAGGTACGCTGAGCGCGGACGACATCCGTCATAGCGCCGAGTTCATCGAACTGGAGGACGGGCTCGGGCAGGTCGAAGTCAATGGAACCGCGGCGGTCACGTTTCTTGTTGAGAATGTGGGCCAGCTTCTCCATCTGTTCGAAAGCAGGAACGAACTCGCCAAATTCTGCGCGAACGATGGCATTGCCGGACAGGATTTCATGCACCTGCGTATAGGTCATGCGGCGCGCGGAACGAATGACGCCTTCCGTGACCTCGTAGCTGGTGATCTCGCCGTGCGGATCAATCTGGATCAGGCAGGACAGCACGAGGCGGTCTTCATTCGGCCGTAGGCTGCAAATGTCAGTCGACAGTTCCTGCGGCAGCATGGGGATGGCGCGATCGGGAAAATAAACCGAGTTGCCGCGAACGCGCGCTTCCAGGTCGAGCGGTGTGCCGGGCTGAACGTATTCAGCGACGTCGGCAATGTGTACCTGCAGCTCCCAGCTGCCGTCTTCATGTTCTTCCACCAGAACCGCATCGTCGAAGTCGCGCGCAGTTTCGCCGTCGATGGTGATGATGGGCAGGTCGCGAAAATCGCGGCGGCGGGCAATCTCTTCCTGGTCAAGACGGGCGACTTCGCGCGCTTCAGCTAGTACATTTTCAGGGAACTGGTGCGGCAGGTGGTGTTTGCGGATAACAATTTCGACGTCGACACCGAAGTCGTCTTCGTGGCCGAGGATTTCGATGACGCGGCCTCTTGCAGGACGCGTTGGCGTAGGCCAGTCGGTGATCTGGACATCGACGATCAGGCCTTCGAGGTCGCGATCAGCGCTCAGCAACTCGGCTTCGTGGTGTTCGGCTTCCTTGCCGAGAACGCGATGCGGGGTGTGCGCAGACAGCGGCCGCTCCATGCCTGCAGGAATGAGAATGGCGTCGGACATGCGGCCATCCAGGGGCGTGATGTAGTTGCCGCCGAAGTTCTGGTTGTGGCCGCGAGCGTAGTGGAAGCGTCCCACAACCGACGGATTATTGCGGGTGAGGACGCGGCGGATACGGCCGTAGCGACGGCCATCGCCGCGAGCCGGGGCCATGGCGACGAGCACGGTGTCGCCCTGCATGGCGCCGTTCAACTCGTTGGGAGGAATGAAGATGTCTTCCGTGCCGGTGGCGGTGCGGTCCTTGGGACGAACGAAGCCGAAACCGTCGCGGTGCATGTCGAGCTTGCCCGCGATGAGGTTCTCGCCTGTATTCTCATACGTGGCTGAATTGGCGGGACTGGCGGTTTTTGAGGGCGCAAGCATCCAGTGATCGCGGTCTGGTTTAACCAGTTTGCCGCTGGCGGTCAGGCGGGCGAGGTGTTCGAGCAGCAGACGACGATCGCGGCCGCCGCCCAGTCCCATTTCGCGGACCAGCTGCTTGTAGCCGGCACGCTGGCCGGGTGCGCGCTCGATGCGACGGAGCAGGTCACGGTCGTCCTGTGAGCCTGAGGATGAAGCAGAAGGTTGGTAATGGGGGCGCGCCAAAGAGTATCGTATCGCTTAAGAGTCTCCCCATTTGGAAAAGATTGCCACCAGGCGTGCAATTTCCATGGGTAGATAGGTAAGATGCAAGTTAGACGACTGTTGTACTCGTACATGGTACTGGTGCGCGGTTTTGAGATTTTGCGAGGCTGCATCTGTCCACGAGCGTGCGAGCGAAGAGAGCCCGCGTGGAAAGCAGACTATTTTGACAGTTACAATCAGGATTGAAAGGAAACGCGAGAGAGATGTGGAAACCGAACCCGACCGGCAGCACGCCAAACGCCACCCCCACCCCCGAGCCTGCCCGTCCGGCAACGCCGCAAGCTTCAAGTTATGAGCCAACCACCCCTACCCGCCCGAGCGCGGCGCCGGGCACCCCGGCGGCAGCAGCCCAGGCAACGCTCGGCAAGAGC
>CAXTNK010000093.1:0-16792 GCA_964245665.1 uncultured Acidobacteriaceae bacterium
TTCCAATATATTCCGGCGGCCTGGGAAATGTTGCGGGCGATCAGATGAAGGCGGCCAGCGACCTCGGGGTGCCGGTTGTGGGAGTCGGTCTGCTGTGGGGGCAGGGCTACTTTCGACAGGATTTTGACGCTGAGGGTAATCAGCGCGTGCTCTATCCCGTTAACGATCCGGGACAGTTGCCTATTCAGCCGCTTCGGCGTAAGAACGGAGAGTGGCTGCGTATCCAGGTTCAGCTCCCAGGTACAAGGATCTGGCTGCGTTGCTGGCAGGTAATGGTTGGCAGAGCGAAGCTGTTTCTGTTGGACACGAATGACTTCGCCAACAGCGCTGCTCATCGCGGGATCACAAGCGAGCTGTATGGCGGCGATGCCGAGATGCGGTTGAAACAAGAGATCGTTCTGGGTATTGGCGGTTGGCGTTTGCTCCGAGAACTAGGCTTGCATCCCGAGGTCTGCCACCTCAACGAAGGGCATGCGGCATTCGCTGTGCTGGAGCGGGCCAGGTACTACATGGCGGACCACCGCGTTCCGTTTGAAGTGGCGCTGACAATCACCAGGGCAGGGAATTTATTTACAACTCATACGGCTGTACCAGCAGGATTCGATCGCTTCGACCCGGAACTCTGCCGGAAATATCTCGAACACTATGCGAAGGAGGAACTGGGAATCTCGACGGACGAACTGCTTGCGATGGGAAGGCAGAAACCTGATGATAAGAGCGAGCCTTTCAACATGGCTTACCTTGCTCTTCGCGGCAGCGGCCAGGTGAGCGGAGTCAGCAAACTTCATGGAGAAGTCAGCAGGCACATCTTTCAGCCTCTTTTCCCGCGATGGCCACAAACGGAGGTCCCCGTGGGCTTCGTCACGAATGGAATACATGTACCGACGTGGGATTCGACAGAAGCTGATTGCCTGTGGACCAAAGCATGTGGGGCGGACCGTTGGCGCGGTGAGCGTCCACTCTCAGATGATGTCCGTCGCTTGAGTGACAGCGAGTTGTGGCAGATGCGCAGTGGAGCGCGAAAGACGATGCTGACCCAGGTGCGTGCGCGCTATACGCGTCAACTCTCGGCAGAAGGATCTTCTCGTTCGGAGGTCGCTGAGCTCTTCAGGGATGATGTGCTTACGGTTGGGTTCGCCCGGCGCTTCGCAACCTACAAGCGTCCTGATCTTTTATTGCATGATACTCAGCGGCTTATTCGTCTACTCACGGATCCTCAACGCCCTGTGCAATTGGTTCTCGCTGGGAAAGCCCATCCTGAGGACCTGCCAGGACAGGCGCTGATCAAGCAGTGGAATGACTTTATCAAGCGCCCGGAGGTTCGCGGCCACGTCGTCTTTCTCAGCGACTACGATATGCAGATGGCGCAGGAACTGGTTAGAGGCATGGACCTTTGGATCAACACCCCCCGGCGTCCCTGGGAAGCTTGCGGGACTAGCGGGATGAAAGTGCTGGTCAATGGTGGGCTCAATATTTCGGAACTGGATGGTTGGTGGGCTGAGGCATATACCCCCGACGTAGGTTGGGCCATAGGCGACGGAGGAGAACACGGCGAAGATGCTCAATGGGATACCTCTGAAGCGGAAAGCCTCTACACCTTGCTTGAGCAGCAGGTTGTTCCCGAATTTTACAAGCGGGACGAGCAAGGTTTGCCTTCCCGATGGCTTCAACGCGTTCGGGAAAGCATGGCGACACTTACCCCTGAGTTTTCGGCAAGCCGGGCGATACGAGAATATACGAATGATCATTACCTGCCCGCCGCTGCACGATACGAAGCGCGCGCAGCGAACGAGGGAAAGCTGGGCACCGATGTGTTGCAGTGGCAGCGCAATATCGCCGTGAAATGGAGCACTGTCCGCTTTGGCAATGTCACGTCTGACACAAATGGCGGTCAGCATCAGTTCCAGATAGCGGTCATTCCCGGTGGGCTTCATCCAGATCAATTCAGGGTGGAACTTTACGCGGGGCCGCCCCGGGAGAGTGGCGCCAAACCAGAAATTCTGACTGTATCTAATTTTTCGGGGGACCCGTCCGGCGCTATCGTCTATTCCATCTGCTGTCCAGCAAAGCGCCCAGTTACGGACTACACGGCACGCCTTGTTCCGTCGTACGTTGACCCATCGCACGGAGGTGCGTCAGTCCCTCTCGAAGCGGAACAGATTCTGTGGCAGCGATGAGCGTCTAAAGAGATGAGCGCGGCCGTGCCTACCATTTAGGAGAGATTGCTTGCCCGACAGGAACGAACTTCAGCATCCTGTTGTCAAGTGTCTTCGGTATGCAACTGTTGTTGTTTATCGAGAATGAGTTGCCGAGGCGTGTGATGCCGGGGTCTACAACAGGCAGGCAGCCTCGGTCAGGACAAGTGGAAAAAAGTTCCGACGATGAACCACTGACGAACATGCATTTTTATTCAGCAAAGCCGGCATAAACTTCAGCCGCCTGCGGATAGGCTGCGCTTCCACGATGGTTCGCTTCCACTGCTGCGTTGTATTCTCCAAAGCGAGCGGCCCGGTTACACCTGGCACGGTGATAAAGCGCTTCCTGTGCTGCCATAACGTTTACCTGTTCGCCACGCCAGATTCCCAGGCCCGGCTCCTGGATGGCCCTGCCGAAGGAGAACGACAGTTCCCAGGGAAGCCGAGACTTATAACGAACAATCATCGCCTTCAGGCGGCCCGAGGCAAGTTCGCCGGATTGGCCGCCCGATAAAAACGCGATCCCCGGAACAGCGGCTGGAACCGCGCGCAGCAGACAGCCCACGGTTGCATCAGCTATCTGGTCGGCAGTGTTCTGTGTTGGACAGTTGAGACCAGGCAGAACCATGTTTGGCTTCAGGATCATTGCCTCAAGCGCGATCCGCTGCGTATAAAGCTGCTGAAATACGGTGCGCAAAACGGTTTCCGTTACGGTCGAACAAATATCAAGAGTGTGATCTCCTTCCATCAGGATTTCTGGCTCCACGACCGGCACGAGTCCTGCTTCCTGGCACAATCCCGCATAGCGAGCCAGTGCATGGGCGTTTGCCTCGATACAACCGCGGCTGGGAATCCCATGGCCGATCGCGAAGACCGCTCGCCATTTCGCGAAGCGTGCGCCCATTTGTACATATTCACCCAGACGAGCGCGCAGACTATCTAAACCTTCGGTGACCTTTTCGCCTGGGAAGTTCGCCATCTCCTTTGCTCCAAGATCGACCTTGATGCCAGGGATGATTCCGAGTGCGGCAAGCGACTTGGCAAAGGTGATGCCATCATCCTTCTTCTGCCGGATTGTCTCGTCATAGAGAATCACGCCACTGATGGACTCGTTCAGGCCCGGCGTGTCGATAATCAATTGACGGTATTGCCGATGACTCTCTGCTGTTTGTGGGATATTCCATTTGGCGAAGCGCTTGTTGCAGGTGCTGGTGCTTTCATCAATTGCCAGCAGCCCCTTGCCATCGGCGACCATCATCCTGGCCGTTGCTTCAACAATCTGCATGTTCACTGTGTAGGGCTCCACTTCCAATTGCGGATCTCCGGCATGTCCTCGCCGTGTGCATTGATGTAGTGCTTGTGTTCGATCAGCTTGTCCTGCATCTGCTGTTTCAGGTAGTCACCCCTGGATCCAAGATTCGGAACGCGATCAACTACGTCCATGACAAGATGGAAACGGTCAAGGTCATTCTGAACGCGCATGTCAAACGGTGTCGTGATCGTTCCTTCTTCCTTGTAGCCGCGCACATGCAGGTTACGATTCGTCCGCGCATAGGTCAGCCGGTGGATCAGCCAGGGATACCCGTGAAATGCAAAGATGATGTGCTTGTCTTTCGTGAAAAGCGAATCGTAGTCTGGTTCCGTCAGGCCATGTGGATGCTCTGTGCTCGGTTGCAGCTTCATGAGATCGACGACGTTGACTACGCGTATCTTCAGCGCTGGAAGATTTTTGCGGAGAATGGAAACAGCGGCGAGGCTCTCAAGCGTTGGCGTATCTCCACAACTGGCCATCACGACGTCAGGCTCGCTTTGCTGATCGTTGCTTGCCCATTGCCAGATGCTCACACCCTGGGTGCAATGCACGACGGCCTGGTCCATCGTCAGCCATTGTGGAAGCGCGTGTTTTCCAGCGACGACCACGTTCACATAGTTGCGGCTTCTCAGGCAATGATCGAAGACAGACAGGAGACAGTTCGCGTCTGCTGGAAGGTAGCAGCGCACTATGTCGGCCTTCTTATTGATCACGTGATCAAGGAAACCTGGATCCTGATGTGTAAATCCATTGTGGTCCTGCTGCCAGACATGCGAGGCAAGCAGATAATTGAGCGAGGAAATATCTCGACGCCACGGCAACTCGCGGCAGACTTTGAGCCACTTCGCATGCTGGCTGAACATCGAGTCAATGATGCGGATGAATGCTTCGTAGCTGTTGAAAAGTCCGTGCCTTCCGGTCAAGAGATAACCCTCCAGCCATCCTTCGCACTGATTCTCACTCAGCATCGAATCGAGCACGCGGCCTGCAGGCGCGAGAAATTCATCGTTGCTGAAGGCACGCGCATCCCATTGACGGTTGGTGACCTCGAACACGGCCTGCAGAAGGTTCGAGATAGTCTCATCGGGACCAAATACCCGAAAGTTTCCCTTGTCTTTATTGAGTTTTGCAACGTCACGAAGAAATGACCCCAGGACGAGCGTATCTTCTACTGCAATTACTCCTGGCGAATTCACTGTTACGGCGTGATCGTGGAAGTCGGGCATATCGAGATCGCGAAGAAGAAGCCCTCCATTCGCATGCGGGTTGGCCCCCATCCGGCGATCGCCTTTCGGGGCCAGTTCAGCCAGTTCGGCAATGAGCCGGCCATTTTTATCGAAGAGTTCTTCCGGCTTGTAACTCCTCATCCAGGCTTCCAGAAGCTGTACATGAGCGGGATGCTGAGGATCAACAAGCATCGGAACCTGGTGCGCTCGGAAGGTCCCTTCAATCTGCAAGCCATCAACAACCTTCGGGCCCGTCCAACCCTTGGGCGACTTCAAAACGATCACCGGCCATCGTGGGCGCGTCGTGGTGTTGCCTGTACGTGCATCGTTCTGGAAACGATGAATATCTTCAATGGCTTTGTCAACGGTAGCAGCCATAAGTTCATGCATCTTCTCCGGCTCGTCACCTTCTACGAAATACGGCGTCCATCCACAACCTTTCAGAAACTGCTCCAACTCCTCATGCTCAATGCGAGCGAGTACCGTTGGATTGCTGATCTTGTAACCATTCAGGTGCAGGATGGGCAGTACAGCTCCATCGGTCTTCGGGTCGAGAAACTTGTTAGAGTGCCAGGAGGTTGCCAGTGATGCAGTCTCTGCTTCACCGTCACCAATCACGCAGGCAACAATTAGATCCGGGTTATCGAATACCGCGCCAAACGCATGACTCAGCGAATAACCCAGCTCGCCGCCTTCGTGGATTGATCCAGGAGTCGTTGGGGCAACGTGACTGGAAATTCCGCCCGGAAAGGAGAACTGTTTGAATAGTTTTTTCAGTCCAGCTTCGTCCTGCGTAACGTCCGGATACACCTCGCTCCAGGTGCCTTCGAGATAGACATTGCCAACGATTGCGGGCCCGCCATGACCAGGACCGGCAATGTAAAACATATCCAAGTCATACTTTTTGATGACCCGGTTTAAGTGGACGTAAATGAAATTCTGGCCAGGAGTAGTTCCCCAGTGAGAGACCACCAAAGGCTTGATGTGGTCGAGCGTCAGCGGGCGCTTGAGCAGCGGATTGTCGTAAAGATAGATCTGGCCGACCGACAAATAATTGGCAGCTCGCCAATACGCATTCATTCGCCGAAGCAATTCCGGAGAAAGGGTTGTTCCGCCCTTCAGGGATTCTTCTTTGGCCAGGTCAGCAGGCGTGTCGTGGAGCAGGTCTTGGGTCGTGAGTATGTCTGTCGGCATCTTGAATCTCCTTTTAGATCTGGTGACATTCCTAAGCTGCGTTGTTCATCTGCAACCTAAGTGAATTGTGCTTTGCATGCGTCCGCACAAAGCATGAAGAAATCAAGGTATCTGCCAGCTGGTCGAGCTTGAACGTGCGGCACGATATGCGTTAATTTCGCGCGATTCATTGCTGATAACAACAACCTTCAGACCGTGCTGCCGTAGTCAGATTCGAACACTGGATACCCTCATTTTTGCTCAGCTTCAATTGAAGACGACTCTGCTCAAACAGGGCCGTTTGGGAAGACACCATTTGCAGCCGGTACTACCGGCGGAAGATTCATCTGCGGCTGATTGTTCGTTGCTCCAAGCGCCTTATCCTGCCCAAGTCCCATCGTCAGGGCAGTGAGGCCTGCGATCCCACCGAGCTGCATCGTCTCAATCGCCGAACTTGGAACAATGACAATCGTCGAGTTCTGTTTAAGTCCTTCGTATAGCATGTTCATAGCACGCAGGTGCAGTGCAACCGGGTTGTTGGTGTACGTCTTGGCTGCTTCTCCAAAACTCATCGCGACCTGCAATTCTGATTCGCCTAAGATCACGCGTGCCTGGCGCTCTCGCTCTGCCTGGGCCTGCATTGACATCGCATCCTCAAGCGATGCAGGAATCAACACATCCTTTACTTCAACTGACTGCACATTGATTCCCCATGGCTGAGTACGTGCGTCGATGATGGTTTGAAGGAGTGCGCTGATTTTGTCTCGGCCTTCCAGCATGTCCGACAGCATGGTCTTGCCGATCACATCACGGAGTGCGGTTTGCGAGGCCCAACCAATCGCGCTCTGGTAGTCCGCGACGGCGAGGGCTGCCTTTTCAGGATCCACGATCTTCCAGAACAGTACTGCGTCGACATCCACTGGTACGGTGTCTTTCGTGAGAGTCTTTTCGGCCTTGAAGGAACTGGTAAGGACGCGTGTATCGATCCAGTAGGGGATCGTGTCGATGAGCGGGATGATGAAGAAAATTCCGGGTCCTTGTAATGCACGGAATTTTCCAAGGCGCAGGACGACGGCTTTACTCCATTGGTCTGCCACTCGGACAGCAGCCGAAATAAGTGCAGCCAGGAATATGGCTGCGATGATGACCATAAATGCGGTCGAGTCGCGCCCTGCTGTGTGCAAGCTCAAGCCAAGGACGGCGCCAATAGACGCAATCACAATGAATACCAAGACCGGAATAGAGCTGTTCGTGTTCATTCAAATCACCGTTTTGTGCTTAACTCGCGCACCGCTGAAGCACTGCTGCCTACTCATATCCCGAACGTCTGTACGTCTCGTCGTCCTCTGCTTACACAAATACCAGCTGATCGTGCACGGTGAATCCGTGAACATGTTCTGAACGGTGCTGTACACCCGCAATCATGGATTTTGCAGTCTCGTCTGGTTACGGTGTGGCGCGCACGGAGTGCTGCAGGATTTGCATCTAGGACTGGTCCTACAGCTGTTAAGTCTGTCCGCGCGAGATAGCGGAATGCGATGCCGCCCGAACAGCCTAATCAATTCAAGTCAGCATCTTGGCAGGGAACCCACGGAACGCTGAGTGTCTAGAGCATTGCGCGGCAGGGATCTGCTGAGGAGTCCTTCCCGACAGCAGGAATATGCTAGTCAGCAAGCCGAACGTCTCAAAAGAATACAGAAGGAAGAAGTAAGCGGACATGAGTTTGGACCTATGGATGTCTCGCGCAAGCCTTAAGGTACGAAGGTCTGGTTCGGCATCACCATCTACACGCTCGCACTTTCAACGACGTTAAACTGAGCGGTGTAGCTCACTGCAAGTCCAAGCTAAGTAGTAGCGCGCTTCTATCGCTAAATTGTATCTAATTAAAGTTTCGGTGAAACGCGTTGGATGGGCGTTTGACGTCTCAGATCCGAAACGTCCATAAAGCTTCCGAATAGATGATGCGTAGCGATGTGTGCTATAGGTTTGTAATTGACACGACATCGTGGGCGAACCCAGGACAATGAGTGTGACATCTCGACACGGCGTTTGTGCGTCTGTATGAAAGAACTTCGTTGTACCGAAGGTGATCTGTATAGAGTTATTCGACGAACGATTCGAAGGAGCACTTACGCGCAATGACACTCGTCACCTGTCCCATGCATCCGGAGGTTCTCAAAACCGAACCTGGCAACTGTCCGAAGTGCGGAATGGCTTTGGAGCCCGAAGTAATTACAGCGCCCACCACCCGCTCTCAATATACCTGTCCGATGCACCCGCAAATCTTGCGTGATCAGCCAGGAAATTGTCCGATCTGCGGCATGAGCCTGGAGCCGGTGACGGTTGCGGTAGAGGAAGCAAATCCCGAGCTTGACCACATGACACGACGGCTTTGGATTGGTATTGGTTTTACTCTGCCGCTGTTCGCAGTCATGATCTCTGGGCTCCTGCCGGGCCATCCTATCCGACAATTGCTCACCGGGCGAAGTCTTGGGTGGGCAGAGTTTACATTTGCAACACCGGTGGTCCTCTGGGCAGGATGGCCCTTTTTCCAGCGTGGGTGGGCTTCAATTGCAAGCCGCCATCTAAACATGTTCACGCTCATTTCGATCGGCGCAGGATCGGCGTACCTCTATAGCGTTGTAGCTGTCCTTCTGCCACAGTATTTCCCGGCATCGTTCCGGGATACGTCCGGCCAACTCGGACTGTACTTTGAGGCAGCCGCTGTAATCACGGTGCTGGTTCTCCTCGGTCAGGTATTGGAGTTGAAGGCGCGAAGTCAGACCAGCGGCGCGATCAAAGCTTTGCTTGGACTCGCACCAAAAAGGGCGCGGCGTGTGTCATCCGATGGTACGGAGCAGGACGTGGACCTGAAGGCTATCGACCCAGGGGACAAACTTCGGGTTCGTCCAGGCGAGAAGATTCCGACGGATGGAGTGGTTATCGAAGGCAACAGTTCAGTTGATGAATCGATGATCAGTGGCGAGCCGATCCCGGTGGAAAAAACGATCCGTGCAAGTGTCACCGGAGGAACGATCAATGGCACAGGCAGCTTCGTGATGAAGACGGAGCGCGTCGGGGCCGACACCTTGCTTGCACAGATCGTAAAGATGGTAGGCGAAGCGCAGCGCACGCGCGCTCCCATCCAAAGACTGGCAGATGTCGTAGCTTCCTATTTCGTACCGGCGGTTCTGCTATCGGCAGTCATTACCTTTGTCGTGTGGGCAATCTACGGTCCGCAGCCGCACTATGCCCATGCGCTGGTGAACGCGGTGGCTGTGCTCATCATCGCATGTCCCTGTGCGCTAGGACTTGCAACACCAATGGCGATCATGGTCGGTACTGGAAGGGGAGCACGCGCAGGCGTCCTGATCAGCAATGCCGAGGCACTGGAGATGCTGGAGAAGGTTGATACCCTCGTTGTCGATAAGACTGGCACACTAACCGAGGGAAAGCCGAAGCTTACGGAATTGATTGCGGTTGAAAGTGTGACAGACACTGAATTGTTGCAAGTTGCAGCAAGTCTTGAGAAGGCAAGCGAGCATCCACTGGCCGGAGCGATCCTGTCAGCCGCCAGGGAAAAGAAGATCGAATTGGTTGCAATGGATGGCTTCGAATCGGTAACAGGTAAGGGGGTTAAGGGAACTTTGAAGGGCAAGCAGGTCGCGATCGGAAATGTCGCGCTCATGAACAATCTAGGCGCTTCTCCGGACGCGCTGAAGACTGAAGCCGAAAGCCTTCAAAAAGATGGAAGGACGGTGATGTACATCGCCTTGGACGGCAGGTTCGCTGGTCTGATTGCCGTAGCTGATCCGATCAAAAAGTCAACCGCTGAAGCGATCGCACAATTGAAACAAGAAGGCATCAAGATCATCATGGTGACGGGCGACAACCGTGCTACCGCGCAGGCCGTGGCGGGAAAACTTGGCATCGAGTTCGAAGCGGATGTATTGCCCGACAAGAAGGCCGCCGTTGTGAAGAAGCTGCAGAAGGCCGGCGCAATTGTCGCGATGGCAGGAGATGGTGTCAACGATGCTCCTGCGCTGGCCCAGGCAAACGTCGGCATTGCAATGGGCACGGGTACTGACGTTGCGATGAAGACAGGTGGCATCACTCTGCTGCAGGGCGACCTCCGCGGTATTGTGAAAGCCCGGCGATTAAGTCACCTCACGATGAATAACATCCGAGAGAATCTCTTCTTTGCTTTCTTCTATAACGTTCTTGGAGTCCCACTCGCCGCAGGGGTTCTCTACCCTCGTTTTGGCCTGCTTCTAAACCCGATGATTGCTGCGGGCGCCATGAGCTTCAGTTCGGTATCGGTCATTGCTAATGCGCTCAGGTTGCGAACTGCAAAGCTCTGATTCGATGCCAACTTCAATCCGAAATTCATCGGGATTGATCGCCGCTGCGCTATAGATATGTGAGCCCGGCCGTTTGGGTACTTGAAACGGCGCAGCCCTTTTAGCACTTCTTCCGCAGAAACAAGGTCGAAGCCCGGGAGCACGCCTCGATAGCGCAAGACGCCGAGATCGTGCTGCAAGAAATGCCAGTGAATGAAGCGAGGAAGGAGAATCTGGCTCTCTCCTTGACAATCTACCTATGGCAGCTTACATATGTGTAGAACATCTAGGAGTGGTGATGCCGGAAAGGAAAAAGGATCTACTGCAGGGCACGCTTGACATGTTGATTTTGAAGATCGTGGCGCTTGGTCCGGTACATGGCTACGGAATTTCCATGCGTATTCAACAGATCTCAAAGGATGTCCTGCAGGTGCAGCAGGGTTCACTATATCCCGCACTTCATCGGCTGGAGAAACGTGGATGGCTCGTCGCCGAATGGGGAGAGTCAGAGAACGGAAGGGAAGCAAAGTTCTACAAGCTATCCGCGGTCGGGCGCAAACAGCTGGTGGCCGAAGAAGCGACCTGGAACCGGCTTTCCGGAGCAGTGGCACTGATCATGCAGACTGCGCGATAAGAGGCTTGTATGCACCGGATGAAACGACAATCCGCGCCTGAAAGAGCAGACAAGATCGATCGTGAGATCGCCTTTCATCTCGAGGCGATGATCGAAGCGAAAGTTGCTGCCGGCGTTGCCGAGAAAGAAGCGCGGCGGCGGGCGCTGATTGAATTTGGTGGCGAAGACCAGGTCAAGCAGCAGGTACGCGAAGTGTATGTGTCTGCTGTGATTGAGAGCATGCGGGCGAACGTTCGAGCGGCGATACGATTCATTCGACAAGCTCCCGGCTTTGCCGTGACTGTCATTTCGATCCTTGCAATGGGCATTGGCGCCAACAGCACAGTCTTTTCAGCCATCGATGCCATTCTGCTGCAGCCGTTGCCATTTCCTCATGCAGAAGAGCTGGTGCGCGTGCATCAGCGACAGCGAGGCGATCGACTGCCTGAGTTCTTCGTGGCTCCTGCACGGGTCGAAGACTGGAACAGGATGAACTCGACCTTTGCATCGATTAGCGGCTACTACACCGGGGACGCGACACTGCTTGGAGGTATGTATCCCGAAAAGATCACGGTGGCCTTTGTTGCGCCGCGTTTCCTGGCAGTCTGGGGCGTCAGTCCGAGGATAGGAAGAGACTTCAGCGAGGAAGAACAGAAGTTCGGGGGTCCGAACGCTGTCCTTGTCACGGATCGATTCTGGCGCGACCATCTCCACGCCGATCCGTTCGCTATCGGTAAGCCGATCAAACTTGGTGAGACTGACTACAGCGTAATCGGAGTCATGCCGGAGAGCTTTCGTTTTCCCGATCGTGACGTAGATGTATGGGAGCCGAATCCGGTAGACGCGCCCTACGCGCAGAATCGTGATGCTACCTGGTTCAGGGTGATCGGCCGGATGAAAGAAGGAGTGAAGCTGTCCAAGGCGCAGGCCGATCTGAATACAGTGCAGGGTCAATTGAGCCGACAGTTCCCAGCGTCTGACGGTAAGATCACCGTCGAGCTTCAGCCGTTGAAGCAATTGGTTCTCGGCGGAGTTGGAAAATCACTATGGCTGTTCTACGGTTCGGTCTCACTCTTGCTGCTCATTGCATGCACGAACATCGCGGCGCTGCTGATGGCACGAGTCGCAGAACGCGAGCACGAGACTGCGATCCGCTTCTCACTTGGTGCGACACGACGCGCCATTGTGATGCAGTTGCTGAGTGAGATCTTCATCCTTGCGATCATCGGATCGATAGCAGGCCTCGCACTGGCCGAAGTGGCCTCTCACCTCTTTGTTCTTGTTGCGAAGGAGCTACCGCGGGCTGATGAAGTCCGCCTGAACTGGGGAGTCGTCCTGTACTCACTGGGTTGTGCTTTGATAGTGACATTCGCAGCCGGACTCATCCCGGCGCTCCGAGGAACGCAGAACAAACTATCTGGTTCCATGTCGCTCGCGAGCCGGACGCAGGTCTCTGGTAGAAATCGCGCGCAGTGGTTGTTAATCGGGGTACAGGTATCACTCGCAGTCATGCTGTTGATTGCTTCCGGTTTGCTTCTTCGAAGTTTGAAAGCCTTGGCCCTTGTGAAGCCCGGCTTTGAAGCAGAGCATGTTCTGACACTACGGATCAGTGCAGGATGGGGCGAGACCGTGAACATGGGAAAACTAGTCAGCCGGATTGATCACACTCTTGACGTTTTGCGCAGTCTGCCGGGCGTGGATGCTGCAGCAACGGCGAGCACGATTCCCGGAAACTCGTTCGCTTATCCTGCAGAGTTTCATATTTCTGAGAAGTCGAAGGAGCTTAATGAGAAGTTGTTAGCTGACACCCGCTGGGTCTCTACAGGTTACTTCGCCTCTCTCCAGATTCCTGTTCTCCAAGGGTATGGCTGCCGCGATGAAGCGCCCGATAGCAGCAAGGGTTCGGCCTATAACCATGTCGTGGTGAACCGCAGTTTTGCTGAAAAGTATTTTCCAGGTGGTGGCGCGATTGGTTATCACGTGCACACGGGAGTCTCGAGTGAGTTGATGAAGTCGGGCGAGATTATCGGCATCGTTGGCGATGCCCGAGAAGAGGGATTGGAGACAGCGGCTCAACCGACTGTGTATTGGTGCTTTAGTGCTCCGGTGCCTGACCCCTATTTCCTCATTCGTGTTCATGGCGATCCATCTGCGATGAAGGAAACATTGCGAAAGAAGATGAACGAGCTCGAACCAGGACGGTCCGTATTCGGCATGATGACCCTTGAAGATCATCTTGGCGAAAGGCAGGCGGAGAACCGCTTGCGCACCATCCTGATGACGCTATTTGCCGGAACGGCGGTCGCTCTCGTCAGTCTTGGTCTCTATGGAACAATCAGCTATCTTGGACGAACACGACGGCGCGAAGTAGGACTTCGATTAGCTCTCGGTGCCCTGCCACATCAGATAGTCGGCAAGTTTGTGGGCCAGGGGCTTCGTGTAGCGGCAGCGGGAAGCTTGGTGGGTTTGGTGCTGGGAGGGCTGATAACGGGATTCCTCAAGGGGATGCTATACGGCGTCTCTGCCTTTGATCCGGTTACCTATCTTGCCGTGTTCGGAGTAAGTCTCAGCATCGCACTTGCTGCGTGCTTGATGCCCGCGTTACGTGCGGTCCGGGTGAATCCGATCGAGACGTTGCGCGAGGATTGAACCAGCTTGGCACTAAAAGGAAGCACAACGGAGCGCCTGGAGTATCCGGTACGGAACGGCAACAACGGAAGCGTGTGAGTGGAAAACGCATCGGTAAAGATCAGCTATGCCCGACCCCGCGTGACTCGTGCGTTGTATCGCGAAAAGTAGAGATGGCCTTTAAGCTCGAAGTGTCATGGAAAACCCATTCGATTTACACCCTAGCATCTTCGTCGTTGACGACGACTTGTCGATCGCGAAAATGCTCAGCGTGATTCTGCAGATGAACTTGTTCGATGCGAAACCCTACGGTTGTCCACTGGAAGCACTCGCTGCTGCCCGGGAGAACGCTCCGGACTACTGCATTTCTGACATTTCCATGCCAGCAATGACCGGGATCGAACTGGCTATCAAGCTCAAGCGAGAGATGCCTGCGTGTAAAGTGCTTCTTTTCTCGGGAGAAGACAATTCATCGAAGCTGGTGAGAGATGCCCAGGCCGAGGGCCACAACTTCAACCTGGTGGAAAAGCCCATCAGGCCTGAACACCTGATTTCTGCGCTTCAAGCGCTATAGAGTGACTGCCTCCACGTGGTAATTGATTCGCCGACCTTTCTTGAAACAGATTTCGCAAGTGCTTCTCTGTCGAGAGAGTTGTTCGTAGAGCTTTCAAGATCGCTTTGGCACGCTGTACGCAGATAAGATAGGCAAATCTCATGAGAGCCGCCCTGCTCAACGGTTTGTCCCTCATGGCTCCGAGAGCCAGTAGAAGCCTGCTCAAGCAGCTAGCAGCTGTCCTTCTTCAGGAGGAAGAACACATCAGCGCATGACGCACGTCCAGATGCATTGGCTAGCGTCTGTTCTGCGAGCGATCTGTGCAGTTGACATTCTCTATCATGTTTTTGCCAGACGGTTCAGGCGATGTCCGCCCCGAGTTTTTCGTAGAGAAGCCTACGATGAATGCCTAAACTACGTGCAGCTTCTGCCTTATTACCATTTGCCTGTTTCAGTGCTCTGTCGATGAGCAGGCGCTCCCACGCTTGAACCGATTCATGATAGGGAAGACTTAATAGCTCGATCAATTGGTGTTCTGAAGCAGTTTCAATTCGAGAGATCGCTTCGACCGAGATCAGGTCAGACGTAATTGCGCGTCCGCCTGAGCGCAGCACGGCCCGCTCGACGACATGCTCAAGTTCCCGGACATTGCCTGGGAATGAATAGCGTTGAAGTTTTAGAACTGCCTCCTCTGCGAAGCCGGACGGTCGCAGGCCGTGCTGTTGGCTGTAAGAGTTGAGGAAGTGCTCTGCTAACGGCAGAATGTCTGAGCGCCGATCACGTAGCGACGGAATGTGAATGGGCACGACGCTCAGGCGAAAGTACAGATCATTACGGAATCGGCCCGCAGCCACTTCTTCCTCGAGATCACGGTTTGTGGCCGCAACAACTCTGAAATCGACCGCGATCGAATCAGTTCCACCGACACGCTCGAATGAATGCTCCTGAAGAACGCGTAAGAGTCGAGGCTGCGTTTGTAAGGGAAGCTCACCGATCTCATCGAGAAAGATCGTTCCGCACTGCCCGCTCTCGAATTTGCCGGCCTTGCGAATGAGCGCTCCGGTGAACGCTCCCTTCTCGTAGCCAAAGAGTTCCGACTCGATGATGTTCTCCGGAAGAGCTGCGCAATTCACCACAATAAAAGGGCCATTGCGACGCTCGCTATGCTGATGAATGGCCTTGGCAACAAGCTCTTTGCCTGTGCCGGACTCTCCCGTGATAAGTACCGTGGAGTTTGTTTTCGCGACCCTGCCAATCTCCTTGAAGACGTTCACCATGGCAGCTGACTAACCGATGATCTCGCCGCTCCGTGGGCTGACCTCGGAGACCTGCTGTCTCAATTGGGCGACTTCTTTTTGAAGAGCCGAATGATCAAGAACCCTTCGTATCGTCGCGAGCACATCGTCAAGATCGAATGGCTTTGTGACGAAGTCATAGGCACCGAGTTGGATGGCGTCAATGGCATTGTTGCTTGTTCCGTGGGCTGTGATGACGAGTGTTGGGAGATCGACCAGTCGTTCCTCATCTCGAAGAATCTTGAGCAATGCGGCGCCGTTCATCTCCGGCATTGTCCAATCACACAACAACAGATCCAGTTCCTTCTTCTGGATGATTGTGTACCCTTCACTGCCGTTGGCGGCTGTCAGAACTTCATATCCGACCTGAGTTAAGGCTTCTGACAGGCTTTCCCTTAAATTGCGTTCGTCATCGACAATGAGGATCCGTTCCTTCATACGATCGCCTCGTCTGTCTTTGCTTCGATCGCGGTCCGCCGCTCTTCTTGTCGCCGGGGCAACGCTAGATGAGCAATAGTGCCACCATGAGCAGCGCCTTCCAGGATTAAATGTCCATGATGAGCGCGGACAATTTCCTTGGCAATGGAAAGTCCCAGCCCGGTCCCATGCGCCTTCGTGGTGAAGAAGGGATCGAAAATTCTTGTTGCCGTGCCAGGCTTCATTCCTGTCCCGTTATCTTCAATCCGGATATGCACATTGTCACTGTCGAAGAGGACTGACACAATGATCTCCTTTACTGCCACCTGGTTATCCTCGAACGATTCCATTGCATTCCGGATAAGGTTCTCGAGTACCTGCCGTAATTTCAACGCATCACCCGATACTTTAATAACATCCGAAGGAGTCAGAATAAATCGAATCGAGTTGCCTTCCGCTTCAGGGCGAAGCGATGCAAGCAGGTCCTCGCAAAGTGCTGTCGGACTGAAGGTCTTCATTTGAAGCTGGATGGGCTTGGCGAAATAGAGAAGCCTGTCCAGTACCCCGCTGAGCCTATCGATTTCTTCGAGCGTCAGTTTGGCAGAACGATCCAGTAACTCCGGATCTTTGCTACGCATCGACATCTGCGCGCGCAGGCGGATCGTTGCCAATGGATTGCGTAATTCATGGGCGACTCCAGCAGCCACCTGGCCCAATGCGGCGAGCCGTTCTTTGTGATGGAGTTGCTCTACAAGTTGACGCTCCTGCTCAATTTTCTGTCGCAGAGAAACTCCGAGCCGGTCGATGCCCGTAAGGATTCCGTTCAACTCGGCGGTACTGACATTCCCCGATCGAGGCTGGTTCAAGTCTGCTTCCATGTCTGCGAGCTGGTTCTGAATGATGGAGACGTCTGCGTGGACGTTCCGCGTGATCCAGAAAGCGATTCCAACACAAGCCATGGCGGCGAGACCGAGGCAACTGAGGCCCAGAAGCGCCTGTAGGTCTCTGCCAGACTGGACATCGTGGAGACGATTCATGCC
>CAXTNK010000094.1:0-388 GCA_964245665.1 uncultured Acidobacteriaceae bacterium
GTGCGGAGCGCGATGGAAAACAGGATCAGAAGCGCGCCTAAGGCCGCGGTATAAAGTGCGATTTCTGTTGTCATGATGTGCATTTCGATCAACCGCCTCGCCATGAATCGCCAGCCTGCCCCTACAGAGACGATACCCGCCGCCGCCAGCAGCAGCCGACTGACCAGCTGATGTTTCATCCGCAGCGCAATCACACAGTAAAAAATGCCGACGGCGATTGAGTGCAGCGCGAATAAAACCAGTATCCACTGCATCGACAGCGTCAACGTGATGAAGAAAATGATGCCGATGGCGAGGTTCACGAGCGCATCTCCGAGCAGAACTTTTCGGTGACGCAGCTTCGCATCGAAACCATAAAGAGCGCCCGTCAGCAGGATAAATCCGGTCG
>CAXTNK010000094.1:398-16731 GCA_964245665.1 uncultured Acidobacteriaceae bacterium
GTTGTCATGGATGAACTGAGAAAAAAGCAGATACCGGAAAATGTCGGCGTCAGCAAACCCCGGATACTGAACATCCACCCCAGGCGTGGCAGTTCGCTGATCAAGATTTTTTCCTCCGCCAGGACTCTGATGGTAGATGCATGTTCAGCGCTCACGCGTATACCTGCCTGCGCGTCCGATGTACGTTACGGCAGCTTGTTCTACTCTGCCAGGCCTTTATACTCCTGCTGCAGTTCGTCATCGTGGGTAACGATACTTCTGTTCGCCTCGGGGAACATCTTTGCGAGCGAGTCGAGTAGTTTGCGCGGGTCATAATTATCCAGCGCCAGGTCAACCGGCCCGCAATCCACCAGGTCTTTTCCTGATGTCAAAATGATGCGCGTCCCCGGAGCGATGGCTCGGTATTGGCGGATCAACTCAGCGCAATCCGTATCGTGGCCGGTGGCATTCATCACAATCCCATCCACGCGGGGAAAACGTTCCAGTAGCGACAGCGCTTCGCGTGAACTGTAGGCCGTCAGTACGTTATATTTCGCGGTCTCCAGCACCAGCTTGCGCGTAGAGATGGCTCCGGGGAATTCCTGATCGATTACGAGAAAGCAAGGCCTGAACATAATGGTTCATTTTAACTCGCCCAGGCTATTTCCGGTTAATCTGAAGCAACCTGCCAGGTCGTTTTGACATCGGCAACAAATACCTGGCATCACTTATAGGTACAGAAAGAAATGCGTCTGTAAATATGGCTAATTATCTTCATGAAGTTATGGGCCAGGCGTCTGCCCGTTTGGCCATTTCGCCGCAGACTGCAACCGCACGCCGGGACGCCGAGTTACTGCTGTTGCATACGTGTGGCATCAGCCGCTCGCAATTAATGACGCATCCTGAAACGCCTCTGACGCCGGCCCAACTCGAAAACTACTTCCTCGCCCTCGAGCGGCGGGCCCAGTCCGAGCCGATCCAGTACATCACCGGGATCCAGGAATTCTACGGACTGCCATTTCGCGTAACGCCTGCTGTGCTCATTCCGCGGCCAGAAACAGAGCACCTTGTCGAAGCGGCCATCGCGATCGCACGTCAGGTTCAGACGCCGCTGAGCATACTGGATATCGGTACCGGCTCGGGAGCTATCGCTGTAGCGCTCGCACATGCGTTACCACAGGCTTCTATTATCGCCACTGACATTTCACCGGACGCCCTGATCATCGCGCAGGAAAACGCCGAGCGAAATGGCGTCGCCGGGCGAATTACCTTTACCCAGTGCGACCTTCTGCCGACGGATGGCGTCCTGTATGACATGATCTGTTCCAACCCTCCGTATATTTCTGCGGTAGAGGTGCTCGAGCCTCAGGTAGCCGCGTTCGAACCGCACACGGCGCTCTTCGCCGGCCCTACCGGTCTCGAAATTTATGAGCGGCTACTCCCGCTTGCTGCTGCTTCGTTGTATCCCGGTGGAAATCTGCTGCTTGAAATTGGATATGGGCAGAGTTCTTCGATCGAATCTCTGCTTCCTGCATCAGATTGGCTGAAGACAGAATTTATCGCCGACCTTCAAGGCATTCCTCGTGTTGCCGTAGTGCAAAAACGTCGCGCTTAACTTCTATAAATTTCCTGTCATTCTTTCGACAGCACGCATCAGGGATAACTCGCTCGTTTCCAGTAAATGGTTTCCCCCGGACCCATGCCGCTAAACAATTCCGCCAAACATTTCAAGGAGAAGTTCATGTCGCAAGCAAAAGGTTACGCCGCCCAGTCCGCCACCACGCCCCTGGAACCATTTTCGTTCGAACGCCGCGAACCGCGTCCGGATGACGTTGTTGTCGAAATTGAATATTGTGGCGTCTGTCACTCTGACCTGCACCAGGCCCGCGATGAATGGGGCGGTTCCGTGTACCCGATGGTCCCCGGACACGAAATAGTCGGCAAAGTGAAAGCAGTCGGCAGCAATGTTACGCGCTTCAAAGTGGGTGACCCCGCTGCCGTCGGCGTCATCGTCGATTCATGCCGCGTCTGCGAACACTGCAAAGCAGGCCTTGAGAACTACTGCAAAGAAGGCATGACCGGTACCTACAATGCGAAGAGCCGGGTGGATAGCAGCCTTGAACAGGGAGGCTACTCCAATCACATTGTTACCGATCAGCAGTTCGTGCATAAGATCTCGCCCAAGCTTGATCCCGCAGGTGTTGCGCCGCTGCTGTGCGCCGGCATCACCACCTACTCGCCACTACGCCACTGGGGCGTCACGAAGGGCCACAAAGTCGGCGTTGTCGGCCTCGGCGGCCTCGGTCACATGGCATTGAAATTCGCTCACTCCTTCGGCGCAAGCGTTACGCTCTTCACCACCTCGGCCAGTAAGACTGAAGACGCCAAACGTCTTGGCGCCGATGAAGTCGTCATCAGCAAAGATCCGGAAGCTATGGCGAAGCAGATCGGTAAATTCGACTTCATCATCGATACTGTCTCGGCCGCGCATGACGTCAATCCTTACGTGAGTGCGCTCAAACTCGATGGCACCTACTGCAGCGTCGGCATCCCCGACAAGCCGCTGTCCATCCAGCCTTTCAACCTCATCATTCCGCGCCGCAATATCTCCGGCTCCGCCATCGGCGGCACACCCGAGACGCAGGAAATGCTCGACTACTGCGCTGAAAAGGGTATCACCGCCGACGTAGAAATCATCCCCATCCAGAACATCGAAGAAGCCTTCAGCAGGATGCTCAAGTCGGACGTGAAGTACCGCTTTGTTATCGACCTGAAGACTCTGTAGCCTCCGGGCAGGCCCTGCGCGGGCAGCGGTACTTGCCGTGCGTGCATATTTACAAGCAGAGAAGCCCTACCCCAAATGCCGGGTAGGGCTTTTCTGCTTGTGGCAACCATCTACTGCTTGCCAGATGGTCGCTTCCCGCCGAGTCCACGTGCGGCGTTGATCGTAAGTTTGGTTCCCGCGGCAAATGTGAAAAGCGTTCCTATAAAAGGTGTAAATGAGTGTCCATCGAAGGCCATGGCGTAGAAGGTAATTCCCCTACGCTTCATCCCGTCTCGCCACGAGCAAACTTGGCATATGCCGGAGTTGTGCAGAAGGCAGGAAGGTCATCCTCCTCCCGGCTTCCTGTAAAGTATGTCCGTACGGCAAGTACCGCGCCGCGCGCTGCGGCCGCCGGAGACTTACGCCGGCGTAGGCACTGCCGTCCGCTCGACTTCGAATAGTAGTTTGCCAGCCAGCGGGTCGGCGTCGATCTTCACGAGATCGCCGTGGAGGACTTCGCCGTCGAGAATCTTGATGGCGAGCGGGTCCTGAATCAGGCGTTGCAATGCACGCTTGAGTGGGCGAGCACCATAGGCGCGATCATAGCCGGTGAGCAGCAACTGGTGCCGTGCGCCGGATGTGAGTTCGATGGTGATCTTACGATCGAAGAGCAGTGTCTTCAGGTCGGCAAGACGCAGGTCGATGATGTGGGCGAGTTGTTCTTCACCCAGCGGCCGGAAGATGACAATGTCATCGACGCGGTTGAGGAACTCAGGCCGGAAGCTGGCTTTGAGGACTTCCATGACGCGATCTTTTGCTTCATCGAACGACGCCTCATCCTGCAGTGCTTCGCTGCCCAGTGCCTGTGCGCCGAGGTTCGAGGTCATGATCAGCACTGTGTTCTTGAAGTCGACAGTGCGTCCTTTGGAATCAGTCAATCGGCCGTCATCAAGGACCTGCAGAAGTACGTTGAAGACATCCGGATGCGCTTTCTCGATCTCGTCAAAGAGAACGACCGAATAAGGCCGTCGGCGAATCGCTTCAGTCAGCTGTCCGCCTTCGTCGAAGCCAACGTAGCCCGGAGGTGCCCCAATCAAGCGTGAAACGGCATGCTTCTCCATGTATTCGCTCATGTCGATGCGGACCATTGCCTGCTCGTCGTCGAATAAAAACTCAGCGAGTGCGCGCGCAGTTTCGGTTTTGCCGACGCCGGTGGGGCCGAGAAAGATAAAGCTGCCGATGGGCCGCTTTGGATCGCTCAGGCCTGCGCGCGAACGGCGGATCGCATTCGCAACAGTCACGAGTGCTTCATCCTGGCCGATGACGCGCTCTTTCAATCGCGCTTCCATGTTGACCAGCTTATGCACCTCGCCTTCGAGCATCTTCGACATCGGGATGCCCGTCCATTTGCTGACGATGGCCGCAATATCTTCTTCGTCGACCTCTTCTTTCAGCATGCGTTTCCCTGAACCATCCGCGGAACCAGCGGCATCCTGCAAGGCGTTTAGACGACGCATTTCTGCTTCAGCTTTCGGAAGTTCGCCATACTGGATAGCTGCTGAGCGCTCGAGATTGCCCCGCCGCGTCTGCTCTTCTGCTTCGAAGCGCAAAGCCTCGACCTGCTTCTTGATTTCACTCAACTGCGTGATCGAATCGCGTTCTTTCTGCCACCGCGCGCGCAGGCCGCTGCTCTTTTCCTGCAGAGCCGCAAGCTGACGTTCGACTATTTCCCGGCGGTCTTTGCTGTTCTGATCGGTTTCGCGTTTCAGCGCAGCCTTTTCAATTTCGAGCCCGGTCGCTTCACGATCGAGCAGGTCAATCTCTTCCGGGACTGAGCTGATCTGGATCGAAAGCGATGCCGCTGCTTCGTCGACAAGATCAATCGCCTTGTCCGGCAAGAAGCGATCAGAGATATAGCGATGCGAAAGCGTTGCTGCTGCGACGATCGCCGAATCCTTGATGCGCACCTTGTGGTGCGACTCGTAGCGTTCTTTCAGGCCGCGAAGAATCGCAACCGTGTCTTCGACGTTCGGCTCGCCAACGAACACAATCTGGAAGCGGCGTTCGAGCGCCGTATCCTTTTCGATGTACTTGCGATATTCATTCAGCGTGGTTGCGCCAATGGCCCGCAGTTCACCCCGCGCCAGTGCGGGCTTGAGCATGTTCGACGCATCGATTGCGCCCTCAGCCGCACCCGCGCCAACCAGCGTATGCAGCTCGTCGATGAACAGGATGATCTGCCCTTGCGCGTCTTCAATTTCTTTGAGGACAGCCTTCAGACGGTCTTCAAACTCGCCGCGATACTTGGCCCCCGCGAGCATCGACCCCAGATCGAGTGAGATCACGCGTTTTTCGCGAATTGTCTCGGGCACATCCCCTGAAACGATACGGCGGGCGAGTCCTTCGACGATCGCAGTCTTACCCACGCCTGGTTCGCCTATCAGCACAGGATTATTCTTTGTTCGGCGCGACAGTACCTGGATCACGCGGCGAATCTCTTCATCGCGCCCGATCACCGGATCAAGCTTGCCCTTGCGCGCCATCGCCGTCAGGTCTTTGGCATATTTCTCGAGGGACTGGTACTTTGCTTCGGGGTTCTGG
This sequence comes from uncultured Acidobacteriaceae bacterium, assembly GCA_964245665.1. GTDB lineage: Bacteria > Acidobacteriota > Terriglobia > Terriglobales > Acidobacteriaceae. The sequence continues at coordinate 5,743 of CAXTNK010000094.1, forward strand.
TCTGTCACCCGCTGCGTCCCACGCACGCCTTGCAGTGCCTTCAACATAGCGTCGTGCGTTGCCCCGAAGGACGCCAGCAGCAACTGCGCGCCATCATTCTTCTGTGTCGTCAGTGCGAGCAGCAGGTGCTCGGTCGACACGTATTCATCCTTGAAATTTTCTGCTTCCTTGAAGGCCTGCTCCATCACTTTCGAGATGGCGGCCGATGTACCCGGCTGCGCATTCGAACCGCTGATCTTCGGCAGTTTACTCAGCGCATCCGTCACCTTCATGCGCACTTGTGCCGCCGGAACTTCCGCGCGTTCCAGCAGCGGCGTAATGATGCCTTCCTTGTCCTGTAACAAGGCCGCGAGCAGGTGCAGCGGCAGCACTTCCGGGTTGCCATGCTCGAGCGCCAGGGAACTGGCTGCCTGCACTGCTTCCTGCGACTTCGTCGTGAATTTGTCCCAGCGAATTGCCATGCGTGTATTGCCTCGTACTCTTCGTTAGATTCTGGTCTTTCCCGTTTGCATTTCAAAAATTTGGCGGCGGAATTCATCCCAAGGTTAGGGCAGAACTCACGCCGCCGCTGTGTCATGCGACACAGTCAATGCCAGGCTCGCAGAGCTCAGGCTGCGTGCTGCGCTCCCACTTCTTTCTTGTCAGTCGATGCCTCAACCGTCTTCGGCTGTACTGCATTCGGCTCACCCGACGTGATGTTCACCTTGATCTGCCGAGGCTTGGCTTCAGCCTTCTTCGCCAGCTCCAACCGCAAAACACCCGCGTCATAGGACGCACGTACGTTCTCTGTGTCGACCGTGTTGGGCAGCGAGAAACTGCGATAGAAGCTGCCATATCGGCGCTCGATCCGATGGAAGTTCTGCTCTTTCTGGTCCTTCTCGAACTTGCGCTCACCGCGAACGGTCAGGGTGTTCTTTTCGACCTGCACATCCAGGTCCTCCTGCTTCACGCCAGGCGCCTCGATGCTGAGCACAACCTTGTGCTCGTCTTCATACACGTCGACGGCCGGGGTAAAGCTGGCCGCGGTCACGTCGGAGTTGCCTTCCGAATTTCGTCCCTGGTCGCTGATTAACGAGTTCAAACGCTGCTGCAACGACACCACTTCGCGGAATGGATCCCAATATTGAATTGCCATGTTCAGTCTCCTCATAACCAAAATGTCGTGGCTTGAGAGGTCTTCGCCTCGACTGCCACACTTGCTTAGACGCGAGTATAGCGCAAGAGATGCATAAAATGTGAGTGATTTGTTATCACATACCAGTATTTTGTCTAAGTCATTCTAAATGTTAATTTTAGGAGAAGTTCGCTGCACCATTACTCTCCAATCTCAATCCTGAAACGCAAAAGGAGCAGCCGAAGCTGCTCCCTGATGCTTTCCATCTCGCTGGCTGTCACCCTCAACCATTGTCATCCAGACCGGAGCGGAGGGACCTGCATTCAGCGCGAACTCAACGGCAATTCGAGCAGGATGCAGATCCTTCGACTTCGCTCAGGATGACAAACCGCTGTCCGGGACAACAGGCCGCCCGGGCAGATTTAAAGCTGCTACTCTTTGGCTGCCGCCGTGATGAACGCCAGGCCTTTCGGCGTGCCGTATCCGGTCACATCATCCCAGCCCTTTGTGGTGTGCAGGGAAGTGTCCGTGCCAAAGGTCAGATCGACGCCAAAACCATTGATCGGCCAGACAGCACTATAGAACTCCGTTGTACCTTCAAGCGGAGCAGCCAGGGCGTCAGCCGAGTAGAAGGTCGCGCCGGATGAGTCAATCACCGTTCCTGTCACGTTGGTCGTTGAGTTCACCGGAACGATATCAGTCAGCGCACTCGACGTGAGCTTGCTCAGGATCGGAGCCGCCTGTCCCAGCGAGTGGCCGGCTTTCTGGTTCGCCAGTGCCCACATTGCGGAGAACATTGGCGTGGAAAGACTGGTGCCGCCGATCGATTCAATCTGGAATTCCGGTGAGGGCGAATCGGTGAAAAAAATAATCGCGCCGGTGTAAGGATCAGCTTCCATCGCCACATCCGGCAGCAGACGATACGTGCCGGGCAGAGCTTTCTGGTAAGCCGGCTTTTTGAAGTAGACGCTCTGGCCGCCGCCTGCACCGCCGACATTGCCGAAGTTCTCCGGTGGATCGAGCGGAGTTGTCGGCGTGGCCGCAATCTCCGTCTGGTTATTGCCCCAGCCTGTCTCCTTCGCACTACCCGCGCCGCCCGGAACACCAATGCTGGTGCCGCCAACTGCAGTGGCGTAGGGTGAATCCGCCGGTACCGATGCTGCGCCAACTGGCGTATCCAGGCCCAGATCGCCACCGTCGCCGGTCGCATAATTGACAGAGATGCCCGCCGCCGCTGCGCGTTCAATCACGTCGTTGTAGGCATTCAGCGCTGCCTGGCCGTCCTCGATCTCGGGGGAGCCGTAGCTGTTTGAAATGACATTCCCGAGTTTGTGGTAGGTCGCGTATTCGACGGCGTACTGCAGGTCCTCATCATCTTCACCCGCCGCCGCCAGCAAGACGATGTTGGCATCCGGCGCAATGGCATGCGACCACTCCACGTCGAGCGATGTTTCCACATTCCAGCCCTCGGATAATCCAAGTTGCGGGTCGAGCGGCTGCCCGGTCGGATAAATCACCTTGAATGATGATGAGGTGAACGCCGGCAGTCCGTACCTGGCGTTGAAGTTCGTTGTGTCGCTTTGAATGGTCGTCGAGCCATAAGCGTCAACGATCACGATCGTCTGTCCCTGGCCGGAGATGCCGGCTTTGTACGCGGCGGGCAGCCCATAAACCTGTTGCATCTGGGCTGGCCTATAGCCGCACGCCCTGGCTGTGTCGTCATACACGTTGCCGAAATAGACCCCGACTGGCAGCTTGCCGGGTGTGCTGTAGGTAAAGGTGGTTGGCGTCGTAAAGCATTGATCCGTAAACAGCTGGAGGCCGAAATCCGCGGAACCTTTCGCCGGTATTGTCTGCGGCGCGCGTGCTTTGCCCGTCTTTGGATCTTTGACATAGGCAATCTGCGGCTTCATGCCGAGGTTGCTCAGGCCGGCCACGCTCTGGACCAGACTGGCGGATTCGCCTTCAAACGTCGCCGCGGTAGTGTTTGCGTGAAAGGTCTTACCCTCGCGTTCGAACTCTTCAATCTTCGTGTGAAAAGCAGTTTGCACTTTCTCTGCCGTCCCATGAGCGGCGATCGAAAAGTTGTCGCGGCCATCTTCAATAACCGTCAGACCCTGCTTCGTCAGCTCATCCTTCACCTGCTTGATCTCGGCAGCGGTCGGCGCATAGGCCATCAGTTCTTCGGTCGAGAGCCACTTGTGGAATGTTGGCGAGCCCGGCGTGTAGAGGGCTTCCACCTTCTTGTCGAAGTCGGCCTTGTTGTGCGTGGCGAGCCAGACGGTGACGCGCAGATCGGTCGCGGGAGCGATTGGGCCGTGGCTTGACGATTTGGAGATGATCCCAGAAACGCTGCTCACTACCTTCGCCTGCGCGAGTGCGGCGATGGGTGAGGCTGTCAGTGCGAGAGCGGCCAGTGCCAGGCCGGTCTGTTTCCAGGTAAAAGAAAGCTTGCGCGGTGCGCTTATAGACATATGTATCCCCAGATGGGTTAGGTAACGCGTAGGAGGGCCTCACAGCGAAGTTGCTGCAGAATGAATTGCGGAACAACAGGTTTTGGCAGGAGGGATTCGCCCGAAAACGGGGTATCCCTGAGCAGAGCAGGTACTTCATCGTGCAATTGGAACGGCGCGGTTCCGGTGCGGGCGGGCTGTATTGGGCTTCAGCTTTGGCGCAATCGTACTACAGGCTACCCTTGTTACGCTGCACTTCTTTGAGGCTCCACCATTGGCCAGAGTGGGTGAGAATTCGATGTGCAGATCCTGCATTGTCGACGCTCGCAGCGTCGGGCTCTCCGGCCTTGCGCTTTACCTCCAGAATTGTCATCCTGAGCGAAGTCGAAAGACCTTTATTCTCTCATTCAGCCATGACCTAGGTATCTGCAAAAGCACGGCGATCAACAGCTATCGCCCGGCTACTTTGCGCCGCGCATCCCACCATGTGTAGAGGACACAGGAGCGCCGCATGCCATTGATAAATACCGCCACCTTGCAAATCGCCTACGAAGAAAGCGGGCCGGCCAGCGGCAAACCGATCCTGCTGCTGCACGGCTGGCCGGATGCACCGCGCACCTGGCACGCCCTCGCGGCAAAGCTGAACGCTGCTGGCTGCCGAACCATCGCGCCGTATCTGCGCGGCTTTGGTGAAACGAAGTTTCTGGATGCGAAGACACCCCGAGTAGCCCAGCCGCCAGTGCTGGCGCAGGACGCGATCGATCTGGCCGATGCTCTTGGCCTGGAGCGTTTCGCCGTCATCGGCCATGACTGGGGAGCACGCATTGCTTACACCATGGCCGCGCTTTTTCCGGAGAGACTGAGCAGTATTACTGCCATGTCCGTCGCCTGGCAACCGCGCGGCGAGGCGAAGCCACCCGACTTTGAGCAGGCCCGGCGCTACTGGTACCAGTGGTTCATGTGTACCGACGGCGGCGTTGAAAAGGTGCATGCTGACCCCGTAGGTTTCGCGCGTATCCAGTGGGAGACATGGAGCCCCACTGGCTGGTTTACCGAAGAAGAGTTTGCCGAAACTGCGAAGAGTTTCACGAACCCGGACTGGGTCGCCATTACACTGAATTCCTATCGATCACGCTGGCGTCAGGCCGAGCCGAAGGCCGAACAGACTGACCCATGCTACGACGCACTGCAGGCGAAGTTGAAGACAGTCGAAAAACTCGCAACACCGACACTTCTGATCCACGGCGCCATTGACACCTGCCTCGCAGCCGATGAGACCGAAGGTCAGGGCAAATATTTTTCAGGCAAATACGAAAGAGTCGTGATTGAAGGCGCCGGGCATTTTGTCCAGCGCGAAGCACCGGACGCGGTCGCTGCCGTGGCACTGCAGCACCTTGCCGCCCATCCTTAAAAAGAAACGCCGAGGCGATACACTGGAGTAGAAGAATCCACCCAGGAAGCAGTAAGCCTTTGCACCGTCTCCTTGAAAAGATGAACCCGCAGCAGCGCGCCGGTATTGAGGCGGTCGATGGTCCCGTGCTCATCCTCGCCGGCGCTGGCTCCGGTAAAACGCGCGTCATTACACACCGCATCGCGTACCTGATTGAAGCGCGCGGCGTCTCGCCCGATGCCATTCTCGCCGTCACGTTTACCAACAAGGCGTCTGCTGAAATGCGTGAGCGCGTCGAGAAGCTCCTGGTAAATTCCTCGCTTGCCCAGCCGCTGCTGGCGACCTTTCACTCCTTCTGTGTGCGTGTGCTGCGGCGCGATATCGAAGCATTGCGCATCGGCACTGGTCCTGACGCCGGCCTGACGCGCACCTTCGCGATTTACGACGAGAGTGACCAGCAGGCGATCGTCAAACAGGCGATGCGCCGGATGGGCATTGACGATAAGCAACTCACACCGCGCACCGTGCTCTCGCGCATCTCGTGGGCGAAGAACCACATGCTCGATCCGCAGGAGTTTTACCTCAATTCCTCCGACCCCACCACCGAGCGTATATCGCATATCTACGAGGCTTATCGCAAGGAGCTGCGCAAGAACAACGCGCTTGACTTCGATGATCTGCTGCTCGAAACAGTGCGCCTGCTGAAGTCATCGTCCGAGGTCCGCGAGCGCTATAACCGCCGCTTCAAGTACATCCTGATCGACGAGTACCAGGACACCAACCGGCCCCAGTATGAACTGATGAAACTGCTGGCCGGTAAAGAGCACAATGTCTGTGTCGTAGGCGATGAAGATCAGAGCATCTACTCCTGGCGCGGCGCTGACATTAAAAACATCCTCGAGTTCGAAAAGGATTTTCCTGAAGCGAAGGTCATCCGTCTCGAACAGAATTATCGCTCGACGCAAAACATTCTCGAAGGCGCGTCAGCGGTAGTTGCCCGCAACCTGCAGCGCAAGGGTAAGAACCTTTTCACCGAACGGCAGGGTGGATCGCTCATCGGCTATTACGAAGCGCCCGATGGCGAAAACGAAGCACTGTACATCGCCGACTACATCCAGAAATATTTCCGCAAAGCCGGTGAAGATGTCGAGTCGCCGCGTGTTGCCGTGCTCTACAGAACCAACTCGCAGTCGCGTCTGGTGGAAGAAGCTCTGCGCCGCTACAGCATCCAGTACACGATGGTCGGCGGCTTTTCGTTCTATGACCGCGCTGAAGTGAAGGACCTGCTCAGCTACCTGAAGCTCGTCCAGAATCCACACGATTCAATTGCGCTGGCACGGGTCATCAACGTACCGGCGCGTGGCATCGGCCGCACGACACTCGATACGCTTGAACGGATCGCGCTCGAGACCGGAGCGAGTACGTGGAGTGCGATCGGCCACGTCATCAAAAACCGCCTGCTGCCACAACGCGCGTTGACAGCACTCGAGAGCTTCAGGCGGATGATGGAAGACGCACATGCCATGCTCGCGCCTGATTTTGCTGACAAGCTTTCAGCTGATCTTGCGCCGCCGGAAGAAGGCCTGGCAGAGCAAAGCGAAGATCCGGAAGACAATGCCAGTTTTGAAATGAGCGAAGACGCGCTCATGCATGACGAATTCGGCACGCCGCTGCCAGAAAGTTCAACAACTGAAGCCGACACGTCCTTTTCTTTCGACGATGACGCGCAGGGAAGTCTCGGCCTCTCACACGATGAGATGGAAGAAGACACGAGCTTCAGCTTCGAATCCGATTCGTCGCCGATCCCGCTGGCAGTAGACGCCGATGCCGACTTCAATCCCGCGAGCTTCAATCCATTCGCAGACGCTGAAGCAAGCGCGAAAACTTCGCCCCTTCTACGCAACGCGAAAACATCAGCCGACGCACTCGAAGGTGATGCCGTCCGCCCCGCCTTTCGTTCGCCGGGAGACGCTGCGACCCTGCCTGAACTGATCCGCTTTTTGATCGACCGCTCCGGCTATATCCGCGCGCTCGAAGATGAAGGCACACCTGAAGCGATCTCCCGCATTGAGAACCTGAAGGAACTGGCCAATGCCGCGCAGGATGCGCAGGAGCGCGGCGAGTCGCTGTCGGAATTCCTCGATCACGCCGCCCTCGTTTCCGACACCGATAAATACAACCCCGATTCGCGCGTGACCCTCATGACACTCCACGCTGCAAAGGGTCTCGAGTTTCCGCTGGTCCTGCTTGCCGGGATGGAAGAGGGCCTGTTCCCGCATTCGCGCACATTGAACGATCCGAATGGCCTCGAAGAAGAGCGGCGTCTCTGCTACGTCGGCATGACGCGGGCGATGGATACACTCATCGTCAGCCGCGCCCGTTACCGCCGGCGCTTCGGCAATGACATGCCGGATGCGTCGGTGGCCTCTCGCTTTCTTGAAGAGATTCCGCAGCATCTGCTTGAAGAACTGGGTGGCGCCCAGGGTTCCAGTAGCGCGCGCGGCATGTACGGCAGCAGCGTGACGACTGGTGGATACAGCGGAGCCTACGGCGGCTATCGCAGTCGTCGATCCGGCAGCGATGACGAAGGCACCAGCCGTCATTATTCCTACGAAGACGAAGACCAGACAGCGACCCGTTTCAGCGGCGGCAATACAGCGAATGCAACGCCGCGCCGAAGCTTTTCGGCACCTGGCAGCGTGGCCAAAAAGCCCGACTCGATCGACAACATTGCCAGCTTTTTTGGAGCCAAGGGAGCACGGGCCGGCGCACCGATCGCCCGGCCCAAACTCTCTGTTCCAGCTCCCACCGGTGCGACCGGATTCCAGAGCGGTCAGCGTGTCCGGCATCCTAAATACGGCGAGGGCACCATCTTCCGCCGCGAAGGGGACGGTGACGATGCCAAACTTACAGTACAATTTGCTAAGTTCGGGATAAAAAAGCTGGTGGAGAAATTCGCCAACCTGGAACGCGCATGAGGGCCGTCGTCTCGAATCAAAATTTAACTCAGATTGCAAGGGCATGACTGCTGTCCTGCAGCCGGATGTTTGTTGGCTATGTCCCTTGAGGGATCGCCCTGAGCGCCCTGATTCTGATGAATAGTCGAGACCTTCCGAAGTATGCACAAATTTAGAAAGCTAAGAGACACAAATGGCAAATACAAAGAACATCGAAAGCACTGAAGAACGTAAAGCAATCAAGCGCGCAGCTCGGAAAAAGGCTGCTCCCAAGGGACCACGCGCCGGTGCCCGCGGCGCCGCCAAGCAGAAACTGAAAAAAGCAGCCAAGGGACAGAACAAGCGCTAAGATAAGTCTTTCGTTGAGCCGGTTCGCCTGCTGACCGGCTTGCCACTTCAAGACTTCCATTCGGAGCTACCGTCCCTGTCGCAACTCTTCGCTCGTAAGTCGATCGACAAGCTGATCTCGGACTCCGAAGCGCCGGAGCACGCCCTCAAGAAGACACTCGGCCCTGTCTCGCTGACTGCGCTCGGTATCGGCGCAGTCATCGGGTCGGGCATTTTTACGGTCATCGGCACTGCGATTTCCGGCGAGAAATTCGACACTTCGTCGATCCTCAACTCGCCGGTAATCAATTTCCTTCTGCACCACGCGAACCTGACAGGCCGGCCCGGGGCTGGGCCCGCACTTGCGCTCTCGCTCGTGCTCGTCGCCATTGTTTGCGCCTTCACCGGCCTCTGTTATGCCGAACTTGCGTCCATGATTCCGATCGCGGGCTCGGCTTATACCTATACGTATGCGACACTCGGCGAACTGATCGCCTGGATCATCGGCTGGGACCTGATCCTTGAATACGCGGGTTCCAACATGACAGTGAGCGTCGGTTTTGCCGCGCATATTGTCGACCTGCTCGACTGGTTTGGCTTGCATCCATCGGCCAAATGGATCTCGCCCGCCTACCTACCGGATGGTCTGACTGATCTGCAGGGCCACGTCCTCTACAAGGCAGGCTGGCATCCCGGCTTCAATATCCCGGCCTTCCTGATCGTGATGCTGATCACGGTTGTTCTGGTGCGCGGCATCCGCGAATCGGCCAGTGCGAATAACACTATGGTTCTGTTGAAGATCACTGCAATCCTGGTCTTCGTCTTCGCTGCTGCTGAATACTTTCATCCGACGAACTGGCATCCGTTCGCACCGAACGGCTGGTCGGGCATTCTGACTGGCGGCTCTATCATCTTCTTCACCTACATCGGTTTTGACTCGGTCTCTACGGCTGCGGAAGAGTGCAAGAACCCCCGGCGCGATGTCCCCATCGGTATCATTGCCACGCTCATTGTCTGCACCGTGCTCTACGTGGCCGTAGCTCTCGGTCTTACTGGCCTGGTCAAATGGGACAGCATGGTGGACGACGCCGCCCCTGTAGTCAACGCGCTCAAGAAGCTCTCTGTCCTCCCCGGTCACCACGCACTTTACTGGGTGAGGCTGGCCGTCCTGGTCGGCGCCATTCTGGGCATGATCTCGTCCATCCTGGTCTTCCAGATCGGCCAGTCCCGCGTCTGGTTCGCCATGTCCCGCGACCGCCTGCTACCCGCGGTTTTCGGCCGCGTTCACCCTCAATACCGCACGCCGGCTGTCGCCACCTGGGTTGCCGGCATTGTTGTCGGCATCCCGTCAGGCCTGTTCGATATCGGCACCCTGGCCGACCTCTCGAACATCGGCACCCTTTTCGCCTTTGTCCTGGTGTCCATCGGCGTCATTATCCTGCGCTATCGCGAACCGGAGCGCCATCGCGGCTTCCGGGCCCCCGGCGGACTCGCCACGCCGATCCTCAGCATCCTGTTCTGCCTGCTGTTGATGTCCGGCCTGCCCATCATCACCTGGCTCCGTTTCTTCGTCTGGCTGGTTATCGGCCTGTCGATCTACTTCCTATATTCACGCCATCGCAGCGAGTTCTGCCCCGCCGATCGCGCTCGATCCCGTTAAAAACCAGTAAACCTCTTTCCGATCCCCTGAACGTTGTAGCTCAGGCCTTCAATTCTGTTCACCTGATTTGCATCACACATAGTTAGATACATGACATTTGGTCGCTTCCGATGTCTACTGAGGTTGAATGGATCCGCAACTCGTACAAATTCTCGATAGTTCCCGTGTGTCCTCTCGCACGCGAAAGGTCCTGAACGCTCGGCTGGAAGCCGCGCAGAAACATTCCTCTCCCTATGAACCGAAGGCGATAACACCCGCAGCCTTCGCAATCCTGCAGCAGATCATTGCACGGCTCCTGCTGGAGGACGTGCACCCGGAGGACGCTCACGACGATGCAACCGGACCTTCCGCCGGCCTGCCTTCGCGCGTAATAGCCGCGCAACTCGAAGAATCCCGCGCAACCGGTAAAGGTAATGGCTGGCGGTACGGATCGCTTCCGTCGGACTCCGAAGCCCTTGCACAAGGCCTGAACTGGATCGAAAAAACCGCAGTCGACGATCACCAGGCCAGCTTCCTGGACCTCTCCACGGATCAGCAGGAGGGGCTGCTCGCCCGCGTGCAGCACGGCAAGGTCAACTGGCCTGGCTTCGACGCCGCCCGCTGGTTTGAAGAAGTACTCGCCGACGCGACTGAACTCTACATCTCGAATCCTGGAAAGATGCTGCAGTTTGGCATTGACGCGTTCGCGGACGATCCAGACGGCTGGAGTGAAATTGGTCTGAACAATGCCCGGCCCTGGGAGCCTGACACGCCGTTCCTGAGTACTGGCACAGATGGTCGCCGCCGTTGACCCTGCCCCTCTCCCAGCGTCCCATGCAGCGCTTCCAGCATGGAGAAGAAGTGGATGCAGTGATCATCGGCACCGGTGCGGGTGGTGCGCCGATCCTCGCTCGTCTCGCAGAAGCCGGCCTGTCAGTCGTCGCGCTCGAAGCCGGCGAATTTCAAAATCCGGCGGACTTTGCTTCTGACGAAGTTGCCCAGAGCTACCTGTACTGGCTGGACGAACGCATCACCGTCGGCACCAATCCGGTAGCCTTCGGCAAGAACAACAGCGGCACCGGTGTCGGCGGTTCGACCCTGCACTGGGG
>CAXTNK010000095.1:0-16647 GCA_964245665.1 uncultured Acidobacteriaceae bacterium
GACGCAGCGGCAGATGGCAAAACCGCACAAAGCCTTGCAACTGGAGAGATCTACGACGTCCTTGTAATAGATCTTGGGCTGCCAGACCAAGACGGCATAGACCTGATTGTTCAATTGAGAGAGCGGGGAGTGAAGGCGCCAGTTCTTATCTTGTCTGCCAGGCGAACGGTCGATGATCGCGTTCGGGGTCTGGAGCAAGGTGGCGACGATTATCTTACAAAACCCTTTGCTCTGGCGGAGTTACTTGCCAGACTACGTAACCTTGTGAAGCGAAATAACGCGGCAGTAAGTGAGTCCACCCGGTTGCGGGTTTTGGATCTGGAACTGAACCTTTTAAGACGCGAGGCCTTCCGTGGCGGCGAATTACTTAGTCTTACATCGCAGGAATTTGTATTACTTGAATATTTATGTCGCAATGCCGGTCGCGTTGTTACAAGGTCGATGATATTGGATCAGGTCTGGGGAATGCGTATTCAACCTGATACGAACGTGGTCGATGTTCACATTTATCGTCTGCGTGGTAAGGTCGACCTCGAAGGATTATCCCCGATGATTCGAACTTTACGTGGAGTCGGTTATGTCCTCAAAGATCGTTAAGACTGTTGTGATGCGAAGCGCGGCTTGGCGAATATCTCTGTGGGCGACTCTTGCCTTTGCTTGTGGAACGATGGTTGTTTTTGGATTTCTTCATCATTTCGTTTCGCACGATATTCAACAACGGAGCGACGCCTGGCTTTCGGGGGAGGTCAGTGTCCTGGGGGATGTGGCGAGCAGGACCCCGAAGGATCGTCTATACGGACGCGTAGTAGGCGAGGTCGCAGAGCTCGCAGCGAGGGAAGTTCCCAATCAGCTTCGATCCCTCACTGGATCGAATGATTCTGTCTTCTTCATACAAGCCGGTCAGGATGGAGGCGTGAGGCTCTGGGTAGGAAAAGGAGATGGGGCTGCTCACCTGGCTGCTATCCGGATGACCAGGATAGTTCCAGATGTACCTTCTGACGTGAGCGTTCAAGGCTTTGCTATTCCGTTTCGCGTAGCTTCCGTCGAGTTGGCGGATGGTAGCCATGTCTATCTAGGTCTCTCCGAAAAGGACGAGCGGCATGTTCTGAGAGGGCTGCGTGTTCGCTTCCTTCTTCTATGGATGCTAATCGTCCTGATCGGCTTCATCATCGTGTTCTATGTAACACGACGCATGCTCGGTCACGTACGAGAGATCACAGAAGCTGCATCGCGCATCGGCCAGACAGATCTGAGTAGCAGGGTTCCAACGGTCACGCAAAACGATGAGGTAGGGCATCTTGCTCTGACACTGAACCATATGCTGGACAGGATCGAAAGCTCTGTCAACCAGCTCCACACCATCACTGATTCGCTGGCGCATGATCTGCGTAGTCCATTAACGGCTATAAGGGGGAAGCTAGAGGTTTATCTTTCATCAGATAGAAGGTTCGATCGAACAGAGCCAATTGTTGCGGCCGTGGATGAACTGGATCGACTTACTGAATTTCTAAACAAATCTCTGGACGTTGCAGAAGCTCGGGCAGATGCACTCCGACTGAATGTCAAGGAAGTTGATCTCGACGACTTGCTGCGGGTGATGGTCGATCTGTATGAGCCTTGCATGAGTGACAAAGGCATTCGGATTCAGCTGCGAAGTGCAGGTCCTGTGTCGGTGACCGCAGACGCTGCGCTCATCCATCGCATGGTCGCCAATCTCCTGGACAATGAACTAAAGCACTTGCCAGCTTCGTCGACGGTAGTATTCAACCTGAGCCAGGGGAAGGGACTTGCGTCTCTCCGTCTTGAGGATGATGGACCAGGCTTCGCAGTGGATTTAAGGCAGGATATGTTCAAACGGAATAGAAAGGGTAGAGATTCGACCGGCCACGGCTTGGGTCTGGCCTTCGTTGAAGCCGTGGTGCATGCGCACAAGGGGACAGTAACAGCAACCAACGGTGACCTGGGTGGAGCGCAGATCATAATCAAACTGCCCCTCAGGGCTAACCGGGAAGTTATGGAACCTATTGTTCTTGCAATAAGCGGAAATTAGCGGTACCCAGCAGGAATGGAGGCGTGCTTTTGTCGAGAGTTCGGCGCTGTGTATTAGGACCGGATTCTATACACGACACATTAGTATGATCTGCGTGGCCTCGAAACTAGGTGATGATATCTATTGAACCGTCGTCGTGGATGCCTGCCAAGTCTGATATTGATGAGCGCGTCGCCGCGTCAGTCCAATTGTTGGTCGCTGCTGTGTAATCCTACTTGCAAATTAGTTCCCCACTTATTCACTGGAGACGTCGCAGGCTCTTGACGAATGGTCTTCGATCTAAGCGTGTTTTTATTGATAACTTGCTGCATACCTACTACTACCAGACGCATAGGCAATGTTTTGTTGCGAAGATAGGCGTAACTAAGGAGAAAGATGACAGTGATCGAAGTGTTGTCAGCAGCATCTCTGAAAGTTCATGGACCTAAGCAATGGAAAATTCCCATCCCAGAAGAGAGCCCGGGTGTCTTCGTGGTCACTCGCAATAATAAGAGCCATGCGCATGGCCGACCGGTTGAAGCGAGGTTTAGAACTGGTGCCGACCATCTCCTGGCTGACCGGGACAGCGCAAAGAGACGATGGCTTCCTAGAGAGCCGATCGTCTTCATAGGAAAGACAGAACGATCCATTCGCATGCGAATGGCGGAACTTTACGATTGTGGCCGCTCAAGATCAAACATCATCAGCGGAGCGCAATCCTTGTGTTTGTTGAGGTGCACGCTCTGGGTTTACTGGTGTCCTTGTTCGCACCCAACCGGAGTTAGAGCGGTCCTGCTTGATGCTTTCGTCACAGGGGTTGGGATGCCGCCCTTCGCTAACTATCCGGACATCACTCCTAAGACTTAAGCAAATCTAGAACCATGGTCTAGTGGCAAGTCAATGTCACGTGGATCGGCGACAATCTCTCTAGATATGTATCAATCGATTGCGCATCACTTTTGACTACGCAGCCTTTTGTTCAATCCCTCGAGCCGGGTCTTCTCACCTGAAATTATGGACCGAGGGTACGCGGAATTGCCCTGAATGACTGCGGATGATCTCTTCTGTATTGACGCCGCCCGATGAGTCAAAGGCGACAACCTACAGAGTAGTCTTCTTCAGCTTCAGCTTGTCGAAGATGACCGCTTCGTCATGTTGGCTCTATCATTGTGCCGAGGATCGTGCACCTAAACATCATGCCTTGCGCACAAGGCTGTATGCGAAGGAGGTCATTGCCTCCAATAGCTGACTCATTTGTGAGGCACTGCTCACTAGTCAAACGTGCTCATGCGCACTTTAATGCCGATTTGACCCTAACGAACTGTCTTTGTCTGAATAGTTATTCCTTATGTATATGAAGAAGATGTCATTTTTAATCTGCGGCATAATCTGCAACTAACCGAAATAGGAATCAATCTGAACGATTGAGGCTTGCAGTGTGTTGCATCACACAAGGTGCACGACTGCAGAAGGTGGGGCTATTTCCAAGGTGAGATTTATAGTCCTTGTGGGACTTCTGACAGGTGGTTTGCTTGCTGCCCGCGCGCAACAAAGGGCGCTTAGCCTGCAAGAGACGGTGCGCCTCGGTTTAGAACGCAATCCCGAGACCCGGATCGCGAATGACCAGGTAGACGTCCAGAGGGCGAAGATTGCACAGGCCCGATTGCGGCCTAATCCGCGTCTGTACCTGCAGTCTGAGGATCTCCGGCCCTGGGATTCCAACTTCTCCTTGCCTAACAACACCGAAGACTACAGCTATATTGGACAGACGTTCGAGATCGACGGTAAACGACGCAAGAGGATTGCGTACGCCAATAGTGGGGTCCGTCGCAGCGAAGCGGAACGGTCGCTGCGCACGCGGCAGATCGCAGCCAGAATAGCCGATGCCTACTGGTCGGCCCTGGCCGGAAGGCAGGAAGCAACGGAATGGCAACATCAGCTCGCAGACTTTGATCGACTGGTGCAGTACCAATCCGAACGGGTGAACGAAGGTGCGACGGCTGGCGTCGATCTCTTGCGCACGCAACTGGAGCGGGATCGAGTTGCGATCTCGTGCGCGGAGGCGCAGCGCAATGCCGAGGCAGCTGAGATCGAATTAGCCAGGCAGATAGCTTTGCCCACACTTCGCGGCACACAGCTGGTAGACAGCATTCGGCAGGAAAAAAATGTGCAGCAACAAACCTTGGCCGATGCTATCGAGATGCGGCCCGACGTGATAGCAGCACGAGAAGCTCTTACCGAAGTCAAAGCCGACATGACCCTGCAACACGCGATAGGAGTGCCCAACATCGACGCCCTGGGCGGATACAAACGCAATTCCGGTGCCGACACGCTCTATGCGGGCCTTCAGATCGATCTCCCGATATTCAACCGCAACCAGGGAGGCATCGCAATCGCGAATGCGGATCTGCGCCTTGCCGAAGATCAGATCGCGTACACACGTCAAACTGCGAAAGCTGAAATAGAGACGGCAGTAAGTGACTATGAAAGGGAGCAATCACTGGTCCGAACAACTTTACCCGGCATGAACGATCGCGCTATGCGCAACGCTGGGATCGTTGCCGACGCTTACCGTTCAGGAGGGACAGACCTTCTGCGCTATCTCGACGCAGAACGCACCTTGATCGAAACCGATATTCTGTCGATTGAAACCTGGGTCGCTTACCAGCACGCCGTCATATCGCTGGAGCTCGCTTACGGAGAACAGCCATGACCCGCGTCTTTGCATTGACTCTGTTCATACTACTTGCGCTTACGGGATGTTCCGGCGGCAAGATGGATGGCATGAAGCCCTCTTCAGATAGAAAAAGTGGCGGCGGCAGCGGGAAAACAGGGGAAAGCGACAAGTCCCAGCAGAATACGGCCGGCGAAAAGAGGATCACGGTCCCGCCTGACCAGCAGCAGCTGGCCGGCATTTCGGTAGCTGTTGTTGAGTCGCGCACCGTGCCACGCACCCTGTCCGTTACCGGTCAGATTGTAATGAATGAACAAAGGACCGTTCACATCTCTCCATACGCGGATGGCCGGGTTATGGATGTTCTGAAGAACCAGGGCGACCATGTTCAACGCGGCCAGGTGCTCGCCCATCTGCACAGCCATTCTGTTCATGAAACTGTCGGAGCTCTGGCACAGGACTTCGCGAACGTCACCCGTCTGCAGGCTGCCGTGATGTACACGCAGCAGAAGCGCGATCGCTATGAACATCTCTACCGTATCCAGGCTGCTTCACTTGAACAGCAGCAAAGCAGCCAGCAGGAACTTATGCAAGCGCAGAATGACCTGGCCAATGCGCAGGCAGCCGTCACCATGGAGCGCGAGCATCTTGGTGACCTGCTCTCCGTAATGCCTTCGAGTATCACTCCCGCAAATCTGTACCAGCACGAACTCGTCCCGATCACCACGCCGATCAGTGGCACCGTCATTACGCGTTCCATTACGCCTGGCATGGTGCTTGAGCCGGGCAACGAAGCCTATACAGTCTCAGACCTTGATGAGGTGTGGATGATCGGCCAGATCAATGAGGCGGATCTCTCCCATCTGCAGGTCGGCGATGATGTGATTGTGCGCTCCGATGCGTGGCCTGACCAGACGTTTCCCGGCACTGTAACGTTGATAGGGAGCACTCTCGATCCGGCCACGCGCACTGTACAACTCCGCATCACGCTTCCTAATCATGCAGGACGGCTTAAGCCTCAGATGTTCGCGACAGCAGTCGTAGGCGAAGCGCAATCTGTGCGTAATATGCGCCAGGCAGTCTTCGTGCCTGAAGAGGCTCTGCAGGAGGTAAATGGCATTCTGGTTGTTTTCATCACAACAGATGGGACTCACTTTTCGCCGCGCAGCGTGAAAACGATGAAGCCAGTCAATGGACAGGTGGAAGTCAAAGAAGGCTTGCGTCCTGGCGACTACGTCGCTGTGAAGGGAACCTTCATGTTGAAGTCGGAGTTGCTCAAAGGGACGATCGATGAGGAATAGCTTGAGAGAAAGCGAATGACCAGGCTGTTCGACTTTTTCCTTTCCAATCGCTGGCTGATCCTTATCGGAATGGTCCTGCTTCTGGCCGCCGGCATTCTGGCGATGCTCAGTTTGCCCGTTGAAGCTTTTCCTGATCTGACGAACAACCAGGTCGTCGTGTCTGCACAGGCACAGGGAATGTCACCGGTAGAGGTCGAGCAACTCGTCACCTTTCCGATCGAAACATCGATGCTTGGATTACCGCATCTGCAGCTGGTGCGCTCTACCTCAAAGCTCGAATTGACGATGGTCACCATCATCTTCGACGACTCCGTCGATCAGTACCGGGCGCGCCAGTTAGTCGCGGAGCGCCTGAACCAGGTTCAGGCCACTTTGCCTGCGAGTATCACGCCTGTCATGGGGCCGATGTCGACTGCATTCGGCGAGGTCTACCAGTACACCGTGCAGTCTCCGAAACTCTCACTCATGGAACTGAAGACGCTTAACGACTGGAACATCCGCTATAGTCTGCTCACCGTTCCCGAGGTAAGTGAGATCAATTCGTGGGGCGGCTACACGAAGGAATACTCGGTCGTCGTTGATCCTGACCGCCTTCGCGCTTACGACTTCACTCTGCACGATGTCGTCAGCGCCATTGAAAACAACAATTCCAACTTCGGCGGTAGTTATATCGAACACGCCGGGCAAATGTACACGGTGCGGGGAATTGGCCGCGTTGAAAACCTTGACGATATTGGCAGAATCGTTGTCGCCACGCGCAATGGAACGCCGATCTTGATCAGGCAGGTTGCCAGCATGCAGACGCTTCCCATGATCCGTCACGGTGCTGTCCTGCATGATGGCAACGGCGAGACCGTCTCCGGAATGGTCATTATTCTGCGTGGAGCCAATGGCAACAAAATAATTGAACAGGTGAAGGCAAAAATCAGCGGGATGAAGTTGCCGGGCGGTGCAAAGATCATTCCTTTCTATGACCAGTCCAATGTCATTAATGCTTCTATCCACACCGTAAAGAAAAATCTGTTCGAAGCAGCCCTGCTCGTGCTCATCATCCTGCTTTTCTTTCTGGGCGATTGGCGTGCTGCCCTTATCGTTGCGGCCACAATCCCGTTTTCGCTACTCTGCGCCTTTCTTGGAATGAAGATCTTCGGTATCTCCGCGAACCTGATGAGTCTTGGCGCTATTGATTTCGGCACGATCGTCGATGGTGCGGTCGTCATGGTAGAGAACTGCATGCACCGGCTGGAGAATGGCGCTACCGATCAACCGGATAACGAAGAGCCGAATGCTGATGGCACTACGAATCCCGCATTGCAGAAGAACCTCCTCGCTATCGTCAGAGACGCCGGCCGTGAAGTTGTTCGTCCCATCACTTTTGGCGTCCTCATCATTCTCGCCGTGTACCTACCCGTACTTACATTGCAGGACCTTGCCGGGCGCATGTTTCGCCCCATGGCTGTCACCGTCATGTCGGCCCTCACCGGCTCGCTGCTGATGGCACTGTTCGTGGTGCCGACAGTGTGCTCCATCGTCCTGGTACGGAAAAAATCGAAAGGGAGCAGCCGGCTTGCCGCTCTTATCGCTCGCATGCGTCGCGCCCCGGAAAGCAATGAGAGGAAAGAGCCATGGTTCGACCGTCTGCGCGGACGCTATGCGGCCTCTCTGGATAAAACGGAAGCGCATCGCAAACTGGTGGTCGGAATCGCGGCCCTGCTTGTTGTGCTGGCAGTCGTCAGTCTGAAGTTCATCGGCACCGAGTTTATGCCTACGCTGGATGAGGGCTCGCTCGTTATCACATCGAAGAAGCTTCCGGGGATTTCTCTATCGGAGTCGATCGCGATCCAGGAACAGATCGACCGCACCATTCGAAGCTTCCCTGAGGTTTCGACCGTTGTCGCCAAAATGGGCCGGCCTGATCTTGCGACGGAGGCGATGGGCGTGTACGAGACCGATGCCTATATTAATTTCTATCCTAAGAAACAGTGGAAATGCTGCAAGTCAAAGCAGGAGTTGGCAGACAAGCTTGAGGCACAACTGAACCGGATCCCCGGAGTGACGTATGAGTTCACGCAGCCGATGGAGATGCGCATGGATGAGACGATCACCGGCACGCGGGGTGATGCAGCTTTAAAGATTTTCGGGCCAGACCTGGATATGTTGGAGAGCCTGGGTCAGAGAGCGTTGGGCATCATTTCATCGATAAGAGGCGCGTCGCAGCCTCAACTCGAACGTATTGGTGGCGAAGCGAATCTCGAGATCAAGATCGATCGCGAAGCGGCTGCGCGCTACGGCCTGAATGTTTCAGATATCCAGGAAGTTGTCGAATCGCTCATCGGCAGCAAGCGCATTTCTGAGATGGTGGAGGGGGAACAGCGCTTTCCCATCGCTGTGCGTCTGCCGTCAGCACTGCGCAATAATATCGACGCCATCTACAGCCTGCAGCTAAAAACGCCGGGTGGCCAACTCGTGCGGCTTGACCAGGTAAGCGATATCCGTCGGGTCTCCGGGCCCATTCTCATCAATCGTGAAAACGCTCACCGGCGCATCGTGGTGAGCACAAATGTCGAGGGCCGCGACCTTGGCTCCTTCGTCAAAGAAGCGCAGCAGCAAGTAACGCAGCAACTTGCGCTACCAGCAGGCTACTCATTCGAATGGGGTGGACAATATCAAAACGAGCAGCAGGCGCAGCAGCGCCTTGTGCTCGCCCTGCCGCTCTCGCTTCTGATCATAACCGGTCTGCTCTATGCAACCTTTCTGAACCTTCGGCAAACCGTTTTGATTCTGTTGATTGTCCCCCTGGCCTTTGTGGGAGGCATCGCGGCGCTCTGGATGCGAGGCATCAACCTGAATCTTTCCGCCAGCATCGGTTTTATTGCTTTGTTCGGTGTCGCGGTCCTTAATGGCGTGGTCATGGTTTCCCACATCAATAACCTGCGCACCCACGGACTCGACACGGCACAGGCGGTGCGTAAAGGGGCGTCCGACCGCCTGCGTCCAGTGCTGATCACCGCGACGGTCGCAAGCCTGGGCTTCATCCCTATGGCGCTTGCCACGTCTACCGGTGCGGAGGTGGAACGGCCACTGGCAACGGTCGTTATTGGCGGTCTCATAACCGCAACCCTTCTCACCTTGTATGTCTTGCCGATACTGTATCCACTGTTCAGCCCAAGGTTGAATGCACCTTCAGCACAGTCATAGCGACATCCGCTTAGCATTAGTAAGTTTGGGCAGGCTCTTAGTTTCGATTGGATTATCGGAACACATCGGCTCTATCAAAGCGCCTACTTTCGCGGTCCTTTCCTGACCCTGCGCTCGTTCTTAGGATTTGGCTGAGAAGAAGTCGCTGAGAGGTAAACATAATTATGCTTGTTGCTGATACATATTGCAGAATGATATCTGGCGGCAAGTATGCACTACCTCGAGAGCCCTAGTGCAGGTCAATGGCGCGAAAGACAAACTTTTGTAGCGGTGACCCTGTTGGGTCGATTCGAGCGTGATGCAGCTGTAGCCGTCCCAACAGGCTCTGTCGTAGGTTAGTCAAGCTTTCTCCTAAGCCGGAGAGCGTCCTTCGCTTGCAGCCTATGCGCGCGTTTCAGTTGCTCTATATGCTGTTGTTCCTCATCGTTGGCGGATTCGTTGGCGAATATATCCTGCGCGATCACAGCTGGCGGTGGACTGTTCTAGGCATCGCTCTTGGTGCTATGGACATAGCCATTGACCATGCTGCCTATCTTGCCAGCGAGCATATAGAGTGGCCTGGCGCTGCGAGTTCCAATGCTTGGGTCGAGGGTTTCGAGTGGGCTCAGCGCAACACCCCTGCTGATGCCCTATTTGCGCTACCACCACGCTATCTACAGGCTCCTGGAGAAGACATGCATGGCTTTCGAGGAATGGCCTAACGCAGTGTCCTTGCCGATGTTGTAAAGGACAGTGGAGTTGTGTCGGTGTTTCCCCGCGCTTGCGCCGCGATGGAAGCAGCAGGTTGACGCTCAACCGGGGTGGGGCACCTTCACGCCAGCGGACTTCCAGAGTTTGGCCAAAGCAACACCAGGTGTGCTGGGTTGTAGTGCAACTGGCTCAAGCTCGAGAGCTGGATTGCAGATTCCATAACACAACGATTGCGGTCTGCCCACTTCTCCCTGCTTGAAAGTATTGCCCTTCGTTATCGAAGAAGCTTCCTTGCGGAGGGTAACCTAAAGACAAGGGGAACCTGTTTGGGCATTGTGAAATCAAGTTGTTCACCAAGAGTAAAAAGGGGACGTTTCAGGGTAAGAGAAAATTCGATGCAATACATAATCTGACGCCCCCTGCGGCACATGGAGCGTAGCTTATCGAAGAACTATCTTCAGTATGGTTGCGTTAAAGACAGAACATTAGGTTACCTGCTACGAAACAAGCAATGATTGGTATCCGGCCAGAATTCTTTAGAAGTGAAGGTGCGTGTCGATCCCTACATCAACTCCCCACTGTTTTCCCGTGTTCCCTATGCTCCGATCACTGGACGGATAGTAAAGGTTGGGTAGGGCCGCTGCCCCTCCGGCTCCCACGATCTCACTCGTATTAAACACCTCCTTGCCGGCATCTGACCTTGTGATCACGACTCGTTCAAGCGCGTAGCTCGTTCTTCTAAAGAATCTTCCTTTGCCGTCAGGTGCATCGGGCAATGTCTGATTGCCTGATGGTGAAGGCTGCTGATTGCTTGTTTGACAAGTCCAAAGTATCTTGTGCGAACGCGAAGACTCTCCCTGTCGCGAGGATCAGCAAGCAAAGAATATTCAACGGGCGTTTGAACGGGGAAGTCTTCATAGAGTTTATGGTTTGTGTGCGGTCAGGTAGGCCATCCTGTCTGTGGACGGTGAATCAGGATCTTCAACGATAGGTCGAATCGCCCTCTCTAATACTTGCTTTTCTTCCGCAGTGAAGTGGTTCGTCATGATCGAGTGCAAGGATGGTGCAAGAGGATGAGGAGAACTCTTGAGAAATCCTTCCCATGATGTCCGTACTGACTTAATGATGTTGATGTGCAGTTCGAGATGAAGCTGCTCAAACCCGGCAAGTTGTGCGAAGCTAACGAGGTCTCGTTCGCCATAGTTAGTGAGGGGATTCGTCTGAATTTTCTCGCTGGTATCTGGAAATTGTGCTGATCTCCATCGATGGATGAGCGGCAACACTGCGTCTATTCCCACGAAGTTGCCGACCTTTACCCTGTTCGCTAAAGCAAGTGTTGTAATCGCGTCATCTCGAAATATTGGCTCTCCGATCGAAAGGCGACCACCTGGCTTGAGAACGCGGTAGCACTCACGAAATGCCGCTGCTTTGTCAGAAACATAAGCGAGCGATGATCTGGTCACAACCGCGTCCATCGATCCGTCGTCGATAGGCTCCAGATGGTCTGCACTACACTCCACAAAAGCGCATTGCGCTATTACTTCCTTGTTTGTCGCGACAGCCTGTGCATGTCGAAGAAGAGGAGCCGAAAGGTCGGAGAGTGTCACATGAAGTTTTGGACCAATTCTTTCAATTGCGCGAAAGGACACCAGACCTTCCCCGGAACCGATGTCCAACAGTCTCATGCCCGGACGTAGGAGGGCGCCATCAATCACGCGATCCGCATAGCCCATGGTCAAGCTTTCCATAATCAATTCATGATCAGCGTCGCCAGCCGAACGACCTTGTAGAAGCCACTCTAACCAAACATCTGTATTGCCGGAGGTCTCTGGTCTCTTCATGTCCGTGCAGTGAGGCTGCTTTCAAAAATGTTTGGATCGCTCGGGTTTCTATGTATATCAATAACATTCAAAATAAAAAGTCGAAGTCGAGCAACTCGTGGCGGCCGTAGTTTCCAAAAAGGATCCGTATTGGGGATCAGCAATGTTGTTGTGGACCTGTAGCGGGTTGTTGTGATTGGTCAGATTGCGAAATGTTAGTGAGAGACGAACGGCATGTTGTGGATTGATATTGAGGTCTTTCGCTACACGAAGGTCGGCGACGAAGTAGGCTGGATATCGAGGTTGTGCAGAGTGGTCCGTGGAGACATAGTTCTGCAACACGTCTACCGGCTGCCAGGTGAACCCATTGCGGTATTCGATATGTGGTGACAGGTGTATCCGCCACGGCATGTTTGCTGTTCCCCAGAGCAGCAGCCGGTTCGGGAACTCCCCGGGGGTTCGTGCGCTGATCTGCGGCCGCACCACAGGAAAAGGGAAGTCTCCAAGATAGCTTGATGCGTCGCTTATGCTGCCGCCGGCGAACTGCCGAACATAGGAAAGAAAAATTTCTCGTTCCTTGCTGGCGCCGAGACGCGAGGTGAGTTCGAACTGATGGCTTTGCAACGTGCCAGTTCCGGCGAGAACCATCGCGTTCTGACTGGCGCTTGTCAGCGGAGACAGAGTGATTTGATTGCGTCCATCAGCATGCAAATACCGTAGACGCACACTGATGTATGAATTGACACTGTGTTCACCTTCAAGGTTCCAAGCCACGTTATAGGGAGCGAAGTTGCCACTGCGGCTCTGTTGATGGATAAGTGGAAAAGCTGAAAGAGCAGATTGGCTAATTATGTTTTGATACTGCCTCGGCCCGTCGGTGACGTATCCCGTGCCGTCGTACGTGGTGATGACTTGTTCCGGAAGACTTGTGAAGGCGTAGGTGTCTAACGGCACCGAATCATAAAACACGCCGAGCCCACCTCGAAACACTGTCGAACTGCTGCCAGATGGGGACCACGACAGTCCCCATCGTGGCGCAATGCGCGAGGTGTAAGTCAGCGACTGAGTTTCGAAGCGGACGCCCGTATCCATAGCAAAATGCGCATTAAGCATCCAGTGATCCTGTGCGTATGCAGCGGGCTCAACGTCCGACAGACTGAAGTAGCCACCGCCGGCGTACGAGATTTTTCGGATGAGCTGACCCGATGTGTTAACAATGTTCACACCCCGCCCCGCCAGAAAGCCTTCATCTTCTGCGTGGGCAACAACAGTTCCAACCTGAAAAACATGCTGTCCACGCCATCGCAGAGTTGCTGGAGACCACGTTTCCAACCATTGAAACCGGGTTGCTTCACGGCGAAATAACTTCCAGAATTACCGCTTGGCGATAGCGTCATGCTGTTTTGCGCTTGAGCGTTCACGTTTGTTGCGACCCGGGTACCCGCAAAAATCGAGGTGATCAAGCCACTGCCCATGGCAACACGATCCATGATCGTTCCAGTGTCTTCCTGGTAGTTGGCGTTCGGAGTGACTGACTGTGGGTCGAAGTAATTTAGGTTTGCGTATGCAACCGAATGCGGTGCGAAATGCAATGTTCCCGTGATGACATTTCGGTCCCCGGCATTCAGATCCAACTGGGTGAATGAATTGAAGCCACTCGATTGACTTTCGTTCACAGGAAATGGAAGTGTTCTTACCTCGGCCTTGTCGACCAAGTATTCCGAGCCCTCCACAAAGTACAACCTGTTCCTGATCAATGGGCCGCTGAGGTTCAGCCGTGGCGCGGCATCGCGAAGCCCTCGCAGGTGTCCACTTCGGATACGAAAATCAGGCAGCGGATCGTTGAGGCTGTAGTCCCACTTGTCCCCTGCGCGACGAGTCTCTGCGCTTACGATTCCCGCGCTGAAGCTGCCGTACTGGGCCAGGTAAGGGGACTGCATGATCCTCAATACGTCGACCGTATCAACCGGCACACCAATGCCAAAATCACCGGTAGCCGGATCATTTACATTGACTGAATTGATCAGAAGACTACTGTGTTCTTCGTCTTGGCCGGATACCTGCACTCTTCCGTCTGGCGTTCGAATGACTCCAGGAACCAGGGGCAGCAAATCAGTCACCGTACTGGGCCGCGAAGGGCTGGACTTGGCGCTCTCGATCGGAAGCCTGGTCTCGTTACTAGAAGTTTCGGTCAAAGGGTATTGAGATTGAGCTTGGACGGTCACAGTCTGCTCGTTATTTTTACCCTTCGCGAGCGTGATATTCAGGGCAGTTTCACGTACGTTGTCTGCATCTATCGTCGCCGCGGCATAGCCTTTAAGGCGAGCTACCACGTGCAGTACGTTCAGACTCTCACCACAGCCATTCAACTCTCCTTGGCCATTGGTGTTTGTTACTGGGTGGCAGACTACATAGCCGTTGGACATTGCTTCGATAGTGACATCAGCTAGTGGTCGGCCATCCATTCCAATCGTACGAACGCTTACCTTGTGTTTCGTCTCCGCCTGAATGCTAAGTATCGTGCACGCAAAGAAGAAAGTGCCCGCTTTTTGCCGAGACCACTGTCGGTTAGGGAGACGAGAGGATGCCACGATGCCCCCTACGCTGGCTGATTGAGTGGTTCAATCAGGAAACTGCAGCGGGGTTTAAGAGATTGGCAATCATGGCCGGCACGATGCATGGGTCGAGGAAAGCGCATGAGGGCTCCTCTTTTCTGGAGAACAACTGCAACGTTAGGATCGCACCTAAGTTCTCTTCGTGCACGCACATGACAGCAACTTCATGGTGCTGTCACTATATTCTGGACCCGGGCGGCCGATAGAGACACTGGAGGATGTTCAAATGAGTATCTCAGCTATCGCTTCCACTTCCACCGCGCCCATTCCCGACTATGAGAAAGCCACACCGGCGCCTATTTCGACGCAGTCAACCAAAGTAGCGGAACCCACCGATACTGTCACCTTCAGTGCGTCGGCCCACAAGGCTGCTCCCACTGGCGACGTAGATCACGACGGCGACTCCCACTAACCAGCAGACGGATGCTATCCACGACCCAGTTGCGATCGTGGATAGTTCTCGTCACGTTGAATGCTTACGTATCTTGTCGAAGTTTAATCTTAAGTCTGACTGCGTAAAGGCGAAACGCTTCGTGACTCAGAAGTTGAGTTCAGAAGTACAATCGAGCCAGAGGAGCGTAGGAGCACTGAGGTCTAAGGAGAAAGACGAAGCTCCAAGAAGACTGTCGCAACGCTGAACATGAGGCGAACTTTGTTCATTCTCGCAAACCGAGTCATGGTTAGACCGAGTCATGGTTAGGAGGTTCAGCTCACTTGACTCTACGGGCCCCTGAATGAAGACCGAATGCGAAACGAAACTGGTCCAGCTTCGACCGAGCGATCTTCGACCAGCCGCGCTGATTCTTAGTCGCGCCATGTGCGACAGTCCCGTGAAGATCCGAGTCTTCGCAATTTCGAACCCTGAGCTCCGCCGTCAGGCACTGGAGCGGTTCTTCCGGCCGGTATTGTTTGGTCTCCAGCAGCGGGGATTAGTTTATGGGGCTTATCGCAACAACGAGCTTGTAGGGATCTGCGGCGTTGCACGGCCCGGCTTTTGTCAGGCTACCCTTGCTGAAAAGCTTCGCGTTCTGCCGGCGTTGGTGTTCGGCACTCCACTCGGGGCGATGTTTCGCGTGCGCCGCTGGGTAAATGAATGGGCGGATCGCGATTTTGCGGGATCTCACTGGCATCTGGGACCAGTGGCCATCGAACCTTGCGTTCAGCGCCAAGGAATCGGAAGTGCCTTGCTGACCGCGTTCTGTCTGCATATGGATGCATATGGAGCAGTGGCGTATCTTGAGACAGACAGACCAACAAACGTTCAGTTCTATCAGCAATTTGGGTTTGCAGTGATAGCTAAAGTAGATGTTTTGGGAATACCGACCTGGTCTATGTATCGTCCAGGTAGACATCTAGGTAAAGGACGATAAAGCGATTTTGATGAGGCACTGGATCCTCAGAATTGCTTATCAAATGTGTTTAGGAGCGAATCGAGCCGTGCCTGACAGTGTGCGCCCGATGCTTCATCTACATGTTCGCTATGTTGCTATAGTGCTGCCGGAGTTGGTAAGAGTGCTCCGCTCGCACACCCAGCGCTGCGCTTTGTCTTCGACCATTCCAGTGTAGGTCTTGAATACAGGGATCTGGCGAAGATGGAAGATCAGGTTGAACGATCAAATCTCGACTGGACCATCGTACGGCCGGTGACGCTTACGACGGGGAAGCTCACGAACAAAGTGAAACAGTGTAGCCGTTACGGTCTGACCGATTCGATATCGCGGGTAGACGTCGCCAGCTTCCTGCTTCGCTGTTTGGGAGAGTCGACAAGCTACACCTCAAGAACACCAATGATTTGCACCGTTTGATCCCAACATCACACCGATGGCAAGTCAGAATGTCCGTTCGGCCACCACATCCTAAATCTTAGGATGATGTCAACAACTGCCTCACCGTGCCAGACGCGTTGATGCAGCTGTTTGTAGCGGCCGGTTGCCTGTACTCCTTCGTTGGACGGGCGTAGGTGCGAGCTACTTACGGCTTTCGAGAGGCTCCTTGCGTGCCGTGGTGAGGCCGCCAGGCCACCAGTTCCAGTCGCCTGCGATGCGAAGAAGTGCGGGACCGATCACAATCCGAACCAGCGTCGCATCAATAAACACAGCTACCGCCAGCTTCTGCTTCACCCATCCCGCTTCTTCTCGCTTCGAGAACCCTCGCAACCAGGAACACTTCGTAGTCCATGCTCAGCCCGAAGACAACGGCAAACGCGACGATAGGAACAAGGGGGAAGACACTGCCCGTACCTCCAGGAACCCCAAACAAGCGGCTTCCGTATCCGTCCTGGAAGACCAAAACCAAAGCTCCAAAAGATGCCGCTACCGAG
>CAXTNK010000096.1:0-7271 GCA_964245665.1 uncultured Acidobacteriaceae bacterium
CACCAATCCCGGACCAGGCTTTCCCGGCGCAGCGCGCGTGTAGCTGTGCGCGCAGTACCTATTTCTGGTGGCCCAACTGAAGTCGTAGGCCCGTCCTGAAAGTGAACGGCAGCGAGGGATAACCGATCGGCCCGATATGCTGATCGCTGACCAGGTTATTCAGTTGGGCGTACAGTGCCAGATCCTTGAAGGCCTGGTAGCTGCCCCCAACGTCGATCTTCGCGTAAGCTGCGTCCAGGTTGCGATTGGGCAGCAAGAGCGTATTGCCAAGATTGAAGTCCGACAGGCCCAGGAAGGTCGAATCGTCACTGCGATGCGCGAACGATCCCTGGACCGTTACAAATAGTTTGCTGCCGCTATAGTTCATACCCAGGAAGCCGACATGCGGTGGCTGCCGGAATGGCCGGGCCCCGACAAGCGGCGAGCTCGCGCCAATATCGATCGCTGGGAACAGCGGGTTCACGCTCGGTCCAGTCGCACTCGACGAGAACGACTTTTGCACTACGCCATCGTTGTAGGTGTAGCCGCCGCGGATGAAGACCCGGGTCGCCACCTGCGACTGCATCACTGCTTCAATCCCCTGTGTCCGGTACGCCAGTGAATTCAGGTCGGCGCCCCCAAGAATGTTACTCACGGCAGTGACCACTGGCTGCGGCACGCCAAGTTGCAGTAACTGCTGCGGATTCACGAACTCGATCTGGTTGCCCAGCTGGTTATGGAAATAATTCACGTTCATCAGCAGGCGCTGACTGAAGAAGCTCTGCTCAACGCCGCCATCATAGCTCCGGTTGGTCTCGCCGCCAATCGGCCGGATACCATACTTTGTCGCAACCGAGGCCTGACCATTCTGCGTCAGGACGTCGTAAAGCGAATCAACCTGCGAGAAGATATCCGGCTCCTGCACGCCCTTTGAGAAACTCGCGCTGATCTTCGTGCCGTGCGCCAGCCCGCTGCCCGGTCGCACCGGATAATACGTTATGCCCAGGCGCGGCTCGCCGACTGTGCCGAAAAGCTGGTTCTTTTCAATCCCGCCGCCTATCGAATAATCCACGCGGCTCTTAAAGAGATTGCCCTGCAGCTCTCCGAGATAGTCGTAATTCGCCCGTTCCAGCGACAGCGACTCGCCGAACGCTGGATCATGAAACCCGCCGCGCTCGTCCTCATAGCGAAAGCCGAGCACCCACGAAAGATGTGGATTCAGCGTGTAGCTGCTCTGCGCATACAACTGGTCGCGGTTGCTGGCCGAATCTGTGCCGTTGGGATACACTCCGAAATTTGCCGGCCCGTAATTCAGCAGCGCCTGACCCACTACGTTGTACCCGTTCGCACCGTGGATCCTCACCAGGTTCCCGTAATAGTTCCCATCGCCGGCAAAGCCACCGCCCAGCAGCAGCCCTGCCGGGTACCACTGCTTTGCCTGCTCGCGCTTGCGCGTCATGCCGTACTGCACGGAGTTGTGCCAGCTCTCCGAAGTCTGCTGATCGATCAGGCCGGTGAAGTAGATATCCTGATCGCCCTGCTTGCCATCGTTCGTGAGCCCAAACAGGTTGTAAGCACCGGGTAGTCCAACCGATGAATCGCCATTGCGCCCGGTCACCCGGATACTCGTTGCACCCGTCAGCGCATAACCCACATTCAACACTTCGCTGATGTTCTTGTATTCATCCTGCGGCAGCGCATTGGACGATTCGAAGATCGCCCCGCCACCGTAGTAATCCAGACGGCTCTTGGTGCCGCCGATCTGCGCTTCGTTGCGCCAGGTATGAAAGTTCCCTGCATCGCCTTCATAAAAAAGTGAGGGGAACGACGTCGAGCCCTGCGGCGTCTTCAGACTCACCACACCCGTCGCCGCATCCGACCCATACAGCACCGTATTCGGACCGCGATATACCTCGAACTCGGATGTGCCCAGCGTCAGAAAGTTTGAGTAGTCGAAGGTTCCGCCAATATCCTCGATCGGCGTGCCATCGAGCACCACACGGTTCGAAGTGGAACTGCCGCCACGCACAAACAACGACGTGATGCCGCCATACATGCCTTCCTGCACGACGAAGACACCGGGCGACTGCCGCAGCGCGTCAACCAGAAACGCCTGGTTGCGAAATTCAGGCCGCTGCACCACGCTGACCTGCGTACTCAGCTGCGCCTGCGCCGTAGGCACGCCATTCCCTGTCACCACCACCTGCTGATGCACGGCTGCCGGCTCGAGCACGACATCCTGGGCATGCGCCTGCAGCGCGCTGGCATAAAAGCCCTGCGTTGTAATTTGTTTGAATGTATTACTGGCCACGACTACGTAAAACCGGCCAGACGTACTATTGCGGATCTGGTAGCTGCCGTCCGACTGCGTGAGCGTTGAGCCGACAACCCTGCCCTTCGAGATGAGCGTCACGGTCGCAAAGGACACAGCTCTGCCCAGTGGATCCGTTACTCTGCCCTGCACCACGGCGGCATACCCGGCAATCGGAAATGCCGCGAGACAGAAAAGCAGGCAGCGCTGGAAGTACCGGCTGTTGATCATCATTCTGCCGGCCATGACCATCGTGCCCTACGGTAAAGGAGCAGCATGGGTGCAGAACGTTGACGTGTCACTGGCGACGCAGGGAATACCGAAGCCGCTCGAGTTACTGTTCACGATCGAGTTGACCGTCGCCGTCGAAGAGACATTCTGCGTCGAACTATAGACCGATACCGCATTGGCCGGCAGCAGGATGGAGGCCGCAACTGTATCCGTCTCTGTATTGATGGCAACCAGCGCATTCGAGTCAGGCGACGAGACGTAAACCTTGCCGGCTGGCGTACTGTAAACCGACGCGATCGACTTTGGCCGGAACAAGCCAAGCGGATTGCTGGCGGTCGGCGTGACACCCGGCAGCGTGATTGTCTTCGTGACCGTGAACGTACTCAGATTTACGACCGACACTGTTCCATCCAGCTGGTTCGCTACGTAAGCTTTGCTGCCATCACGCAGAATCGTCAGCGCAACAGGCCCCGCGCCGACGGTGATGGGCGCCGCCGCGGGCCCGAAATTAGGACCGTCATTGCCATAAATATCCGTCGGCACATTGATGACGCTTACCGTATTCGAATCGTAATTCGCCGTTACCAGCAGCGAGGAAGGCGAGTACAAATCTGCGTACACGGGACCCGCGCCCACTGGAATCGTCGACAATCCTGTGGCCGGGATGACATCGGGCAGATTGCTCTGCGCATTGATCACGGTAATGCTGCCAGTCGAGCCGGCCCCTGTACCGCCGTTGCCTCCGCGGTTCAGGATAAAGGCACGCTGGAAATCCGCTGATTCGATGCCGTAAACCGGGCAGATACCGACGGGAATCTGCTTGGAGTTGGTATTGGTCGTTACTTCAATCGAATCCACTTCGCCATTTGTCGTCACGGAAGCAGGTGTATTGCACGCGTCCGCGGTCGCCAGTGGGCCGCCGCCCGTGAGGGTATTTCCCTGGCTGATCGAGTAGATACGGGGACCGCCGGAAGTTCCGGCAAAGTTCACCGGGTTGGGCGCAACTTCAATCTCCTGCTGCAGCGAAGGGGTGCCGCTGGTCGAGGTCAGCTGCGCCACGTAGCCGGCGCCCGCTATCGGTTTACTCGATGCCAGGGCAGTCGACAGCAGGGTCGTCGGATCAATATATGGCTCGATCAGGTAAAGCGAAGCCGTGGTCGAGATGGCATTGAACGGGTAGGCCAGCGGCGGGATCGTTGAACTGCTCACGTCCTGTGTGCGCAGACCGCCGCCTGAGCTTGTTCCGACGGTGATCGCATAGGAATCGAGGGTAAAGGCTCCCTGCGCTCCGGATGCAACGCTGGTCGTCGTTGAGTTGCCGTTCAAATTGTAGGCAAGCGTGCCGCCCGAATTCAGCGTGAAACCGAATGGCCCATTGCTCAGCGTGGCCTGCGCGACAACAGTATCGCCAAAGGCATCGAGGATCGTCACCAGTCCGGCTGATGTAGGACTGGGTGAAGAGATCGCTATAAAGTAGGCACTCGGCTGGGAGGCTGGACCGGTAGGGGTAAGGGGTGTAACAACTGGGCGATACTGCGCTCCGCAGCCTGCTACCAAAAGAAGCAGCGTACCAGCTGCCTGCCACGGGCACTTGGCCCTTGTGAAACTCCGCACGCTTAAATACCTCACAGCACCATTCAAAAGACTTGGTTTCACAGACTTGGTTCAACTACCTGTTTAGAAGACGATTGTACCCCAGCGAAGGCCGCGAAAGTCATCCGGACACCGATGCAACGTGCTCAGAGTCCAAGTCGCCAAAGCGAGTAGCTCATCAGTTCATGCGAGATGCGCCGGAGCCTGTCGCGCCGTCGGATGGGTCGGCCATACTCGCGGGGCGAGGTAAATACCTGCAGTCCATAGTGCTGGCACAACGCCCGTATCCGAAAGAGATGGGTCGCGTCGGATACGGCAATTACCCGCGTCAGCTGATTTGCTTTTGCGATCACCGCCAGCTGCTCGGCTGAGGCCGCCGTATTATTGCTGCGCGTCTCCGCAATGATCCGGCTCTCCGGCACACCGTGCGCCAACAGGTAATCGCGGCCGACGCTGCCCTCCGAGTGAAGTGCATCACCCTGCCCGCCCAGCGTAATAATCAACGGAGCCAGACCTCGCCGGTAAAGCGCCAGGCCATGATCGAGCCGCGCACGCAGTACCGGAGAAGGATGACCGTCATACTCGGCCGCACCAAAGACAGCAATCGCATCCGCCGGCTGGGCTCCATCGTGCATCGCGTAGTAGCGTATCTGTCGAAAAACCCACGTAAACCAGCCACCCACAGCCACGACGAGCAGCAGCAGCAGCGTGGTCACTATGCGCCGACCCCATGAGGGACGTTCGATGACACGCCTGCCGGAAGACGTAGTCGGCATTTCGCCGGAGATCCCGGCAGGCACACCAAGCGCGCCCGGACTGCGGCTGTTCACTTCGCCGTATGTGTCACGCTCGAGTCCTTTTCCCGGCGCGTCCATGGTCAGGCCTGCAGCGCCAGCGCAATCTCATGAGTCGGAATGGATCCTTCACGCAGAATCTGCCATGAGCCGTCGCCGGCACTCATATCCACAATGGTCGTCGGACTGCCATGCGAAGTCGGTCCGCCATCGACGATCAGCGGAATACGGTCGCCGATCTGGTCGCGGACACACGCCGCGTAGGTACACTCCGGCGCATTCTGCAGGTTAGCCGAGGTCGCCGTAATCGGCAGACCGAAGGCCTCGACCACTGCGCGGGCAATGGCGCAGTCCGGAACACGCAGCGCCACGTTGCCGGTATTCGCCGTTGAACGCAGCGGCAGCTTCGTACCGGCCTTGACGATGATGGTCAACGGTCCCGGCCAGAATCGCTCCGCCAGTTTGTCGAAATTAGCGTCCGTGTCGCGCGCCAGCTGGTAGGCCTGCGACACCGAGCTGATGAGCAGCGACAGCGGTTTATGCTTCAGTCGCGACTTGATACTGTAGATCGCCTTCACCGCGCCCAGGTTCACCGGGTCGACTGCCAGGCCGTAAAACGTGTCGGTGGGCATGCCTATGACCTTGCCGCTCTCCAGGCAGGACACGATGTACTTGATAAGTTCTGGCTCCGGTTCATCCGGATGCACTCTAAGAATTTCCGCTGACAAGTTGTCTCCCAAAAGCACAGCATACAGCGAGAGGCCCGTTTCTGTGCAGTTACCTGCTTCGAGAACATCTGTTTTCGAGCAGACTTTACCCTATTCAATCTTGTCACCCTGAACGAAGAGAAGCCTTCCATTTGTCGTCCCGACGTTCGCGCAGCGTCAGACTTGTCATCCCGATGGCCACGCAGAGAGTGAAGGACCTGCATTTAGACCTCACCTGCCCCACAGCCGTGTCATCCTGAGCGAAGCCGAAGGACCTGCGTCTTGCCAGCCGGCCATCAGCCCTGCCGTCTAGCTTCACGATCGAAGACCAGGATCTGCATGTCCCAGCTTGGATCCATCGCCAGCAGGGAGCAGATAGTCTTCCAATTCAACCCCGAAAGCTAGAATCGATCTATGCCGAACATCCGCGCCGTCACCAGCCGCCAGAACAGCCGCGTCAAGGCACTGCGCGCCGCCTTCGAGCGCCCGGGCCGAAACGAGGGCCTGATCGGCATCGAAGGCGAACATCTTCTGCGCGAAGCCATGCGTAGCAACCTGACCTTCGAAGCCGTCTTTGTCGTCGCCGGCAGCGAGCATTGGTTCGACCAGCTTCCATTGCCGCCCGAAATCGAAATTCTCTCGGTACCCGCAGACATCTTCGCCAGCAGCGTGACCACCGAAACCCCGCAGCCGATCGCCGCGCTTGTCCAGGCCCCGACATTCCAGCTCGAAGCCCTCGCAGAATCCACAAATCCGCTGATCGTCGTCAGCGCCGGCCTGCAGGACCCCGGCAACCTCGGAACGCTCATCCGCTCGGCCGAAGCCTTTGGCGCCAGCGGCCTTATCGCCCTGCCCGGTACCGTCAGCCAATGGAACCCTAAAGCTCTCCGCGCTTCTTCGGGTTCGGCTTTCCGGCTCCCCGTTATCAGTTGCAGCCTTCCAGAAACCATCGCTTTCCTAAGCAGCCACAAGATCCACTTGCTCGCAGCCGCCGCCAGTCAGAACCACACACCAGCCGACCTGCGAACACCGACTGCCATCCTCATCGGCAATGAAGGCTCTGGCCTGTCACAGGAACTCATTGACCTGGCCGACGCCCGCATCGCAATTCCCTCTCCCGGCATCACCGAAAGCCTCAATGCCGCCGTCGCCGGAAGCATCCTCCTGTATGAAGCTTCAAGACAGCGAGGACAGGCATGAGCCTTTTCGGCGCATCCACTATCGGCGAACAGAAGCGGGCCACGCCGCTCGCCGAGCGCATGCGTCCCCAATCTCTCGACGAATACGTCGGCCAGGAACACCTGCTTGGACCCGGAAAACCATTACGGTTACAAATCGAGCAGGACGACGCCTCATCGATGATCTTCTGGGGTCCTCCCGGCGTCGGCAAGACTACGCTCGCGAAGATCATCGCCGTCACCACCAGCGCCACGTTCATCGAGTTTTCGGCCGTCCTCTCCGGTATCAAGGAGATCAAGCAGGTGATGGTCGACGCCGAGAAGGCAGCCCAGTTCGGCTCGCGCACCATCCTCTTCGTCGATGAAATCCATCGCTTCAACAAGGCGCAGCAGGACGCATTCCTGCCCTACGTTGAACGCGGCACTGTGCGACTCATCGGCGCGACCACCGAGAACCCCTCCTTCGAGATCATCGCCG
>CAXTNK010000096.1:7281-16488 GCA_964245665.1 uncultured Acidobacteriaceae bacterium
GAAGGCGACCTGCTCACCCTGCTGAACCGCGCCCTGACCGACGAACTGCGCGGCATCGCCAACCTGCACCTGTCTGCCGATCAGGATGGCCTCGAGATGATCGCTGCCTACGCGAGCGGTGATGGCCGTGGGTCTCTGAACACCCTCGAGATCGCCGCCAGGCTGACCACTGGCCGCGGTCTCAGCACCATCACGAAAGATATCGTCGGCGAAGCCCTGCAGCAGCGCATCCTGCTGTACGACAAGGCCGGAGAAGAACATTACAACCTCATCTCCGCGCTGCATAAATCGATTCGCAACAGTGACGCGCACGCAACGCTGTACTGGCTCGGCCGCATGCTCAAGTCCGGTGAAGACCCCATGTACATCGCGCGGCGCCTGGTCCGCATGGCCAGCGAAGACATCGGCCTCGCCGCTCCTGAAGCGCTCAACCTGATGCTCTCTGCCCGCGA
Organism: uncultured Acidobacteriaceae bacterium; assembly: GCA_964245665.1. Classification (GTDB taxonomy): domain Bacteria; phylum Acidobacteriota; class Terriglobia; order Terriglobales; family Acidobacteriaceae. The sequence continues at coordinate 7,734 of CAXTNK010000096.1, forward strand.
TGCGATGGATTTCCTCGGCAGTCCCGAAGGCGAACTCGCCCTCGCGCAGGCTGCCGTGTATCTCGCGCTCGCGCCCAAGTCGAACGCTGTCTACACCGCCTGGGCCGAGGTCTCGGCAGATATCGAATCGACCCGTGCCGAACCTGTTCCGCTGCACCTGCGCAATGCACCCACCGGCCTGATGAAGTCACTCGACTACGGCAAGGGTTACAAATATGCGCACGACGAGGAAGGCCGCGTCGCTGACATGGATTGCCTCCCCGACAGCCTGCAGGGCCGCGCATACTATCGTCCGACACAGGAAGGCCGCGAAAAGCTGCTGGCACAAAGGATGGAAGAAGTCAGGCGCCTCAGGGAATTAAAGCGCGAATGATGCATCGATCCCTTATCGACCTGCTATAGATTTGTCATCTCGATCGAAGCGAAGCGGTGTGGAGAAATCTGCGTTCTCTACACCACCCACAAACCCTGTACCAGTCTTCACCGGCGCGAAGCGCGGCCGCCCGGACGGCAAGTTCCGCAGTACTACCGGACAGCGTAGCCTACGGTCTTCCACGTCGTGCCATCGAACGACATGATTACGCTCTCGAGCACTGCATGCTTTGCGCCGAAGTCCGTCTGCCACACAAACGCCACATACTGGCCCGGCGGCAGTCCGGGAAACTGCTCCCGGTATTGCGTCGTCTGCAGGCTGCGGTGGATGAGCGGATCGATCGGCTTCCGCATATTGTCGAGACGCTTCAACCATGCCGCTGCAGAAAGTTGCCGCTGCAGATAGGGTGCAGCGGCTTTCCAGCTTTCAGCGTACTTTTCAGCATCGACAATCGCCAGCCACTCGACCGCAGCCTTCTGTGCCGCGGCCACCTGCGGAGCATGCGCCTGGTTGATGGCATCCCGCTTTTTCTGCTGCCTGCCATCCTTCTGCGCGTACAGGCCGGGAGCACTGAACGACAAACAGGCGGCGATGCATAGCCAGCCAGCAATCCATCGAGGTCCAGGCTGAAGTCCAGGCTGAAGTCTAGGCAACGGCAAATCCCGCGACCTTCCACATCCCGTTGATCTTGGACATGACGATCGTTTCGGGAGCCGACTGGCCCGACACAAAAGTGCAGAGATAATCCAGCACCACATACTGTCCCGGAGGCGCGTTCTTGAGGGTGGTCGCGTAATCGGTGTACTGGAAGGCGCGCGTCGTCAACTTGCCATATTTCGTGCGCGAAGCCTTCAGCTGCGTCTTCCACTGTTCGGCGGAAATCTGGTTGCGGGCCGCCTGTCCCATCTGCCCGTAGGCATCATCGAATTTCCCGGCATCGAGCAGCGCAATCCACGCCTCGGCAACCTGGCGTGCGGCGCGGATATCGGCAGCATGCGGCGCATTCGCCGGAATCGGTGGAGCAGCCTTAGGCGCCGCGGGAGCCTGGGCTGTCGCAGAAGGATTCTGGGATGCTTGCGGCGCTTGTTGCAACGCGAACAGAGTTGCCGTCGCGGAGAGCGAAACAACCAGCAGAACTGGACGAAAATAGAGCAGTGTTTTCATGTTTTTAACATTCCGTACTTCACTTGTATAGACGTGTACAGGAGTGCATTGGTCGCGCGCCGACGCAACACAAAGTCGGCCGGTCTACTTGCAACTGGGCCTACTGCCCGCCAGCGGGTACAGTGGCCTTCTGTCGCGTCAGTTTATCGACTGCGTCATAAAGAATGTTGCTCGTCAACACCTCAGGCAGCAGCACCGGCGGCTGACCTGCGTCCGCCGGATACAGCGCGTACGCCGGTACCCCGCTGCGGCCGAGCTGCGCCAGTGTCCTGGCTATGTCGTCGTCGTGATGCGTCCAGTCGGCCCGCACCAGCGCGATCCCGCTGTCCTGCAGATGCTTCTCGACCTCAGGCCGATCGAGCACCACGCGCTCATTCACCTGGCAGCTCAGGCACCAGTTCGCTGTGAAATCCACCAGCACCGGCCGGCCCTGCGCCTGGTATTTTGCCACAATATCCGGTGTAAATGGCTGCCAGTCCTTCGGATTCGTACCTGCAGTCTTCGGCCCTAATTCGACCTTTACATCCACGTGCACTTTCGCCGTTACCGCCAGCAGCGGCAATGCGACTGCTGCCAGGATCACGAGCGTAGCAGCAGCCGTCGGCAGCCGTTTCGCAGGCCACCTTCCCAAAATCCAACCCGCGACACCCAGCAGCAGAAATGCGAACAACAGAAATGCCAGCGCATTTGCTCCCGTCGAAGAAGTAAATAACCACACGATCCAGATCACTGTCGCAAAAATCGGTATCGACGTCGCCTGTTTCAGTACTTCCATCCAGGCACCCGGCCGCGGCAGGATACGCGTCCACGCAGGCTGGAACGCCAGTAGCAGGTAGGGGATGGCGAGCCCCAGTCCCAGCGCTGTAAACACCAGGAAGCTGATCCATGACGGCTGCGCCAGTGCGTAGCCTATCGCCACGCCCATGAAGGGAGCCGTGCATGGCGTCGCCACTACCATCGCCAGTACGCCGGTAAAGAAGCTGCCACTATACCCCTGCTTTTGCGCGAGTGATCCGCCGGCACTGGTGAGCGTCAGGCCGATCTCAAACATGCCGGCAAGCGATAGCCCCAGGAAGAACAGTAATAGCGCCATGACGGCGAGAAACTCGGGCGACTGGAACTGGAAACCCCAGCCCAGGTGCTGTCCGCCGGCACGCAGCGCAAGCAACACGGCGACCACCACCCAGAAGGACACCAGGATGCCCAGCGTATACACCAGCCCGTGCAGGCGCATATGTCGTCGTTCCGTTTGCGACGACTGCACCAGCGAAAGCGCCTTGATGAACAGCACCGGAAACACACATGGCATCAGGTTCAGAATGATGCCGCCGATCAGCGCCAGTCCCAGCGCCCGCAGCAATCCGGTATGCCCTGCGATCGCCTGAGCCGGAGCATCGTGCAGCCTGGCGTAAACAATGTGGCTGCCTTTTTGGGCATGAATTTCGTATGCCACGCCACTGCTCAGTACGACGACGCCGCTCAGCACCGTCGGGATCGTCTTCAGGTCTGGATCCTTCTTGAGCTTCAGTGCGAAGCCATAGTCCGTCTTGCGCACATCCTGTGGCGCCAGGCTTACGATCTGGCCCTGGCCGAAGGGAAAGAACTCGCCGGAATCCACTGCCGGGTCCAGGTGCAAGGCTAGAACGAGCGCCGACGGATCATCGCTCAGTGACCCAAAGACAGCCGTATCGTTCGCCGGAAGGGGCTTGGGCAGTTTGTCGTTCCATGATTGAATCAGCACCTGTCCGGCGGAATCTGCCCCAGAAGTGGCTCCGGTTTTCAGGTGCAGCGTCAACGTGGCTTTGCCCGGGATGCAGCTTTCCCTGCACACCAACCAGTCCACCTTCGCCGACAACAATGCCGGCACGTCGGTCTTCAGGCCCGGCGCAACTTCCATATCGACAGGAAACAGCACTTCATCCGGGTAGCCATAGTCGAGCAGCGGACCGTAGGGGATGCGGTGAGGAGCCGGAAATTGCAGCGGTCCGGCTTTGATGCCTGTAGGGAGCGTCCACTGAACGGTTGGCGGCTCGCCCACGTCCCCGGCATTCAGCCAGTAGACATGCCAGCCTTTGTCCAGCTGGAAGTGGATGCCTGTTTGAAAGCCAGCGCCCGGCGCAATTGTGGCCGCAGAAGATACCAGTGAGACTTTTAAATGGGGAGCAGTTGCCGAGGACCCGTCAGTCGATACGACGCTGGGCGGCAGTTGGCTCCAGGCCATCGAGACCGTTGCTGTAAATAGGCAGACGAGCGTCAGCAGCCGCAAAATTCGCATGCTTCGAGATCGTTTTGAATCGAAACGTTCGCTCGTGACCATCAAGAGCAGTCTAAAGCAGTTCTAGATCCGCTGGATGGTCCGTCTACCGACCATGGTCACGGGCGTCCCATTCCTTGCAGCGAAAGGGTGGGGTAAGTCCAAATTCCCAGCCGAGATGAAGCCAATCAACCAGCAAGCGCCGAGTGATCGATCATGATGCAGCGGTCCATCACGACCTTCACGCCGTCCTTCTCTGCCCATTCGGCAGCCTCTTCGTGGCAGACGCCCTGCTGCAGCCAGAGGTACGGAATCTTCAGCCGCATCACGTCTTTAGCGATCTCCGGCACGAAAACCGAAGCGCGGAAGACATCGACCAGGTCGATCTTTCCGACCGCAGCCTGTGCGTCATCCAGCGTCGCATAGACCTGCTCGCCGAGAATAGTACCTTTCGCGGCCGGGTTGATCGGGATGATGCGATAACCATGCTGCTGCATGTACTGCGAGACGCCGAAGCTTGGCCGCTCGGGCTTGTCGGAAAGTCCGACAACCGCAATTGTTTTGCTCTGGGTCAGGATGGTCTTGATCGTTTCCGGCTCGTTCATCGATTTCCTCGTTCTCGTTCTGTTGGATGTACGAATGCCTGGAAAGTCGCCGCAGGTCATTGCCTGGCCAGCAAAATGCAAAATCCTTTGACTACGCGCTCATGACGACAAATCGAGGAGATGCCCGTACAAGCTTGCTCGCCGTAGTCGTACCCGACTAGACGTCCAGGTCATCCCCATCATCCACCCCAGCAGGAACGCCGCCGCGTCGCCGCATCAGCAGGTACCCGCGAATGAACGGATCCAGGTCGCCATCGAGCACGCGGTCCACATCACCCACGTCAACCTTGGTCCGATGGTCCTTCGCAATGCGGTATGGCTGCAGCACATACGACCGGATCTGCGAACCGAAATTGATTCCGAGCTTCGAGTCTTCGACCTTCTTGGTGATCGCTTTCTTTTTCTCGAGCTCGTATTCATAGAGCCGCGAACGCAGCATCTTCATCGCCTTCTCGCGGTTCTTGTGCTGCGAACGCTCGTTCTGGCACTGCACGACAATGTTCGTCGGCAGATGCGTAATCCGGACCGCTGAGTCGGTCGTATTGACGTGCTGACCGCCTTTGCCGCCGGAACGATACGTGTCCGTCCGCAGGTCGTCCGGCTTGATGTCGATCTGGATCGTGTCATCAATCTCCGGCGACACATACACGCTGGCAAACGAAGTATGCCTCCGCTTCGCCTGGTCGAAAGGCGAGATGCGTACCAGTCGATGGACGCCCGTTTCACCAGAGAGAAATCCATACGCCGACTCACCCGTGATGGTGAAGGTCGCGGACTTGATGCCCGCTTCTTCACCATCCTGGTAATCGTTCATGTCGGTCTTGAACCCGTGCCGCTCTGCCCAGCGCAGGTACATGCGCATCAGCATCTCGGCCCAGTCCTGCGACTCGGTGCCCCCTGCTCCAGGATGGACGGTCACAATCGCATTCAGAGCATCTGTCTCGCCGGAAAGCATGGTGCGTGTTTCGAGGTCTTCGACATACTCGCGCAGACTACTGATCTCGCGCGTCAGCTCCGGCTCGACGGCTTCGCCTTCATGCGCAAGTTCGAAGTACGAATCGATATCGCCGGCGCGACGCGCCAGTTCGACGTCGAACGCAAGCTGTCCTTCGACACGTTTACGATCACGCATCAGGACCTGGGATTGCGCAGCGTCACCCCAGACGGACGGATCGCCAAGCTTCTCTTCGAGGACGGCTAGTTCTTTACTGAGGCGGGGAGCGTCAAAGATACTCCCGCAGGTCGCGGACTTTTTCGCGAACGGGAGTGTAAGCGAATTCGAGATCTTGCAACATCGATCGTCATACCTGACTTGTTCGAAATAGTTTGGCCGTGCTGATCATCGTCGCGTGTTCTACCTAAGCAGAATTGTGCCGCAGAGAGAAGACACCGACAAGGAACAGCGCCAATAAAGTGATTATCCCACACAGATGCGCGAACACATTGCCATGCATGGTGTAGTACGTCTTGTCGCTGCGATAGCCATACCGCGCAGCGAGTGACGTGAAGATGTGCCGCGGCGCACTTGCCGTCAGCCGGCCGTAAGGATCGATGACCGTGGTGACGCCCGTATCCGTATCGCGCAGCAGCCAGCGGCGATTTTCGATCGCCCGCATCCGAGCCATGTTCAGGTGCTGCCAGGGCGCACTCGTATCGCCATACCAGCCGTCGTCCGAGATATTCACGAAAACGTCGGCGCCCTCTTTCGCAAACAGCCGCACTTCATCACCGAAAATCGATTCGTAACAGATGAATACGCCGAACTTGTGTCCACCAGTGGCGAAGAGATTACGGCGCCAGCCATGCGTCATATCGCCGACCTGCCGCGTCAGGTGCCCGGCAAAGGAGAAGAATTCTTTGAACGGCACATACTCGCCCCACGGCACCAGGTGGACCTTGTTGTAACGGCCCACAAAGGCGCCATTCGGAGCGACAAAGGTCGCTGCATTGTAGAAACTGGGATCGCCGCGGCGGTCAAAATCGATCGCCAGGTTGCCGACGATCACTGGTGCATGCGTCACGCTGGTCAGGGTTTTCATTAAATCGTGGAAGCGGGAATCACCCTCATGGAAGGGTGACGGCGCTTCGGGCCAGGCGATGATGTCCGGCTTTGCCGTCACTGAAGTACAACTGGGGTCGATCAGCAAGGCTTCCGTCTCCGGCATACCCATGATTGCCGGCCCGCAGGTGCGCTGGCTGGCATCGACGTACAGGGCGACATTCTGGTCCCACTCCGCACCCTGCCAGCGGTTGGATTGCTGCACACTCAGGTTCTCCTGCAGCAGAACGGCGGTGGCCTGCGTAGGCGCTGCCGGGGGATGCAGCAGATAGCCGCTCTGCAGGATGAAGGCCGCCAGAAACGCAAAGACCGCGAAACCGACACGCCAGCGGGCGCGGTCCGCAATCAGTGCGCGGACAAAGATAACGTTGACGCTGATCAGCACGAAGGTGATGCCGTAGACGCCGGTAAACGGCGCAATCCGCGTCAACAGCAGGTTGCCGACCTGGGCATAGCCCAGTTGGTCCCACGGCACCTTGGTGAAGAGAGACGCCAGTAGATCGGTCGCTACCCAGAGAAATGGCGCAAGGAAGAGACTGACAGTACTGCCGAAGGTATCGCGAGAGACTGCCACCATCCACGCAAACAGGCCGAAGTAAAGGCCGAGGATGAGGCTGTAGAGGACGAGAATCCCCGCGGCAACCGCTGGTGGGAGACCGCCATAAAGGAACATGGTCTGATAAATCCAGTAGCAATTGATGCCGTACCAGAGAATGCCGGTGAGCCAGCCGACCAGAAAACTGCTCGAAAGATAGCGGTTGGCCCGAACGCTTTCAGGACTTACCAGCGCGTACAGCAGCGGCACTGCGCCCACAAAGGCAAAGGCTGTTCGCCAGGGCGCGGCGGGCCCGGCGATGGGAAAGGGCAGGTTCAGCAAGAATGCTGACAGCACACCCATAAGGCAGCGCTTGAACAGACTCAGCATCAGTCAGGAGTCTAGCATCCGTGTTTCTGCTCCTTTAAAGGTTTGGGGCGGCGGCCCGGTGCGCTACAATCTTGGATGCCATGGCTATTGCTATTTTCTTCATGCGACTCCTTGAAATTATCTTCTTTACCGGCGTCGCGGGATCTTCGATCGTCGTTATTCTCAGCTTTATAGAAGACTTTCACGAGCTGTTTGAAAAATAACTGGCCCGGTAACTACGAAAGAGCAAACTTCGGAGCGGCTTCCTGGCCGGAACTGTCGCCCCTTTTCTCTTGGTAACCGCTACTTTTTTGAAGAGGACCTGCAGGGATTTTCTTCATTTTTGACAACACTCACGTAGAGGCTTTTCGGGCGTTGACCGACAGGCGAATCCGTCATACACTCAGCGCTGGTCCGTCCCGGGTTGCATACGGCGGATAATAAGCGGAGCAAAACAGCAACCCAAAACCGAATGGCTGAACAGACAACCTACGCTCCATCGAACCGGGTAAGGCTGGTCGTCGCCTCCTCGGTGATGCTGACCTTCATTTCTTTCTGGCGCGCCGCCGCCGTCGTTCTCAACGATCTTGGCTCCTCCGCATTTTATGCTGGTGGCATCGCCGAACAGGCTGTCGGTAAATCGGCGCCCTGGTTCATTCTCGGCGTCATGCTGTTCTCCTTCGCGGTGCGGGCGGTCTACGTGGAGAGCTGTTCCATGTTTACCCGCGGCGGTGTCTACCGCGTCGTCAAGGAAGCACTCGGCGGCGGTTTCGCCAAGCTGAGCGTCTCCGCGCTGATGTTCGATTACATCCTGACCGGCCCGATCTCCGGTGTTTCAGCGGGTCAGTACATCACTGGCCTGCTGGACGAACTGCTCGGCGTAGCAGCCAAGCATGGACTGCTGCCGGCATCCATGATCGCCAATGGCCATGTTCCCCAGTTGCCGATGGATTTCACCTCAGCCGGCGTGGCCGTCGGGGTCACGATCTACTACTGGTGGCAGAACCTGAAGGGGATTGAAGAATCCAGCGAAAAGGCACTCGAGGTCATGAAGATCACGACTGTAATGGTCGTCATCCTGCTTGCCTGGGGCTTCTTCTCGGTCTTCCATACCGGCGCTCATCTGCCGCCGCTGCCGACGCCTTCGACGCTTACTTTCAGCCCCGAATCCCTCGGATTTCTTAAGCACGCGTCGATGGAGCACCTGTTCGGGCTGTTCGGCATCCTGATGGCCTTCGGGCACTCGGTACTGGCGATGAGCGGCGAAGAGTCGCTTGCCCAGGTCAACCGGGAGATCGAGCATCCCAAACTCAAGAACCTGAAGCGCGCCGCGATCGTCATCGCAATTTATAGTTTTGTCTTTACGGGCATGGCTTCCCTGCTCGCTGTCATGCTC
>CAXTNK010000097.1:0-15190 GCA_964245665.1 uncultured Acidobacteriaceae bacterium
GTCAGCCCGGGCATCCGCCAGCATGCCATTGAGCTTCTTCACGTCCTGATTTTCCTTCTGGATGCCGGCATTCTTCTGCTTGGCATCGGCTATTGCCTTCTGCTGCTCCGGCGGCAGCGCCTTGATGTATTCTGCACGCGAGAGATCGAAATCCTGCGTGACGCTTTCACCCGCGGTAAATTTGACATCTTTGAAGAAGTCGATAGTCTTTGCCGCGCCGGTCTTCGGATCTTTCTGGGTCAGCAGCAGGACGTAGGTTCCAGGCGCGATGCCGTCACCCTTGTAATCACCGTTCGCGTCGGTCGTGAAAGTGTACTTTGTGTCCTTGCCGTCGGTGCTGAAGCGGACATCAGCATTGGCTATCGATACGCCAACCGGATCCTGCGCATGGCCATGAACCGAAGCTGTCTTGTCCTGTGCATGCAGTGTGGCCGGCATGAGACCGGGAAGAATTGCCAGCGCGATTGCCGCCAGCCAAAGTTTGAAGTGCCGCATGTGTCGTTCTCCTCTTGATCCTGGGATCATCTGAATCTTCATAAGTCGTTGCCATCTCGCCGCCATTGCAACCACGCGCCTGCTACGGATTGGTCGCGTAAGCAATCGGATCATCCACCCCCGCCTCGGCAAAAGCCCGCAGACGCAGGACGCAACTCTCGCAAACGCCACAGGCAACTTTCTCACCCGAATAGCATGACCACGTTACATGGAACGGAGCGCCAAGTTCAAGGCCGAGGCGTACGATCGCATGTTTGCGAAGATGGATGAGCGGCGTAAGGATTTTGATGTCTCCGTCGCGCGTCCCGGTACGAATCAACTGCCGGAAGGCCTCGTAGTAGGCCGGACGGCAGTCTGGATAGCCCGAACTATCCTGTTCCACAGCACCAATAAAGATGGTTTTTGCCCCCAGGACCTCCGCCCAGCTGACCGCGGCCGACAAAAAATGAGCATTGCGGAACGGTACATAGGTCATCGGAATGAGCGAGCCAGTGGCGTCGGCGTCGGGACCACCGTCATTGGCAATCGGTATGTCGATGGTGTCGTCTGTAAGTGCGGAGCCGCCGATGACACGGAAGATATCCACCCGCACCGGCAGCAACTGCTGCAGCTTGAGGGATTGCGCGATGGCCCGCGCACTCGCCAGCTCTTTCAGTTCCGTGCGCTGACCGTAGCTGAAATGGAGGGCATAGACCTCGAAATCCTGCGCGGCAATTGCACCGCAGACGGCAGAATCCATCCCCCCGGAGAGACAGACAACCGCCCTGGGCCTTGTAGAAGATGTTGTGGGTTGATCTTGATCGGACAAGAAGCTTTTCACCTCAAACGGACGCTTCGCTTGTGATGCGGACAGAAGCGCAATCGCTGCAGGAGGGGGCGGAATTTGATGGAATGCTGCTGAATACCTATCCCTGCCGCGAGACTGCAGCTGGAAGAAGTTCGCTTTCGGGCGCGATATCGCCGCAGAATCGCAATCCCGCGATCCGGTCCGATGAAGCCCGTTTCTGGAAGAAAAACACTGCGAAGAGAGGAGAGTAGCGGTAGAGGGTCCTGTCGAGCGCGCGGCTATTGGAACGACTGAGAAGTGGGCCTCAACATTTCATCCACTGCGCGGATCCACACCTCCGGGCGAAAATCTGCCAGGACGACCTTCGTCGAAATCGGCCTTGCAATGGGCGGAGAAAATTCCGAGATAATGCGAAGAACTAATAGTGAAGGGAATTGTTCGTGGACTGTTGCTATCAGCCTTGTCCCGTCTTCATGGGAGATCGAGTGACAGACCAGGAGAAGGTCAAAATGCTGGCGTCGGAGAAGTTCCACGACCTTTTCGGGGGGACACCCGGCTGCTTCATAGCTCCGGGCCAGGATAAGAACGCGCGTATCGACTAGATAATCGTCGGATCCTGCCGTGAGAATTCTAGCTTTCATTTTTTCCTCTTACTCAGCAACTACCGGTTTGCAGGGGAAGACGCTTGCGGTAGCCAGGCATTGTTCAGCATGCGCTACATTTTCAGAAGAAATTCTCAGCGTTGATCACCTTAACTTAACTAGAGACAGCCGTCCGTCTGACACCGTACAGTGCGTGTAAATAATTCGAAAGCGCATCCTGCATCCTAATCATGTCGTGATCCGAACATGGGGACCGTAAGGAATTTGAATTGTTGGATTTAAAGTTCAACAACACACTATTGCGTCGCTTTGCCAAACCGCTTGTTGATCGCCTGCGGCTTATCGGTCCGATTTGAGGTAGGTCAGGAGATAGAAAATACCGGTAAGCCGATTGCGAACCTGTACTTCCTTGAGGAGGGTATGGCCTCGATGACGACAACCTTTGAAAATGGTCGGCAGGTAGAGGTTGGAATGTTCGGCTTCAAGTCAGTCATCGGTGTCTCAGCGCTTATACACACGAAGCAGAGCCTGATTCGTGTGTATACCCAAGGTCGCCGGATGGGGCTACGGCTGCAGACTCGCCGCGGCGATGGCAGAGTTCCGCACATGTGGAGAATTCCATTGGCTGACGCTCAGATACGTGCAGGCGCAACTGGTGCAAGCGTCGCAATCGGCAGGCTGCAATGCCACGCACAACTTTGAGCAGCGGCTGGCGCGTTGGTTGCTGTTCACTTCTGAGCGGGTGAACGAAGACCATTTCAAAATGTCCCAGGAGTTTCTCGCGCATATGCTGGGCGGGACGCGGCCCACAGTAACCGTGACGGCTGGCAATTTGAAAAAGGAAAAGCTGATCGACTACCGGCGAGGTTCAATAACCATCATTGACCGCAAAGGACTGGAGAAGCGGGCCTGCGAATGTTACGAGGTCATTCGTCATGATCTGGCAGATTATGCTGCGTTCGATACTGCAGAGACAGCCTAGCCCGAGTTACTACCAGAACATTCAGCTCCGTGCACCAGCCGCCGGATTACCAGGCCTGCCAGGCTCGGCCGTTTCTGTTCCTCGAAACGGGATGCGCAGCCAGGGTGCTGCCGGATTGCCATCGCAGATGGGGTTTGCAGCTGCCATTATCGACCATCTACCGTGGGACCCTACAACTTAAGACGTATCCGTTAATGCCCTAGTTACGTATGTAATCTCGCTAGTGGCAGATGGGACTATAGTCGTGCCGCGCGAACTTTTCGCGAAATTGTTCAAATTGAATCCTGGATCATTATTCGCTCATGGACCGACGTGTTTTTCTTCAACTTCTCAGTGCAAGTACACTAGCCGGCACTGTTCCCGACAGCATCAGGCGCGCGCTGTCACTCTCACCGCTGCAGAAGACGGGCACCATTGATGATGTTGAACACATCGTCATCCTGATGCAGGAGAATCGCTCGTTCGATCATTATTTCGGCTCTCTGCGTGGTGTGCGCGGTTTCGGCGATCCACGGGCCGTGACCCTGCCTTCAGGAAACCCGGTGTGGCAGCAGCCCGGCAGCAATGGAGACATATTGCCGTTTCATCCGCCGGCTGCGCAACTCGGGCTGCACTTCCTGCAGGATCTGGCCCATGACTGGAACTCGACGCATGAGGCCTGGAACAACGGGAATTATGACGGCTGGGTCCAGTCCAAGGGTCCTCTGACCATGGCACATTACACGCGTGCAGATATTCCCTTCCACTACGCTCTCGCTGATGCGTTTACCATCTGTGACAGTTACCATTGCTCCGTGATGGGCGCAACCTATCCCAATCGGCACCACATGTGGACAGGCTGGAGCGGCAACGATGGTCAGGGCAACGGTCCGGCTCTCGATAATTCAACCCCTGGCTTCTCCTGGCCAACCTATCCGGAGGTCCTGCAAAAGGCTGGCGTGACGTGGAAGATCTACCAGGATCTGGGAGACGGTCTCGATGAAGGTAGCAGTTGGGGAAACAGCAGTAACCATCCCTATGCCGGCAATTACGGCTGCAACACCTTGCTGTGCTTCGATGCGTATCGGAACGCCGCACCCGGAACGCCCCTCTTCGAAAGAGCGCGCACTGGTACCAATATAGCCTCGGGTGAGGAGCTGCTCAGCGATTTTCGCCAGGACGCCATCAACGGTACACTTCCGCAGGTGTCATGGCTGACCTCGCCCGAGGCCTACACGGAACACCCAAACTGGCCCGCGAACTACGGGGCCTGGTACATCTCGCAAGTCCTCGATGCCCTTACAGCCAATCCCGAAACCTGGAGTAAGACAGCTTTCTTCCTGCTTTACGACGAGAATGATGGCTTTTTCGATCACGTCGTGCCGCCAACACCCCCGACTTCCATCGCCGATGGCGCGTCCACGGTTGACACCTCCAATGAGATGTTCGCTGGCGATGGGCAGTTCTCCGCCGGGCCCTTCGGGCTGGGACCGCGTGTCCCGATGCTGGTCATTTCCCCATGGAGTCGCGGCGGCTTCGTCAATTCTGAAGTCTTCGATCACACCTCGCTCATCCGTTTTATCCAGAAGCGTTTCAGGAACCACTTCCATGGGCTTGACGAGACCAACATCACCCCATGGCGCTCAGCCGTCGCGGGTGATCTTACCTCGGCCTTCGACTTCGCCGTACGTAAAGAAACCTGGGAAGGGAATGGCATCACTTCGCTTCCCAGTACTGTCGCCTACATGCCCCCGGATGAACTCCGTCATCCGGACTATTCACCGCAGCCACCCGCCGTGCAGGTTATGCCTGTACAGGAACCAGGTTTTCGTGCCGCCCGGCCTCTTCCGTATGCCATAGCTGTTTCATGTGAAATGAATGCGGCAGGGGATGCGCTGACCCTTCAATTCAGTAATAACGCTAACGGGACCGCAGCGCTACAGATGCGTTCCGGTCCCTTGGCGCCGGATCCGTCAGCCGGACCCTGGTCCTTCACCGTAGAGGGAGGTAAATCTTTATCGTATGTACTGCCTCTGTCTACCGGCAGCCCAGGCAGCTACGATGTCGCCGTTCACGGCCCGAATGGCTTCTTTCGCGCCTTCCGCAACGGCGGGCCCAACTCCACGCAAAACGCGCTCGAAGCCAGACTCGTGTATGAGCCCCGGCTTAATGGAGTGACCTTTTTCGCTGCAAATAACAATACGGAGTGGTGCACCCTGTTGATTAAGGATGGGTACTCCGGCGAGACCCTGCGAGTGCCTATCGCGCCAGCAAAAGTTTTTCAGCAGTTTTTCCCTTTGCGGAAGACGGGCGGCTGGTACGACCTGCTGCTTCAAATTGAATCCGACGATAACTTTCAGCAACACTTTGCTGGTCACCTTGAGAACGGCGCGCAAAGCTTTTCCGACCCGGCCTTCGGCCCGGCTCAGGCATAAACCTTTCGGGGAGAGGCTTGAGCCTGGGTTTTGTGATATCTGCGTGGTCACGCAGGCAAGACCCAATATCCTGACTTCAGCCGCAAGCCGAATCAATGCTCGCCTTCCCGTTACGCGTTCCTGCGAAGACTACGATGAAAGCCGATGCTGATCAACTATCTGCGCAGGATTTCCAGTCGGGAACGCACCGACGCATCCAACCGGCACCTCGCTCGCTATCTCGCATTTGTTGCGGGTGCGGCGAATGCTGGTGGCTTCTTCGCGGTCAGGCAATACACCTCGCATATGTCGGGGATCGTCTCCGGCATGGCGGATAACCTTGCGCTTGGTGCGCTGCCACTCGTACTTTCCGGGTCGGCGGCAGTACTCGCATTTCTCATCGGGTCTGCGACTACGGCAGTCTTGCTGCGCTGGACGCGCGCCCACCAGTCTGCAAGTGAATATGCACTCCCCCTGTTTGTCGAGGCCGTCATGTTGCTCGTGTTTGGATGGACGGGACATATCTTTGGAGGCCGTCGTGCACTCGGCAGCATTCTGCTGCTCTGCTACGCCATGGGTTTGCAAAATGCGATTCTCACCAGGGTTTCAGATGCAGTCATCCGTACAACTCACCTGACCGGCATGATTACCGACGTTGGCATCAAGCTTGGCAGGATGATCTACGCTGCTTTCCATCATGAGCCCCTGACGACAAGCATTGAGATGAGCAAGCTGCAATTGCTCTCATCTCTCATCGTCCTGTTTTTTATCGGAGGTTTGACCGGGGCCGTCGGCTTCAGGCATCTGGGCTTCCTTTTCACGATGCCGCTGTCGGCTATCCTGCTGTTTCTTGCCTCCGTTCCCCTGGTGGACGATCTGAGGTCCTGATGTAGAGGCTTTCTATTCGCCGTCCATAGCCTCCTACAGAGTCGTGCTCGTCGACGCTTTTACCCGCAAAGCATACTGTCTAAGCGATAGCGGCTGAAACAACTCACATCTAGTTTCGAGAATCGAAATTATTGTTATCAGGAGGAGTTCATGCAACATCGGAAGTCCCTTGGAAAGTCTCTCGTTTTTGCGGCTCTGGCTTCGGCAGCTCTTATTGGCACAGCCGCCGTCGCACCGGCCCAGATCTCTGTCAACATTGGCGCAGCGCCTGTATGCCCTTACGGCTACTTCGACTACGCACCATACGACTGTGCACCGTACGGCTACTATGGCCCGGACTGGTTTAGCGGCGGTGTCTTTATCGGTGCCGGTCCGTGGTTTCATGGTCCCCACGGGTTTTATGGTCACGTGGATAACCGCTTTGACCCGCGCCATGGCTATCACGGACCTTTTCCCAACCGTGGTGAGCAGGCGTTCAATCATTTCCATGGCAATGAGGCGCGTGACGGGCATGGCCATATCGGTAATGCCGGCCACGATCCAGGGGGCGAGCATGCTGGTGGATTTTCCGGTGGCGGCCATCCTGGAGGCGGTCACCGCTGATTCATCGAGCTGACATGCGCCGGTCTGTCACTTCCGGCCTCTCAATGAAGACCCGCCATTAATGGCGGGTCTTTGTCGTTCGATGGGTCCGGGCTGGTTGACACTTATAATCAACGCTGATGCCCATTGTCGAGATTCGTCCTGCCGTGGCGGCAGATGTTTCCATTGTTCTGAAGTTGATTCGCGGCCTCGCAGAGTATGAACGCGCAGCAGGCGAAGTCGCTATCACCGAAGCCGAGCTGCTTCGTGACGGCTTTGGCGATCGCCCGGTGTTCGAATGCCTGGTTGCCGAAGCTGATAGTACGCCCGTCGGGCTGGCCTTGTTCTTTCCTATCTACTCGACCTGGAAGGGCCCAAGTATTCATCTCGAAGATTTGTTCGTGCTGCCCTCCGCACGCGGCCTGGGCATAGGCAAGGCGCTGCTGAAACGTGTGGCCGCACTTGCCAGCGTGCGCGGCTGCGCAAGGCTGCAATGGGATGTACTGGACTGGAATCAGCCGGCGATCGATTTCTACCAGTCGCTCGGTGCGGTGTTCATGAATGAGTGGCGCATCATGCGCGTCACCGGCGAAGCACTGCAGTCGCTGGGGCAGCAATGATCGCATCTATGCGCGTAAAGAGAACGGAGTAGGACATGGCAGCTAAAAAGATTCGCGTGATTGGTGGTGGCCTTGCTGGCCCGGAGGCCGCGCTGGTCGCTGCTTCGCGCGGCTGCGAAGTGCACCTGTACGAGATGCGGCCGGTGAAACAGACGCCCGCGCACCAGACCTCTGACTTCGGCGAACTGGTGTGCTCAAATTCGTTGAAGTCCGAGAGCGAACATACTGCGCCCTGGCTGCTGAAGCAGGAGATGCGCCGCGCCGGGTCGCCGCTGCTGCGTTGCGCCGATGCGACTGCTGTCCCCGCCGGTCACGCGCTTGCTGTCGATCGCGTAGAGTTCTCGCGGCTGATTGCTGAAGCCCTCGAGAACGAACCGCTCGTCACCATTCATCGCGAAGAAGTGACCAGCCTCGACGAGTATGACGGCATCACCATCGTGGCCAGCGGGCCGCTGACTTCGTCGCCGCTCGCCGATGATATCGCGCGACTGACTGGTGCCGATCACCTTGCGTTCTACGATTCAATCAGTCCGATTGTCGACGCGGACTCGATTGATCGCGACCGCGTCTACATGGCGGCGCGCTGGGACAAAGGCACGGCCGATTACATTAACTGCCCCTTCACGAAAGAAGAGTACGACGTCTTCTATGAAGCGCTCGTGTCCGCTGAAAATGTCGAGTCAAAGGAATGGGAGAAACTCGATTACTTTGAAGGCTGCCTGCCGATCGAGGAACTCGCCCGCCGCGGCCGCGATACTCTGCGCTTCGGCTGCATGAAGCCTGTCGGTCTGCGTGATCCGCGAACGGGTAAGACACCGTGGGCAGTAGTGCAGTTGCGCTGCGAAAACCTTCGGGCGGACTCCTATAACCTGGTCGGCTTCCAGAATCATTTGAAGTTCGGTGAGCAGCAGAAAGTTCTTAGACTTATCCCGGGACTCGAGAACGCAAAGTTCCTGCGGTATGGACAGATCCATCGCAACACGTATATTCAGTCACCAGCGGTGCTCGACGAAACGTTGTCAATGAAGACGCATCCCGAGATTCTGTTTGCCGGCCAGCTCTCCGGAGTCGAGGGTTACACTGAATCAATTGCCACGGGCATGCTTTGCGGTATCTACGCAGCCGAGCGCGCGCATGGCCGTGCACCGCAGCCTGTGCCGCGTGGTACAGGACTGGGTTCGCTGGTGAATTACATTACGCACGCTGATCTTAAGCGCTTTCAGCCGGCGAATATCACGTTTGATCTGCTCCAGCCGCTGGAAGAAGAACTGCGGAAGAAGATCCGTGACAAGCGCGAGCGGCATAAGTTGCAATGTGAACGGGCGCTTGCGCACTTTGATGGATGGTGGGCGACTCAAGGTGATGCAGTTCCTGCCTGATATCTAATGAACCTTCTCATCGAGCTGTTCTTCGTCGTTAAGCTGTGGACGAGTCAGTTCAGGTCGAGGTAGATCGGCATTCCTTCTACTTCAAAGCGACGAGTTTCGAGCCATGCATTCTCCATGCGTCACCCTGCACCGGATTGTATTCCGCCGGCTTAAGTCGACAGGTATGGCAGACCGGCCGACTTGTAGATCTGCTGCATATACTGCATATCTCGAAGACCTTCTTCGCCGGACATTTTCGGTGTCAGATTACTGTCGATGCAGGTAGCGAAGTAATCCGCCTCGCGCGCGAACTGCCAAGGATCACGCTGCTTCTCCGGTTCATCGATCTTCGTATGAGGATCGCCTTTCTTCGCGCCATCGGCATCTGCCGTCAGGTGCAGGCCCTGGTAGCCGAAGGCCGGCGACATCATCAGCCATCCCTTCGAACCGTGCACTTTGTAGTAGCCGTCCATATCGGCTCCATAGCTCGTATTGCAGCTGGCGAGAATGCCGGAAGGAAACTTCATCGTCCACGAAACATTCTCTTCCACTTCGTTGAAGCGGCCGTCCTGGTCGATCACCGAGCTATAAGCGGAGATGGCAGCGGGCTCTTCACCAGTGAGGTAGCGACATGCATTCAACGAGTAAATGCCGACATCCATCAACGGACCACCGCCGGCCAGCTTGCGATTCAGGCGCCATTCGCCCGGCGAAATATTGAAGCCGTTGGCGCTTTCGATCGCCTGCACCTTGCCAATGGCGCCATTGCGGATCAGCTCGATCGCCCGCAGGTTGGTCGGTTCCAGCTGGCAGCGATAGGCGATCATCAGCTTGCGATTCGCCGCAGAGCAGGCCGCGATCATCGCTTTCGCATCGTCAATGCTGGTGCACATCGGCTTCTCGCACAGTACGTGCTTGCCGGCCTTCGCGGCGCGAATGGTGTACTCCGCGTGCATACTGTTGGGCAGTGCGATGTAGACCGCGTCAATGTCGGGATTGTTGCGGATCTCGTCAAAGTTCTCGTACGTGTAGATCGATCCGGCTGGCACGTTGTACTTGGCGGCATTCTCCCGCGCTTTTTCCGGATGGCCGCTGACCAGTGCCGTGACCTCGGAAAGCGTCGACTGGCGAGTGGCCGGCATGAAGTGGTCGAGCGAAATTCTTCCCAGTCCAACGATGCAGTAGCGAATCTTTTTGCCGCCCGGCGTCGTCGGTTGATAGGGCGCGGCAACGGCCTGTGCGAAAGCCCTGGGAATCAGTACGGAGGCGGAAGCGGAAACGGCAAGGCGACTGAAATCACGGCGCGTAAGAGTCATCGACAACCTCGGTAGGCCATCTTAACGTATTCCAGATAGTCCGGACGATGGGCAGTGGCGGCAAGACGAACAGACGGCACATCATCAAAACGAGTACATTTTTTGTATGAAAGCTCTAGTCCTCTCGGCTTATAACCAACTCGATGTCGCGGATGTACCGGCGCCCATTGCAGGTCCGCTTGAAGTCGTGATCCGCGTCGAAGCATGCGGTATCTGCGGCAGTGATGTGCACGGCTATGACGGCTCTTCCGGCAGACGGATTCCGCCCATCACCATGGGGCACGAAGCTGCCGGCATTATCTCTGCTGTCGGCACGGACGTGCAGGCATTCAGGACAGGCGACCGCGTCACTTTTGATTCGACCGTATACTGCGGGCATTGCGACTACTGCCTGCGCGGCATGGTCAACCTGTGCGATAACCGCCAGGTCGTCGGCGTCTCCTGCGGCGATTACCGCCGTGAAGGCGCATTCGCAGAGTAC
Organism: uncultured Acidobacteriaceae bacterium; assembly: GCA_964245665.1. GTDB lineage: Bacteria > Acidobacteriota > Terriglobia > Terriglobales > Acidobacteriaceae. Next base: position 10,514 of record CAXTNK010000097.1, read on the forward strand.
GTGCGGGTGCCGGAGCACATCGTCTACAAACTGCCGGACAGTCTCTCGTTTGCCGAAGCCGCGATGCTCGAAGCCGTGTCAGTTGCGCTGCATGCAGTGCGTATCTCCAGTCCGCATGGGCATGACCGCGCACTTGTGATTGGCGCCGGGATGATCGGCCTGCTGACACTGCAGGCGACCAAAGCCATGGGCTACAAGCACGTGATCGTGGCGGATGTTGACGCAACCCGGCTGGCTCTCGCAACTGAAGTGGGCGCGGATGAAGTTATCCATGCTTCGGGGCAAGAACTGCTCGCCGCTGTTCTGCAGCGCACTGATGGCAGGGGTGTGGATGTCGCGTTTGAAGCAGTCGGCCGCAATGAAACAATAGCTGTGGCGATTGATGCAGTGCGTAAAGGCGGCACTGTCACGCTCATCGGCAACATCACGCCGGAAGTCACTCTGCCATTGCAGAAGGTGGTCACGCGCGAGATCCGCCTGCAGGGTTCAGCGGCATCGGCGGGCGAATACCCACTGGCGATGGACTTGATGATTGCGGGCAAGATCCAGGTGCGGCAGCTCATCACTGCCGTGGCGCCCCTCGAAGATGGTCCGGAGTGGTTCGCACGCCTGCATGCCCGTGAGCCGAATCTGATGAAAGTTGTGCTGTCTCCCGCGCTGGTGCCGGAGGCCAGACATTGAGCGAGAACCTGTTTGACCTGACCGGCCAGGTGGCACTCGTTACCGGAACCAGCCGCGGCCTGGGCCAGCATTTTGCCCGTGCCCTGGCGCGTGCCGGCGCAGATGTGGTGCTCACCAGTCGCAGCCGCGCCACGCTTGCCGGCTTTGAAGAAGAAGTGAAAGCGCTGGGCAGAAAAGCTGCAACGGTGGAACTTGATGTCCGCGATCAGCATAGCATTCAGAGCGCAGTCGATGGCGCAGTGAGCGCCTTCGGCAAGCTCGATATCCTGGTGAACAATGCCGGCTGCAATGTCCGGAAGCCGGCGCTCGATGTCACCTGGGACGACTGGAACCTGATTCTCGATACCAACCTGCGCGGAACATTTTTTGTAGCGCAGGCAGTGGCCCGGCACATGATCGAACGAGGCTACGGTCGCATCATCAACATCGGGTCCGTCACCAGTGTGATGGGCTATGCAGGTCTCGCGCCATATGGGGCAAGCCGCGGCGGTGTGCGGCAGCTCACCATGAGCCTTGCGGATGACTGGGGCCGGCACGGCGTGACCGTCAACTGCCTGGCTCCTGGCTGGTTCAAGACCGAGCAGAATAAAGTGCTTTACGAGAGCCAGGAGTGGGTGGATTATCTGGTGGACCGCATTCCGGTGAAACGGCCGGGTGCTGCGCATGATCTTGATGGAGCAGTCGTCTTTCTGGCATCGGAGGCGAGCCGCTATGTCACCGGGCAGACGCTGCTGGTGGATGGCGGTATCTCGACCGGCGCCATGCGGGCAACGGTGCAGAAGTAGTACGAAAAACGTGATCCAGGAAAGCAGGCAGGCCTATGCGGTTCGGTCATCATTGCAGAAGTGTTCGCGGTTCGATTCTTGGTGTCTGTATGCCGGTCCTGCTCTCTTTACCCATGGCCTGGTCGCAGTCTTCGCACATCGCATCGCGCTCTGCTTCGCAACAGGAGGGCGGCCAGGGAGCTGTTATCGCCAATCCTCTCGACCCGCAGATGCAGATCTACTTCGTCGATGTCGAAGGCGGCCAGGCGACGCTCTTCATTTCTCCCGATGAACATTCCCTGCTGATCGATACCGGCTGGCCGGGCAACAATGGCCGCGATGCCGATCGTATTTCAGGTCTTGCCAAGCAGGCTGGTTTGAAAGAGATCGATACCGTGGTGCTGACGCATTACCACATGGACCACGTGGGCGGCGTGCCCGACCTAGTGGGCAAAATCCCGGTCGGCGCATTCATCGATCATGGGCCGAACCGTGAACTGGATAATGGCCCGACGCAGCACGGGTACGACGCATATCAGAAAGTTCTGGCCACAGGGAAGTACAAGCACCTGATCGCCGCGCCCGGCCAGAAGCTGCCGATTCCCGGATTCGACGTGACCGTGATTTCAGCAGACGGAAAACTGATCGATCATCCTCTACCAGACGGAGGCGCGGGCAAGCCCAACCAGTACTGCGCCAATGCACCGGCACAGAAGCCGGACCAGACGGAGAACAGCCGCTCTGTCGGCCTGCTGATCAAGTACGGCAACTTCCGGATCCTCGACCTTGGCGATCTGACTATGGACAAAGAGATGGAGTTGATGTGCCCGACCAACAAACTCGGCCGCGTTGACCTGCTGGTCGTCTCACACCATGGCTGGTATCAGAGTTCGAGTCCCGTGCTGGTCGATGCAATCATGCCGCGCGTCGCCATTATGGATAATGGCGCGAAGAAGGGCGGTTCGCCGCAGACCATCGACACGCTGCGCGGCATCCCCGGCCTTGAAGGACTGTGGCAGTTACATTATTCGGAAGAGGGCGGCGCTGCGCACAATACGGCGGGAAAAAACATCGCCAATCTCCATACCCCGGCGAAAGACTGCTCGGACGAAGCTCACTATCTGCGAGTGAGTGTAGAAAAAGACGGTGACTTTGCCGTCTTCAATTCGCGGACAGATGATACGGTCGAGTACAAGACGAAGAAGTAGTCAGATGGTCTCGGTAGAGTCTTTTGCCGCCGCATCCAGCTTGCCGTCGGTGTAATCAGTCAGGCCGATCACAGTTCCTTCGACGATGGCATTCAGGCGGAAGAGTGTCGCGGCTCCTGTGCTGCCGAAGCCGAATAATTGCGGTGTGATCAGTGACGCCGAGGCGAGTGCCGCGTCCAGTTGACCATGCGTTTCAAAGCTGACGACAGGCGTCGCGCCGAGTGGATAATCGGTGATCAAAGCCTCGCCGAGGATCAGCCCGCTGGTCGCGAAAGAGGCGACAGCAGCCGCGCGATTACGCTTCCAGAGAAACGCGCCGGCGCACAGGAAGAACGCAGCATGAGCATAGTCGAACAGGCCATGCACATCCGGGGTAATCAGTTTGGGCAGACGCTTCTGTAGTTCGTGGACAAGGATTGCAGTTGCCATCTTCTTACGTTCCTCCGGCGCCGTTGTGCGACGCGGCTCTCTCGCGGTAAGAGGGCAAAAGCGGCGTCAGAGTTATCTCGCTCCTTCGAGACGGCAGCCCGAGTTGGTATAGTGAGCACTCACGCAACACCCGGATCATTCACGCGCATCCTCTTGCCCACTGAAGCAACGGACATCACGCACTACGACGCGCCGCCGAAGCGCAATCTTGCCCGCCCCAGCACTTTTTTCTGGGTCGCGCTGCCCTATGCCATTTACATCGGCTTCGTCACCAATGGCGGACTTTCGCTGCTGCTGCGGCAGGCGGGTATGCCGGTCGATCAGGTGGCGAATGCAATCGCCCTGCTGGGCATTCCATCGTCCATCTACTTCCTGTGGAGTCCGCTCGCGGACATCTGGATGCCGCGCCGCAGCTGGCACCTGCTGTCGACCCTTTGCTCGGCGGCCGCGCTCGCCATCGGCGCATTTACGCTCGATCGCGACCCGCATCTATCGGTCTGGATCTTTTTTGCCGGGCTCATCTTGTGCATGCTTATCTCGTCGGCCTATGGCGGCCTGATCGCCTCCATGCTGACGCCCGGCAGTCGTACGCGCGCGGCGGCCTGGGCGCAGGCGAGCAATCTTGGCGGCGGGGCGATCGGGCCGGGCATCATCCTGTGGCTCGCCATTCATTACCGTGTCGCCATCTGGGGACCACTGGCAGCGCTGCTGGTGCTGCTGCCTGGCATCACCGTGTTGTTTCTCAAGGAGCCGCAGCGACAGCCAAGCGCAGCGTTCCGCGACCACCTGCAGCAGGTGGGCCACGAACTGAAAGTCACGTGTCTCACGCCAGCCAATTTCGTCGGATTGATCCTGCTTCTGGCGCCTCCCGGTGGCGGTGCACTCATCGGCCTGCTGCCTGCCATCTCGCCCGATTACCGCGTCTCCGGTGGCGCGGTCGTCTGGATCAACGGCATCGGCGGCGGCCTCATCATGGCCATTGGCTGCCTCTTCGGTACGCTTGTCCCGGCCCGGACAGACAAGCGCCTGGCCTACGCACTGGCGGGCGTGTTGAATGCCGGCCCATCGCTGTTCCTGGCACTCGCGCCTGCGACCTACAACGTCTACATCAGCGGAACGATCGTCTACCTGTTCACTATTGGCTTCACTTCGGCACTGAGCATGGCACTGGTACTGGACGTGGTCGGCGCAGCCGGCAAGAGCGGCAGCCTGCGATTCTCCATCCTGATGGCGCTCGGCTATGTGCCGACAGCCTACATGACGTGGGTCGAAGGCTTCGCGTCGAAGTCCTATGGTTTCCGCGGCGTGCCGATGGTCGAGGCGATCAGTTCGGTGGTCGATCTGCCGCTGATCGTTGCCTGGGTCATCTGGAGAAGACGGGCCGCTCGCATCGCCGCTTAGCTAAGAACGCAGACGCGCAAGTACTGCCAGGTCTTCCGTCGAAAGCGCGGCGTTTTCGAGCAGATCAGGCCGGTTGCGCAGCGTCTTCTCGAGCGCCTTCTCGCGCCGCCAGCGTCGGATCTGGTCATGATTGCCGCCGGCCAGGATCTCGGGGATTGCAAGGCCCTGGAACTCCGCCGGGCGCGTGTAATGCG